>NZ_VFUA01000109.1 GCF_006440735.1 Mesorhizobium sp. B2-7-1 | reverse complement strand
GGCGCCGCCGCCATCGTCGCGCAATCGATCGGCGGCGGCGGCGGCGATGGCGGTTCCAGCGGCGGCCTCTTCTCCATCGGCGGCTCCGGGGGCGGAGGCGGCGACGGCCAGACCGTCATCGTCAATTCCTCAAACCACTTGACGACAAGCGGCGACAATTCGGTCGGTATCCTCGCCCAGTCGCTGGGCGGCGGCGGCGGCAATGGCGGCGGCTCCTATACAGTCGGCGAAGCCGTGGCGATCGCCATTGGCGGTTCCGGCGACAAGGGCGGCAACGGCGGATCGGTCGAGGTCAATCACGTGGCCACGCCGGGCAATCTCAGCGGCCTCGTCGCCTCCGACATCAGCACCGGCACGCGCACGACCAACATTCTGGGCCAAACCGTCGTAACGGGCGCCAAGGCCTATGGCGTCTTCGCGCAATCGGTCGGCGGTGGCGGTGGCAGGGGAGGCCTTGCAGTCGCGGTCTCGAGCGCCACCTCAGGCGCCGGCGCCAGCTTCGCGCTCGGCGGCAAGGGCGGCCCTGGCGGCGACGGCAAGGACGTGACCGTCAACTACAAGGGCGACCTCACCACCCAGGGCGACGGCGCCTATGGCATCTTCGCGCAGTCGGTTGGCGGCGGCGGTGGCGATGGCGGCGGCGCCGTCGCGGTGAGCGGCGGCGGCGCGTTCAATTTCGGCCTCGCCATGGGCGGCGCGGCCGATGTCGGAGGCAGCGGCGACATCGTCACCGTCAACACCACGGGCGGCACGATCGAGACCTTCGGCCTCCAGGCTCACGGCATCTTCGCGCAGTCGGTCGGCGGCGGCGGCGGCAATGGCGGCGGGGCCATCGCCTTCTCGGTGGCGGTTTCTCCCGATCCCTCGGAAATCCCGGCGGTCGCCGTTTCGGTCGCGGTCGGCGGTAGCGGCGGCGATGGCAGCATCGGCGACACGGTGCATGTCGTCAATGGCGGCAACATCACCACCTCAGGCACCGGGGCCCACGGCATCTGGGCGCAATCGGTCGGCGGCGGCGGCGGCACTGGCGGTTACGCCGGGTCGGGCTCCGGCTCAATGGGGCCGGGCGCTAACATATCGGTCGCCGTCGGTGGCACCGGCGGCACAGGCGGTAACGGCGGCGCCGTTACCGTCGATGCGGGCAAGAATGCGCTCGACCAGGTCGTTCCCGGCTCGACCATCACCACCTGGGGCCTTGGCGCCGACGGCGTCCGGGCGCAATCGATCGGCGGCGGCGGCGGCGACGGCGGCTTCGCGATCGGCGTCAACCTCGGCATCAACAACAGCAACCTGCCGCTTGCGTCCATCGGCGTCACCGTGGGCGGCCAGGGCGCGCTCGGCGGCGACGGCTCGACCGCGACGGTCAACAACTGGTCGGTCATCCGCACCTATGGCGACAATTCGGCCGGCATCTACGCGCAGAGCGCGGGCGGCGGTGGCGGCGACGGCGGCAACGCGATCACGGCAGTCGGAAGCTGGGCCAACGCGACCAGCTCGAGCGCGCAGAACACCAACATCTCGGTGGCCATCGGCGGCAATGGCGCGCTCGCCGGCGACGGCGAGGAGGTCACCGTCAACAACCATGGCAACATCGAGACCGGCCTCATCACCACCGACAAGGACGTCGCCGGCGACACGGTGACCACCGGCAACAGCGCCTATGGCATCTTCGCGCAGTCGATCGGCGGCGGCGGCGGCATCGGCGGGCGCGCCAATTCGATCAATGTGCTGGTCGGCAAGGGCGAGGCTCCTCCAGATGCGCTCATAAACGTCGCCATGTCGGTCGCGGTCGGCGGCCAGGGCGGCGCGGCTGGCGACGGCGGGCACGTGACCGTCACCAACGATGGCAGCATCACGACCAACGGTTCGCTTGCCGACGGCATCTATGCGCAGAGCGTGGGCGGCGGCGGTGGCGCCGGCGGCAATGGCCTCCTCGGTACCGGCGAACTGATCCCGATCCCGGCGGCGCTGATCGCCAACGTGCTATTGGGCAAGACCAAGATCTACAGCAATCTCGGCGTCGCGGTTGGCGGCAATGGCGGCGCGTCAGGCATCGGCGGTCTTGTCGAGGTTACCAACACCGGCAACATCACCACGAAGGGCAGCAATTCCAACGGCATCTTCGCCCAGTCGGTGGGCGGCGGCGGCGGTGTCGCCGGCAATGTCGACCGTGTACTCGAGCAAGCGATGGGGCCGATCCCGGCTCTCAATCTCGGCATTGGGCTGGCCTTCGGTCAGGGCGGCGGTAGCGGCGGCTCGGGCAAGGATGTCACCGTTGAAGGCAGTGGCGCGATCATCACCCACGGCTCATCCTCGGCTGGCATCTTCGCGCAGTCGATCGGTGGCGGTGGCGGTATACTTGGCACGCTCGGCAACGACGTCCCGGTGCTGGGGACCATCACCGACTATCATGTCGGCAGCAATGGCGACTTTGGCGACTCCGGCGTTGTCAAAGTCGACTATGCCGGTACTATCGACACCTACGGCAGCGGCTCCATCGGCATCTTTGCGCAGAGCGCGGGCGGCACGAAGGACACCCTCCATCCGCTCAACCCGCTGTTCCAGGGCGTCGCCGGTAATGTCACCGTCGACTTTGCAGGGTCGGTCGTCACCCATGCCGCGGGCACCAGCGCCATCGTCGCGCAGAGCAAGGCGTCCGAAGGCAATGGCGACATTGCCATCAACCTGACGACTGCAAATGGAAAGGTCGTGGGCGGCGCCACCGACGCAAACCATATCGGTGTCGGTGTCTGGATCGTCGACGGCAACAACAACACGGTCAGCAACAAGGGCACGATCACGACCGCGAGCGGCACGGCCGGCGGCTGGGCGATCCTTTCCGGCGATGCCAAGGAGACGGTCACCAATTACGGCACCGTCACCGGTTCCTTCGATCTCGGCGCCGGCGCCAACAGCTTCACCAACGAGGCCAACGCCACCTTCAATGCCGGCGCCGATGCCAAGCTCGGCACCGGCAACCTTTTCGCCGACAGCGGCTATTTCTCGCCGGGCGGCAACAACAATGTGATGACGACCAGCCTCGTCGGCAATTGGAACCAGGCCTCGACCGGCGCCTATAAGCTCGACGTCGACCTCGATCCGCAGTCCGACCTGATCAACGTCGCCGGCACGGCGGATCTCGGTGGCGCCATCGACCTCAACATCATGGATGCGGCCGCGGCGAAGCCGGGGAGCCAGACGTTCCACATCCTGCATGCCGATGGCGGCGTGTCGCACACCGGACTGGAGCTGAGTTCGGTCCAAAGCGCGGTCGCGCAATATCAGCTGCAGTATCCGGACCTCAACAATGTCTATCTCGGTGTCGACATCACCTTCGCCCCCACCGGCCTGACCGGGAACCAGATTCCGGTCGCGAACGCGGTCAACGCCATCCAGAGCGGCGGCCCGACCTCGCCGGATTTCCAGAAGATCGCCGAGGCGCTGTTCTATATCCCGACCGTCGAGCAGCTTGGCGCCGTCTACGATTCGGTCTCGGGCGAGGGGGTTTCCGGTTTCGAGCAGCCGCAATTCGGCGCCTATGAAAGCTTCTTCGCCTCGATCGGCCGCCAGGCCGATTTCTGGCGCACCGGCCTCGGCACCGACCCGACGGATGTCACAGCGACACCGCAGGCCTATGACGAACCGGCGAAGCCCGGGAAGGATCCGTTCAAAGCCCTGCAGCCCGACCCGCGGCGCTGGAGCTATTGGGCGAGCGCCGGCGGCAATGGCGGCGAGATCAGCGGCAGTGCGGCGGCTGGCAGTGCCGGCACCACCTACAGGGGCGGCAATCTCGCGGCGGGCATGGAGACCGTCGGCGATCCCGACACGCTGGTGGGCTTCGCTCTGGGCGGCTCTGCGGGTTCATTTGCCGTCGATGGCCGACAGACTTCGGGCAACATCGTCGGCGCGCAGGCCGGCGCCTATGTCGCGCATAAATGGGACCAGTTCTATATCGACGGCGCGCTTGCCTTCGGCCTCTACAACAACAACATCCACCGGTCCACGGCCGTGCCCGGTTCGGACTCGCCGATAGACCCGGTGGCCGGCATCACGCCCGAGAACTGGCGCAGCAATTTCCTCAGCGCCGGCTTCGGCACCAACATCGAGGCTGGCTGGCGGCAGCAGGTGGGCGAGGGGGCGATCACGCCTTTCGCCGGATTGCAGTTCGCATTCCTGTCGATGGACTCTTTCGACGAGACTTCGCCCGACGGTGGCGCTTTGGGGCTGAGCTTCGATCGCCGCGTCATCACCTCGCTGCCGGTCTCGCTCGGCCTGCAACTCGACACCACGATCGGCATCGGCGACGGCCAGTCGCTGCAGGCCTGGGGCCGCGCGGCCTGGGTGCATGAGTTCGAGCCGGACCGGTCGGTGAAACCGAGCTTCCAGGCGGCGCCGGGCACCTCCTTCGTCATCCAGGGCGCCTCGGCCGCCGAGGACGCGGTTGCGGTCAATGCCGGCCTGAAGATGAACTGGGGCTCAAACACCTCGACGTTCGCAGCTTTCGACGGCAAATTCGGCGACGGATTGCAGAGCTATGGCGGCGATGTCGGCTTGAAGGTGAACTGGTAGCGGGATTGGCGAGCAACCTCGACCGGGGAGTGCCGGTCCTGCGAAGTTCGAAGCTGTAAGCAATCTGGCGGAGGAAGTGACCGAAGATGCGACTAGTCTTGACTAGTCAGAAATAGCCAACCTGTTGATTTCCCATGATTTTAGCTAGTCATGCCTAGCTAACAAATCTGCGGAGGGCTTCAAAAAGGTTAGTCGGGACGACCGTACTAACACCAAGGAACCTCCGCAATGGCATCGAAAATCGACACTCTCAACCGCGAGCTTCGCATTCGGATCAAAGCCGCCCAAGCCAATCTATGGTCGCACGGCAACGGCTTGTGTTTCGCGTTATCCGGCAATGGCAAACCCACTTGGGTTTTCCGCTATACATTTGACGGCAAGCGCCGGGTGATGACGCTTGGGCCGTACAACGATCCGATCAGCGACCGGCAATTCAAAGAACTGGAAATGGTCGCTATCGAACACCGCGACCAAGTGAAGGCCGGCATTGATCCGCTCATAGCGACCAAGCCCAAGCAGTCAAAGACCAATGGCGACGATACGTTTGAAGACGTGGCCCGCGACTACATCGCAACGCATACCGGCAACTGGCGTAACAACAAGCACCGGGCTCAATGGTCGAGCACCCTTGAAACCTACGTCTATCCGAAGATCGGCCGCAAGCTACCGCACGAAATCGGCGTTGATGATGTGTTGGCGGTTTTGAAGCAACAGCACATGCGGCGCGGCAAGCGCCTGCCGCTTTGGGATGCCGTTCCCGAGACGGCAAGCCGCGTTCGCATGCGGATTGAAACGGTCATCGCCGCAGCGAAATCGAAGGCAATGGGGAGCGCAAACCCGGAGATCAAAGCCATGTGGAAAGACCACCACAACCCGGCAAAGTGGGAAGACGGGCTAGAGCATTGGCTTGGCAAAGGTAAGCAATCGAAGGGTCATCATGCAGCGATGGCTTTTGTAGACGCTCCGGGATTTGTCCAAGAGTTGCGGACAAAGACCGACTATTCGGCAAAAGCGCTCATGCTGACTGTCGTTTGCGTAACCCGCACATCGGAGACGTTGAACGCCGTCTGGACGGAATTCGACCTTGAAGCCGCGAAATGGACCATACCGGCGGAGCGGATGAAGGCAGGTATTGAACACCGAGTTCCTTTGTCGAGTGCTGCAATCGTCCTACTGAAAGGTTTGCACCGCATCGCTGACAATCCGTATGTCTTTCCGGGTGCAAAACGCAATCAACCGTTGTCCAATATGGCAATGCTCGAAATGCTGCGCGGAATGCGAGACGGATTGACCGTTCACGGCTTTCGAAGCGCATTCCGCGATTGGTGCAGCGAAACAACACTGCATCCTGACACAATTGCTGAAATGGCGCTTGCTCACACCATTAAGGATAAGACCGTTGCCGCGTACCGGCGCGGTGACGCCTTTGAACGTCGCAAGAAACTAATGCAACAGTGGGCAGACTATCTTTTGATTTCTAACGACAACTACAAGCAAGAGTGGCAACGCCTAATCGCGTAGTTGGTCTCGGCGTACTGTGTCGCTATGAGATGCCTACTTTTTCAGGATAAAGCACGTTAACCCGGCGCAGGGAATATCTATTTGAAAATAACTGACTACACGCTGATCCAGTACGTAGGAATCGACTGTTCGGTCAACACAAGCTAGCTGAGGTAGATTCCTCCAATTGCCAATATATTTTCGCGGGTGTGTCGGATCGACCGTGATGAGGCTGTCGATCGCAAAAAGGCATGTGTATTCCTGATCCTGAGGAAACTCTTCAACATTCGCCGGCAAAGCTTTTTCTTGAAAATTTAGCATCGATTTGTTCCTTAGAAGGTGCAGTCCATGCCAGGGCAGCCAAGCGAACCCCCAGCACCAACGATGCACGAGCCCCTTACTAGTGCGCCATTTGCGCAGTAGGCGTCGCAGTAAATGTTAGGATTGGGTTCTGGAAATCTCCTTCCGCAGTCCTTGCGACATGCTGGTGCACCGTCACCTCTCCGAATACACTCTCGGTCGTGAGGGGAAAGCGGCATGATTGTGTGAGGACTCGATATAGGCGGCGAGATCACGTCAGCGCCCCAAGTCATATCGGCTTGGAGGCACAGCAAAACGGCCAGCACCGCCGCTGACCTTACAATTGTAGGCATGGCAGTTCTCCCTCGCTATTATAATGCTAGAATGCACTAAAATTAGAGAAACGCAATGAGCGGCAGGTAATCACGTCAAGCGGCTTACTTTGCCGATAAATAACGTCAGATTTTGATCACTAGTCTAGGAATATGTGGATAACGGTTTCAAACGGCACGAAGATCAAGGCCGTTTCTGTTGACTAGTCACGCCTATCCATGATCGTTGTGGTTGCCGCCTGATTTGGCGGTGAAAAGGGGCTGGACTGGCCCAATGCCGCGAGGAAGACGCGGTGAACGCGGGTGGATGCCTGCAAATCCCCAGAACCCTAGAACGTTTGGAAAGCATCCCCCATGGACGCTATGACGATCCTCACGCGCGACCAGCTTTGCGCCTTGCTAAACATCAGCGACACCTCCCGCCAGCGGCTCGAAAAGGCCGATCCGACGTTTCCGCCCAAACTGCACGTCTCGGCGCGCAAGGTCGGCTATCTTCGCACCGATGTCATCGAATGGCTGAAACAGCGACGGAAAGCAGCCTGATCGGTTTGCAAAGTGGTTAGACGCCAATTTTTGTAGCCGTCGCCGCTGTCAAATATCCCATATTTTCAGCAGTTTATTTGAAACGAATTCAACGGACAGATACTCCGTCGCAACATCACATCTTGAAATCTCACTTTCCGCGTTTGACCAACTTGCCGGGCCGTTCACTCTCCAGACTGCGTACATGGCTCGGACAGAGCTGCATTGCGCCATATACCCGGATCATTCTCAAACCAACTAGCGCGGCGAGGGAACGGCTGATAACACCAAAGGCCATTGGGTTTCTAGACGGTAGTGAGCCCGTGGGGCTGCCTCATAATACGTGCCTTACAGACTGCCTGATCGGATGGACGAAAAAGCAATGGAATACGCTGACACATTCAACAGGGGTTTGCTCCCATCGATAGTCGAACGCTTTGAAATCGTAAATTTGCACGGCTATCGAACGCTAACCCTCTTATGCCCCCATGCAGCTACAGTCCTGATCGCCCAGAACGGCGCTGGCAAGACTACGCTGCTAAACGCACTCGATGCGTTCCTAAAATGTCAGTTCCTTCGGCTACGAGACATGAACTTTACTGAGATACGCTGTCGTCTTACGGGTCACGCTACGGATCTCGTGGTAAGGAAGGACGATATCCAGAGCCTAACCGAACATGTTATAGAAAGCGAAGTTGGTGCATTCGCAAAGAAAATACAAACTGATCCTAGACAGCTTGTCAATTTTCTTTCGAATAACTTCGGAATTCTGAAAGAAGATATCTACTCTATAACTGATGACCCAATATTTGAAGCGGCCGTTCGAACTTTCGACTACAATCAACGATCCGCTCTGGACTACCTAGAGAAGCTTCAATCATCTATTTTTGCTATCAACGCTAATATCACTGACGTTGTTTCCACCATCCGAACCTCTTTGAGAGGTATTGAAGTTCTTTATCTACCTACGTATCGCCGCATCGAGAATCCCTTAGCTCAAGCCGAAGATCGAGTTTACCGCCGAGGACGACCGAGATTCAAAATTCCATTCAGCACCTTTTCAGGCGACGTTCAGTTCGGCCTGTCCGATATATCCGATCGCCTCTCCGACCTAAATCGTGAAATTTTGCTCCAATCCAATAAAGGCTACAGAAAGCTTAGCGCTGACATTATCAAAGAGTTACTTGACGGAAGTTTCGCGCGCGCAGAGGTCAGTGACTTCTATCTGCCAAGCACGGATGACTTAAATTTATTCTTTTCCCGACTTAAGGACGGTCAACGGGTCGGCCCATTTGTTGACGTCGTAATACCTGACATTGAGCAGCTGGTAAACGTCGATTCGCCCCAAAGTGAAACTAATCGGTTTCTATTATATTTTATTTCAAAGTTAAACTCTGTGCTAGATGCCACAAGGGGCATAGAAAATCAAGTTGCTGATTTTATAAGCAGATGTAACAATTACCTTTCCAGCACGGATATTGGGTACGGCGGGACAGGAGATACGGAATATTCCGGGCAGGACTCAAAGGAACTCCGTTTGAACAGAGCTGACTTGTCCGTCTACGCTGTCAGCTTACCGTCAGAAAGAAAAATTGCTCTTGACGCCCTTTCGTCAGGTGAAAAGCAGATGATATCCCTCCTCGCGAAGCTGTACCTATATCCGAGGCAGAAAATTGTTCTCATTGATGAGCCGGAGCTGTCACTCTCAATAGATTGGCAAAAGCAAATACTGGTAGATATTGTAAACGCTCCAGCCTGTAACCAACTGGTCGCAATAACACACTCTCCTTTCGTGTTCGATAATGAACTCGATCCGTTTGCCAAATCGCTGAAGATTTCTGTTGATCAGGCTCGCATACCACCTTTTGAAGGGGACGAGCATGAGGGAGATTCGGTTTGATGGGAGCGGGAAGCGACGAGATTGTAAGGCGCACCAAAAGTGCGAGAGAAAGCCCCGCCGTTTTGAAGCTTCAGCTTATCCAAGCGCGTGGCCGCTGTGGGGAACTGCCCATTCTGGTTGTGGAGGGGTTGGATGACAAGTCGATATACTCACAGTGGCTGAGAAGGATTAAGGCCTCGCTGCGGTATGAATTCTTCGTGTGTAATGGAAAAAGACAGGTATTGGGTCTTTGCGATTTAGTTCGCCGCGACCTTAGTGACTTAAGTAAGTCTATTTATTTTTTTATTGATAGGGACTTTGATGATCATTCTGGCTTCGGTCCCGGCCCGGAAATATTTATGACTGATCGGTACTCAGTAGAGAACTATCTAGTCGACGATACTGTCTTGGACGACATTCTACGTGTCGAGTTGCATTGCAATGCATATCCTGCTTTGCGGGAAAAGATTATCGCTCTATTTAACGGTGTATATGCTCAATTCATTGATGAGACTGCAGAGATCAATTTTAGATTGTATCTTTCTAAAGTAATACCGATAAGTCGGAAAGGAGATTTTCCGCAGCGTATCAATCAGCTTGCCGTTGTGGCGCTCGATGGGGTCGGGGCGCAGGTTCGTGATTCCGAGGACGTGATCGCTCTGACCCGCGAGCCCACTGGCGAAGAGCGAGCCGGGAGCAGGGCAGCATTTGACGGCCTTGAGCCGCGAAGTCGCTACCGGGGCAAATTTGCGCTGCTTTTTTTCCATCGTTGGCTCGATCTTCTCGCCGACGATTATGCGTCGAAGAGGACGTTGCATTTCGGCGAGATCGAGGAACGGGCGCGGGCTCGCCGGAATGAGATAATGCCGTTGTCGCTCGCGGCGCGGTCCCCTATGCCGACTGGACTTGATGATTTTGTCACTCGCATCTCATAGGACGGTTAGTAGGTTGGTTAGTTAGTCGCTAACCGAAAATCGCCAAGCCCTATGTTATCTGGGCGTTTCAAGGGTTGACTTGGCGGAGGGAGTGGGATTCGAACCCACGGTGAACTTGCGCCCACGCCGGTTTTCAAGACCGGTGCCTTAAACCGCTCGGCCATCCCTCCATCGTGATCTTCACGAGGCGCTTCGTCCTGCCGGCCACAAAGCCATGCCGGCAGGAACGCAAGCGCCCCATGCTCTAGTGCGCCGTGCAAAGACCTGTCAATCGCAGGAATGGCCCAATGTTGTTTGGGGCGCGGTGGCTAGCCGGTTGATGCATTGACGATGCGGCCGATACGCTGCCAATTTGAACCTGCTAATATTTCAAGAGAGGAAGATTATGAAGAAAACCTATGAGAAGCCTATTTTGACGAAGCGCGAGAAGCTCTCGCAGGTCGCCGCCACCGGGTCGCCGGTGCCGCAATAACAGCCGGCAATTCGATTGGGACGGCCCCGACGCCATGAAATTCCTGGCCGTGGTGAGGCTTGGAAACGACAGTCAGACGGCCGCCCCATCATTGTCCGGTCCTGGGCCTTGCCATAATCTCGCCCTGTTGCCGCCATAATCGATTAACATCGTGATAAGCAATTCCTGCGCACAAAGGGATTGGGGATCAAGGTGTTGCTGACATCGGCGGATGCTTGGCTCCGTCGGATGGCAGCACGGTAGGGGACAATCGAAAACATGCAGATTTCGGCGCGCCCGCGTCTTCGTCGCGCTTCTGCTTTCGCCCTGTGCGCCCTTTCGGGCCTCATTTTGGCTGCCTGCGCCTCCCAGCCCGAACCGAAGGGCATGGTCTACAAGAAGGCCCGCTCCAAGGAATATTTCGCCGAATCCGAATATGGGGTGAAGGCCAGCCCGCGCGTGCAGTTCATGCGGCGCGGCGGCGGTCGCGACCAGCTCGGCAAGCCCTACCAGGTGCGCGGCAAGTGGTATTATCCGAAGGAAGATAAGAAGGGCTTCGCCAAGGTCGGGCTGGCTTCCTGGTACGGCGACGCCTTCCATGGCCGCCTAACCGCCAATGGCGAAGTCTACGACATGACGCATCTGACGGCGGCGCATCCGACAATGCCGCTGCCGAGCTATGCCCGCGTCACCAATCTGGAAACCGGCAGTTCGGTGATCGTGCGCGTCAACGACCGCGGTCCCTACCATGAAGGCCGCATCATCGACGTCTCCGAACGCGCGGCGCAGATGCTCGACTATGATAAGGTCGGCACGGCCAAGGTCAAAGTCGAATATGTCGGCCGCGCGCCGCTCGACGGCGACGACGATCAGTATCTGGTGGCTTCCTACCACCCCGGCAACAACCGGCCGGATCCTTCGGACGGCCTGCCGACCGGTGTGATGGTGGCCATGAACGGCCCGTCGCCGAGTCTCTCGGTGGGAGCGCCGCCGGCTGCCGTGCCGTTCCCTGGACAATTGACCGATTCGGGGCAGGCCTTTGCCGCGCAGCCGGGCCTGTCGGAGCAGCCCACCGTGCAACCGGCAAGTTTCTCGACGCAGGGCGCCAGCGATGTCGCGCTGCCCGATTTCGGACCAATCGTGCCGGAACGGCCGGATGTCGGCCTCCCTGCAAACTCGCCCTTTGCCATGGCTTCGCTGTCCTACGCCGATGAGCGGGTGAAGCGCGCCGATGTCTTTGCCGCGCTTGACACCGGCGGCATGTCGCCGGCCGATATCCTGCAGTCGTGGAGGAAATCGAACCGCCAGGAACAGCCCGCGTCCGACTATGTCGCCGCCGGTTCCTTCGACGAAGCTGCGGAGGCAAATCGCGTGGCCGCGGCGCTCAAGCCATTCGGCCGGACCGAGATCCAGCGCACCGAGCTCGACGGCAATGATTGGTACGCGGTCAATGTCTATCCGGACGGCCATGGCAGCGTCGACGACCTGCTTCAGGCCGCCTGGTCGCATGGCGCGCCGGACGCGCTGGTTGTGCGTAACTGATCAAATTCGCGCGGCCCATTGATCCGGCCGAAAAAACCCTGATAGCTTGGCCGCGGGGTAGTCTTTGCGCAATTCCGGGCGAAAGCCGTCGGTGTCTCCGGTATTGCTCAGATTGGGTCGACATTTCATGCAATTGCGCATTTTTCCGCCTTTCGCCAGCGTCCTGGGATTGGTGCTGGCGCTGCTTTGCGCCGTCCCGGCAAGCGCGCAGCTTTTTGAGACCAAGGCGACGCAGGCGTTCATGATCGATGCCGACACCGGCACCGTGCTCTTCGCCAAGGACCCCGACAAGCCGATCCCGCCGGCCTCGATGGCCAAGCTGATGACGATGGAAATGGTCTTCAACGCCATCAAGTCGAAGCGCATCACGCTCGACGACACGTTCGTCGTCAGCGAAAACGCCTGGCGCACCGGCGGCGCGCCGTCCGGCACCTCGACCATGTTCGCCAAGCTCAAATCCGAGGTCCGCGTCGAGGATTTGATCCAGGGCGTCACCGTGCAGGCGGCCAATGACGGCTGCATCGTGCTTGCCGAGGGCATGGCGGGCTCGGAAGCGAATTTCGCCGCGCAGATGACCGATCGCGCCCGTCAGCTCGGCCTCCAGAAATCGACCTTCGTCAATTCGACTGGACTGCCGGCGGATGGGCAGCAGACGACGGTGCGGGAGCTGGCGATGCTGGCGCTGCATCTGTGGCGCGACTATCCGGAGTTCTTCCACTATTACGGCCAGCCGGACTTCACCTGGAACAAGATCGCGCAGAGGAACCGCAATCCGCTGATCGCCATGGGCATCGAGGCCGACGGCTTCGTGGCCGGCGCCAGCGAGCAGGCGGGCTTCGGCCTGGTCGGCACCGTCAGCCACAACGGCATACGCGTGATCGCCGCGGTGAGCGGACTGGCGAATGACCGCGAACGCTCCGAGGAGGCGCGCAAGCTGCTCGACTGGGGCTCTCGGTCATTCCAGAAAACCGAGATCTTCGCCAAGGACGAAGTCGTCGGCGAAGCGCAGGTTTTCGGGGGCGCCAAGTCCGGCCTGGCCTTGAAAGCGAAAGGCCCGGTGAACATCTTTCTGCCGATCGCCAACCGCGACAAGCTGACCGCCAGGATCGTCTACCAGGGTCCGGTGTCGGCGCCGGTTGAGGAGGGGCAACCGGTCGGAGAGTTGCGCGTTTGGATAGGCGACACGCTTAGCCAGCAGATGCCGCTTTATGCCGCCGAGTCGGTGAAAGTGGGCACGCTGCCGCAGCGTGCGCTCGACGCGGCCAAGGAACTCGCTGTCGGCTGGCTGCGTCAGAAACATTTGTGATCGGGCAAGTTCGTGGACCTTTTGTCGGACGGGAGCTATGACAGCGGCCAGCACGGGCAAAGGCAGTCTCGATTGGCGAGCGGATTTTTCATCACCTTCGAGGGCGGCGAAGGAGCAGGCAAGTCGACGCAGATCGAGCGGCTGGCGCGGCGCATGCGCGCCAAGAAATACGAAGTCCTGGTCAGCCGCGAACCGGGCGGATCGCCCGGCGCCGAGGCCGTAAGGCACGTGCTCCTGTCCGGGGCGGCCGAGCCGTTCGGCTCGAAGATGGAGGCGATCCTGTTCGCCGCCGCGCGCTCGGACCATGTCGAGCAGGTCATCCGCCCGGCGGTCGAGCGCGGCTCGATCGTGCTGTGCGACCGTTTTATCGATTCCTCGCGCGTCTACCAGGGCGTGACCGGCGGCATCGATGCCGATTTCATGAAGGCGCTGGAGGCGGTGGCCATCAACGGCATGATGCCGGACATGACGCTGATCTTCGATATCGATCCCGTTGAGGGCCTGAAGCGGGCCACGGCGCGGCGTGGCGCCGGTGATGCCGCCGATCGCTTCGAAAAGGAGACTTTGGCCATCCATCGGCAACGGCGCGAGGCTTTCCTGGCCATCGCCAAGGCGGAGCCGGAGCGCTGCATCGTCGTCGACGCTTCCGCCGATCCCGATACCGTTGAGAATGTCGTCACCGCAGCCGTCTTCGCCGCGCTGGAAGCGCGGACTCCGGCGCAAAGGATCGAGACGGCGCCGGCATGATTTTTGAACGCATCGCCCCAGAACAGCACGACACTCTGGACGGCGTGCCCGAGCCGGCGGAAACACCGCGGCTGATTGGCCACGCGACGGCGGCCGGGATGCTTGCTGGCGCCTACCGCACCGGCAAGCTGCCGCATGCGCTGATTTTCGCCGGGCCGCAAGGCATCGGCAAGGCGACGCTGGCGTTCCACATGGCGCATCACCTTCTGAGACATCCGGATTTCAGGACGGCGCCCGATACGCTTGCCGTTCCCGATCCGGCCTCCTCGCTGTTTCGCCAGATCGCCACCGGCGCGCATCCTTCGGTGCTGCATCTCACCCGTCCGGCCAACGACAAGACCAAGAGTTTCAAGACGGTGCTGACCGTCGACGAGATCCGAAAGGTCAGCCGCTTCCTGTCGATGACCTCGCATGACGGCAGCTACCGGGTCGTCATCGTCGATCCGGCCGACGATATGAACATCAATGCCGCCAATGCCTTGCTCAAGAATCTCGAAGAGCCGCCGGCGCGTACCCTGTTCATCCTGATCGTTCACGCGCCGGGCAGCCTGCTGCCGACGATCCGCTCGCGCTGCCAGATGGTGCGCCTGGCGCCATTGGCCGCCGACGAGCTGATGGCGGTGCTGGAAAATGTCGAGCCGCCGCCACCCGACGATCCGGCGGCGCGCGCAGCGCTCGCCGAGCGGGCAGGGGGCAGCGCCCGCAACGCCATACTGCTTACCCAATATGGCGGGCTGGAGATCGCCGGCGCGCTCGATACGCTGGTGGCGGCCCGGAAGCCCGACATTATCGGCGCCCACCGCCTAGCCGAGGCCGTGGCGGGTCGCGACCAGGCGATCCAGTTCGACATCTTCAACCGTCGCGCGCTCGACCTGCTATCGTCCGCCGCCAGCGAAGCGGCTCTGGTCGGCGATCTCGCCAGGGCCAGAAACCTGTCGGAAGCTTGGCACGAGGCGCTAAACACGATATCTGAGGCCGAGACCTACAATCTCGATAAGAAGCAGCACGCTCTGACCATGATCGACCGCCTGAATTCTGCGATGCGAATGTGACGGCCCGTTCGATGCATGCCGTTGGCCCAGTTTCGGGCGGCATGCGTTGGCCTCGGGATGGCAATCGACGTTCCGATGCGATATCCACCGCCACAACTCACATTCAGATATTCATGACGGTTCATTCATGTCACGCGACACATTCTACATCACGACCGCGATCTCCTATCCGAACGGCAAGCCGCATATCGGCCACGCCTATGAGCTGATCGCCACCGATGCGCTTGCCCGCTTCCAGCGGCTCGACGGCAAGGACGTCTTCTTCCTGACCGGCACCGACGAGCACGGCATCAAGATGCTGCAGACGGCGCGCAAGGAAGGCATCACGGCGCGCGAGTTGGCCGACCGCAACTCGGCCGAGTTCAGGCGCATGGCCACCGCGCTCAACGCTTCCAACGACGATTTCATCCGCACCACCGAGGAGCGGCACTACGCGTCCTCCCAGGCGATCTGGAAGGCGATGGCCGCCAATGGCGACATCTACAAGGGCGGCTATGCCGGCTGGTACTCGGTGCGCGACGAGGCCTATTACGGCGAGGAGGAGACCGAGGTCCGCGCCGACAATGTGCGCTATGGGCCGCAGGGAACGCCGGTGGAATGGGTCGAGGAGGAGAGCTACTTCTTCCGGCTGTCGGCCTACCAGGACAGGCTGATCACGCTTTACGAAAGCCAGCCCGATTTCATCGGTCCGGCCGAGCGCCGCAACGAGGTGATGAGCTTCGTCAAATCGGGGCTGAAGGACCTGTCCGTCTCGCGCACGACCTTCGACTGGGGCGTGCCGGTGCCGGGTGACGAAAAGCACGTGATGTATGTCTGGGTGGACGCCTTGACCAACTACATCACCGGTGTCGGCTATCCTGATGAAAATGATGAGAAATGGCGCTTCTGGCCGGCGAACGCGCACATCATCGGCAAGGATATCGTGCGCTTCCATGCCGTCTACTGGCCGGCCTTCCTGATGTCGGCGGGAATCCCGCTGCCGAAGCGCGTTTTCGGTCATGGCTTCCTGTTCAACCGTGGTGAGAAGATGTCGAAGTCGGTCGGCAACGTCATCGACCCGTTCACGATGGTCGAGCATTACGGCGTCGATCAGGTGCGCTATTTCTTCCTGCGCGAGGTGCCGTTCGGGCAGGACGGCAACTACAGCCACGAAGCGATCGTCAACCGCACCAACGCGGATCTTGCCAACGGCCTCGGCAATCTGGCGCAGCGTTCGCTGTCGATGATCGCCAAGAACTGCGGCGCGGCGGTGCCGAAGCGCGGCGAGCTCGCGGAGGCCGACACGGCGATCCTCGACCAGGCGATCGAAGCGCTGGCGGTTTCGCGCCGGGCGATGGCGGAGCAGGGCATCCATCTGGCTCTGGCCGCGATCTTCGGCGTGGTGGCGGAAGCCGACCGCTATTTCGCTTCACAGGAGCCGTGGGCCCTGAAGAAGACCAATCCGGAGCGCATGGAAACCGTGCTTTGGACGACAGCCGAGGTTGTGCGCCGGGTGACGGTGCTTTGCCAGCCCTTCATTCCTGGATCGGCCGCCAAGCTGCTCGACCTGTTGGCCGTGCCCGCGGACAAACGCGCCTTCGAGCACGTCCATGCCGACCATGCATTGGTGCCGGGCACGGCGCTGCCAACGCCCGAGGGTGTGTTCCCGCGTTATGTCGAGCAGAACGCCTGATGCTGGTCGACAGCCATTGCCATCTCGACTTTCCGGACTTCGCCGAGGAGCGGGCGGCTATTGTCGCCCGCGCCCTCGCCGCCGGAATCGGCCGCATGGTCACGATCTCGACGCGGGTGAAGCGCTTTCAGCAAATCCTTGAAATCGCTGAAACTTTCAACGAAGTCTATTGCTCGATCGGCACTCATCCGCACAATGCCGCGGAAGAGCTGGACGTCACCGCCGACGAGCTGGTGCGGCTTTCCGGCCATCCCAAGGTGGTAGCGATCGGCGAGGCCGGGCTCGATTACTACTACGACAAGGCGCCGCGCGATGCGCAGGCGCAAGGTTTTCGCACCCATATTGCGGCTTCGCGCCGGACGGGCCTGCCGCTGGTCATCCATTCGCGCGATGCCGACGACGACATGGCGTCGATCCTCGAGGACGAAACAGGGAAGGGCGCCTTCCCCTTCATCCTGCACTGTTTTTCGTCGGGACGCAGGCTGGCCGAAGTCGGCGTGGCTTTGGGTGGCTATGTCTCCTTCTCTGGCATCCTGACCTTCAAGAATTCCGCCGAGCTGCGCGCCGTCGCCGCCGATGTCCCGCGCGACCGGCTGCTGGTCGAGACCGACGCGCCCTACCTTGCGCCCATACCGTACCGTGGAAAACGCAACGAACCGGCCTATGTGGCCAATACGGCCAAGGTGCTTGCCGAGACCGTCGGCGTCAGCGAAGCCGAGATCGCCGACATCACCACCGGGAACTTCTTTCGGTTGTTCACCAAGATGCCGCGTCCCGACATGGCGGCAGGCTGAGGCATGGGCGACCGGCTGCGCTTTACCGTTCTTGGCTGCGGCTCATCGCCCGGCACGCCGCGCATCACCGGCGATTGGGGCAATTGCGATCCTAAGAATCCGAAGAACCGGCGCATGCGCACGGCCGCGCTGGTCGAGCGGATTGCCGACAATGGCGCGCGCACCACGGTCGTCATCGACACCGGGCCGGATTTCCGCGAGCAGATGCTGCTGGCCTCTGTCAAGCGCATCGACGCCGTCGTCTACACCCATCCGCATGCCGACCATATCCACGGCATCGACGATTTGCGCGGCTATGTGCTTGAGCAGCGGCACAGGATCGATGTCCACGCCGACGAGCCGACGATGGAACGGCTGCGCCAGGCCTTCGGCTATTGCTTCGAGACGCCGGCCGGGAGCTCGTATCCGCCGATCGTGAAGCCGCATCTTATCGACCATGCGAGGCCGGTGGTGATCGAAGGCGAGGGGGGCGCCCTCACCCTCGAGCCGCTGCCGCAGATCCATGGCGACATCCTCTCGCTGGGCTTCCGCGTCGGCGGCCTCGCTTATTGCCCCGACATCAGCGACTTTCCCGACGCCACCGCCGAGCGCCTGCGCGGCCTCGACATGCTGGTTATCGACGCGCTGCAGTACAACACGCATCCCAGCCATCTGTCGCTCGGCCAGGCGCTGGAGTGGATCGAGAAGCTGGCGCCCGGTAATGCCGTTCTGACGCATATGCATGTGCCGCTGTATTACGCCGTGGTAATGGCTGAGACGCCGGAACACGTGGTGCCGGCCTATGACGGCATGACGATCGAAATTCCTTATGAGTCAGGACGATAGCGGCAGTTGCTCAGCCGGCGCTGCCGTTCGTCGGTCGAACGTTCGTCCTCGATCTCGAAGACGCGAAGCGCTGCCGGAGCGATCAGTGGGCTCGTCGCCGGCAGCGAAAGCCGCAGCAATTCCTGGTTACGCACCCGACGCGAAAGTTCCATAATATATCTTATGCGACTATCGTGTGTGGGTGACGAAGTGGGTATCACACCGCCCCTTGCCGCAACCGCACAGAGCTCTCGTGCATCAGCGTGCCGTCGTCCTTCATCTCGAATACGCCTTCATCCTCGAGCGCCCGGACGCGCGACCAGAGGACGATATCTCCGCAGTGAAAGCCATCGTCCCACAGAGCGACAAGGATTTTGGCGCACAGGCCGAAAATGAGCCCTGCCTGCCACGAGAACTTCGGCATCATACCTCCGCAAACGATGTGGCCACCGATACCTCCCGCTCCGCCCGGTCACTGCAGATCCGACAGCTCGTCATCGAGGATCAGCGCCTGCCGGGCCGTCGCATCGAGCGCGCAGCTGACGATGATATTGCTCTGACGATCGGTGTTGACGGTTTCGGCCGATCCTTCCGCCGCGCATCGCGCATCGCGGTAGGCGATCCAGGCGCGCTGCATCTTGCGATAGCCTTCCCGCGCCCTGGGTGCCGCTTTGGCCATCAGCGCCGCATAGGTCGTGTTGAGACGGTCCTCCCACACGCTGACCTCGCGGTTGGCACAATCGATCAGTCCAAGTTGCGACCGGCCGTCGTCGCTCTCGAAAGAGCACAACTCGGTCACGTAGTTGATGCACGAGGCGGGCTCGTGTCCGGCGAGCTTTATCGCGTTGTCGATGTGGATAGCCGCCGTCTGCGTATCGTTCACGCCAGGGACATCGCCGGAAAAATCGCCGACATATTTCAGGCATTCGGCAAGTGCGGCCTTGTCCGAAGCGCGTAGTTTCTCTTCAGCCGCCGACGGCGATAAGGTGGCAAGGAGCAAACCAAAGCCCGCCAGGATCAGTAGACTCTTCATCGCCGCAGCCCCATTTTGTTGCCCGAGACGCGAATTGTCGCAAAACTCCCGGCCGAAGCAACTACCCTGCTCCAGACTGCCGTCGCGCTGCGGCGCAACAATGAAAGCACCCACAAAATGACCGCCTCGCCTTCCTTTCTCGGCTTTCCCGATCGCCTCGCCGACGGGCGCATGCCGCGAGCCGTTATCTTCGCCGCCGGCCATGGCACCACCTATGCCGGCCAGGACAGTCGCGGTTACGTCTCGGCCGCTGACGCCATCCGCGCTGCAAGCCAGGACGACGCTCTGCTGGTGGGGCACTGGGATTTCGACCTCGGCGGTCCTCTATTCGACGGCAAGCCGGCCTGCTGTGTCGATGCTGGCGATGTCTTGACCATCATGCATGACAATGCCGGCAACCGGGCCCGGATCGAGGCAAAGACGAGCGAAGTCCTGTCCTTGCCGGCCGTGCCGATCCTGCTTGGCGGCGACGATTCCGTCGTCATTCCGTTCCTTGCCGGCTTTGCCGGCCACGGCCCAATCTGGATCCTGCAGATCGACGCCCATATCGACTGGCGCGACGAGGTGCATGGCGAACGCTACGGCTATTCAAGCCCGATGCGGCGGGCGAGCGAGATGGCGCATGTCGCTGGCATGGTGCAAGTCGGCCTGCGCAGCGTCGGCAGCGCGCGCTCCACTGAAATCGAAGTGGCGCAGCGCTACGGCAGCCGCTTCGTCACCGCGCGCGAGGTTCATGCCCACGGCGTCGAAGCCGCTCTTCGGCATATTCCGCAGGGCGCGCATGTCGTCGTCACCCTCGACTGCGACAGCCTCGATCCGTCGATCATGCCGGGCGTGGCCGCGCGTACGCCCGGCGGCCTCTCCTACACCCAGGCGATCGACCTGATCGCCGGCCTCGGCAAGCGAGCGAGGATAGCAGGGTTCGACCTCGTCGAGCTCTATCCACCTGCCGACATCGACAAACTGTCGGCGCTGACCGCGGCGCGACTTCTCGTCAACGTGATAGGCGCCGTCACTCGGCAAGCCGGCTGATGGCCCCTTGGACTGCCCTTACCCAAGCCCAGAACGAATTTCGCTCCTCGACCGCCTTCTGGTTGCAGAAAGCCGGAACCTGTTTCGCAGAAAATCGAGAAGACTTCTGCCCTGCGACTATCGGATTTCCAACGTTCAGGTCGCGCTATTTCTTCATGTTGCTTTGGCGTATTGTTGCATCAAAGGACACTGATCACCTTTTACCGATGCTGCAAGCATTGGATTATCCGGTTGCGCCCTTCTTTTACTTACTACTACCTAATCCGTGGATTTTCATAGCAGTGCGACTAAATCGTCACACTTTATTTTCGAATATTCGACTATGGTCACATCACCGATGGGATTTGGGTGGATCGGAGGAATCAGTGAAGAGACTTATCGCAATTGCCGCGCTGGCAGGACTCAGCGCGACCGCAGCCTCGGCCGCGGACATGACGGCCCCGGTTGCCGGATCGGCCTATGACTGGAGCGGCTTCTATGCCGGCGCGCATATCGGCGTCGCCAATAGCCACATCAAGGCTATGGATACACAGCAGCCGGATGGTGGATTTTTCACCGATATCATCACTCCGGGAGGGCCAGGCTCGGACTTCGGTTTCAGTGATACAAATATCGCGGGTGGCGCGCACATAGGCTACCAGTCCCAGTGGAACCAGATCGTCTTCGGCGGCGAGGCGACCTGGACCGCCACCGGCATCGACAAGACCATCACAAGCCCCTACTTCCCCGACAGCGACACCGAGACCGCTAAGCTGAAGCACTACGCAACGGTGGTTGGTCGGGTTGGCTATGCTTTCGATCGCTTCATGGTCTATGCCAAAGGCGGTTATGCTGGCGGAGAAGTCAGCTTCAACGCCCACGATTGCTGTTATGTGGACCGGGGCGTGAGCTACGACCAAAGCGGATGGCAGAACGGCTATGCTGTAGGCGCGGGTATCGACTACGCCCTTACCGACAAGTTGATCCTCGGGATCGACTACACGCATATCGATCTCGGATCCAAGACCGGCACGGGACCGAATGTCTATGATGACAACGGCGAACACGGCAACAATCCGGAGACTTTCAAGATCAGGGCCCGGGCCGATGCGGTTATGGCGCGGCTGAGCTACAAATTCGGCAACTGAGCCGATCGACAAACTGGTTTGGACTGGCCCGGCCTTCGCGCCGGGCTTTTCTTTTTAGAAAAACTCATCGAGAAACGCCACCGTCGCATCCGAGAGGCTGACGATCTTGTTCGTCGCCTGGCGGTAGAATTTGAAGTTGAGCTCGGTCTCGGGCCGGCCATCCTTCCAATCCTTGAAGCGCTTGAGCTCGTCGCGGCCCAAAGGTCTTGTCGCCAAGGCGGTGCGATGGACGCAAACGCTGACCCGCGGCGTCTGCCGGTCGAGATCGGCGCGTCTCGGGATAGGCTCGG
>NZ_VFUA01000108.1 GCF_006440735.1 Mesorhizobium sp. B2-7-1 | reverse complement strand
GGTCGGAACGGGCTCGGGCTTCGGCGCTTCGGGCGGCAGGGCGGGGGCAGGCTCAACAGCCGGCTCGCTCGCCGGCGTGGCCTCCGCCACCGGCTCCTGCTCGCGCGCCAGCGTTTCCTCCGCCGACTCAGCCTGCCCGGCCTCGGGCTTCAGAGCCTCCAGCGCATCCCATTTGATCGGCGGCAGCGGGGCCGTCTCGTCGACGCGCTCCTCGACGACCTCTTTCTTGCCGAACGAAAATATCTTTTTGAAGAAACCAGCCATGCGTCTCGCAGTCTCAGGCGGCTTGCGCGGCAGAGGGCGCCGCCGCGATCAGTCGGGCGCCGTCATGGCCGGTGATCACGGCGTCGACGATCTCGCCGGGCGCGCCGGTGTCGATCGCGGCCAGCGTGAAACCTTCCGTGCGGCCGAGCCCGTCGCGCTCGATCAGGATCGACTGCCTTGTTCCGGCAAGCGACGACAAATGACGACGATAGGCGGCCTCGCCGGCGGCGCGCAATCTCGCGGCGCGCGCCTTCACCACCTCGCGGCGGACCTGCGGCATGCGCGCGGCGGGCGTGCCTTCGCGTGGCGAGAACGGGAAGATGTGGAGATGCGTCAGGCCGCATTCCTCGACGATCTTTTCCGAATTCTCGAACATCGCCTCGGTCTCGGTCGGGAAGCCGGCGATGATGTCGGCGCCGAAGACGATGCCGGGGCGCAGCTTGCGCACGTCCTCGCAGAAGCGGATCGACTGGTCGCGCAGGTGCCTTCGCTTCATGCGCTTCAGGATCATGTCGTCGCCAGATTGCAGCGACAGGTGCAGATGCGGCATCAGCTTCGGCTCGGTGGCGATGGCGTCGAGCAGGTCGTCGTCGGCCTCGATAGAATCGATGGAGGAGAGCCTGAGCCGCTTCACGTCGGGCACCTGGCGCAGGATCGTCTTCACCAGCTTGCCAAGCTTGGGGCTGCCCGGCAGGTCGGCGCCGAAGCTGGTCATGTCGACGCCGGTCAGCACGATCTCGGCGTAGCCGTTGCCCGCCAGCCGCTTGACCTGCTCGACCACGCCGCCCATCGGCACGGAGCGCGAGTTGCCGCGTCCGTAAGGGATGATGCAGAAGGTGCAGCGGTGGTCGCAGCCATTCTGCACCTGGACGAAGGCGCGCGCCCGGCCTTCGATGGCGTCGACCATGTGGCCTGCCGTCTCGCGCACCGAAAAGATGTCGTTGACGCGCGCCTTCTCGGTGTCGTTGACGCCGAAATCGGGCAGCGCGCGGTAGGAGTTGGCCTTGAGCTTCTCCTCATTGCCGAGGACGAGGTCGACCTCGTCCATGGCGGCGAAATTCTGCGGCTCGGTCTGCGCCGCGCAGCCGGTGACGATGATGCGGGCGGAAGGGTTCTCGCGGCGCGCCTTGCGGATCGCCTGCTTGGCCTGGCGCACCGCTTCGGCGGTGACGGCGCAGGTGTTGAAGATGACGGCGCCGCCGTGCAGCGCGCCCAGCCCGGCGCTCTCGGCCTCGCGGCGCATCACTTCCGATTCATAGGTGTTGAGGCGGCAGCCGAAGGTGACGACGTCGATGCCTTTGCCGATTGGAGCTTGGGCCGCGCCTTTTTCAAGGGCGGACATCAGGCGGCGCTTTCGGTGTCGCGGGCCCAGGCGCCAGTCAAGGGGTCGAAGCTGCCGGAAAACTCCCATTCGGCCGCGCCCGTCAGGATGACATGGTCGTCGTCGCGCCATTCGACATGCAGCGAGCCGCCGCCGGGCGTCATCAGCGAAACGCTGCGGCCGGTGCGCTTGGTGCGGGCGGCCGCGACCACGGCGGCGCAGGCGGCCGAGCCGCAGGCCTTGGTGAGGCCGGCGCCGCGCTCCCAGGTGCGGATGATCATCGTTTCAGGCGAGGTCACCTGGGCGATGGTGATGTTGGCGCGCTCGGGGAAGATCGGGTGGTTCTCGAGCAGCGGGCCGAAGCGGTCGAGCTCGTAGGACCAGACATCGTTGTCGACCCAGAAGATCGCGTGCGGATTGCCCATCGACACCGCCGAGGGCGAATGCAGCACCGGCGCGTCGATCGGGCCGATCTGCAGTTCGATCATGCGGGTGTCGCGGAACTCTTCCGCCAGCGGGATTTCCTGCCAGCCGAAGCGCGGCTTGCCCATGTCGACCGAGATCAGGCCGTCGGCATGCTCCTGCGCATTCAGGATGCCGGCGCGGGTCTCGAAGGTGAAGCTCTTCTGGCCGGTCTCGGCGGCCAGAGCCTGGACAACGCAGCGGGTACCGTTGCCGCAGGCCTGCGCGCTGGTGCCGTCGGAATTCAGGATGTCGATATAATAGGCGGTGCCCGGTGTGCGCGCATCATGGATCGCCATGACCTGGTCGAACTTGGTCGCCGCGTCGGCGTTGAGGGCGATCGCCGCCTCCGCCGTCACCTTGTCGGCACGACCGCGCATATCGGCAACGATGATCTCGTTGCCGATGCCGTTCATCTTGGCGAAGGGGGCGGTGCCTGCCATCTAACCGGTCATTCCTGTTCCATTTGGCCGCTATATGGCGGAAACGGCCCGGAATTACCAGTCCGGCGCGTCTTATGTGATGGCGAATACGCCGAGCACGATCAGCAGGAAGACGATCAGCACGATGCCGATGAGGACGCGCGCGCCGGTGGCGGCCGCGCCCGCCAGCGCCGGCATGCCAAGCAGGCTCGCGGCGGCGGCGACAATCAAAAGGATGATGATCCACCTGATCATGGAAAAACCTCGCAAATCGACAGTGTTTGCAGCGACTTAGGAACGCGGCCGCAGCCCTGTGGTTCCGTCGGTGCGAGGCTGATCTCGAAACGACCTACCCGGCGATCTCGAAGTCGGTCGTGAAAGGCGCCGTCTTTTGCGAGTTCTCGTCATGCATGAGGAAATCCGCGCGGTACTTGCCGGGCGGCAGCCCGTTCACGGAGACGTTCAGCTTGAAGAACATTTCGCGGTTGTGCGAGCGTGAGGCGAGCTGGACGCGGCCGAGCTTCTCGAAGCTGCCCAGCTTCTCGCCGGACTGGGTGAGCACGGTGAGGTCGACATAAAGCGCGATTTGGTTGTTGCCCAACCCGTCCGAACCGTAGTCATAGCCGACCGGCTCCATATAGAGCACGATCTCTTCGCCCGGCTTGTAGATATGGTTCGGGCGCTCGCTGTAGACGCCGAATCCGCTGGCCGAGCTGATCTGCTTCACGTTCAGAACGGCGAGCGGCATTGCTTTCCACAGCGCTTCCTCCGCATCGCGGAATTTGGCGAGCGCGCCCGTCGCATCGTTCGACTGGAGGGCCTTCTCCGCCTCGGCGGCCTTGTCGGCGATCTCGCCCGCGGATGCGGCCGTGGCCGTCGTCAAGGTGAGCGCAGCCAGGGCGATCGCAAAAAGCTTCATCGTGGTTTCTCCCGGAGATTGCTTCGGTATCGTGGTTGAAAAAGCCGCCCGCAAACCCGACAAGGCATTGCTACACGATGATGTCGGGCACGTCCCATACTTCTCCCGGTCTCAGCGCGCGGAAACGCTCCGGCGGCAGGCCTTGCGCCTGCAGCGCCTCGGCCAGCTTTTGCGCCGGCTCCTCGACCGGTTCGTCGGTGAGATGGAATGTGCCCCAATGGCAGCCGGCGGCGTGAGCCGCATTGCACAGCTTCATGCCCTGAACGGCTTCCTCCGGGTTCTGGTGCTGCGGCGCCATGAACCAGCGTGGTTCATAGGCGCCGATCGGCAGGATGGCGAGGCGGAAGCCGCCATGCTTTTCAGCCATCAGCCGGTAGTTGATGCCGTCATGGAAGCCGGTGTCGCCGGCGAAATAGACGTTGCCGGCGGCCGTCTCGATGACGAAGCCCGCCCACAGCGCCATGCGGCGGTCGCGTCCGCCGCGCGCCGACCAGTGATGCGCGGGCTCGACATGGATGGCGGCCGCGCCGACGCCGAGCCTGTCGCCCCAATCATGCATGGCGAGCCGCATGCCGGGCGCCGCACGGCCGATGATGGCGTCGTTGCCGAGCGGCGCGACGACCAGCGGGTCGTGTCTCTCCTTCAGCCGCTTCAGCGTGGCGAGGTCGAGATGGTCGTAGTGATTGTGGCTGACCAGAACCAGATCGATCGGCGGCAGGTCGGCAAAGTCAATGCCCGGGGCATTGACCCTTCTCGGACCGGCGAAGGTGAAAGGCGAGGCACGCTCCGACCAGACCGGATCGGTGAGGATGTTCAGCCCGGCGGTCTGGATGAGCAGCGAGGCATGGCCGACCATGGTGAGTCGAAGCGTGCTGCCGTCTACCCGGTCTTCCGGTTTTGCCGGCGGATGGGGACTCGGAAAGGCGGCCGGCCATTTCGCCCGCCCGCCGCTGAACTGCCATCGGAGGAGATCGCTGAAGCGCCCGGGCGGCTTGCCGCGGGGATTGAAGAACAAGGCGCCATCGAAATGATCGCTGGGCGGGCCGCTGTAATAACGATTGGCGATTCTTTTTGTCGCAGCCATTCTCTCTCCCGCCGGCTCGGTCCTTCCTGAGATAAGGAAGCGCCTGCCTGGCGCAAGCATTTTGCTGGCGAATGCCAACGGGCGAAGCCCGCTTCCTCTAGGATCGTTGGAAGGGGGACGACCGCCATGGCGATGAAGCGAACCAAGACACCGTGGATGAAGGCCGAGGATTTCGGCCGTTCGCTGCCGCTTGGGGTCGGCGTCAACCTTCTGGTCACCGACATGGCGGCGATGGAGGCCTTCTGCCGCGACGTGCTCGGCGCGCGGATCATCTACGCCGACGAGGACTTTGCCGCGATCGAGCTGCTGGGCTCGGTCTTCATGCTGCATGCCGACCATTCCTATCTCGACAATCCGATGACGGGCGTCACCGCAGGCGCCGAGACGCGCGGGGCCGGGATCGAGCTGCGCCTTTACGGCGCCGATCCCGATGCGACCGAGAAAAAGGCGGCGGCGCTCGGCCACATCGTGCTGGCCGGCTCGATCGACAAGCCGCATGGCCTGCGCGAATGCTACATCGTCGGCCCCGACGGCTATGTATTCGTGCCGAGCACCCGGATTTAACGTCGGTATTTCAGCAGCTTGAGCGGCCGCCTCCGGCGTCGCCCCAGCGCTGTCCGCCTGCTGCGATAATTTTGCAACAGCTGGCTCGAAAACCCTATTTTAACCATATCGGGTTGAAATTCTGCCACCTTCGCCATCTTGGTGAAGCAGAGATTACGCGGATGGCTCCCCCCGGCCGGATCCGACGGAGGTTTTGATGAATTTTTCGATGACCCGCCCCTTTTCGCGAAGTGGCCTTCTGGCCGTATCGTTGGCCGCGCTCGTTGCGAGCGGCTGCTCGACCTCGCGCTTCTCGTCGATGGACGACCAGCAACCGGCGCCGCTGACCCCGGCGCCCTCGGGCACGGTGACGCAGAATCAGCTGCCGCCGCCGGCAGCTCCCGGCGCCAATGATCCGTCGCAATTCCCGACCGCGCCGAAGAACACCCAGGTCGCCTCGCTGCCGCCGGACGGCGCGCCGCCCGCCGGCGCCACCGACCTCACCGCGGCCAGCGTCGCCGGCGTGTGGAACGTCAATGTCTCCGGGCAGAGCTGCAAGGTGGCGACGCCGCAGACCAAGTTCGGCGCCGGCTACCGCGCCGGTCCGCTGCACTGCCCGGCGCCGATCGACGGCATCAAGTCGTGGAACGTCGCTGGCAAGCAGCTGACGCTCTACGACGAAAACGGCGGCACGCTGGCCAGGCTCTATTCGTCGGGCGGCGAAAAGTTCGACGGCCAGACTTCCAGCGGGCAGCCGATCTCGCTTACAAGGTAGGGTATGCTGATATTCAGGTGAGGCCGGCCTGCGAATGCCGGCTTCCTGCGCTTCCGGTGCTCACGTACTTCAAGTACGCTCCGCTCCGGTTCTCGGAACCCACCCTTCTCGGCTTGGCCTGACCTGAATCTCAACATACCCTGGCGCCCCCTCAGAGCATTCTGCTCAAAGTAAATGACGTGAACCATGCATCTGCGCGACGGTATCCAGACCCATGCGACCGTCAGGCAGCGTTACGATCATCTCGTCCAGAGCGGCGCGGTCGAGCGCGATCCGGCGCAGGAGCGCATCGTCGCCGCCCTCGACCGGCTGACCGAAGAGATCTCGGCAAAAAGGCTGGCGCACAAATCGAGCGCGCTGGGCTGGCTGTTCGCGGCCAAGCGGCAGCCGCGCGAGCCGGTCAAGGGCCTCTACATCCATGGCGGCGTCGGTCGCGGCAAGACTATGCTGATGGACATTTTCTTCGAGCTGCTGCCGGTCCGGCGCAAGCGCCGCGTGCATTTCAACGACTTCATGGCCGATGTGCAGGATCGCATCCAAAGACACCGGCAGGCGCGCAAGGAAGGCACGGTCAAGGAAGACGACCCGATCCCGCCGGTGGCCCGGGCGCTCGCCGATGAAGCCTGGGTGCTGTGCTTCGACGAATTCTCCGTCACCGACATCGCCGACGCGATGATCCTGTCGCGGCTGTTCTCAGCGCTGTTCGCCAATGGCGTGGTGCTGGTCGCCACCTCCAACGTGACGCCGGAGAACCTTTATCGCGACGGGCTGAACCGCCAGCTCTTCCTGCCGTTCATCTCGTTGCTCGAGCGCAATGCCCATGTGATGACGCTGGATGCCGAGAAGGACTACCGGCAGGAAAAGCTCAACCGCCAGCCGGTCTATGTCACGCCGGACGACGCCGCGGCCGAGCGCGCGCTGGACGACGCCTGGCAAGCGATAACCCAGGGCCAGCCGGTCGCCGAGGTGACGCTGACGCTGAAAGGCCGCCAGCTCGTCGTGCCGCGCGCCGTAGCCGATGCCGCGCGCTTTTCCTTTGCCGACCTTTGCGAAAAGCCGCTCGGCGCGCGCGACTATCTGGCGATCGCCGGCCGTTTCTCGACCGTGTTCATCGACCATGTGCCCGTGCTTGGCGAAGGCAAGCGCAACGAGGCCAAGCGCTTCATCCTGTTGATCGACACGCTCTACGACCACCATATGCGGCTGGTGATGAGCGCCGCGGCGCCGCCCGAACGGCTCTACATCGCCAAGCGCGGCACGGAAGTGTTCGAGTTCGAGCGCACCGCATCGCGGCTGGTCGAGATGCAGAGCCGCGACTGGCTGGACGATTGGGCGGCGCGGCGCGAGGAAGCGCAGCCCGCGGAGGCAAGGCAGGCGCAGGGGTAGAAGGGGACCTGTCCTGACCTTCGTCATTCCAGGCCTGCGCGCTTCGCTCCCTGCTCCGCCCTGGAATGACGAAGCGGGGCGGCCTCGGCTAATCTCGAAGCCGGTACACATACATCACGAAATCCTCCGCCTTCCCATGTGGCTCCTTCCGGGCTTCGTAGAGCGCCCGTGCCGGTCGGTTGTCCGGCTCCGTCCCCACCCAGGCCTCCTCGCAGCCCTCCGCGCGGCCGATCTCGAACATGGCGTCGAGCATTTTGCGGGCGATGCCTTGCCGCTGGAAGGGCGGCGCGACGCCGATCTCGTCGATATAGAGCTCGCTCACCTTGTCCGGGTGGCGGTGCACGACGGCGGCGCATTGGCCGACCACGGTTTGGTCAACTATAGCCACGATCATGAAATGGCCGGGCGCGGCGAGATAGGCGGCGAGGCGGGCGGGCCGCACCGGCTCGTCGAACACGTCGTCGGCCACGCGCATCACAAGGGCGTCATCGCCGGGATGAAGCCTTCTGATTTCGACGCCCATTGTGTAAATTCTCCTCAGTCGGCTTACAAGTTTTGACGTTTACGTAATTCCCGATGCATCTAACCGATTGAAAACGTTAGGCCGAAAATAATCGTTTGAATTTCTCCCGGGCCGGAGTTATTCGGTGCGGCTAAATCTCGCGGTTTCCCGCATCCTTTCGGCCTCCCGGCCCCGTCACGACCTCGTCACAGACAAAGGAAAACATCCTCACATGGCACGCAACAAGATAGCGCTCATCGGCTCGGGCATGATCGGCGGCACGCTCGCCCATATGATCGGCCTCAAGGATCTCGGCGACGTGGTGCTGTTCGATATCGCCGAGGGCATTCCGCAGGGCAAGGGCCTCGACATCGCGCAGTCTTCCCCCGTCGACGGGTTCGACTCCAGGCTGACCGGCGTCAACGACTATGCCGGCATCGAGGGCGCGGATGTGTGCATCGTCACCGCCGGCGTGCCGCGCAAGCCGGGCATGAGCCGCGACGACCTTCTCGGCATCAACCTCAAGGTGATGGAACAGGTCGGCGCCGGCCTGAAGAAGTACGCGCCGAAGGCTTTCGTCATCTGCATCACCAATCCGCTCGACGCCATGGTCTGGGCGCTGCAGAAGTTCTCCGGCCTGCCGACCAGCCATGTCGTCGGCATGGCCGGCGTGCTGGACTCGTCGCGTTTCCGCTACTTCCTGGCCGAAGAGTTCAAGGTTTCGGTCGAGGACGTCACCGCCTTCGTGCTCGGCGGCCATGGCGACTCGATGGTTCCGATGATCCGCTATTCGACGGTGGCCGGCATTCCGCTGCCCGACCTCGTCAAGATGGGCTGGACCTCGAAGGAGAAGCTCGACCAGATCGTGCAGCGCACGCGCGATGGCGGCGCCGAGATCGTCGGCCTGCTCAAGACCGGCTCGGCCTATTACGCGCCGGCGGCCTCCGCCATCTCGATGGCCGAAGCCTATCTCAAGGACAAGAAGCGCGTGCTGCCTTGCGCGGCGCATCTCTCGGGCCAGTATGGCGTCAAGGGCACCTATGTCGGCGTCCCGGTGGTGATCGGCGCCGGCGGCGTCGAGCGCGTCATCGAGATCGACCTCTCCAAGGCCGAGCAGAAGATGTTCGATTCCTCGGTGGCGGCCGTTCAGGGCCTGACCGAGGCCTGCACCAAGATCGCCCCTCATCTCGCCGGCAAGTAATCGCGGAGACCAAGCGCATGAACATCCATGAGTATCAGGCCAAGGCGCTGCTGAAGACGTTCGGCGCGCCGGTCGCAAGCGGCGTTCCGGTGTTCAAGGCAAGCGAGGCGGCAGCCGCGGCACAAGCGCTGCCCGGCCCGCTCTATGTCGTGAAAAGCCAGATCCATGCCGGCGGCCGCGGCAAGGGCAAGTTCAAGGAGCTCGGCCCCGACGCCAAGGGCGGCGTGCGGCTGGCGAAGTCGGCGGCCGAAGTGGTCGCCAACGCCAACGAGATGCTCGGCCACACGCTGGTGACCAAGCAGACGGGTCCCGCCGGCAAGCAGGTCAACCGCCTCTATGTCGAGGACGGCGCCGACATTGAGCGCGAGCTCTATCTGTCGATCCTTGTCGACCGCTCGGTCGGCCGCATCGCTTTCGTCGTCTCGACCGAGGGCGGCATGGACATCGAGACGGTCGCGCATGACACGCCGGAAAAGATCGTCACCGTCGCCATCGATCCGGAAAAGGGCGTGACGGCGGATGACGTGAAGGCGCTGAATGCCGCGCTGAAGCTCGACGGCGATGCGGCGAAGGACGGCGGCACGCTGTTCCCGATCCTCTACAAGGCCTTCGTCGAGAAGGACATGAGCCTGCTCGAGGTCAATCCGCTGATCGTCATGAAGGACGGCCATCTGCGCGTGCTCGACGCGAAAGTGTCTTTCGACAACAACGCGCTGTTCCGCCACCCGGACGTGATGGAACTCCGCGACACCACCGAAGAGGACGAGAAGGAGATCGAGGCGTCGAAATACGACCTCGCCTATGTCGCGCTCGACGGCAATATCGGCTGCATGGTCAACGGCGCGGGGCTGGCCATGGCGACGATGGACATCATCAAGCTCTACGGTGCTGAGCCGGCTAACTTCCTCGACGTCGGCGGCGGCGCCTCCAAGGAAAAGGTCACGGCGGCGTTCAAGATCATCACCAAGGATCCGGCGGTCGAAGGCATCCTGATCAACATCTTCGGCGGCATCATGAAGTGCGACGTCATCGCCGAGGGCGTGATCGCCGCGGTCAAGGAAGTGGGGCTGAAGGTGCCGCTGGTCGTGCGCCTGGAAGGCACCAATGCCGAGCTCGGCAAGAAGATCATCAACGACAGCGGCCTCAACGTCGTGTCGGCCGACGACCTCGACGACGCGGCCAAGAAGATCGTCAAGGCGGTAAAGGGCTGAGCGCATGCCTCCGCGCAAGATAAACCTGGTCGAGGCGGCGGATCAAAAGATCGCCAAGGTCTTCGATCCGCATATCGCCGGCGACGTCAATGATGCCCAAGCCAAGGTCGCCAAGTTCGGCGAGGTTTTCGACTGGCATGCGCATGACAATGAGGACGAGGCTTTCCTCGTGCTGCGCGGCAGGATCGTCATCGATTTCCGCGACGGGCCGGTCGAGCTCGGCGAGGGCGATTTCATCGTCGTGCCGCGCGGCGTCGAGCATCGGCCGCGTTCGCTGACGCCGGAGCCGGTGGTGCTGATGTTCGAGCCGGCGACGACCTTGAACACCGGCAACGCCAAAAGTGATCACACCGTCACCGACCTGAAGCGGCTGTAACTTGCGATGGCCACACAGTTACACATATACTGTGTGAACTTGCAGGAGAAGAGACATGAAGAATATCACCCTGGCCGTCGAGGAAGCGATTCTGGAGCAGGTCAAGCTCACGGCCGCCGAACAGCGGACGACGGTCAACGGTATGGTGCGCGAGTTTTTTGCCGAGGTGGCAGCGAGGCGCCAGGCAAAGGACGAGGCGCGGCAGGCGCTTCTGCGGCTTGCGCGCGAGGCGGCGGGAGATATGGGCAGCAAGACTTGGAACCGGGAAGCTCTCTATGATCGCTGAGTGTTTCCTCGACACAAACGTCCTCGTTTATGCGGCCATCGGGCACAAATCCGAACGCGCCAAGTATGAACGTGCCGTGGAGTTGATCGCCAAGGAAGACTACTCGACCTCCGCGCAGGTGCTGCAGGAGTTTTACGTGAACGTGACCAAACGAGCCGATGTCGTGCTGGCGCCGACCAAGGCGGCCGAATGGGTCGCCGCGATCTCCATGAAGCCTTGCCAGGATTTGGACAGCGCGGTCGTCATGCGCGGAATCGAGAACGCACAGCGGTATCGGATTTCCTACTGGGACGGCGCAATCATCGCCGCCGCCGAGCGGCTTGGCGTCAAAAAGCTGTACACCGAAGATCTCAGCCACGGGCAGACCTATGGTTCGGTGATCGCCATCAACCCTTTCCGCATGCATTGAGCCATGAACGCGTCGCCCTTTTCCTCCCTCTCGGACGGTCACCAACGCCTGCAGGCGCTGGTCGGCGCGTGGCGCGGCGAGGAGCAAGTCTCGGAGACGCAATGGGCCGATGCCGGCACGGCGACTTCGGAAGTTCAGGCTGAGGCGCAGTTCGGCGGGCTGTTCGTGGCGCAGCGCTATCGCCAGCGCCGCGACGGCACGGTCTCGTTCGGTGCGCACAATGTGTTCGGCTTCGACCAGCAGAACAAAGTCGTCACCATGCATCAGTTCGACTCGATGGGGTTCGTGCCGACGTCACCCGCCACCGGCACGTGGAACGGCAATGAGCTGGTGCTGGAGCGCTCGTCGCCGCGCGGCGCCGCTCGCGTGACCTATGGTTTTGACGGCACTGATACCTTCCGCATGAAACTTCACTTCAAGCCTGCCGGCAGCGATAGCTGGCAAGACATGGTGAGCGGGCTTTACCGGCGCGTTTCGCCTTCCACGATCAACGGTTTTTAGAAAAGGGCCGCGATGTCCATTCTCATCGACAAGAATACCAAGGTGCTGGTGCAGGGTCTGACCGGCAAGACCGGCACGTTCCACACCGAGCAGGCGCTGGCCTATCACGGCACCAAGATGGTAGGCGGCATCCATCCCAAGAAGGGTGGCGAGACCTGGACCGGCTCCAAGGGCGAGACCCTGCCGATCTTCGCCACCGTGGCCGAGGGCAAGGCAAGGACCGGCGCCAACGCCTCGGTCATCTATGTGCCGCCGGCTGGCGCGGGCGAAGCCATCCTCGAGGCGATCGAGGCCGAAATCCCGCTGATCGTCTGCATCACCGAAGGCATTCCGGTGATGGACATGGTCAAGGTCAAGGCGCGGCTCGACCGCTCGACCTCGCGGCTGATCGGTCCGAACTGCCCGGGCGTGCTGACGCCCGACGAATGCAAGATCGGCATCATGCCCGGCAACATCTTCCGCAAGGGCTCGGTCGGCGTTGTTTCCCGCTCGGGAACACTTACCTATGAGGCAGTCTTCCAGACCACCAATGTCGGCCTCGGCCAGACCACGGCTGTGGGCATCGGCGGCGATCCGGTCAAGGGCACCGAGTTCATCGATGTGCTCGAGATGTTCCTCGCCGACGACGAGACCAAGTCGATCATCATGATCGGCGAGATCGGCGGCTCGGCCGAGGAAGACGCCGCGCAGTTCCTCAAGGACGAAGCCAAGCGCGGCCGCAAGAAACCGATGGCGGGCTTCATCGCCGGGCGCACCGCGCCGGCCGGCCGCACCATGGGCCATGCGGGCGCGGTGATCTCCGGCGGCAAGGGCGGCGCGGAAGACAAGATCGCGGCGATGGAATCGGCCGGCATCAAGGTCTCGCCGTCGCCGGCGCGGCTCGGCACGACGCTGGTCGAGGCGATCAAGGGTTAAGGCAGTAGTGAGTAGGCAGTAGTCAGTAGTGAAAAAGGGACGAACGGGTGAGTAGCAGCTGAGCGGGATTTATCTTTCTACTCACTACTGACCACTCACTACTCCCTAAAAAGGAGACGGAGCCAGGCTCCGCAGACGAAAATGGCAAGACAAGATCAGGCCAACGACCAATTCTCGCTCACCTCATTTCTCTATGGCGGCAATGCCGACTATATCGACGCGCTCTATGCCGCCTATGAGGACAATCCGGCCTCGGTCGATCCGGAGTGGCAGGATTTCTTCGCGGCGCTGAAGGACGATGCGGGCGATGTCCGCAAGAACGCCAAGGGCGCCTCCTGGGCGAAGCCTTCCTGGCCGCTGCAGGCCAATGGCGAACTGGTCTCGGCGCTCGACGGCAATTGGGGCCTGGTCGAAAAGGCGATCGAAAAGAAGGTGAAGGAGAAGGCGGTCGTCAACGGCGCCGTGCTTTCCGACGCCGACGTGCACCAGGCGACACGCGATTCCGTGCGCGCCATCATGATGATCCGCGCCTATCGCATGCGCGGCCATCTGCACGCCAACCTCGATCCGCTCGGCATCGCCAAGCCGCTCGAGGACTACAACGAGCTGTCGCCGGAAAATTACGGCTTCACCGAAGCCGATTACGACCGGCCGATCTTCCTCGACAATGTGCTGGGTCTGGAATTCGGCACCGTACGGCAGATGCTGGACATCCTGACCCGCACCTATTGCTCGACGCTCGGCGTCGAGTTCATGCACATCTCCGATCCCGAAGAGAAGGCCTGGATCCAGGCGCGCATCGAAGGCGCCGACAAGGAGATCACCTTCACCGCCACGGGCAAGAAGGCGATACTGTCGAAGCTGATCGAGGCCGAGGGCTTCGAGCAGTTTATCGACGTCAAGTACAAGGGCACCAAGCGCTTCGGCCTCGACGGCAGTGAATCGCTGATCCCGGCGCTGGAGCAGATCGTCAAGCGCGGCGGCCAGCTCGGCCTCAAGGAAATCGTGCTCGGCATGGCGCATCGCGGCCGCCTCAACGTGCTTTCCCAGGTGATGGCGAAGCCGCACCGCGCTATCTTCCACGAATTCAAGGGCGGCTCGGCCGCTCCCGACGAGGTCGAGGGATCAGGCGACGTGAAGTATCACCTCGGCGCTTCGTCGGACCGCGAGTTCGACGGCAACAAGGTGCATCTGTCGCTGACGGCCAACCCCTCGCACCTGGAAATCGTCGACCCCGTCGTGATGGGCAAGGCGCGCGCCAAGCAGGACCAGCTCGCCGGCCGCGAACGCGGCGAGGTCGTGCCGCTGTCGGAGCGCGCCAAGGTGATGCCGCTGTTGCTGCATGGCGACGCCGCCTTTGCCGGCCAGGGCGTCATCGCGGAGATCCTCGGCCTGTCGGGCCTGCGCGGCCACCGCGTCGCCGGCACGCTGCACGTCATCATCAACAACCAGATCGGCTTCACCACCAATCCGCGTTTCTCGCGCTCCTCGCCCTATCCGTCGGATGTGGCCAAGATGATCGAAGCGCCGATCTTCCACGTCAACGGCGACGATCCGGAAGCGGTGGTGCATGCCGCCAAGGTCGCGACCGAGTTCCGCATGAAGTTCCACAAGCCGGTGGTGGTGGACATGTTCTGCTACCGCCGCTTCGGCCACAATGAGGGCGACGAGCCCGCTTTCACCCAGCCGATCATGTACCGCAACATCCGCACCCATAAGACGGTGGTGCAGGTCTATGCCGACCGGCTGATCGCCGAAGGCCACGTCACCCAGGCCGAGGTCGACAAGATGCGGGCCGACTGGCGCGCGCATCTGGAAGCCGAATGGGAAGTCGGCCAGCACTACAAGCCGAACAAGGCCGACTGGCTGGACGGCGCATGGTCGGGCCTGCGCTCCGCCGACAACCAGGACGAACAGCGGCGCGGCAAGACCGCCGTGCCGGTGCGGACGCTGAAGGAGATCGGCAAGAAGCTGGCCGAGGTGCCTAAGGATTTTGAGGCGCACAAGACGATCCTGCGTTTCCTCGAAAACCGGCGCCAGGCGATCGAGTCGGGCGAAGGCATCGACTGGTCGACGGCCGAGGCGCTGGCCTTCGGCGCCATCCTGCTCGACGGCAATCCGATCCGGCTTTCCGGCCAGGATTCGGAACGCGGCACCTTCTCGCAGCGCCATTCGGTGCTTTACGACCAGCGCGACGAGAACCGCTACATCCCGCTCAACAATCTGTCGGCCGCGCAGGCCGGCTACGAGGTCATCAACTCGATGCTGTCGGAAGAGGCGGTGCTGGGCTTCGAATATGGCTACAGCCTGGCCGAGCCCAAGGCGCTGACGCTTTGGGAGGCGCAGTTCGGCGACTTCGCCAACGGCGCGCAAGTGGTGTTCGACCAGTTCATCTCGTCGGGCGAGCGCAAGTGGCTCAGAATGTCGGGTCTCGTCTGCCTCTTGCCGCATGGCTATGAGGGCCAGGGGCCGGAGCATTCGTCGGCTAGACTAGAGCGCTTCCTGCAGCTTTGCGCGGAAGACAACATGCAGGTCGCCAACGTCACCACGCCGGCCAACTACTTCCATATCCTGCGCCGGCAGCTGAAGCGCGACTTCCGCAAGCCGCTGATCCTGATGACGCCGAAGTCGCTGCTGCGCCATAAGCGCGCGGTGTCGACGCTGCCGGAGATGTCGGGCGAAAGCTCGTTCCACCGCCTGCTGTGGGACGATGCGCAACTGCTCCCCAACCAGCCGATCAAGCTGGTGAAGGACTCCAAGATCCGCCGCGTCGTGCTGTGCTCGGGCAAGGTCTATTACGACCTCTACGAGGAGCGCGAGAAGCGCGGCATCAACGACATATACCTGCTGCGCGTCGAACAGCTCTATCCGTTCCCGGCCAAGGCGCTGATCACCGAACTGTCGCGCTTCCGCAATGCCGAGATGGTGTGGTGCCAGGAGGAGCCCAAGAACATGGGCGCGTGGTCGTTCATCGATCCGTATCTCGAATGGGTGCTGGCGCATATCGACGCCAAGCATCAGCGGGTGCGCTACACCGGCCGGCCGGCCTCGGCCTCGCCGGCGACAGGGTTGATGTCGAAGCATCTCAGCCAGCTGGCGGCGCTGCTCGACGACGCTCTCGGCGAATAGGGCGCTTGGTGAATAAGCAGACCTGACGAAACAGACCTCAAGAAGACAACGGACAGGCACAATGGCTACCGAAATCCGCGTCCCCACTCTCGGCGAATCCGTCACCGAGGCGACCGTCGGCAAGTGGTTCAAGAAGGTCGGCGACGCGATCGCCGCCGACGAACCCCTGGTCGAGCTCGAAACCGACAAGGTGACGGTGGAAGTGCCTGCCGCGGGCGCCGGAACGCTGGCCGAGATCGCCGTCAAGGAAGGCGAGACGGTCAATGTCGGGGCGCTGCTCGGCTCGATTTCGGCGGGCGGCGCGGCCGCCGCTCCGGCCACCAAGCCGCAGGCGGTGGCGCAGGCCTCCAGCCCGGACGCCGCGTCCACCGTCAAGCAGGCCGCGGCCGAGACCGCCAAGGTCGCCGGCGACGGTGGCGCCATCGAGCCGCGCACCATGCCGCCGGCGCCGGCGGCGGCCAAGCTGATCGCCGAAAACAATCTCGCCGTCGACCAGCTGTCCGGTTCGGGCAAGCGCGGCCAAGTGCTCAAGGGTGACGTGCTCGATGCCATCGCCAGGGGCGCGCCGTCGCAGCCGGCCGAGACGCCGAAGGCGGCTCCGGCGCCGGTCGTCGCCCGCGCGCCGTCCTCGGCCGACGATGCGCCGCGCGAGGAGCGCGTGCGCATGACCAAGCTGCGCCAGACCATCGCGCGCCGCCTGAAGGAGGCGCAGTCGAACGCCGCCATGCTGACCACCTTCAACGAGGTGGATATGAGCGCGGTGATGGCGCTCAGGTCCAAGTACAAGGACGTGTTCGAGAAGAAGCATGGCGTGAAGCTCGGCTTCATGGGCTTCTTCACCAAGGCGGTGACGCATGCGCTGAAGGAGATCCCGGCGGTCAATGCCGAGATCGACGGCACCGACATCATCTACAAGAACTTTGCCCATGTCGGCGTCGCCGTCGGCACGGACAAGGGCCTGGTGGTGCCGGTGGTGCGCGACGCCGACCAGATGTCCATCGCCGAGATCGAGAAGGAGATCGGCCGGCTGGGCCTCGCCGCGCGCGACGGCAAGCTGTCGGTGGCGGATATGCAAGGCGGCACGTTCACGATTTCCAACGGCGGCGTGTACGGGTCGCTGATGTCGACGCCGATCCTCAACGCCCCGCAGTCGGGCATCCTCGGCATGCACAAGATCCAGGACCGGCCGGTGGTGGTCGGCGGCCAGATCGTCATCCGCCCGATGATGTATCTGGCGCTCTCCTACGACCACCGCATCGTCGACGGCAAGGAAGCGGTGACCTTCCTGGTGCGCGTCAAGGAAAGCCTGGAGGACCCCGAGCGGCTGGTGCTCGATCTGTGATCGGAGCTGCGTCGCCGTGAGTGGCTGGCAGGAACGGTTCGGGTTCAAGCTCGGCCGCGGCATGCGGCGGAGTTTCCGGCGCGGCCTCGTCCTGCTTGGCCTCTCCGCCGTCCCGTCGCTGGCAATCGCCGCCGACTGGGACCCGGCGACGGCGAGCAGCAATTTCGGCATCTTCGCGCTCAGCGAGGCGCAATTGGCGGAGCGCAAGATCGCCGTCACGCCGATCGGCGAGCTCGAACTGCCGACGGGCGAGATCATCGCCTGCGACCCCCTGATCACAACCGACGACTGGCCGGCGCTGGCCCGCAAGGTCAAGCCTGGGCATTATCCGGCCGCGTTGTTCGAGGCGCAGGGCCGCGTCGCCGCGGCGTTCCTCCGCTTTCGTTCCGGCGTGCCGGTGCGCTGGGAGCTTGCCCTTCTGCCAGGACAGGACGTTTCGACGCTGAACGGCGACGAAATCTTCGGCTATCCCGTCGATGCCGGCCTCGGCTCGTTCATGGACAAGGCGGCGCTGGCCCTGATGACGGCAGCGCAGGACAAGCTCAAGCCCGACCAGAACTATTATGACGATGTGCTGGCGGCCGAATTCGCGCCGAACCAGGACAGGTTCGTCATGCACCGTCCGGAGGCAGGCAACCCGGTCAATATCGCGATGTTCTGGAGCGGCTGGGGCGATGGCTTCTATCCGTCCTTCTGGGGGCTGGACGCGGCGGGTGAGCCGGTGGTCCTGATGACCGATTTCGGCGTGCTCGAAAACGCCGACGGCCGCGAAAGCGACCAGGCCAAGTGATGACGAATTTCGCCTTGCCCACGATTGGATTTGTGGCCGGGTCGCTGGCTCTCACAGCCGCGACCGCCCAGGCCGCCTGCCCGATCCAGCTTGCCGTCTACGGCGAGGCGAAAAGCGGCGCCGAGATCGACTTCACGCCGGCCGGCAGCTCGGCGACGATCACCAACTCCTTTCGCATGATCCTCGACAACAATGTCGTGCTCGACGGCATCGCCATGTGGACCGAGGGCTCCGCCGCGCGGCCGCATGGCTCGCTGATGTACAAATGCCCGACCGGCGACGTCACCGGCGAGGAGCTTGCCGCCTGCACGGTGTGGGAAGGTGTCATCTACAGCGCCGATGAGAAGGGCAGCGTCGGCCTCTTGCCGGCCGAAGGCGCCGATGCGCCGAAAAGCCTGATCTTGCCCGATCTCGGGCCGTCGCTCGAAATGTCGGCCGCCTATGGCCCCGCCGGCTTCTCGAAAGTGCCATGGGATATCTTCGTGCTGAAAGGCTGCCAGGAATGAGCGCGAACAGGAAGACGCTGCTGGTCACCGGCGGCAGCCGCGGCATCGGTGCCGCCATCTGCCGTCAGGCGAACCGGGCCGGCTACCGGGTAGCGGTCAACTATGTCTCCAACCAGGTAGCTGCCGAGGCCCTGGTCGCCGAGCTCAAGGCCGGCGGCGGCGATGCCGTCGCGGTGAAGGGCGATGTCGGCAGCGAGGCCGATGTCCTTGCGATGTTCGAAGCCGTCGACCGGGCTTTCGGCCGGATCGATGCCTTCGTCAACAATGCCGGCATCGTCGACGTCAAGGCGCGGGTCGACGAGATGAGCGTGGCGCGGCTGGAACGCATGATGCGCATCAATGTCGTCGGCTCCTTCCTTTGCGCCCGCGAGGCGGTGAAGCGCATGTCGACCCGTCACGGCGGCAAGGGCGGCGTCATCGTCAACCTGTCCTCGGCGTCCGCCAGGCTCGGCTCGCCCGGCGAATTTGTCGACTATGCCGCTTCCAAGGGCGCGATCGACAGCATGACCATCGGGCTGGCGCGCGAGGTGGTTCTCGAAGGCATCCGCGTCAACGCGGTCAGCCCCGGGATCACCGAAACCGAGATCCATGCCTCGGGCGGCCAGCCCGACCGGGTGGCTCGGATGCAGGACGCGCTGCCGATGAAACGCGCGGGCACGGCGGATGAAGTCGCGAGCGCGGTTCTCTATCTTCTGTCGGATGCGGCCTCCTATATAACAGGCTCGATCCTGAATGTGAGCGGCGGCCGTTGAAGGCCAGACCAGAAGGACAGCATCATGGCTTATGACGTCGTAATCATCGGATCGGGACCGGGCGGCTATGTCTGCGCCATCAAGGCGGCGCAGCTCGGCTTGAAGACGGCGGTGGTCGAGAAGAACGCCACTTTCGGCGGCACTTGCCTCAACATCGGCTGCATCCCCTCGAAGGCGCTGCTTTACGCCTCCGAGATGTTCGCCGAAGCGGGCCATGCCTTCGATACGCTCGGCGTCGAGATACCGGCGCCGAAGCTCAATCTGAAGAAGATGATGGCGCATAAGGACACGACCGTCGCCTCCAACGTCAACGGCGTCGCGTTCCTGTTCAAGAAGAACAAGATCGACAGCTTCCGCGGCACGGGCAAGGTGGTCGGGGCCGGCAAGGTCTCCGTGACCGGCGAGGACGGCAAGGTCGAGGAGATCGAGACCAGGAACATCGTCATCGCCACCGGCTCGGACGTAGCCGGCATTCCGGGCGTCAAGGTCGATTTCGACGAGAAGGTCATCGTGTCCTCCACCGGCGCGCTGTCGCTGGCCAAGGTGCCCGCCAACCTCGTGGTGGTCGGCGGCGGCGTCATCGGGCTGGAGCTCGGCTCGGTCTGGGCGAGGCTCGGCGCCAAGGTCACGGTCGTCGAGTTCCTCGACAATATCCTCGGCGGCATGGATGGCGAGGTGTCGAAACAGTTCCAGCGGCTGCTGTCGAAGCAGGGGTTCGAGTTCAAGCTCGGCGCCAAGGTCACCGGCGTCGCCAAGGCCAAGAAGGGCGCGACGGTCACGTTCGAGCCGGTCAAGGGCGGCGCCGCCGAGACCATCGAGGCGGACGTCGTGCTGGTCGCCACCGGCCGCCGGCCCTATGCCGACAGCCTCGGCCTGAAGGAAGCCGGCGTCGAATTGGACGAGCGCGGCCGGGTCAAGACGGACGGGCATCTGAGGACCAATGTGCCGGGCATCTATGCCATCGGTGACGTGATCGCCGGGCCGATGCTGGCGCATAAGGCCGAGGACGAGGGCGTGGCGGTTGCCGAGACGATCGCCGGCCAGGCCGGCCATGTGAATTATGACGTCATCCCGAGCGTCGTCTATACCAGCCCGGAGATCGCCTCGGTCGGCAAGACGGAAGAGGAACTGAAGAAGGCCGGCATCGACTACAAGGTCGGCAAGTTCCCGTTCAGCGCCAATGGCCGGGCGCGGGCCATGCTGCATACCGACGGTTTCGTGAAGATCCTGGCCGACAAGGCCAGCGACCGCGTGCTCGGCGTCCACATTGTCGGCTTCGGCGCCGGCGAGATGATCCACGAAGCGGCGGTGCTGATGGAATTCGGCGGCTCGTCCGAAGACCTGGCGCGGACCTGCCATGCGCATCCGACGATGTCGGAGGCGGTGAAGGAAGCGGCTCTAGCCACGTTCTTCAAGCCGATTCATATTTAGAGGCCTTTTATAAACCCACTCCGGCGGCCATCTGGCGCGGCTTTCTGCGCTTCCGGTGCTCACGTACTTTAAGTACGCTCCGCTCCGGTTCTCGAAAAAACCACGCCAGCTGACTCACCGGAGCGGCTTTCTGAAAAGGCCTCTGCAAGGTCGAGCCTGAAAACAAAACGGCCCGCCTTTCGGCGGGCCGTTCGTTCTTAGGCCGTAGCCTGATTACTGAGCCGGCGCAGGTGCCGGAGCTGGCGCTGGCGCAGGCGCAGGTGCCGGAGCAGGGGCTGGCGCGGGTGCAGGAGCCGGGGCTGGCGCCGGAGCGGGCGCAGGGGCTGGTGCCGGCTCTGGAGCCGGAGCAGGCGTTGCAGGCGCGGGAGCCGGGGTGCTGGCGGCCGGCGGCTCAGCCGGGGCCGGGGCGTGCTCGCCGCCGCTTCTGCCAAAGACATAATACGCAACAATGGCCAGGATAATGACAACTAGGGCGATCAGCCACCCGCTGCCGCCGCCACCCGAAGAGGGAGGCGTGCTCGAAGGGGTGAAGGGGTCGTTAGGGTTCGCCATGAAACGTGTCCTCCTTGGATGAAAGCATCAAAATAACAGCCATCAACGCGCGGATCCCGCAATGGGTTTCACACGAACGGACCGAAAGCGCTGGAAAAACGGCGTTTTCGGGCCCGCCAATCGCCAGGCGACTCAGTTGACGACGGTAACAGTATACCCTGCCTTGCGAAAATCCTCGACCAGTCCTTCCGGACCGGGCAAATGCATGGCGCCGACGGCCATGAAAACGTTGCCCTTGGCCAATATAGGCCCGGCATGCGCCGCCATCACCTTGTTGCGGCTGGTGATCATCGTCTCCTCGAAGGCGGCATAGCCGGCCTTGTCGTCCGAGGAGTCCGGCAGCACTGCCTTGAACAGCGGCCAGAACATGCCGACCTCGCCACGCTGGTAGAGCACGATCATCGTCTCGTTGACGTCGTTCACCTTGTCGCCGAGCTTCATCGTCTCGACCAGGCTCTTCATGTGGAACTCGAGCGGCAGCGAGGCCATGGCGCGCAACTGATCGACGGCGGTCTCGAGCCCTTCGACATCCTTGCCCGAGGCCTTTGCCTCCGAAGCGAGCTTGACGTCCAGCACGGGTTCGCCGGCGCTCTGACGCGCCACCTCGCAGGCCGGCAACGCCATCATCGCCGACAGGATCCACGGTTTCATCTTGGCGACCGTCGCCGGCGGAATGCCGCGCGCGTCGAGCCCCTTGTCCAGCGCCGCCGCATCGTCCGGCGACAGCAACGACGACAGCGTGGTGTTGTCGGTGAACATCATCAGGCCGGGTTCGCTGGCCATGGCGGCCATCATCTTGGCCTTGTCCATCGCATCGGTGGTTTCGATGACAACCGTGCCGGCGCCGTCATAAGCTTTTTGCGCGGCGGCCGGCAGCGTGGTGACGCGCGTATCGGTCATGTGCATGGTGCCGAACAGGTAGGACGGCTTTTCGCCCGCCTTCTCCAGCTTCCACAGCAGCCCCTTGCCGTTGGGAACGGCCGCCGCTTCGGTCTCGACCTTCTTGAAGGCGGCGGGATCGTTCTTTTCCAGCGCGCTCAAAAGATCGGAGCCGGCGCAATTGGGCGTCTCGGCGTGCGCCCGGCCGGCAAGCAGCAGAACGACGATGAAAGACAGGAAAAACAGCAGGTTGAGCGCCGCAAGCAGCTTCAACGAGACCAGGGCCGCGCGGTCGGCGATGGCGATGACGCGTTTCATGGGAAGCGTCTTATCGGGTAAAAGCGGCAAAACGGTTAATCGGCAGGGAGAAATTGTTCGCGGTGCGGTGTCGGATGGAGCGCTTGGTGGTTAGCGGAAACATCCATCAGGTCGTCATCCACGGGCGGAGCAAGGAGCGCAGCGACGCAGCGCAGACCGGAGGTTCCTCACGCCCTTGGATGCGCCTTCTCGTAGATATCGAGCAGCCTGGCGGTGTCGACGGCGGTATAGATC
>NZ_VFUA01000107.1 GCF_006440735.1 Mesorhizobium sp. B2-7-1 | reverse complement strand
TCGCAACACGCATAAGCAGGGCAAATACATGCCCGGCCAGCGCATTCCCATCCTGCCGCCCGAGGCGTTGCTGGAAGCGCAGCCTGACTATGTTCTCGTGTTGGCCTGGAATTTCTTCGACGAGATCGTGGCGCAGCAGGCCGAGTACCGGGCCAGGGGCGGCAAGTTCATCGTTCCAGTGCCGACGCCCCGGGTGGTATGACGATGAAGGTGGAAGTCCGGCCGGGTAACGAAACGCCCCCTCCTGCTCGCCTTCGCATCGGTTGCCCCGTTTGCCGAGGGCAGAATCTGGTCCATTCCGTTTCCTTCGAAGCCCTGCCGGTATCGTGCAACTCCCTGCACCCGGACGCGCGTTCGGCCGCAGCCGCGAAGACCGGCCGTTTCACCCTCATCTTCTGCCGCGACTGCGACCACTTCTTTAACGCGGCGTTCGAAGACGACCGGATCGGCTACACCCCCGGCTACGAGAATTCCCTGCACTTCTCGCCTCGCTTCGTGACCTTCGTGGACGACCTAGCGCACCGGCTGACCACCACCTACGCGCTCGACGGAAAACTGGCCGTGGACGTCGGCTGCGGTAAGGGCGATTTTCTCAAGCGGCTTTGCTCGATCAGCGGCGCCAGGGGAATCGGCTTCGACAGGAGTTTCGAGGACAACCGGGGCGAGGAGATCGCCGGCGTCGAATTCGTCAACGACTGGTTCGGAGACGCCTATCCGGACGTCGCGCCCGACTTCGTCTCCTGCCGGCACGTGCTGGAACATATCGCCGATCCGATTGCCTTCCTGAAGGGCCTTCGAGCCCATCCGGGAGTGCGACCGGAAACAGTGTTCTACATAGAGGTGCCTAACGCCCTATACACGCTGCGCGACATGGGTATCTGGGATCTGATATACGAACATGTTTCCTATTTCACGCCGCGCTCGTTGCGGATGGCGATGGAGGCGGCCGGCTTCGAAATACTGGACGAAGACGCCTCATACGGCGACCAGTACCTGTTCGTAGAAGCCAGGCCCGCTCAAGACCGGACGGCCGCCAGTCACGAGGAATCTTCAGAAGTCGATGCGTTGGTCAGCGGCTTCGATCAAATTTACAGCGACAAGGTCGCTTGGTGGCGCGACTACCTTGCAAGGCGAGATCCTGAACAGACGGTCGTCTGGGGCGCGGGGTCGAAGGGTATCACTTTCGTCAATGTCGTTCCCGAAGGCGCGAGGATAAGCGCGCTGGTCGACGTCAACCCGCACAAGCAGGGACGCTTCGCTCCCGGAGCGGCAACGCCTGTGATCGCGCCCGAAAGACTCAGGGGCAAACCTCTCCAGTTGATCATCGTGATGAATCCCCTTTACCGGGAGGAAGTCGCCCGCGCCGCGCGCGAACTGGGTCTGGCGCCGGAGATCGTCGTAGCCTGAGGACGGATCGCTCCGGCGGGGCCGGCCCAATCCATGTCGATCGGCGCGAGGTTGATCGGCCTCAGCCAGCAATGCCGCGTGTAATCGGTGGTCCGGCGGATGAACTGCGCGCAGCCGATCGGTGTCCTGGGCAGGCCCCGCAACAGCGCCACGGAGTTCAACCCGATTAGCAGGCGGGAGCGGATGAACCGCCCGCGCCGATCAACCGCCGCATAAGTAACGAAGCCGCGGAATATCGCACCGAACCTCCTCAGCACGGCGTCGACCTGCGAATCGTAGGTCTCTTCCGCGCCGAAGCCTTGCATGGTCTTCGTCGTTCCCACGGGCCGCGTATGCCGCACGACGACATCGTCGATTATGGCATAGCGCAGCCAGGGCGTGTCATTCAGGCGCGTCCACAGCAGGTCTATTCCTGTCTCATAGCCCAGCCCGAACAGCCTCAGCGCAGCTTGCAGGCACCTTGCGCTGAACACGGGGCACATCATTTCAACCGTGTTGGTGTAGCGCAACAGATACCGTTTGCCGCTGGAAAGTGTCGCCGCATAGGAAAAATAGCTGTCCAGCGAAAGAGCCGGTTGAAACAGATCGAGATCGTACTTCCGGCCTATTTCGAAAAGGCGATTGAAGTCCGCCGTCGTCGCCTGGATATCGTCGTCGACCAAGGCGATCAGATCGTATCGCGTCACGATTTCCGGATGGCACTGGAACAGCGCGTGATAGCCCGCGATCTTGCGCCCCGGGAGAAACACCCTGAATTCGCCCGGCCCCTGCGGGGCGCCGGCCTCATAGGCGGCGACGAGCAGGTCGAAATTGGCTTCGCCCGGTCCCTCGATCCAGCCGGCATGCAAGGAATTGCGCCCGGCCCTGACGATTACAAGGTTTCTCTTGCCGGACCCGCCAGGCAAGTGCCAGGATTTCCTGGTCGCTTCTGGAGCGGCCAGCCTAGCCCGGCGCGGCTTCAAAGGGCCGGCAGAAAGCTGTCCCACGAGGCTTAGCCCGGGGATCGGTTCGAGACGGACTGGATGCGTTTCAGTGCGCCGAGGCCGGCACCGCGCAGCATGCTGCGAAGTCGTGGAGAGACCGCCCCCACCACCTCCAGGCACAACCTGGCCATCAGCAACGGGTTGGCGATCCAGATGAGCAAATGGAACAGGGTACGGCCGACGGGCGCGGAACCTCGGTGCCGAAAGGCGATCGAGACGAGGTGCTTCACGCGTCTCGACAATTCGAAGGCATTCGCCTTGGAGCCGTCCGGATTCTGCCAGGCCAGCCGCTCGGAGCTCGGCAGCCGCACCGAGCGCGTTGGATGGTCCCGGCTGTACAGGATTGCGTCAGGAGCCGGCGCGAAGGTCCCGAGAAGCGCCATCTCGGCGAGGAGCGCGCAGTCCGATCCGTAGTAGGCTTCATGGAGCGATGTCTTGGTCAAGGCATCGCTGCGCCAGAGACCGAACATGGCCGCATCCCAACCATGCGCCGCGATCATCAGTTGAAAGCGGGAGGCGGGCGACGAACTTTCCATATCCGGCAGCACGCGCTCAACATAGGCGGTCGTTCGCCCGGCTTCGTCGATCCCCAGCAACCGGGGATAGGCAATGACATGACCGGCATTGCCATCGAGCACCCGCATGCAATCCTTCAGGAAGCCGGGACTCAGGACATCGTCATGCGCGCACCATTTGAAATACTTGCCGGCGCTCAGCTCGAAGGCCCGGTTGAAATTGGCCGCGGCGCCCAAGTTGCGTTCGTTTCGGACATAGCGTACGCGCCCGTCCTGCCGCGCGAACTCCTTGCAGATATCGGCGGTCCTGTCGGTCGAGGCGTTGTCGGTGATGACCAGTTCGAAGTCGCCGAAATCCTGCGACAGGATCGACCGGATTGCCTCCGCGATGAAATTCTGGCCGTTATAGACGGGCAGGCCGAGGGATACCCGTGAAGTCATGCGGTCATCCATTGCAAGCGCTCTCCTGACGGTGCCGAGATCAGACCGAGACGACTTCGGAGTGCAGGCCCAAGGCGTCCAGGGAACGCCTCACTTCCGTGACATATATGGGGTTCATGACGACCACCAGATCCGGTGGACCAGCGATGAGTTCGGCGGGCGCGATGACCGGATGTCCCGTGCCCGGTGTAAACTTGCCCTGCTTGTAGGGGTTGATGTCGACGGCCGCCGACACCTCTTCGCCTATCTGCAACGTGGTGAGGAACGACACCGCCTTGGAGCCGCCGCCCCACAGCACCACGCGTCGACCGGCGGCATGCGCGGAGCGCAGGCGCTCCTGCCATCGATGCTGGCATGCCCGCACGCGGATTGGAAATGTCTCCGCCAGCCGGTGCATCTCCTCCAGGTCCCGCTCGAGCGGAAGCGCAGCCGTCGCGACGCTGGCCGCCGGTTTGGCGTATTGAACGATGTATTGCCCGTCATAGACGAGTTCCAGATCGGTAACGTCAAACCCTTCCTGGCGAAACAGCCTGGCGTGCGCGCCGGGGCTGAAGTAGGAGCAATGCTCGTAGTAAATGTCCCAGAACGCACTCTCGGCCAGAACGCGTTTCGCGTCGGGCGTTTCGAAGACGACCCAATCATCCGCGCGCTGGCCGATCATCTCGCGGATCAGCCGTACGAAGGAAGCGACCGAACTTATATGCTCGAGCGTGTGGCGGCAAAGGATGGCGTCGGCTTTCAGGTGGCGGTAATCGGGTCCGAAGAAGTCGACGATAAACTGGATGTCGGCGTCCCCTTCCCCACGTCCCTTGTCGGCACGATAGCCCGGATCGATGCCCAGTCCTGTCGCATTGGCGGACACGCAAAGCTCTCTAAGGAATTCGCCCTTGCCGCAACCGATCTCCAGGACGTGTTTGCCGGCCAGTTCGCATTTGAGGGCAATCTCCTGAGCCAGGCTCCTTGCGAAGCCGCTGAAGGTGCCCGAAAAATGCTGGGATTCCTCGAAATTGGTCGAATAGACCATGACCTCTTCGTCGAAGACCTTGTTGAATACGAACCCGCATGCCTCGCAGAATGCGAGTTCAAGCTCTCGGCGGGGAAAGCTGCGCGCCTCTTCGGCTGAGCCCAGCAGGACGCAACTGTGCACCGGGACGGATCCGACCCGGTAGATCGACCGACTGGTCGAGACCGAGCAGCACGGGCATTTTACCGATCGAAACGCCTGGCCGCTCCGGATGGTATGAGGCTCGATCGAATTCATGGCAGAACCGGCTCGGCAAGAGAGTTGGTGATGTTGTGCGCCGAACTCTCGGCACCCAGGAATTCATCGCGCCCCCTCTGACGGGCGTCCTGCACGGATTGCGCCAGGCCGAGCGCATGGAATATCGAGAGGTCGAAGCGCTCTTCGGAGAACCGGTTCGCATTGTTACGGCAGGCTTTGGGCTTGATCAGCGCCGTATCCTTTTCAAACAGGTCGATTGCCTGCGCTATCGATCCGACTGTCTGCTGGCCGAACAGCACGCCCGTCGGCTGGCTGCTTTCTCCAAGCGGCCGAACGATGTCCCGTGCCCCCCCTCGTCCGAACGCGATCAAGGGAGTACCGCATGCCTGTGCCTCTGCCAGGGCAATCCCGAAATCCTCGCACCCGGCGAACACCATCGCACGGGCCTTGCCGATCATCTGGATATATTCGGATCGCGGCAGGTATCCGGTGAAGACGATGTTGGGGCCGGCGATCGATCTCAGATGCTTCGACTGCACGTCGTCGCCCACGACCACAAGTCTGCGTGACGGCGTTTTGCTGAAGGCTTCGATGATGAGGTCCGTGCGCTTGTACGGGGCGTGGAAAGCAGCGGTTACGTAGTAGTCATCCTTGTCGTCGACATAATGGAGTTCCTCAACCGCTACCGGCGGGTGGACCACACGCGCATCGCGTCCGTAGATTCTCTGGATGCGAGAGCGGACATAATTGGAATTCGCCAGCATCAGGTCGGGACCATGCGCGGTGCGGGTGTCCCATGTCCGCAAATTGTGAAGCAGATAGCGGAAGGCGAGGCCCTTGGGCCCAAAGCCCAACCCGCCCTGCTGCAAATAGGAGAATTGCTCGTCCCAGGCGTACCGCACCGGGCTGTGGACATAGCAAAGATGGGGTTGATCGGGCCTGGTCAGGACCCCGCGAGAGAACGCGGCGGATGAGGAAATCACCGCATCGAACTCCGTCACGTCGAACTGCTCGACCATGAAGGGGCAGGCAAAAAACAGGGACCTGTAATACTTCTTCACAAACGGCAGGCGGTTGAGCGGCGAGACGTGAAATTTTACGCCGCTGAAATGTTCCTTCTTAACGTCGTCAGGAAGGAAGTCGAACAGCGTAAAGACTTCCGCATTGGGGAATACCTTGCAGATCCGCGCAAGGACACGCTCCCCTCCCCGGAAATTCGGACACCAGTCGTGGACCACCGCGACCCGCGCATTTCGGTCTATCGGCGGAGAGGAAGCCATTCGCATGGAATGCCCCCTCTTTCTGGCGGGTGCGGCGATTGATTTTGCCTGTCCCTCGTGGCGCATGCACAATCTCCCCGGAATGCCCACTGTCGCTTTGCGGGGCGCCGTCAGACTATGTTTGGCCTGTCCATGTGGAACAAGCTGCCTATAGGGCTGAGCCCGGGTTTTGCCGGCATCCGAATACAATCCATCGAAGTATGCCGCCTACTTCGATGGGTCTAAGCAAAGGGCGAAGCTAACCTTATTCGCAAGCTGCATCGGCGCGACCGGAAGACTAGGATATCGCCGGTTCATTCCGGATAGGTTTGGCTTCCGGTCTCCTGGCTGCGGGAAAAAACTGGTCATCGATGAAAATAGCCGTACTCATCGCAACCTTCGGTCGCGCCCAGGAATTGGCTCGACTTTTGAAGCATCTCGAACGGCAGACCAGGCAGCCGGACATGGTCTTGATTTCCGCGCCTGACAGAACGCACATTCCGAACGAGATCGCCCGCACTTTCCCGATATCCTTCGTATTCGGCAGAACGGGTTTGCCTGCGCAGCGCAACGCCGCGCTCGACAGGGTGGAAAAGAGCTTCGACGCGCTCACCTTTTTCGACGACGATTTTATCCCGGCCGATGACTATCTCGCCGGGGTGCTAACGGCATTCGAACAGCACGACGACTGGGTGGTCGTGACCGGAAATGTCCTCAGGGATGGGGCCTCCAACGCCGGCCTTAGCTGGGAAGAGGCTATCCGAACGCTTGACGAGGCCGGTTCGACGGTGGACGCGCGGGCGACCGACAGGTTCAGCGCCTATGGCTGCAACATGTCGATCAGGGCCGCTACCATCGGTGCCCTGCGTTTCGACGAACGACTTGTCCTCTATGGTTGGCAGGAGGATGTCGATTTCACCAGCCAATTGCGAGCCAAAGGCCGCGTCGTCGCCCTGCACTCGATCCGAGGCGTTCACCTGGGCGTCAAGAGCGGGCGCGTAAGCGGGGTTCGATTTGGGTACTCACAGATTGCGAACCCGATCTACCTCATGCGCAAAGGCACCGTTCCGCCGAGCTTTGCGCTCAAACTGATGGGCAAGAACATCCTGGCCAATCTTGCACGGAGCGTGTGGCCCGAACCTTACGTCGATCGGCTGGGTCGCCTCCGAGGCAACCTTCTGGCTTTCTCGCATGTCGCCAGAGGCCGGGTCCAGCCAGAATATGTCCTGGAGATCTAGCAGATGCTCGAAAATCCCTTCCGTCCCAAAGGTTACGGGGTTGGCTCAATTCGTCTGACCGGCCACGAGGGGGCCTCGCCCAATCGGCGCGCCATGAAGTTTCTTCTTCACGGCATCATATCGACAACAATTTCCGCGGCTTGGATGTTGGGCGCCACGCCTGCCAGCTCCAAGGACTATGTACTCGGCCCGCAGGACAAGCTGCGGATCAAAGTTTACGAATGGCGCGCGTCCCGCGACACGATCTTCGACTGGGCTGCCTTGAACGATGTCTACACGATCGGCCCGGACGGTTCCGTGTCGTTGCCCCTGATCGGCGCAATCAAAGCCGCCGGCCTGACCACCGACAAGGTGGCGGACTCCATTGGCAACGGTCTGATGAAAAGTGTCGGCCTGGCGAGAGCGCCGAACACCGCGGTGGAGATCGTTCAGTTCAGACCGTTCTATGTCGTGGGCAAGGTGACGCAATCGGGGGAATTCGCCTATCGGCCCGGCCTGACGGTTTTACAGGCATTGAGTTTGGCCGGCGGATTGCGAATCCGGGACGGCAAGGACCAAAGGTTCGAACGCGAAGCAATCCAGGCTCGGGGAGATATCAGCCTGCTTGGACAGAGCAAAGTCAATCTTATGGTGCGCAAAGCGCGGCTCGAGGCCGAACTCTCCCATGCAGGCGAGATCCAGTTGCCCCCCGAATTGCTGCCCCACCTGCAGGACAACACGATTGCGGTGATCGTTAAACAAGAACAGATGGTTTTTCAGGCGCGAAGCGACGGGCTCGACACCCAGATCAAGGCCCTTCAGGACCTGCGAGCGTTTCTTGAGAAGGAACTGACGGCGCTGGAAGAGCAACTCGTGTTTCTCGACAAGCAGATCGATTCCATCCAGAAGGAGCTTAAGAGCGTATCGACACTTGTCGACAAAGGCCTGGCAGTCGCCCCACGTGAATTTTCGCTGGAGCGAACCCTGGCTCAGGCGCAGGGTGAGAGATTGTCGGCGGAAACAAGCCTGCTGCGGGGCCGCCAGGAAATCAGCAAGACGGATATATCGATCCTCGAGCTCCAGGACGGAAGGAAGAACGAGGTCACCAATGACTTGCGCCAGACCCAGGCCGAACTCGACTCTCTCGACAGCAAGACCGAGACAGCCCGACAGTTGCTCTACGACTCCGAGGTTTCCGCGCCGGCGTTGATCGCCCGGCAAGACGACGTGGCCTCGCTTGCGCCGGTCTTTACGATTTTCCGACCTGCGCCGGACGGCTCGGCGACGCAGTTGCAGGCCAGCGAAACGACTTCGGTCGAGCCGGGCGATACTATCAAGGTCGAAATACCAATGCCTTCCGGCCCGATCGGCGCACAAGGCCTGCCGCAGAGGCAATCGAACCAGGAGCCAGCCGGCACCCTTCGACAGGACGTTGCAAGCGACGCAACAGGAATTCGGTAGTCCGCCGTCAGGCGGGAGACGTTGCGGTTCGACTCTTTCTCGACGCCGGTCGACGCTTCCTGGCGCCGGCCGATTGTTCAAGAGTGACCGCCGCCAGCCCCTCGACCGCCAGCATCTGCCGGCTGACGAGAACGGCGGCCAACGGAATGTAGAAGACAATGCCGGGATCCGGACTCCCACTTGCCAAGGATCCTGCAACGAGCGAGGCGAGCGCACAGGCGCGGGTGCTTGATACGATCGCGTCCACCTCTGGGTCGACTTCCCAATCCCGACGCCGGGGGCGCCATAACAACATTCCCAGCAGCAGCAACATCATCAGGGTCCCAAAGAGCCCCAATTGCGAAAGAAGTGCTATGGGCCAACTCGATGCTCTCGAGCTCCCCAGGCCGATCCCCAATCCACCGGTATCGAAAAAGGACTGCAGACTCTTGTAGTTCCAGTAGCTCCGCTCCTGCCCGGACACCGATGAGACCTTGTTGACCAAGGTCATGTCGACAAGTTGCGTGACCGGATCCAGAAAATGCGGAGCCCAAAGGCCGATCCCCAGCGCGACCACGATCGTGGGCAGCAGCAACGCCACAAGCAGGGCTTCGGCTGGTTTCAGCCGGCCCGACACCGATGACTTCACGATGGAAAAGACGACCGGCAGGCTGATGATCGCAAGGCCGACATAGGCGGTCGACGACGTCGAGAGCAGCAAGAGAACGAGCAGCGTCGCCCCTAGGGCCAGCGCGAACCTCGATCCGGTCTTGCTCCAGTAAGTATAGGCGAATGCAAGTCCCGTGAGCGAGACGCCACCGAACGCCGATGCTTCCGAGAAGGCGCCGGCGATACGCCAGAAACCGGCCTCGGTGACCTGCGTGAGCATGGCGTAGTTGGCGGTGCGAATTGGGGCGAGCACATCTCCCGCGCCAACCAGCTTACCCAGCAGATCGAGAATTCCCATGCACACATGAAGAGAGAACCACAGAAAGTAGCCCCTCTTTAAGTCGAGCAAGGCGCCGTCGCGCTTGAGCAGCAGGCAGGTCGCCAGGAACGTCAGAGCAGCAAGGACGAAGTAACCCGTCTGAGACACATTGGCCGAAACCGGCGCCAGCGCGGTCTCGTAGACTCCTCTTCCGGTACGCGAAGCGACGAAAGCGCTCGTCTGTCCAGCAAAGAGCCTCGGGAACAGCAGCGCTCCGATGACCACGTAGACCATGAGCGCACAAACAATCCAGGCCGCACTGAAGCGGCCGAAGACCGCCCCCATCTGGCCCCAGATTCCTCGCCGCGCGAGCGCGATGACGATCAGGAGCATGTTGAAAACCGTGAAGATGAGGGGGGAGGAACCGCCGAGAGAGCCTATCGTCCCGATGGCCGTCGCGCCGAACGCCAGCGAACCGATCAAAGCGGTCATCATGGACCAGCGCATGCATATGACGAAGACCAGCAGGCCGGCGCTGATCAAGACACCCACGAGCGACGGCTGCATTTAGCGCCTCCAATCGCGGATCGCGCTTCGGCAGGCCGGCGCTGCCGGTCGAACGCACGAAATCACCGGCTTCACATGGGCAGGCGACTCTGGTTTCCTCCCCGCCAATGTTAAGTGGCGCCGTGCAGATTGGCTCGGGGAGGTCGCAGTGCTGTTTGCTATCGTCTGCGCTGCCTGCATTGGCCTAGCGATCGGACTGAAATTGCGCGCGCCGGCACTCATCGTGGCAACCCTTGTTGTTGTCGGGGTCAATGTCGTCACCGACACCGTCCTTCAACTGCCATTCTCAGAAATCGTCCGTTCGACACTTTACCTCGTCGTGGCCACGCAAGGTGCCTACCTAGTAGGACTCGCGCTATCTTTGGTTCTGCACAACAACAAGTAGAGCTCGGCCGCTTCGCCAGCGCCTTGGCGGGAGACCAAACGCTAGGAACTCTGGTCGAACCTCATCATCGCGGGAATTGTCCAGAGCATTATCCAGACGTCCCTGGCCAATGACCAGGTCTGAACGTATTGAGTGTCAAGCAGCACGCGGTACGAGTATTCGGTCGTGCTTCTTCCGTTTATTTGCCAGAGGCCCGTGAGGCCGGGCCTCGCCTTGAGGTATTCAGACGACGCAGAGCCGTAGCGACGAAGCTCGTCGGCAACGACAGGCCGCGGACCAACGCAACTCATATCGCCGCGCAATATGTTGAACAGTTGCGGCAGCTCGTCCAGGCTGGATTTCCGAAGCATCTTACCGAAGAACAGGATGCGAGGATCGTGCTTCAGTTTCTGGTTCGCGATCCATTCCTGCGCGGCTTGCGGATCGGTGCTCAGGTAACGTTGCAGCACTTCTTCGGCATCCGGCATCATCGTGCGAAATTTGTAACAGTTGAAAGTGCGGCCATTGAAGCCGACGCGGCGATGCACGAAGAACACCGAGCCGCCGGTGGTGAGCTTGATCAGCAGCGGAATGAGAAGCAGAACAGGGCTGACGAGAACAATGGCGGTGGAAGCCACAACAACGTCCACCAGCCTCTTGCCCCGACCGCCCAGAGGCCGAGGCCCGGTTCCCTGCTGCTCAGCCGCGTTTGCGCCTTGTACACAGGCAGAAGCCTCCTCGTTCTGGTTGACGATTGACATGGCCGTGCTGACCTCCGGCGTATCCGGCCGGATTTCATCGTCCTGCCTGGGCCAGTGGATCCAGGCCGCGGCTGACTTTGCACTGGTAACTAGACCTAGGACCGCGCTTCGCCGCAGCTTGCTTTCGATCACTTCGGACATGGAGCTCACTCAAAATCTGCGGCATACGCAGCAATATATTCATAGCGATCGCCGGCTGCCTGCAAGCAACGAAAAGGTGGTAGGTTGAGGGTAATTGTCGACCGGAAGGCTACCCCTAACTTGCTAAGGCTCTGCCCCAGACGAATGCCATTGGCCCGCGCGGTGTCGGCCGCGGAACTGTTCGTTGTCTCACAGATCGTAGCCACATCCCGCGACCCGCGCGGGCGATGTAGCCTGCCGATCATCGACCGGAACGTGCGCGAGCTGCAGCCGCCTCGCTGGCTTCCGGCGAACTAGCGGGAAGCTTGTGCCGCCAACCTTTCGTATCCGCCATTGGAAACGAAACGGACGCGTGTCAGCAGCACGCCAAGAACCGGGGACTTTGTATTTTTCAACATCCGATACAAATCGGCGAGCTGATCGAGCGATGTCTCCCCCCATTGCGCCACGATAACGATGCCATCCAGCTGCGGACACGCAGCAAATGCATCCGCGCCCGCTGTGAACGGCGGAAGCTCGACAATGACGGGATCATACGACTTGGCCTCTTTTACAATTTTCTCCAGGCACTGCGGAATTTCATCCGGGTAGTCACCAACATTCTTCAGCGCGTAGAATGACATCCCGTCGACATAGCGTATTTTCTTGGCGATATCTTTCGGGTCTGCGGACTCGTTGATGGGCACATCGAATTCAGGAGAGCTGAGCAACTCCGCGCCCAAGGCCGACTTTTGATCGGCGTTTATTACCAGGACCGTCGCACTTGAGGCGCCGAAGAGAGACGCTAGATTGCTGACGACGGTGCTCTTGCCGTCACCGGGCGACACGGAAATGACCCCGATCGAGCGTAGTTTCTGCGGGCTTGCCGCCAAAGACATCGCTGCCTTGGCAGCCTTGAGGCTCAAGGCAAATGAGGAGCGCGGCTCCCGGAGCGCTTCGTCGAGCCGTCCGAAACCGGCCCGTCTGAAACCCACGCGAGGCAACTCGCCGAGGCAGGGTACACCCAATTCCACCCAGATCTGTTGCGGCCTCTTCACACTCCGGTCCAGGCTGCGCCTGGCAATCGCGAACCCTATACCGGCGATCAGGCCGGCAAGTATGCCAAAGGCGAGGACAAGCTTCTTGCGCGGCTGGCTTTCGACGATTGGACTGGTCGCGGCTGTGATGACACGCGCGTCAGCAATCAGGTATGGCTGTTGATCGACCGAATTTGTGTAGGTGGCCAGCAGGCTCTCATACATCTTGCGGTAGGTATCGGCCGTTACCTCCAACTGTTCCAATGTAGTTTGCTGTGTATTATCGCCTAGGGTCCCCTCTCCATGGATAGGTGTCTCATCGGCATCAATGCTGTAGTCATGCTTGGCGCGGAATTCCTGGGCGATCTTAGTCGCACGGTTCATCTGCTCACCGACCTCTCGCATGCGCTTCTCCAACCACGCGATGCGGTCGCCGGCCACTGCTGTTGTGGTCTGCACCTGCTCGCGCACGAAAGCATCCGCCGTCGCATTTGCAATGCGTGCAGCCAAGTCGGGATCCAAGGACTGAAAGGTTATGTCGATGGCATAGGAAACGCCGACCCGCTGCACGTCCAAGCCATCGTCGAATATTTCGACCGCAAAGCGCTGCCGCTCTGCCTCTGTCGTCGGGGTTGCGTCCGGGTTCGAATGCAGCGGGGCCAGGGCCCGATCCAGCCAACCGGCCAGAGCCACATAGCCGGGACGGCTACTGATCCCGACAGCGTTGGCTACGCCCGACCAAAGCCTTGCTAATCTCTCACCAAAAGACGGACCATGCAGGTTCCTGAAGATAGGATTGGTTGATAAACCGAGATCATCGATCACCATCCGAGCGATCTTCTGAGATCTCAAAACCGCGAGCTGGCTTTCGACCTGGGCGGTATCGAGCGATAGGTTTATTTCGGCAGGTTGCTGTTGCAGATTTCTAGGTATTTTAGGCTCAATGAGTATCTGAGTACGAGCAGAGTATATCTTGTCCGATGTTGCAACATATATAATAGAAATAAGCAGTCCTAGCGATATAAATACCATTATATACTTAAAGTACTCCTTTGCAAAGGAGGCAATATCGGAAAAGCTGATGAAGTCGTGCGATTCCTTCGCGTCTCGCCATGTCTTCTGCACGATCGCTGACAGTGGCCGCTCTAGCATGCCTACCAACCCATCACTTCAAGCCGCAAAAACTCAGAAAGGCAGCTGCCGCTCGGCAAGGCGGAAACCTGCAATGACGCAGCTTAGGATTTTGTCCAACACGGGAAAACGCATTCAAATGGCGTAGTGCCGCTACTACCGCGGCAGAGCCGAAACTCTGCCGTTTCGAAGAATGGATTCGCTAGGCCGAATCGCGAAGCGCCTGATCGAGCATGAGCTGATCCTGGCTAGGTCCTGGTCGATCGAGCGAGGTCGGGAGTAGGCGAATGACTGCGCCCTCCGTCTTGTCGAGATATTGCATGAGGGCTGTGACGAGATGGTAGAATATGCTGGCTGGAGTTTCAGTCGCCATTGCCCTGCCCTTCTCGTCAATTCGATCTATCCAAAGCCCCGTCGGTGCCGGATCGATGTGCCAGCGAAACAGCCGTGCCACCCGCGCCTCGATCTCCGGCTTGAGGTCCGGCCCCCCGGACCCTTCCAGTGCTATCGCGGCCTTGACGGCCTCGGCCTGAGGCCAACTCCTCGATGTCAGATCGAGCGGGTACGCTGAACGGGACACCGCTCCATAGGCGAGACCCGTCGACCGGTTGAGGCCATTGGCTATGGCCGAAGCATAGAGCTTCCGCGCATATGGAATGAGGTCCGATTGACCAGTTTTGGTGGAGAACTCGACGAGAAGCGAAGCCCATTCGAAATGATGGCCGGGCTCGGTCCACTGCCCCTGTCCGCCGTCAGCCGGGTTCCACGCATCGTCGAAATATTCCCCGAGGGTCCAACTGCTGGGGTCGAAGAAGTGCGTCCGGAATAGGTCGACTATACGGGCCGCATATCGAAGATATTTTCGATCGCCAGTAGCCGTGAACCAAGCCAGGAATGCCTCAAGGAGATGCATATGCGGGTTGCTGCGGCGCAACCCGGCGCCATCTGACGTTTCAAGAAAGCCATTCAGCCGTCCATCCTCAAGATGAGCATCGATGAAGGCCATGGTTTCTTCGCCAAGCCGCAGGGTGTCCGGGCTCTGCGCCTGGTAGGCATAGGCCAGAGCCAGAAGGACACAGGCGTGATCATAGGCGTCTTCGCAAGGGTCGGCGACAGAACCATCGACGTTGAGCGTACGGGCCCATCCGCCGCGGCTGGTCCGGCCGCTTTTCATAAATTTGATGCCGTTCTCTATCAACCGATCTGCAGGACCGTCCCACCCGCGAAGCTTTGCAACCGAAAATGCATAAACTTGCCTCGCCATCGTTCGCATTCGCTTCGGTTTGACGAGCGGCTTGCCGTTCAATGTCAGGGCTTCGTGGAAACCTCCATACTGATGATCAACGCCAACACTGGACCACAGTGGCAACGTCTCATCGAACAGCCAATGTGCAACCCGTCCCCGCCAGGAGCCGGGCAACAACACATGATTGTGCGCGGGCGTGATCCTGGTCTCCAACCGCCCCCATTGTTCAAGCCGCTCGACAACGCGCCGCACATTCTGGCTTTCCGCCACGGGGGCCACAAAGGTGGCATCAGCGGTCGAAACCACCGCGACATTGTTCAGGCCGACCGCTGACAGCAATCTTCCGCGGCTGCACAAATAGGAATTGTGGCAGTCGATCGCCACGACATCGCCTATCACCACATTGCCGCTCTCGTCGGTCGAGCCGACGTCAAGCAAGGACTGCCACGATCCAAGGTCGCTCCACTGAAAAGTGGCAGGAACCAACGCGATGTCGTTTATCTTTTCCATGATCGCATAGTCGATCGATATCGACGGGATCGTGGAATAGACTTCCTGCGGCAGGTACGTGGCGGACGAATCCGTGGAGGCCGACTTCAGGGCCATCTTCGCCCCGTCCCAGATCTCCGGCCGATGCAGCATGAACGCATCGCGCATCGCGCTGGCACGGAACAGAAAAATGCCTGTGTTCCAGTGGAACGAGCCCGCCGCGACATATCGCTCCACAGCCTCGATATCCGGCTTCTCGACGAAACGGAGAACTTTGCGAACCTCGGACTGCTCGAGCGCCGCGCTTTCTATGTAACCATATCCGACTTCGGCGCGAATTGGCTGAACTCCGAAGACCACGATGCTTCCCGCCTTGGCGGCAGGCACGCCTTTCTCAATAGTCTCCCAGAATTGCTCATCTGTTGAGATCGCGTGGTCGGAGGGAACGACCAGTACGATTCCGTCCTCGGAGGTCTCGATTGTCTCTAGGGTCGCAATCGCGACGGCAGCCGCGGTGTTTCGCGCGATTGGCTCGAACAGGACGCGGCCGCCCGAGAGATCAATCCCGGCCAGGCCGACACGAATGCGTTCGGCATTTCGCGCCGCTCCTATGAGATAGACGGGAGCCTCACCTCCGCAACGGCTTCTCAACCGCCGAACGGTTTGAGCCAACATCGATCCATCTCCCGATAGATCATGAAATTGCTTGGGATTGTCTTCTCTGGAAAGTGGCCACAGGCGCGAACCCACTCCGCCGCTCATTACAAAGCATGAAACTCGATCGATCATAGTCAGCATTGCGCGCCGATTACCAAGCCTCACTGAAAGAGGAGAATAATTCGGCTCTCGACGCGCCCTCCGTTTCGTTGAGACATCGTATGAAATCGACAGCTTTTCTCAGTGCCGAGCGAGCGATCTCAAGGCCGCAGTTCTATGGCGACCTGGCATGCTCCGGTGATGGCGCCTTAGCGCGCCATCCCTTCTCGCCCCGGGAACTCACCCCGCGGCGACTACGATCCGTGCGCTTGATCGGCAGACAAGATCAACTCGGTCGACTGGCGCCGTTTGCCCCCGGAAACATCTCGTTCAACTTGTAGACCACCTCAGTCCTGTTGGTAGCCTTCAATTTCTTCATGATATTCCGGATATGCACCTTGACCGTGCTTTCCCGAAGGTTGAGTTCGTGGGCAATTATCTTGTTGGCCTTGCCGCGCTTAAGCGCCTGAACGACTTCTTCCTGCCGTTCGGTAAACACGCTTGCCATTGGTCGATCGGTATCCGCGGCGGTAGCCTTCTCGATCGAGTTGTTTAGGGCAAGCAAGGTGCTCGCGGGCACAAACGTACCTCCGGCGACGGCAAATTTGATGGCTTCAACGCAAATCTCGAAGCCGATGGAGGAGGGAATATAAGCTTTCGCGCCAAGATTAAGCGCCCTGAGTATCTGGTCTAGTTCGTCGGTATCGGCCAGAATCACGACGGGTATCGGGTGCGTTTCTCTCACCAGGTCTGCAATGAGGTTGCCCGTCTTTGCGTCGGCTACCTTACGGCTGCCGATATTGAGCAGAATGGCTGCCGCCGGCAGCGCATGTTCCTGCTGACGCCATTCTTCAATCGAACCAAATGACAGGATTGTCTTGCCCATTCGAAAGGTCGTCAGGCATTGGGCAAGGCATTGGCGGTCCAGGACACGCTCGTCCAGCAGAACCAGACTGGATTCGTCGGCGCCTCGCGCATGCAGGTGCATAGCCTCGATTTTCCGCGGACCGAAATCAGGGCCGAGGGACGGTTTAGCGTTCAATTGGATTTCCGGAATCATCAAAGTACCCCAACATTACTCGACTCTTCTGCGAAAACACGAGTGGGGGGCAATATGAATACCGGCGCAACGAACAGCCCGTTCGCAACAACGGTATTTGAGAACTGTGATCCCAGGCCCCCGCCATTGTCACAGTGCTTTCGACTAGGAGGCTAGCGATCAATCCATACGCCCTCACTAATTTAGGTTAATCAAGGGTAAAAAAAGTTCGGCTCCGTCCAACTGGCGCCCAAAGGCCCACCGCCGCATGGCGGAAGACCGACGAATTCATCACCGTCAATGGAAGGAAAAGCGTCACCGACAAGCGGCCTTGCGAGGTCTCGAACGAATTGCACCAACCGTTGAGCGCCTCAGCCGCCGATGTATTTGCCGTCGAAGTCAGCGAATTTCGCCACACCGTCCTTATCGAGCATTCGAACATACCCCTGGCGAAACTCGATAAACCTACGCTCCCGAAGCTCACGCAACATCCGGTTGACATGTATAGGTGTTAACCCGAGCGCGTCCGCCAGATCATATTGAGTCAGGGGACAGTCGTAGCCGTTGCGGGTAGCGGCGCTAACTCTGTCTAGACGTGTTTCGAGTTCAAGCAAAAGGTGCGCAGTGCGGACGATGGCACTGCGTCGCCCGACATTGGTTAGATGCTGGGCCATGAGAGCCCTCTGATAAGCAAGAGTGTCCACCAGGAGAGCAGAGACGCTGGACGGCTGGGCTATCGCAACCGCAAATGCTCTTGCCGACGCTTCAAATACAACCAGTTCGGTTTGGGTTGCAAAGGTCTCGAGTGCAATGCCGGATGCGGACTGGGGCATCACAATATCGCCCTTGAGAGCGAAATCGAGGATCTGCCTTTGCCCACCGGCAAGATCAAACGAGATGCATCCCCAGCCGGATTCGACCAGAAAAACGCGGTCGCTGTCTTCGCCCTGAAAGACGAGGGTCGTTTGTTCAGGATACTTCTTCCGTACGAACCCCATCGCCTTGAGAGACGTACGGGCATCCTTTCCAAAGCCGTCAGGCTCACGGTTTTCGTTTCCGTATGCATGACGGCGTGACGCGTACGCCATTTGACCCCACCAGCCCGTGTGAACCAGCCCCAAGGGGAGAGCCTACACGAAGGAATCCTGCGTGAGTACCCCACGGCGGCTACAACTATCGGATGAAGCCGCCACGCGCGAGGTGGCATGTGGTTGCGTTCCAAAGCGGGGCCGCGGACTTTTGGATTCTCACCTCGGCAGCGGTTGGCTTTGCGTCCGGGTGAATTGAGCGTGCATCGTTGGCTGTTCAGGATCTTCGATCACTGAGACGTGGCGGCAGCTACCTGCCTCTCTTGAAGTTCTCTCGCATGGACTCGACGATATCGCTGGCCACCAGCGAACTGCGGTTGTCGACCTGGTCCGTCGCATTGCGCAAAGTTGCGGCGGCATCCTTTAGCACGCCCCTGATTTCTCTGGCGGTCAATATCTCCGACGCTTCAAGCTCAAGCAGCAAGGATTCACTTATATGCAATGCGGCCAAAGCGATTGCCCTTGGCCTGCTGGCCAATATCACAAGAATGTCGCCGCTGCGTCCGTTGCGAGACTTCTTCTTTGCCATTTCGATTTCTCAGCACATGGAGAATATGACGTATGGTCGCCGCTTATGGTGCCGGCAGGCGCCGCCGAACTAGCGATACCGCCAGGCGCCGTTGGGTCCAGCCGTAATGGTTCGAAACAGTCCCGGCGTCGGACACCACCCCGCCAGCCTGGAATGCCTGACCTGGAAGTGGTAGCGCAGCCCCTGGATTGCGTTACTGGCCTTCATTGCAAATCCTGATCTTTGACATTCCCGGCCCTCATGCTGCCGCTGATTTCGCCCCATGTTGCACCACTCGCAAAAAGCTCGCGTCAACTGCGGTTTGAATCTTCTTCTCTAGCCATGTTATGATCACGCTCAAAGCCAGCACTCCGGTCACCGAAACAAAAAAAGCGGAAACAGGCCTCATTCCCAACGAAAAAAGCCACCATACCAATACCATTCCGGTTGCATAGTGATTTAAATATATCGAATAACTCATTCTCCCAAGATATCCGATAATGAATTTGTAATCTTTAAATATTGCGTCAACTTGCCTTTCAAAATTTTTCCCAATCATCATTACAGAAATAAAAGAAAGAAAAATTGCAACCGAGACCGACCTCAACTCTCCTGGACTATCCATCGTTAAAAGTATCTCCAAGGCGCACATCGCCACAAAGAAAAAAAGTAAAATTGCGGGGCGCATTAAGGCTTCCCGTATCGGTTCAGAATTTTTGCTGTGATGAATGTGAAACATCATTCCAGCAGCAAAAAAAACACCATGCTGCAACAGCAATAGTTTGAATGGGAACCGGGTCAGTATCGAGAGCACCCGATCCGTTTCGGGAGTCGAAGGCGCCAGATGCAGCGCAAGCAGAACAAGCAGATATGCGGAACTGCAAAGGCCGATCAACCTGGCCAGATCATAAAGCGAGAACCGAAACCTAGACAGGATAGAGGCTGCGACGAGCAGATAGAAGAAAGACTGCACCACCAAGGACCAGACCACGCCGTCGATATAAGGGCCCTTCGGCGAAAGAACCGCCGATCTGGCAAAGTCCATCAGCAGCCCCTGAAAGTCCTCACCGTAGAAAGCGCGCGCCGCGAACGCGATGAGGGCGGAAATCCACATCGCGGGAAGGATCCGGATCGCGCGGATGCCGACAAACCGTACGGCAGGCGATACCCCGCCCTCGCGCGAGGCGCTCATGGCGATCGCGAATCCCGAAATTACGAAGAGGGTCCCGACGCCCGCGGACCCCAGACCCGCAAATACCGACAGCAGGCCGAATGCCGCTCCCTTTCCGTTCACTATGGAAGCCGAGCGAGCCGCATAGGTCGAGAAATGGCTGAGCAACACCAACATTGCGGAAAAGATCCGCAAAAAGTCCAAGGTGAAGAAGTGGACCTTGCGCTCCATGACATTCGGGGCCTTTGTCGGACGCTAGGCAATATCAACTCCTAGCTACATGGAAAGCCTCCTTCGCTGCCACTGCTACATTCGGGTGCCGTCCTACTCCTTCGGCTGACCCACGTGCGCTCGAAGGGTGTCGCGCAAGCCGGGAATGGGTACGCCTCGACCAATCGGGCTACGTCGTGCCCGCCTGGCGAACGATGCCCTGCCGGAGCGCCGGCGTCGCACGCACCGACGCCAGGCTTGAAATTCGGGCCGTAAGCGAACGCTGGATCTTTCTCTCCAACCACATCATTCCCGCACTGAGCGCCAGCACCGCGGCGAAGGCCAGTACGAATGTGACAGCCGGAGGAAAACCAAACGAAGATATCACCCAAACGATCACCATGCCCGTCGAATAATGATTCAGGTACAACGGGTAGCTCAATCCACCGAGGTACTTGGCGACGTATTTTCTAGTGCCGAGTAAGCTATCGATGGCCTTGGCGTTCTTTGTGCCTGCGTACATCACGCATAGGCAGATAAACCATATGGCGAAAGCGATCAGGTTCTTTGCCAGATCCCTCTCCGACGAAATCATGATCTCTCCGAAACACCCGATGCACAGGATGCCGATGAATGCCCCCAACCGCGCTCGGCTCCTCCTCTCCAGATCCTCTCGATAGCAAAATACCAAAATGCCAAGCGCGAAGAATACGCCATGCTGAAGCAGCAGAATTTTGAAATGGAAGCGAGATGCCAACGAGATAAGTTCGGACATATCCATACTCGTTGGCATTGAATTCAAAACGTACATGGCGGCGATATAGATAAGGCTCGAAGAACCAATCATGAGCGCAACGACCTTGATCGACGCGCCCGATCGACGTCGACAGACGATGAATATGGAAACAATCGCGTAAAACACGCACTCCACAACCAACGACCACACCACGCCATCGATGTAGGGGCCCTTGGGCGACATCGATATCGATCTCAGGAAGTCCATGAACCGCGGGAAGAACTCGTCGCCATAGGCGGCCCTGGCGACAAGACTGACGATCGCGGACAGCCACAAGGCCGGCAATATTCGCACTGCCCGAAGCCGTGCGAACTGGATCGCGTCCGGCAGGCCTTGAAGGCTGGAGGCACTTAGCGCGATAACGAAGCCAGAAATGACGAAGAAGATTTCGACCCCGACCGCACCCAGTTCAGCGAATGTATTCAGAAATCCAAACGCGGCCTTGTCGGGATCCACGACAGATGCGGTGTCGCGTCCAAACGTAGCGAAGTGATTGAGCAGTACCAGCAGAGCTGCGAAGATGCGTAACAGATCAATTGCTATATAGTTCCTGTGGCTCTTCATACCTTCCCTGTGCTTTCGGCAATGCACGGCAACCAATAATAAGGGCGAAATTGTCAAAGCGCCTCTAATACGTTCGGATATCGAGCAAATGGGGGCCCATCTCGTGGGTGGAGTTGGATAGTCACGCACCCCAATGACTGCTACTGACGGGCATGCTTCGAATTGTTTTCCGGTTTGCCGCCTGGCTCGGGCTAATCGCCGTTGTGATCGTGACGCTCGTGCCGATCGGGATGCGCCCTCAACTGGGTTTCGGGCCAGAGCCCGGCCGTGTGGCCGCCTTCTTCGTGCTGGGGCTGCTGTTCAGCATCGGCTACTATCGAAACTGGTCCTTGACGCTGGGCGTCGTGATAGCCGCCGGCTTTGGGCTGGAGGCCCTGCAGATCCTTAGCCCGACCCGCCACCCTGCCTTTGACGATGCCGTAGTAAAGGCCGCCGCCGGAACGCTTGGCGTGTTCGCCGGATACATTGTGCGAAGAAGGGTAAGGCCCTTGCGATAGCCGATCCCCCCTGCGGAAGCTCTCAGGGCGCCCGGGATATACGGACTTCATCCGAAAGTCTGGATACACGCATCTCCAGGCTTACGCATCCGAAAGAACAACTCCTTTCGGTTTCGAAGATCATCCAAGCGGAGGAATGGACCACATCTGTCGCGGAGATGTAAACTCTTCGTTCGGGGCAGTGGGGATCGGGAATGGGAATTGCGCTTTCGATCAGAGAGGAGGCAGAACTCCTTTTATATCGTATGACGATCCGTAAGATTCGCAAATCCTGCGATCTCGAGCTGAACGAAGCCCGCACGGATCCAGAGCGAGACCGGGCTGAATACCGGCGATATTGGGAAACGCTGTTATATTCTGAGAGAATCGAAGAGATAAGGACGCTTCGCCTGCTGCGTAAGGCAGACCGGTTCGACGTGTGCTTCGAAAGGCCGACCGGTATCAGCTCGTTCTGGAGGCGGTCGTTTCAGCTCAATTGCTGGTGCCTGACCCCAGCAGGTCATTCGGAACTGAAAAAGTCCATCAGAACGAAGCGTAGCCAGTGGCGCGCTGGGTCCGTCACATGGGCCAGCCTGACGGTCGGCTGCGGCTCCCTCGCCGCAGCGATCTCTTTGCTTCTAATCGTGCGACAACTTCGGTAAGACCGGCGTGTTGCCCGAGCGCGAGGAGCTCATCCGCATCGAGGCCCTACGAAAACTCGTCGGCGACGACTTCGACCTTCGGATTGATATCAACCAGGGTGGGCGTCGTGAGCAGA
>NZ_VFUA01000106.1 GCF_006440735.1 Mesorhizobium sp. B2-7-1 | reverse complement strand
CAGGACCTATCCCGAGGGAGCCATTGTGGGGGTGGCAGATTAATTGTAAAATTAAATGTTTCGATGTTTTTAATCGCAATTCAGGATTATGAAATGGACCTCGAACTGCTGCGAGTTTTCCTGGCCGTGGTTGAGGCGGATGGCTTTACGCGTGCGGCGGATCGCCTCGCGCGGACGCAATCCACCATCAGCCAACAGATACGCCGCCTGGAGGAAGAGCTGGGGCAGCCGCTGATTTTGCGTCAGCGCGCAGGGCGGAGCGTTTCATTGACTCCCTCGGGAGAGGTCCTGGTGCCGTATGCGCGCAGGTTGCTCGACATTTCGTCGGAAGCGCGCACCGTGGTCTCGCGGGAGAACAGGCAAGCGGTGGTTCGCCTGGGGGTGACCGAGGACCTTGAAAGCAGCTTGCTGGTACGGCTTCTTGAGTCCTGTCGACTACACGTGCCCGAAGTGAGGCTGGAGGTCACTTCCGCGTGGGGTGATGTTCTCAACCGGTTGCGGGCCTGCGGCGAGCTCGACCTTGTGCTGGCCAAGCAAGCTCGAGGAGGTCCGGCGCTCGCGGCGCGGCCTGAACATGCGGTGTGGGTTGCCTCGCCGGGCTTCGACCCTTCCGTGGACATAGTTCCCTTGGCGGTGTTCCCGCACGGTTGCCTTTATCGTTCTCAAGCCATCGAAACGCTGACCGCGAGCGGACGGGCCTGGCAAATCGCCTTTACCGGCCAGGGGCTTGCGGCGGTACAAGCAGCAATCGTCGCCGGTCTCGGCGCGGCAATTCTGGCGGAAAATACCATCGCGCCCGGTATGCGGCGCCTCGGCCCTTCCGAGAGGTTTCCGATACTCCCTCGTCTGGAACTGGCCTTGATAGCGTTGCAGGAGCTTTCGCCACCGGTAGAGGCCATCGCCAGCCACTTATGTTCCGTGGTTTTCCCGACGGGCCTTCAACCTGAGGAGTGATCTCGCCATGCCGCGGCATGAGCTGACGCCGATGAGCCCATCGGATATCAGGCTCGGGGTCACCGCAAACCGGCGCTCGCGGCAATCAAAAATCGCGAATGTTCAAATCGCGAACGTTCAAGGGCGCTAAACTAGAAGTGTTTCGCCGACACATGCGAGACCTTCTATCATCGGCCCGGGTGATTCACGGGTGCCAGACAACGCTTCGACAGGAGGGGCAAACCGGTGCGGTTGAGATCTTTTCCGCTGGGCGCGGCCATCTTCTGTCTTGTCGCGATCCTCGCCGCTTTGACGGCGTCGGTCAGCTCGTTCGCGGCCCTGCGTCCGTCGACCGTTCCCGACTGGCTGCAGCGCCATGTCGGCGACGGCGAGGGCCAGATCTCCCAGGTCGTGCTGGAAAGGGCGCGCGCGCTCTACCAGAAGAAAATCAGCGATGGCTCGGTCAGCAACCCCTGCTACTTCGCCATGGATGCCACGCGTCCCGGCGATCTCGGCAACAGCGTGCTCGGCCAGCGTTACTACATCATCTGCGAGGCCAAGCAGCTCTTCCGCGCGGTCTCATCGGGCCATGGCGGCGGCCGCAACCTGAAAGGCGTTGCCGATTTCTCCAATGGCAGGCGCTGCGCGAAGAATTTCGGCAATGCGATGGATTCCGAGCTCACCGCCGGCGGCGCCTACATGACCGCCGAGACCAAGACGTCCTTCAAGGGTTACTACCGTGTCGGCGCGCAGAACGCGGTGTTCATGCGCAGCTTCATCCAGTTCGACGGCGAAGGCGAAGCGGCGAACGCAAGGCAGCGCGTGATCGGCGGGCATCCGGCTGCCTTGCTCAGGGGCATGTGCATGCGCAAGGACCCGAACAGCTCATACGCCGACCCTGACGGCCTCGTCCCGTTCGGCAAGCTGGTCAACTATGCCGGCGGTCGCAGCAATGGCTGCACCAGCTGGTCGCCCGCCGATGCCGAGCAGATCATCCCGCTGGTGAAGAACAACCCGACGACGCTCTACATCTATCCGGAATCGCGCGACATCGCCGCCGTCGCGCGCGCCAAGTCCGGCGGCCAGGCGCTCTCAGGCGCGGGAACCTATTGGAACGCCTCCTGCCTGAAGGAGATCGGCGCGCCCAAATTCTGGCCGAAGAAGACGCTGGAGCCGATCATCGCGCAGTACAAGAAGGACCATCCGGCGCCGCCGCCGCAGCCGGTTCCGATGTGCAAGGATTAGCGAAGCAGCGCCCTACTGCAGCAGCCCCTTGATGATGGCGCTCGCCTTGGCGAAGTCCATCTGGCCTGCATATTTCTGCTTCAGCGCGCCGATCACCTTGCCCATGTCCTTCTGGCTGGCGGCGCCCGTGGCCGCGATCGCCTCGCGCGCAGCGGCCATGATCGCTGCGTCGTCGAGCTGTGTCGGCAGGAATTCGCGGATGATCTCCATCTCGCCGCGTTCCTGCGCCGCCAGTTCCGGCCGCTTGCCGTCCTCGAAGGCCTTGGCCGATTCCTCGCGCTGCTTCACCATCTTGGCGAGGATCTGCAGGATCTCCTCCTCGCTCGCCGGCGGCTTGCCGGCGCCGCGATTGGCGATGTCGCGGTCGTGGATGGCGGCTTGGATCAGCCGCAGCGTCGGCAGGCGGTGCTTGTCCTGCGCCTTCATCGCGCTCTTCATGGATTCGGCGATTTTCTCGCGCATCGTGCTTCTCCTTCGAATGCGGCGGACAATAGCTTCGCCGAACGGCCAACGCAAATCCGGCCAAGCCGCTGATATTGCTGGACGAAAGCAAATCGGCTGCGGTCCGGGGGCGGCGCATTGACCGCTCTCGCGGCTTCCCCTATGTACTCGGTCCTGCATAAGACAATGGAGTCATGTCGCCCAAAAGTGCGTAGCTGTTTTGGGAAAACGACATGACCAACTAGAATCAACGCGTGGGAGCTGAAATGTCCAGCTCGCGCGCCTTGCCGCGCAAACGGTGCTGCCGACCGTTTTGGACGCGACAGACAGGAGTGCCGCCATGGCCACGACCACCGCCCCCTGGGCCACCGAAAAGCCGACCGCCCTTCTGGTCCTCGCCGACGGTACGGTGATCGAAGGCCGCGGTCTCGGCGCCACCGGATCGGCCGTCGCGGAAGTGTGCTTCAACACGGCGCTGACCGGCTACGAGGAGATCCTCACCGATCCGTCCTATGCCGGCCAGATCGTCACCTTCACCTTCCCGCATATCGGCAATGTCGGCACCAATGACGAGGACATCGAGGACCTGCATCCCGCGGCCCGCGCCGGCGCGGTCGGCGCGATCTTCAAGGCCAATGTCACCGACCCGTCCAACTATCGCGCCGCCGGCCATCTCGACCAGTGGCTGAAGCGGCGCGGCATCGTCGCGCTGTCCGGCATCGACACCCGCGCGCTGACCGTGCTGATCCGCGAGAAGGGCATGCCCAATGCCGTCATCGCGCATGCGCCCGATGGCGTCTTCGATATCGAGGACCTGAAGCGCCAGGCCGCGGCCTGGTCGGGCCTGATCGGCCTCGATCTCGCCAAGGAGGTGACGTCGGGCCAGTCTTCGGTCTGGCGCGAGACGCCCTGGGTCTGGAACGAGGGTTTTGGCGAGCAGGACGCGCCATCGATGCATGTCGTGGCCATCGACTACGGGGTGAAGCGCAACATCCTGCGCCTGCTGGCCGGCCTCGGCGCCAAGGTCACCGTCGTGCCGGCCAACACAGGCGCCGAGGAGATCCTGGCCATGCAGCCGGACGGCATCTTCCTGTCGAACGGGCCCGGCGATCCGGAAGCGACCGGCGAATATGCCGTGCCGGTGATCCGGAGCCTCTTGAAGACCGAAATCCCGGTGTTCGGCATCTGCCTCGGCCATCAGATGCTGGCGCTGGCGCTCGGCGGCAGGACCGAGAAGATGCATCAGGGCCACCACGGCGCCAACCATCCGGTCAAGGACCACACCACCGGCAAGGTCGAGATCGTGTCGATGAACCACGGTTTCGCCGTCGATGCCGACTCGCTGCCCGAAGGCGTCGAGGAAACCCATGTGTCGCTCTTCGACGGCTCCAATTGCGGCATCGCGCTGACCGGCCGGCCTGTCTTCTCGGTCCAGCACCATCCCGAAGCCTCGCCCGGCCCGCAGGATTCGCACTACCTCTTCCGCCGCTTCGTCAACCTGATCCGCGAACGGCGCGGCGAGGAAGCGCTGGCCGAACGTTGACACGCCGTGTGTGTTAGCTATAATATCGCCAAGATAGAGGTTAGAGCGGCGATATTCCGTGAAGGCTATCATCCTCTCGGCAGCCGCAGCTCGTGATCTCGACAATCTATCCGCCGACATTCGGAACCAAGTATCCGAGGGCCTGATAGGTTACGCGATAAGCGGTCGAGGAGATGTAAAGCGCTTAGCTGGTAGGAACGGCTACAGGCTGCGGATCGGCCGCTACCGAGTTATTTTCGATGAGGATCGCACCACTATCCTGGCGATCTACATAGGAAAACGCGAGACAACAACCTACAGCAGGTCATAGCAGGACAAGATGTCATGAATGCCCCGCAAATCATCAAAACCTCAACCGGCGAGGAATTGGTCGTGATCCCCAAAGCGGATTACGAGGCGTTGCTGCATGCCGCCGAGGAGGCTCTCGAAGATGCCGCGGATGTCGCCATCTACGACGAGCGCAAAGCCGACCTCAAAACCGAGAGGGCGTTGCCCGCGGACGTGACCATGGATGTCTTGCGCGGCTCCAGTCGACTAAAGGCGCTGCGCAACTGGCGAAAGCTGACCCAAGCCGAGCTGGCAGCGGCGATCGGTGTCAGCCAGGGTTTCTTGTCGGACCTCGAATCCAATCGCCGTAAGCCGTCCGAGCAGACCAGCGCAATGCTGGCGAAGGCGCTCGATATCCCCGGCGAATGGATCGAGCCTTAAAGCGCGTCGCGCTGAACCGGATTCAGGCGACGCGCTTTAAGTCTTTGTTTTGATGCATGTCGTTGTCCCAGAACCGAGCACACTTCTGGGCGACATCCATTAGTCATCCTCACGCAGCGTCCGTCACCGCCGCTTCCTGCGTGTGCAGGCGCTCGACTTCCTTCGGCGCCGGCCTGGCAACTTTCGTCACGAAGACGATCACCGCCAGCGTCAGGAAGATCGCGCCCAGCATATAAGGGGCGCCGCCGAACACGACCGGCGCGGTCGGGCTCGTGAACCAGGAAAAGATCGCCGTGTAGAGCAGCGGCGTGATGATCGAGGTGATCGAGAAGATCGAGGTCATCGCGCCCTGCAATTCGCCCTGCGCCGAAGGCGGCACCTTGGCGGCGGCGAGGCTCCTCAGCGGCGGATCGGCCAGCGCCTCCAGGCAACCGGCCACGATCACCGCATAGATCATCCAGCCTTGCGTCGAAAACGCGTAGCCGAAGGCGCTGAGCGCGGTGAAGGTCAGCCCGATAGCCGCCGTCTTCCACTCGCCGAGCCTGGGAATGATCCGCGGCAGCACCGTCGCCATGATGATCGCGCCGCACAGGCCGAAGGCGCCGAGCGAGAAGCCGATCTGCTGCTGGCTCCAGCCGTAGCGGTAGCTGGAGACGAACGACCAGACCGCCGGATACATCATGTGGCCGAGCGTCATCAGGAAGAAGACCAGCCCGATCCAGCCGATGCCTTTGTAGTTGCGCATCTGGAGCAGCGTGCCGACGGGATTGGCGCGCCTCCACTCGAAGCGGCGGCGGTGCTGCTGGTCGAGCGTTTCCGGCAGGAAGAACATCGCGATCAGAAAATTCGCGAAAGCGAGCCCGGCGGCGAAAAAGAATGGCACGCGCGGCCCGAACGTGCCGAGCAGGCCGCCCAGCACCGGGCCGATGACGAAGCCGACACCGAAGGCGATGCCGAGCAGGCCGAAATTTTTCGCCCGGTTCTCGTCGTTCGAGATATCGGCGATGAAGGCGGACGTCGTCGAATAGCTGGCGCCGGAAATTCCGGCCAGCACCCGGCCTATGAACAATATCGGATAGGACCAGGCGACGGCGCAGATAAGATTGTCGATCGAGAAGGTTAGCACCGAGGCAAGCAGGATCGGCCGCCGCCCGAAGCGGTCGCTCAAGCCGCCCATGATCGGCGCGAAGAAGAACTGCATCGCCGCATAGACGAAGAACAGCCAACCGCCCTCGATCGCGGCCTCGCTGATGCTGACGCCGCTCAGTTCCTCAAGATAGGCCGGCAGCACCGGCATGATGATGCCGAAGCCGATGATGTCGAGCAGCAGCGTCGTGAAAACGAGCGCAAGGCCCCGCCTGGCGGTTTTCGGGTCGATCATGGTGACAAGCTCCTCATCCGCCTCGGGGCACGGGCGGGACGGACCTTATAGGCGAGGTTTGCGACGGGAACAATCCGCGAACGAAAGCAAAACTCTTATGCTGACATCACTTGCCAGCTGCCGCCGATCGCGGATCGTCGCCCGAAAAGAAGCGGAACCGCCCCTCAGATCGGACCGCTCATGGTGTTGCAGTCGGACAGCTTGCCGCTCTTGTAGCCGCGCGCCAGCCATGTCTGCCGCTGTTGCGAGGTGCCATGGTTGAAGCTTTCCGGCACGACATAGCCCTGCATCTTCTTCTGCAGCGTGTCGTCGCCGATCTGCTTGGCCGCGTTCAGCGCGCTTTCGATATCCCCCTGCTCCAATATGCCTTTTTGCGCGGTGTAATGTGCCCACACGCCGGCGAAGCAATCGGCCTGGAGCTCGATGCGCACCGAGAGCTGGTTGGCGTCGGCCTCGCTCATGCCTTGCCGCATCTGGTTGAACTTACCCATGATGCCGGTGAGATTCTGCACATGGTGCCCAACCTCGTGCGCCACCACATAGGCGCGCGCGAACTCGCCGGAAGCGCCGAACTGCTGGTCGAGCTGTTGGAAGAAGGTCATGTCGAGATAGACCTTGTGATCGCCCGGGCAGTAGAACGGACCGGCCGCCGCCGAGGCGAAACCGCAGGCCGAACGAACCTGGCCGCTGAACAGCACCAGCTTGGGGTCCTCGTAGGTCAGGCCCTGCGCCTTGAAAATGCCCGTCCACGTGTCTTCGGTTTCCGCCAGCACCGTCGCGACGAACTGCTTCATCTCGTCATTGGCGGGCGCGCCGCCATTATCCTGCGAGCCGCTGTTGTCGGTGATCTGGCCGCCGCCACCCGGCAGCAGGCCGCCGTCGCCGCCACCCAGGATCTGCGAAGGGTCGAAACCGAAATACCATCCTGCGAGCACGACCAGGACAACTAGGAGGATGCTGCCGCCGCCTCCGGTACGGCCGCCGATAGGAAGGCGGAACTGGCCACCGCCGCCCAAGCCACCGCCAAGTCCGCCGCCGCTGTCGCTACGGTCATCCTCGATGTTGTCGCTCTGACGACGGCCTCTCCAAAGCATGGCAACTCCTCGCAACGCGAATGTCCTGGAGGGACTGGCCCGCGACCATCCCCTGCAGACAATTATCGCAACGGCTGGCCTAAGTCACAGAATTTTTCGCTCCCGCCAAATGTCGGACGCGCCGGGAGCGTCAATCGGACAGGCAAGGCTCACCGACCATAAACCGGCTAAAAACCTCGACTTTTCTGCTTGGCGCCGGCGCTCTTGCCGTCCGAGCTTTTCGAACGTTCCTCAAAACGCGCCGCTCCCTTCTTCAGCGGATGGCCGGTCTCGGCCTCGGTCTTGCGCTCGTCCCTGGCGGCCGCCTGCCGCAATCCCCCGGCTGCCTGCTTCCCCTTGGCGGTCGGTGCTTGTTCGATGCCCATTGCTTCCTCCCTAAGCGCGACAATCGCGCGATGTGGGAAGTAATGCGGCGGAGATGCGTCGGTTCCGTTTCAAGGTGCTCGGGCGGATCGAGCTCCTACGCCTGGCGATGCGTCATTGCCCGGCGGAAGGCTTCCAGCGTTTCGGCGCTGACATGGTGCTCGATGCCCTCGGCGTCGATGCGCGCCGTCTCGGCGCTGACGCCGAGAGAGCGCAGGAAGGCCTCCACCGTCTGGTGGCGAATGCGGCTTTCCTCGGCGACCTTGCGGCCGGCTTCGGTCAGGAACACGCCGCGATAGGGCTTGCGCGAGACCAGTCCGTCGGCGCACAGCCTGGTCAGCATCTTTGCCACCGTCGGCTGCGCGACGCCGAGCCTCGCCGCGATATCCACCTGCCGCGCCTCGTTGCCGTCCTCGATCAGGTCGGCGATCAGCTCGACATAGTCCTCGACCAGCGCGCTGCGGCGCGCTTGGCGCTGCTGCCGGAATCCTTCCGAATGGATTTCGGCATCGGGAAGCGGCTCTTCGCGTCGAACTGGTTTGTTCCTCAGCGCCAATACGCGCTCCTCCTTGAATCGGGATCGTATCCATAACACGAACCCCTGATGGTCCGGCGTTTATTTGCATTCCCGGGCGGGCGCAACCGGCGTTCGCGGTCGCCTGCGTCCAGGCTTGCCCAAGCGCATCACGAAAGCATGATCAATGAAATATAGCCTATTGCATAATGTTGAGCCATGGCGTAGATAAGGTGTACCTTCGATACGTTCCAGCGGAAATCCCTCATGTCCGACGCCGATGCAGCAACCGTAGCCCGACCCGCATGGCGATTCGACAGGCCTGACGACGAGCAGCCGAGCCTGCGCGAGGTGAACGCCTCGATCGCGGTGCCGCAGACTGGCGCCTGGTTCCGCCGCCTGTTCGCCTTCATGGGACCCGGCTACATGGTCTCGGTCGGCTATATGGATCCGGGCAACTGGGCGACCGACCTCGCCGGCGGCGCCCAGTTCGGCTACACGCTGCTTTTCATCATCATGCTGTCGAACCTGATGGCGATCCTGCTGCAGGCGCTGTCCGCCCGCCTCGGCATCGCCACCGGGCGCGACCTCGCCCAGGCCTGCCGCGCCTACTATCCGCGCCCCGTCAATCTGGTGCTCTGGATCGCCTGTGAGCTGGCGATCATCGCCTGCGACCTCGCCGAGGTGATCGGCACGGCGATCGCGCTGCAGCTTCTGTTCGGCATTCCGCTGATCGGCGGCGCCATGCTGACCGCGCTCGATGCCTTCCTGGTGCTTCTGTTGATGAACAAGGGCTTCCGTTATCTCGAAGCCTTCGTCATCGCACTGCTGATCATCATCTTCGGCTGCTTTGCCATCCAGATATTCGTCGCCGCGCCGCCGGCCGGCACGATCCTGCATTCGATGTTCGTGCCGTCATCCGAGATCGTCACCAACCCGGCGATGCTCTACATCGCCATCGGCATCATTGGCGCGACGGTCATGCCGCATAACCTCTATCTGCATTCCTCGATCGTGCAGACCCGCGCCTATGAGCGCACCGATGCCGGCAAGCGCGACGCCATCAAATGGGCGACGACGGATTCGACCATAGCGCTGATCCTGGCGCTGTTCGTCAACGCTTCGATCCTGATCGTAGCGGCTGTCGCCTTCCACGGTACCGGACACCAGGACGTCGCCGAGATCGGCCAGGCCTTCGAGCTCTTGTCGCCGCTGCTCGGCCTGAGCATCGCCTCGATCCTGTTCGCCGTCGCGCTGCTCGCCTCCGGCCTCAACTCGACGGTCACCGCGACGCTTGCCGGCCAGATCGTCATGGAAGGCTTCCTGCGGCTGCGCATCCCGCAATGGGCACGGCGCCTCCTGACACGCGGGATCGCCATCGTCCCGGTGGTGGTGGTCACGGCGCTCTACGGCGAGAAGGGCACGGCAGAACTTCTGGTCTTCAGCCAGGTGGTGCTGTCGATGCAGCTGCCCTTCGCGGTCATCCCGCTGGTGCAGTTCGTGTCGGACAAGAAGAAGATGGGCAGTTTCGCCATACCGCGCGGCGTCGCGGCGCTAGCCTGGGTGGTGGCCGCAATCATCCTCGTTCTCAACTTCAAGCTGCTCTACGACACCATCGCCGGCTGACCGCGACATTCGCGCCGGCCGCGCTATCTTCTTCAAGCATGGCCGGATCGGACGACGCCCGCAAATTCTACGCCAGGCTGATGGCGGCGCAGGCGCGTTGGGCCGACCCGCGCATCGAGCAGGTGTTTGCTTCCGTGCCGCGTGAAGCCTTTCTCGGCCCGGGGCCTTGGACCGTCTTTGCCGGCGACGGCAGGATCGAAACGCCGAAGGCCGATCCAGCCTATATCTACCAGAACGTGCTTGTCGTGCTCGATGCCGACAAGGGCATCAACAATGGCGAGCCGCTTCTGCACGCCATGTGGATCGGCAAGGTCGATCCGAAGCCTGGCGAGCACGTCACCCATATCGGCGCCGGCACCGGCTATTACACGGCGCTGCTGTCAAAGCTGGTCGAGCCGGGGGGCGTCGTCATGGCCTTCGAACTGGAGGCCGGTCTGGCCGCGCGCGCCAAGGCGAACCTTGCCCGGTACGGCAACATCGAGGTGGTCCAAGCCGACGCTGTCGCCAATGCGCCGCCACCGTCCGACGTCATCTATGTCAATGCCGGCGTCGCCGCTCCGCCCGCCGCGTGGCTGAAAGCGTTGAAGCCCGGCGGCCGCATGATCTTTCCGTGGCGCCCGTCCGAAACCGTCGGCCTTGCGGTCCTGATAACCCGCCTGGAAAACGGCTTTGCCTGCCGGCCCTTCATGGGCTCCTGGTTCATCCCTTGCGTCGGCGCCTCCGTTGCCGAGGCTGGCGCGAAAATACCGACCCGCGAGCGCGCCGCGCGCACCCGCTCGATCTGGCTGAGTAAAGACAAGGCGCCGGACCGCACCGCAACCGCCGTGTTCGGCGACGTCTGGTTCTCATCGCGCGCAATTCGCGCCGACAGCCCGCGACAGAAATTTTAAAAGCTCTTGTCGAAAACGCGCCTTGCCGTTCGTCCTAGGTGCATGATCCCGAAAAGTGGAACCGGTTTTCGGAAAAGATCATGCTCCAACAAAGAGCTGGATCGGAATGACGATTCAATGAATCGTCATTCCGATCCAGAGCAATTCCAGGAAAAGCGCGAAGCGGCTTTCCGTCCGGAATTGCGTCAAACCACTCTAGGCAGAAATCCGGCCGCGATGGCGCGGATCGTGAAAACGGAGAATAAAGATGCGCAAGATCATCGCCGCCACATTCGTAAGCCTCGACGGCGTCATGCAGGCGCCCGGCGGGCCGGAAGAGGATCCGGTCGGCGGCTTCAAGTTCGGCGGCTGGACCTTCCATTACTTCGACGAGGTGGGCGGCGCGGCAATGGAGGAACTGTTCTCCAAACCCTTCGCCCTGCTGCTCGGCCGCAGAACCTACGACATCTTCGCCGCGCATTGGCCGTATCAGAACGATCAGATCGCGGATGTCTTCAACCCTGCGGTCAAATATGTCGCCACGCACCGGCCGGATTCGCTGGCCTGGCAGAACACCCAGTCGCTCGGATCGGACATCGTTGCCAGGCTCAAGGAGCTCAAGCAGGAAGACGGACCCGACCTGCTCATCCAAGGCTCAGGCAATCTGACCCAGACCTTGCTCGCCCACGGGCTGATCGACGAAATCCGGTTGATGATCTTCCCGCTGGTGCTGGGCAAGGGCAAGCGGCTGTTCGGCGACAACGCGATGCCGGCAGCCTTCAAGCTCGTCAAATCGCAGACTTCCGCCACGGGCGTCATCATCGCGACCTATGAGCGAGCGGGCGAAATCCGCACGGGCTCGTTTGCCCAGGAGAAGCCTTCGCAAGCCGAGATCGAACGGCGCAAGAACTGGAAATAGTGCAGTCGCGCGGCAGGCCGGGCCTGCCGCGCACTCGTCTTATGAAGCCTCCCTTTTGCAACGACGACTGAACGATCAGGAGCCCGCCGATGATGCCCACCATTACCGCCTTCGAACGATCGCCCGACGGCGGCAGGGGGTTGGCGCGCGACATGCACGTGCGCTGGGCGCTCGAGGAAGTCGGCCAGCCTTATGACGTTCGTCTCGTTTCGTTCGATGCGATGAAGCAACCCGCACATGTTGCGATCAGCCCCTTCGGCAATATCCCGACCTATGAAGAAGGCAATCTCGCTCTGTTCGAATCAGGGGCCATCGTCCTTCACATCGCGGTGCGCCACCCGGGCCTGATGCCTGAGGATGCGAACGCCCAGTCCCGCGCGATCGCCTGGATGTTCGCGGCCTTCAGCACCATCGAGCAGCCGGTCCTCGACCGTACGACAGCCGTGATCCTGGAGCGCGACGCGCCGTGGCATGATGAGCGCCTGCCCTTGGTCGACGACCGGATCCGCAAGCGGCTGGCCGAACTCTCCCGCCACCTGGGCGATAGCGAATGGCTCGATGGCGCCTTCAGCGCCGGCGACCTCGTCATGGTGGGCGTTCTGCGCCGGCTGCAGAGATCCGGGCTGCTGAACGAATTCCCGAACGTTGCCGCCTATGTCGCCCGCGGCGAGGCGCGGCCGGCCTTCAAGCGCGCTTTCGATGCCCAATTGGCGGTCGCCATGGCTGCGTCGAACGGCTGATCGCCCGGCCGTTCACGCCGCCTGGCGATAGCGCGAAAGACCCTCGCGGATATAGCTGGCGAAAGCCTGCGCGGCCGGTTGGGTGGCGTGCTTGGGCAGATGCAGGTTGACGGAAAAGTTCGGCAGCGCCGGAAGGCCGGCATCGGACAGGATGTCGAGATCGGCCGGAACCGTCGAGGCAAGCCAGGTGGTCACGGCAAGGTCCGACCGCACCGTCGCGGTCGTGGCATCGATGTTGCCGTTCTCGAACACGGTGCGCCAATCGAGCCCGTGCTCGGCGAGCGCGGCAAGCACCGCCGGGCGGAAGGCGCAGGTGTCGGCGACGATCGAAACCGGCAGCGGCCGTTTCAGACGCGCCGAGCCGCCTCGGGCGCCGACCCAGACCAGCCGGTCGACGAGCAGGCATTCGCCGGCGGTCGGACCGGCGCGTTCCTCGATAATTGCGAGATCAATCGTGCCCGCCGCCAGTGCCGCCGCGAGCTCCGGCGAGGACGCGCAGACCAGCGAAATCTCCACCTGCGGATAGGCTTCGGCGTAAGCTTTAAGCACCGGCGCGAGCAGCGTACCGACGAGATCGTAAGGCACGCCGATTCGCGCCTGTCCGGCCACCGCCCGGCCCTTGATCTCGGCGAGGATCTCGTCGTTGAGCTGCAGCAGGCGCCTGGCCTTGTCGAGCAGCCGCTCGCCGGAGCGCGTCAGCTTCAGGCCGCGCCGATCACGCTCGAACAGGCTCTGGCCGAGAACCTCCTCCAGCCGTTTGACCTGCTGGCTGATGGCGCCTTGCGTCAGGTGAAGCGCATTGGCGGCCGCCGTCATGCTGGCCTTGTCGGCGCTGGTAACGAAGGTGCGGATGAGGGTCGTGTCGAGATCGCGGATCATGGCTGGTATTATAATCCATAATGCAAACTATATCAAACATTGCATTTACTGATGTCGTGAAGCGCCTAAGCATGTCGGCTCCTTCGACTGGAAAGCCCGCATGTCCGAAACCATCATCCCGCTGGTCCTGTTCGCGCTGATCTCGACCTCGACGCCCGGTATCGCCACGACGCTCTCGACCGCTTCCGGCGCGCAATTCGGCTTTCGCCGTTCGGTGCCGCTGATGGCCGGCAGCGCCGCCGGGCTGGCTACCGTGGCGGCTGCGGGCGCCGCCGGTCTGGCTGGACTTTTAGCCGCCATTCCATCCCTGCAGCTTGCCATGAAAATCGCCGGCTCGCTCTATCTCATCTGGCTTGCGGTCAAGATCGGCCGCAGCGGTCCGCCCAATCTCGACATCAGCATGGCCAGGCCGAACAGCTTTTTCGGTGGCGCCGGCATCCAGTGGATGAATCCGAAAGGCTGGGCGATGGGGCTCGGCGCCGCCGCATCTTTCGCGGCGCTGGCGGATGGTCCGTTGCAGCTCGCGCTGCTGCTGGGCGCAGTATTCGGCTTGGCCGCGGCATTCTCGCTGTCTCTGTGGTGCGTGGCGGGAACCCTGCTTGCCCGCCTGCTCAAGACGGAACGCCAGTGGCGCTCGCTGAACATCGTGCTCGGGCTGTTGCTGGCCGCCTCGATCCTGCAGATGTGGCGGCCCGTGTGATGCCAGTTCCTCGCCCCCACGAAGGTGGGGGAGAGGTGGCTCGGCGAAGCCGAGACGGAGAGGGGGACTGGCGCCCAAGGTTGCCAATTATTCGGTGACGGGATCACCCTACGAAAGCCCCTCTCCGGCCGCTCCGCGGCCACCTCTCCCCGCTTTGCGGGGCGAGGGACCAGCGCTCAGACGGCGTAGCGCGCCGCCGGCTTGCCTGAGAACAGGCTGCCGAAGAACTGGTCCCGGGCACCGAGATAGGTGGTCAGCCCGGCCGCGTCGGCAAGGCCGGGCGCGGTGACGGTCTCGCCCTGGGCGAACCCGGCAAGTGCCGCGTCGACCAGATCGTCGGCGCTCATGATCCAGTCCGGATTGAGCCTGTCGAGGCTGATTCCGGAGACGTCCCATAGCTCGGTGCGGACCGGTCCGGGCACGACCGACTGGACTTTCACCTCGGTGCCGGCGACTTCCTTCTGCAGCGCTTCCGTGAAGTTGGCGACATAGGCCTTGGTGCCGCTGTAGATGCCGCCGACGGCAATGCCATAGGCGACGACCGAGGCGATGTTGATGATGGCGCCACGGTTGCGCGCAAGCAGTTCCGGCAGCACTGCGCGGGTCAGCCTGGTCAGCGCCACGACATTGACCTTGATCATGCGCTCGGCCGCGTCGGCGTCGGCGTCGGCAATCGTCTCCAGGCCACCCACGCCGGCATTGTTGATCAACAGCGTCACGCTGTCGTCCGTCGACACCGCCTGTTCGACGCGGCGCAAATCGGCATCGAGCGCAAGGTCTGCGACGATCGTCTGGACCTTGCGGCCATAGGCGTAGGCGAGCTTGTCCGCCAGCTCCCGCAGCCGGTCGGCGCGCCGCGCCACCAGCACCAGGTCGTAGCCCTGCCCCGCCAGCCGATCCGCATAGACCGCGCCTATGCCCGACGACGCGCCGGTGATGACGGCCGTGCCCTTGTTGTCCTTCGTGCTCATTGTCCTGTTCCTTTTGTTCGCTTCGCTCGGCTCGGCGCCGATGATCGTATCACCAGTCGAACCTATAATTTCAATTAGTGGCATATGCCACTTTTGCCGAAGTAGGTATATGCCACTATCTTGTCAACGGCGGCGGCGAAAACTATTTCTGCGGCAGGCCGGCGCTCCTATGCGCCGGCAAGGAGTGAACATGACCGAAGCTCGGATGCCCGGATTTAGCCGTTGCAACAACGCCACCCTGCGCCGCGCCGCGCGCAGCCTCGGCCGCTTCTACGACGACGCGGTGGCGCCTTCGGGCCTGAAGGGCACGCAATTTGGCCTGCTGTTTCAGATCCATGTCAGCAGCGAGCCGGCGATGGGAACCATTGCCGAGGCGCTGATCATGGATCTTTCCGCGCTCGGCCACACGCTGAAGCCGCTGATTAGAGATGGCTATATCGAGACCTTTGCCGACAAGGAAGACCGCCGCGTCAAGCGTGTGCGGCTGACCCCACAGGGCGAGGTCAAGCTGGACGAAGCGATCAAGCTGTGGAGCGTCGCCCAGCAGCAATTCGAGGACAAGGTCGGCGCAGAGCAAGCGGCGAAGCTGCGCGCGGCGCTGGACGCGGTCGCCGACTTGAACTTGGAAATGCCAACGGCCGCTCCTTCGAACTGAAGAAGCGGCGAACTGAAGAAGCGGCCGCCAGTCAGTGTTTGGAGCAATTATTCGGCCGGCATCGCCACCGGCCGCGCCAGCGCCCGGCCGGCAAGCACGACGCCGAGGCCGACGATCGGGAACGCCGCCGCGATCAGGCCGAGATCGGCCGGCGCGCCGAAGCGCAGCACCGCGGCGCCGACAATGGCACCAAGCGCGACGCCGAAATAAAGCGCCGATGCGTTGAGCGACAGCACGATGGGGGCGGCGTCGGGTGCCAGTTTGATGATGCGGCTCGCCTGCGCCGGAGGGAAGGCCCAGCCGACGATGCCCCACGGCACCATCATGGCCATCAGCGCCGGTCCGGCGAGATGATGCGGCAGGAAGGTCGGGATCAGCGAGAAGGTGACGAGCATCGCGGCCGACAGCCCCAGCGACCAGGCGACGGTGCGGGTCGCGCCGAAGCGGTCGGCGGCCTGCCCGCCGGCGATGTTGCCGATGACGGCGCCGACGCCGAAGGCGAGCAGCATGCCCGGCAGCGCGATCGGCGACAACCCGCCGCCTTCTATGGCCAAGGGCGCGATGAAGCTGAAAACGGTGAACGCGCCGACCAGCGCAAGCGCCGTCGTCAGCAGGATCGGCATGACGCCGGGCCGCACGGCCGCCGCCAGCCTGCGCTTCAGCGGCAGCCTGGTGCCGATAATGCCGCGCGGCAGCCGCCACCACAGGATCGCGCCGGACAGCGCGCCGAGCCCGGCGATGGCGAAGAACGTGCCGCGCCAGCCGGCGATCGCCGCGACCAGCGCACCGAGCGGCGCGCCGACCGCCACGGCCACCGTGGTGCCGCCGACGACGACCGCGATGGCGCGCGCCCGGTGGTGGTCGTCGACCAGCGCCACGGCCGTGCCTTGCGCGGTCGCCGCGAACAGGCCGGACGACAGCGCCATGACGATGCGCGCGATCAACAGCAGCTCGAAGGACGAGCTCACCGCCGCCACCAGATTGCCGATCACGAAGAACACCAGCGTCCACAGGATGACGCGCCGCCGGTCCCATTCGCCGGTCAGCGTCGCCAGCACCGGCGCGCCGATCGCATAGGCAAGCGCGAAGGCGGTGATCAGCGAGCCGGCGAGCGGCACGGATATGCCGGCATCGGATGCAATATCGGGAAGAAGGCTCGAGATGACAAAGCCTTCGGTCGAGATCGCAAACGATCCGAGCGCCAGCCAGAAGATCCGCTTGTCCATGGGGAATTGTCCTTAGTTCAAAAGTTATTGAACAATTGGACATAGCAAGGCATGATGTCAACCGAGCCCGGACAAAATAGCAGAACCCTGCTGACAGCCCTGTGTCAGGACGGGCCGAGAATGAAGAAGCAGCGCCTATCGGCGCAAAGAGGAGCCGCGTTGAAGTTCGTGCCGTTTGTGCTTAATTCTGGGTCATGAGCCTGCCCCATCCAACCGCCGACCAGATCAGCCTGCCGATCGTGCTTGCCGTGCTCGGCGACCCGACCCGCCTTGCCATCGTGCGCTATCTGGCGAGCAAGGAAGGCGTGCCGCTGAACTGCAGCAAGTTCCTCGACCTCGCCTCCAAGACCAATCTCAGCTACCACCTCGCCAAGCTGCGCGAGGCGGGCGTCACCCGCAGCGAAGCGGTCGGCACCAGCCGGCTGATCACGTTGCGCCGAGACGACCTCGACAAGCGTTTCCCAGGGCTGCTCGACAGCGTGATTGCCGCGGCTGAGGGCGACACTGCCTTGCCCGCGGTCGGGACGTCCGAGGTCGAGGTTTCGGCCTGATCCATGCGCATCGCGGTTATCGCCGACATCCATGGCAATGTGCTGGCGCTGGATGCAGTGCTGGAAGATCTCCGGTCGCGCGGCGGCTTCGACATCACCGTCAATCTCGGCGACTGCGTCTCCGGCCCACTCTGGCCGCGCGAGACGATGGAACGTCTGGAGGCGCTGAACCTGCCGACGGTGCGCGGCAATCACGATCGCCGCGTGGCCGAGGACGTAGCCGACGAAACCATGTGGCCGTCCGATCGCTACGCCCAGGAACGGCTGACCAAGTCGCAGCGCGAGGCGTTGCTCGCCTTGCCGCTGACATTGGAGGTCGCGCCCGGCGTCGTCGCCTTCCACGCCCGGCCGGATCATGACGAGAAATATCTTGCCGACGCCATTGTCGACGGCCAGTTGGTGCGAGCGCCGTTCGCCGCGATCCGACGTCGGCTGAAGCCGCTCGATCCGGGCAGCCGCCTGGTATTGTGCGGTCACAGCCACCGCAGCGAGCTGATCCGCATCCCCAGCGGTCCGGTCGTCTTCAACCCCGGCAGCGTCGGGTGCCCGGCCTATGACGACGATACGCCGCCGGCGCATGTGTCCGAACAGGGCTCGCCGCACGCCCGCTACGGCATCGTCGAGTTCCGGGACGGCCATCCCAGCCGCTTCGAGACGATCGCCGTGGACTACGACCATGAAGCCGCCGCAAAGCAGGCCGAACAGGCGGGACGGCCGGAATGGGCACAAGCGCTGCGGACCGGATTTGTGAGGGATTGAGCGGAGCTCATATGAAGCGCAAGGTCACGCTCCCAACGACGCTGCTCCTGGCCGCTCCATTGCTGTTCGCCGCCCTGCCGGCCTTGGCTCAGGAAGCGCCGGGACCGATCATCTCGATTATCGGCGGCCTCGCGCCCGACGATCTCCTCAACATCCGCGCCACCGCTTCGTCGGCAGGAAAGATCGAAGCGCGCCTGCCTAACGGCGCGGCCGTCAAGAACTACGGCTGCAAGGCCGTCAACAACTATCCATGGTGCAAGGTCGAGGACACGCAGGACGCCCACATAATCGGCTGGGCGCCGGGCCGCTATCTCAGTCCCAATAATCCGGCCCCGCCCCCTGACGCCGCCGCGCCGGCGACCGTCGCCGCCGCGCCTCAACCACCTCCCGAGGAGGCGCAGCCTGATATAGCGGCGCGCCTGGGCGGCGGCGAGCCGGCCGAGCCGCCTTCCGCGACCGAGATCGGCAGGACCGCCATGCAGGATGCCTATGGTCTCGCCTTCGCGGCCGCGGCAAACGCTCAGTCCGACGCCCCTGCCCCGGACGCCGGCATCCCCTGCGCTCGTCGTGTCGGCCAGCCAATGACCCGTTGCGAGATAAGCGTCGCGCGCGCCGGCGGCGACAGCACCGTGACGGTGACTTGGCCGGACGGCGGCAGCCGAGTCATCACCTTCCATGACGGCAAGCCGAGCGGCTCGGACTCGCCGGACAAATTCCGCTTCACGCGTGAAGGCAGCCTCAACATGATCCGCGTCGGCGTTTCCGAGCGCTTCGAGATCACCGACACGCTGGCGTTGGGGGATTAGAATTTAGGGGAGTAGGGGAATAGCGCAGTAAGGGAATATGTTTAGAGCCGGCACGGATCCATGCTCCCCTACTCCCCTACTCCCCTCATTTTCGGGGTTACATCCGCCAAAACTCTTCCCTATAAGGCCCTCCTAGCCTGATACCAGAATCGCAAGCACAACCGGCCGGGTCCTCCCCCGTCCCGGTTTTTCGTGCAAGCCGCTCGCCGAACGGATTTTTCGAATATGCCAAGACGCACCGACATCAAGTCGATCCTGATCATCGGGGCCGGCCCCATCGTCATCGGCCAGGCCTGCGAGTTCGACTATTCCGGCACCCAGGCCTGCAAGGCGCTGAAGGAAGAGGGCTTCCGCGTCATCCTGGTCAACTCCAACCCGGCCACGATCATGACCGACCCGGAACTGGCCGACGCCACCTATATCGAGCCGATCACGCCCGAAGTGGTGGCCAAGATCATCGCCAAGGAGCGGCCGGACGCGCTGCTGCCGACCATGGGCGGCCAGACCGCGCTCAACACAGCGCTTTCGCTGCGCCGCATGGGCGTGCTGGAGCGCTATCAAGTGGAGATGATCGGCGCCGACGCGCACGCCATCGACAAGGCCGAGGACCGCGCGCTGTTCCGCGAGGCGATGAGCAAGATCGGGCTCGAAACGCCGAAGTCGATGCTGGCCAACGCCACCGACGTCAAGAACGCCGACCGCAAGACCCACGAAGCCGAGCGCGCGGCGCTGAAGGCGGAGAACCCGGAAAACCTCGACGCCGCGCTCGATGCGCTGGAAACGCGCTGGAACCTCGGCGAAGGCGACCGCAAGCAGCGCTATATCAGCCATGGCATGGCGATCGCAGCGCAGGCGCTCGACCATGTCGGCCTTCCCGCGATCATCCGCCCTTCCTTCACCATGGGCGGCACCGGCGGCGGCATCGCCTACAACCGCGCCGAATTCTACGACATCGTCCAGTCGGGCCTCGATGCCTCCCCCACCACCGAGGTGCTGATCGAGGAAAGCGTGCTTGGCTGGAAGGAGTATGAGATGGAGGTCGTCCGCGACAAGGCGGACAACTGCATCATCATCTGCTCGATCGAGAACCTTGACCCGATGGGCGTGCATACGGGCGATAGCATCACCGTAGCGCCGGCGCTGACGCTGACCGACAAGGAATACCAGATGATGCGCAACGCCTCGATCGCGGTGCTGCGCGAGATCGGCGTCGAGACCGGCGGCTCCAACGTGCAGTTCGCCGTCAACCCGGCCGACGGCCGCCTCGTCGTCATCGAGATGAACCCGCGCGTCTCGCGCTCGTCGGCACTTGCTTCCAAGGCCACCGGCTTCCCGATCGCCAAGGTCGCGGCCAAGCTTGCCGTCGGCTACACGCTGGACGAGTTGGAGAACGACATCACCGGCGGCGCGACGCCGGCCTCGTTCGAGCCGACCATCGATTATGTCGTCACCAAGATCCCGCGCTTCGCCTTCGAAAAATTCCCGGGCGCCGAGCCGGTGCTGACCACCGCCATGAAGTCCGTCGGCGAAGTGATGGCCATCGGCCGCACCTTCCAGGAATCGCTGCAGAAGGCCCTGCGTGGACTGGAAACCGGGCTGACGGGATTGGACGAGATCGAGATCCCGGGCCTCGGTCACGGCGGCACCGCCGCCAATCACGCCGACGACCGCAACGCCATCCGCGCCGCCCTTGGCACGCCGACGCCGGACCGGCTGCGCATGGTAGCGCAGGCGATCCGCATGGGCACCTCGCTGGAAGATGTGCACGCCATGTGCAAGATCGATCCGTGGTTCCTCGACCAGATCGCCGGCATAATCGCCATGGAGGAGCGCGTCCGTGAGCACGGCCTGCCGCAGGATGCCGTCAATCTGCGCATGCTGAAGGCAATGGGTTTTTCCGACGCCCGCCTCGGCTCGTTGACGAAGACCGATGCCGATGCCGTCCAGAAGGCCAGGCAGAAGCTCGACGTCCATCCGGTCTACAAGCGCATCGACACCTGCGCCGCCGAGTTCGCCTCGCCGACCGCCTACATGTACTCGACCTATGAAGTGCCCTTCGTCGGCGAGCTCGCCAGCGAGGCGCGCGTGTCGTCGCGCAAGAAGGTCGTCATCCTCGGCGGCGGCCCGAACCGCATCGGCCAGGGCATCGAGTTCGACTATTGCTGCTGCCATGCGGCGTTTGCGCTGCGCGACGCCGGCTATGAAGCGATCATGATCAACTGCAACCCGGAGACGGTGTCGACCGACTACGACACCTCCGACCGCCTCTATTTCGATCCGCTGACGGCGGAGGACGTGCTGGAGATCCTGCGCGCCGAGCAGGCCTCGGGCGAGCTGGTCGGCGTCATAGTCCAGTTCGGCGGCCAGACGCCGCTGAAGCTGGCCGACGCGCTGGAAAAGGCCGGCATCCCGATCCTCGGCACCTCGCCCGACATGATCGACCTGGCGGAGGATCGCGACCGCTTCCAGAAGCTCCTGCACAAGCTCAACCTCAGCCAGCCGAAGAACGGCATCGCCTATTCGGTCGAGCAGGCCCGCCTCGTCGCCGGCGAGCTCGGCTTCCCGCTGGTCGTGCGCCCGTCCTATGTGCTCGGCGGCCGCGCCATGCAGATCATCCATGACGAGGGCATGCTGCAGACCTACCTGCTCGACACCGTGCCCGGCCTGGTGCCGGAGGATATCAAGCAGAAATACCCCAACGACAAGACCGGCCAGATCAACACGCTGCTGGGAAAAAACCCGCTGCTGTTCGACACCTATCTGTCCGGCGCCATCGAGGTCGACGTCGACTGCCTGTGCGACGGCAAGGCGACCTTCGTCTCCGGCATCCTCGAGCATATCGAGGAAGCCGGCATCCATTCGGGCGATAGCGCCTGTTCGCTGCCGGTGCATTCGCTGCCGTCGGACCTCGTCGACGAGCTGGAGCGCCAGACCGCGGCGCTTGCCCGCGCGCTGAACGTCGGCGGCCTGATGAACGTGCAATACGCGATCAAGGGCGGCACGGTCTATGTGCTGGAGGTCAACCCCCGCGCCTCGCGCACCGTGCCCTTCGTCGCCAAGACCATCGGCCGTCCGATCGCCAAGATCGCGGCCCGCATCATGGCCGGCGAGACGCTGGAAAACGCCTTCGCCCATTACGGCGCCATGCCCGATCCCAGGCGGCCCGGCCACATCGCGGTCAAGGAAGCCGTCTTCCCCTTCGCCCGCTTCCCCGGCGTCGACATCCTGCTCGGACCGGAAATGCGCTCGACCGGCGAGGTCATGGGCCTCGACCGCGACTTTGCCTTGGCCTTCGCCAAGAGCCAGCTTGGAGCGGGTGTCGATCTCCCCCGCGCGGGCACGCTGTTCGTCTCGGTGCGCGATGAGGACAAGAAGGGCATCCTGCCGGCCGTAAAACGCCTCGCCGGCCAGGGTTTCAAGGTGCTCGCCACCTCCGGCACCGCCCGCTTCCTCGCCGAAAATGGCGTGGTCGCCGAAAAGATCAACAAGGTCCTCGAAGGCCGCCCCCACATCGAGGACGCCATCCGCAACCGCCAGGTCCAGATCGTCTTCAACACCACCGACGGCCAGAAGGCGGTGTCGGACTCGAAGTCGCTGCGCCGGGCAACACTGATGCAGAAGGTGCCGTATTACACGACGCTGTCTGGTGCAGCGGCCGTGGCTGAGGCGATTGCGGCGCTGCGGGCGGGGAACCTTGAGGTGCGGCCTCTGCAGGAGTATTTTAGCTAGAGTCGCAGCGAGATAAATCTCGCTACGACTGAGCTTTCCTCGTTAGCTCACAGACTCAGATACAATCGTCTTTTCAACCTTATTTTTAGCCCGCTCCAACTTACCTGCGACCTTCGCAAGCCTGGTTCCTCGCCCCCGCCAGAGG
>NZ_VFUA01000105.1 GCF_006440735.1 Mesorhizobium sp. B2-7-1 | reverse complement strand
GTTCCGGTCCGGCGGGCGAATAGACGACGAAAAGCTGCATCGGCTGGTCGCCGGTGTTGAGCGTCGAGTGGAAGCGGCTTTCCGGCACGTAGATGGTGCAGCCGGGACCGACTTTCGCCACCACCGGATTGCCTTTCTCGTCCTCGACCATCTGCTCGCCATTGCCGGAGATGACGAAGATGATCTCTTCGGCGCCAGGATGATTGTGGCGGGTGTGGCCCTTGCCGGGCGGCAGGTCGACGACGCCGCCGGAAAAGCGCTCGGCGCCGTTCACTTCTGGCGCGACGGTCAGTGACAGCTTGCCCCAGTCGAAGCCAAAGGCGCTGACATCCTTCGGATAGACGAACACGTTCCCCCTGTCGGCCATTGTCTTATCCCTTCCTTTTTGTGATCGCGACCGCCTTGAATTCCGCCGTCTGCCTGGCGATTGCCGCTTCTGCCGGCAGCCGTTCCATCGAGCTTGCGCCGTAGAAGCCGTGCAGCCCTGAGCAACGCTCCAGGATGTAACGCGCGTCATCAGGCATCGAGATCGGCCCGCCGTGGCAAAGCAGGATGACGTCCTTGCGCACCGAGCGCGCGGCATCGGCAATGGCTTCGATCTCCTTGACGCAGGCGTCGAGCGTTTTCGCCGAGGTGGCGCCGATCGAGCCGCCGGTCGTCACGCCCATATGGGCGACGACGATGTCGGCGCCGGCCCTGGTCATGGCGCGCGCTTCGTCGGGATTGAAGACGTAGGGCGTGGTGAGAAGGTCGAGCTTATGCGCCTCGGCGATCATGTCGACCTCGAGTCCAAAACCCATGCCGGTTTCCTCGAAGCTCTGGCGCATGGTGCCGTCAAACAGTCCGACGGTCGGAAAATTCTGCACGCCGGAAAAGCCCATCGTCTTCAGCTCGGCCAAAAGCAGGGGCATGATGACGAAGGGGTCGGTGCCGTTGACGCCGGCCAGCACCGGCGTCTTCTTCACCACCGGCAGCACCTCATAGGCCATCTCCTTGACGATCTCGTTGGCGTTGCCATAGGCGAGCAGGCCGGCAGCCGAGCCGCGCCCGGCCATGCGGTAGCGGCCGGAATTATAGATGATGATCAGATCGATGCCGCCGGCTTCCTCGGCCTTGGCCGACAGGCCGGTGCCGGCGCCGCCGCCGACGATCGGCACGCCGTCGGCGATAATCTTGCGGAATTTTTCCAGTATCGCTTTGCGCGGAATGGCGGTCATGCTTGTCGGATCTCACTTGTTGGCGATGTCGAGGAACGCTTCGGCGGCGGCCTTGGCGAAAGCGGGGTCGTTGATGTGCAGCGGCAGGCGCGTGACGGTGCGGTCCCTGGTCGGCTGGATCGTACGCTCGATGGCGTCGAACAGTGCCGCATCGGCGTCAGGATCGAAGAAGGCGCCACCCTCGATATCGAGCGCCGATACGCCGTTTTCCGGGATCAGGAAGCGGACCGGGCCGTCGCATCGGGCGAGGCGGCCGCCGATCCATTCGCCGATCCGGCGGCATTCCTCGGCCGTGGTGCGCATCAGCGTGACATTGGGATTGTGCTCGTAGAACAATCGTTCGCGATAGCGCTCGGGGATCGTGGCTGGTGCCCAGAAATTCACCATGTCGAGGGCGCCGACCGAGCCGACATAGGGCAGCTTCGTGCGGGCAATCGCGCCGAAGCGATCCTCGGTCGCCGGCAGCACGCCGCCGAACAGCAAGTCGCAGACCTCGGTGGTGGTGATGTCGAGCACGCCGGCCAGCAGGCCTGAATCGGCGAGCTTCTCCATCGAGCGGCCGCCGGTGCCGGTGGCGTGGAAGACCATGCAGTCATAGCCGGCGCGCAATTGGTCGACGATCGCGGTCAGGCAAGGCGTGGTGACGCCGAACATGGTGAGCCCCAGCGCCGGCTTGCCGGCGGCGGCAGGGGCCGGCTTCGCCGCCATGCCGGCGATCGCCTGGGCGGCGTTGTGCAGCACGACACGTGAGAGCCGGTTAAGCCCGGCCATGTCGGTGACCGACGGCATCATGATGATGTCGGAAACGTCGACGTAAGGCGCGGTATCGCCGGAGGCCAGCGTCGAGACCATGAGCTTCGGCAGGCCGAGCGGGAGCGCGCGCATGCCGGCGGTGACGATCGAGGTGCCACCACCGCCGCCGATGCCGATCACGCCGGCGACATCGTTGCGGGAGCGGATGAAACTGGCGAAGGCAGCGCCCATGCCGGCAACGGCGGCGCCGCGATCGTCGATGCCGAGAACCGCGCCGGCTCCCTTGGCATGATGCGCGGCGACCTCGCTCGCGGGGACATCGACCGGGACAGTCGCGCCGCGCGTGCCGATATCGACCCGAGCCACCGCGCCACCGGCCTTAGCGATAGCATCGGCCAGGAAGGCGAGTTCCTCACCTTTGGTGTCGGCAGTGCCGACTACATAGATGCGCCCCATCCTTGGTTCCCCGTCATCCGGCACGTCCGGCGTCGCCGCCCGCCTTTTTTACCCCAACCCTTAAGCTCCTCGGCGAAAGCCTCGTCGCTGGCGGGGCCCCAAATTTTTTGCCCCGCCCTTAAGCTCCTCGGCAAAACCTCGTCGCTGGCGGGGGCCCCTATATCGCCCGGCGTTGCGCCATTGCAAATTTTTGAGACGCGCGTATCGTATTGACATGGATGTCTCACGTCAACAAGCTGCCTCCAAGGATGATGCCGCCCAGGCGCCGGCCGTCGAGAAGGGGCCGCGCGCCCGGACCAGGCGGCTGATGCTCGAAACGGCGACAAGGCTGATGCAGTCCGGCATGACCCCTTCGGTCAGCGAGGTCGCGGAGGCGGCGGAGGTGTCGCGCGCCACCGCCTACCGTTATTTCCCGAGCCAGGCGGCGCTGGTGCAGGCTGTGGTCGATGAGGGACTTGGTCCGATCCTCACCTGGACGTCGGCATCCGACGATGCCGAGCGGCGCGTGGCGGATCTGTTCGCTACCGCGATGCCGCGTATCGAAGCCTTCGAAGCGACGTTCAAGGCGGCGCTGAAACTGTCGCTCGATCAATGGGCGCGGCGCCAGGCGGGCACGCTCGGATCGGAACCGGCCTTCAAGCGCGGTCATCGCGTCGATTTGCTGAAGGATGCGATCGCGCCGCTCAAGGGGCGCTTGAAGCCGCGCCAGTTGAGGCGCCTGGCGCAGGCGCTGTCGCTGATGTTCGGCGTCGAGGTGGTCACGGTGCTGAAGGATATCTGGGGGCTGGACAGCGCCGAGATGGTGTCGGTGGCGCAATGGGCGGCGGGCGCGCTGGTACGTGCCGCGATGGCGGAATCGGAAGCTAGCTGAGCCGGAATGCCGGCCGCATCCAAGGCGGCCACTGTGTAAATCTGGTTCGACCAGATTGTGGAGCCAGTTTTGGATGTTAACTGCGGCTACCCGCTCATGACAAGGGCTTCATGTATCAAACAGTAGGAAAAACAAGAGAAAACAGACGGATATCGTAATGCTCGGCCTATCTTGCTGATATCGAGGCTTCAAGAAAGCGCTTGACGCCACGCCAGAATTGGTAATACCAGATCAGTACCGATAAAGCGGATCAAAAGTGACGGCTGCGATCCATTTCCGGCAGGGCAAAGAGGCCTGGAACCGGAGAGGCGCCATCACAGGAGGAACTACCAGGGCCGGCTTTCGCTGCTGGCTCGCATACGACAATAGAATGCGCACAAGGGAGGAAAACTATGCGCAAGATAGTGACCAGCGTGCTTGCTGGTGTCGGCCTGGCGCTTGCCTGCGGGACATCCGTCCACGCGCAGGAAAAGTCGCTCACCATCTTCTGGGCGGAATGGGATCCGGCCAACTACCTGCAGGAACTCGGCAACGAGTACGAGAAGGAAACCGGCGTCAAGATCACGGTTGAAACGACGCCGTGGTCAGACTTCCAAACCAAGGCTTTCACCGAGTTCAACGCCCATGGCGACGCCTATGACCTCGTGGTCGGCGACTCGCAGTGGCTCGGCGCCGGCTCGACCGGCGGCCACTATGTCGACCTCACCGACTTCTTCAAAAAGCATGATCTCGGCAACGTGATGGCGCCGGCGACGGTGAAATATTACTCCGAATATCCCGGCAACAGCGGAAAGTACTGGGCTATCCCGCTCGAAGGCGATGCGGTCGGCTGGTCATACCGTAAGGACTGGTTCGAGGACCCGAAGGAAAAGGAAGCGTTCAAGGCCAAGTATGGCTACGAACTCGACGTGCCGAAGGATTTCAAGGCGCTGCGCGACATCGCGGAATTCTTCTACCGTCCGGACCAGAAGAAATACGGCATCGCCATCTACACCGACAATTCCTATGACGCGATGGCGATGGGCTTCGAGAACGCACTGTTCTCCTATGGTGGCGAGCTCGGCGACTATTCGACCTACCAGGTTGACGGCCACATAAACTCGGACAAGGCGGTCGCCGCTCTCGATGCTTATAAGGAACTATACAAGTTCACGCCTCCGGGCTGGGCCAAGTCGTTCTTCGTCGAGGACAACCAGGCGATCACCGAAAACCTGGCTGCGATGAGCATGAATTTCTTCGCGTTCTTCCCCTCGCTGATCAACGAGGCATCCAACCCCAACGCCAAGAACACCGGCTTCTTCGCCAATCCTCCCGGCCCCAACGGCGATCAGTTCGCCGCACTCGGCGGGCAGGGCATCTCGGTTATCTCCTACTCGCAGAAGCAGGACGAGGCGATGAAGTTCCTTGAATGGTTCATCAAGGACGAGACCCAGAAGAAGTGGGCGGCGCTTGGCGGCTATACCTGCAGCGCCGCGGTGCTGAAATCGCCTGAGTTCCAGAGCGCCACGCCATACAACAAGGCCTTCTACGAGACCATGTTCAAGGTGAAGGATTTCTGGGCGGTGCCGGAATATGCCGAACTGCTGCAGCAGCTCAACCAGCGCATCTATCCCTACATGATCGGCGGCTCGGGCACCGCCAAGGAAACGCTGGACGCGCTTGCCGCCGACTGGAACGCGACCTTCAAGAAATACGGCCGCGTGAAGTAATCGACATGCCTCGCGGAGGAGGCCTGAGAGGCCTCCTCCGTTTGTTTTTCAAGCATCCGGAGCAGGGTTTTGGCGACCACGATGATCACCACGCTCGACAGGTCCTCACGGGCCGCGGCGCGCGGCCTCAGCGACATTTCGATCCGCAATCTCTTCATCATCCCGACGATCCTGTTCCTGATCGTCTTCAACATCTTTCCGCTGATCTATTCGCTGGGTTACTCCTTCACCGATTTCCGCGCCTCGACCAATGCGCCGGCCAATTTCGTCGGGCTGCAGAATTATCGCGACCTGCTCAACGACCCTTATGTGTGGTCGAATTTCGCCATCACCGCGAAATACGTCATCATCTCGGTCGCAGGACAGCTGTTTGTCGGCTTCGGCGTGGCGATGCTGCTCAACCGGGATATTCCGCTCAAGGGCTTTATCACCACGCTGCTGCTGCTGCCGATGATGCTGTCGATGGCCGTCGTCGGCTTGTTCTGGAAACTGCTTTATGACCCGTCATGGGGCGTCATCAACTATGCGCTCGGGCTCGGCAATTTCGAGTGGCTGGCAGACCCGAGGATGGCGCTCTATGCGGTCGCTTTGACCGATATCTGGATGTGGTCGCCGTTCGTGATGCTGCTGTCGCTGGCCGGCCTCTCGGCGGTGCCGAAACATCTCTACGAGGCCGCCGCGATCGACCGCGCTGGGCCGTTCTACACCTTCTTCCGCATCACGCTGCCGCTGGTCGCGCCGATCCTGATGATCGCCGTCATCTTCCGCACCATGGAAGCGTTCAAGACCTTCGACCTGGCCTACATCCTGACCAGCCAGCCGACGGCCGAACTGATCTCGATCCGGCTCTACAAGATGGCTTTCCAGGAATGGCAGACGGGGCGCTCCTGCGCCATGGCCTACATCGTGCTGATCATGGTGCTGGCGATCACCAACATCTACGTCAAGTACCTCAACAAGGTGAAGGAGCGCTGAGATGGCCGCCGTCCGCACTTCTTCCGAAGTTACCTTCAACCGCATCGCGATCGTCGTCGTTCTGCTGGTGACGATCATTTTCCTGGCGCCGATCTACTGGATCGCCTCGACGGCATTCAAGCCGCGCAACCTCGCCACCACCATCCCGCCGACGGTCGTCTTCCAGCCGGAGATCTCGCCCTTCGTGAAGCTGTTCACCAAGCGGTCCCAGATGCGCAATCCGCCGACGCCGGAAGAGTATGCCGCCGCCCCTTGGTGGGAGCGAGTCGTCTTCGATGGCGGCGAAAAGATCGTGCGCGACGGCAAGGGTGAGGTGCAGTGGTCGGGCTATCCGAGCCGGTTCATGAACTCGCTGATCGTGGCGATCACCTCGACCGTGCTGGCCGTCGGCATGGGCACGTTCACCGCCTACGGCTTCTCGCGCTTCAGGGTCAAGGGGGAGGCGGACCTGCTCTTCTTCATCCTGTCGACGCGCATGCTGCCGCCGGTGGTGGTCGCGATCCCGATGTTCCTGATGTACCGGGCCGTGGGACTGAACGATTCCCATCTCGGCCTGATCATTCTCTACACCGCCTTCAACCTGTCCTTCTCGGTCTGGCTGATGAAGGGCTTCATCGACGAGATCCCGAAGGAGTATGAGGAGGCGGCGCTCGTCGATGGCTACACGCGCATGGAAGCCTTCTTCAAGATCGTGCTGCCCGAGGCCGCGACCGGCATCGCCGCCACGGCCGTGTTCTGCTTCATCACGGCGTGGAACGAATACGCCTTCGCGCTGATCATGACCAACCGCCGCGCGCAGACGGCGCCGCCCTTCATTCCGAGCCAGGTGGGCTCCGGCCTGCCCGACTGGACGGTGATCGCCGCGGGCACGTTCCTGTTCCTGCTGCCGGTCGCGATCTTCACCTTCCTGCTCCGCAACCACCTGTTGCGCGGCATGTCCTTCGGAGCGATCCGCAAATGAGCTTCCGCGCGATCAACGAGAAGTATCTCGAACCGGGCTCGCAGATCCTGATGGTGCTGGGCATCGTCGCGCTCTGCCAGCCGTGGAACATGTTGCTCCACACCTATGGCGTGACGATCATCCTGATCGGACTGATCGGCTTCAACGTCACCTCCAAGATCCCACGCGAGGAGCAGGTCGGCACCGGTCACGGAGCCGACCAGCAGGCGCGCAATGCGGGGGCACAGCATTGACCCAGATCGAGCTTCGCGGCGTCCAGAAATTCTTTGGCGCCGTCCAGGTCATCCAGGACCTGAACCTCAAGATCGACGACAACGAGTTCATCGTGCTGCTCGGGCAGTCGGGCTGCGGCAAGACGACGACGCTGCGCGCCATCGCCGGGCTGGAGACCATCGACCAGGGCGACATATTGATCGACGGCAAGCCGGTGCAGCACCTCAAGGCCGCCGACCGCGACATCGCCATGGTGTTCCAGTCCTTCTCGCTCTACCCGCATATGAACGTCTACGAGAACATCGCCTTCCCGCTGCGCGCGACGCGCAAGAGCAGGAGCGAGATCGACACGGAGGTGCGCTCGGTCGCCAAGACGCTGCAGATCACCGATCTCATCAACAAGAGGCCCTCGGCGCTGTCGGGCGGCGACATGCAGCGCGTGGCCATCGGCCGCGCGCTGGTGCGGCGCCCGAAGGCGATGCTGATGGACGAGCCGATCGGCGCGCTCGACGCCAAGCTGCGTGAGGAAATGCGCGCCGAGATCAAGCGGCTGCATATCAAGCAGGGCTCGACCAGCATCTATGTGACGCACGACCAGATCGAGGCAATGAGCCTCGCCGACCGCATCGTCATCATGCATGAAGGCGTGCTGCAGCAGGTCGGCACCCCGGATGAGGTCTATTCGCATCCGGCCAATCTGTTCGTCGCGCAATTCGTCGGCAGTCCGGTGATGAATGTGGCGGAGGCAATCGTGGCCGAGAATGCGTCCGCCGCTTCTGTCTCCGTCGGCGGCGCGGCCGCCGGCTTCGAGTTTCCACGCGCGCTGCTTTCCAAGCTCAACGGCCATGCCGGCGGCCAGCTGACGCTGGGCATCAGGCCGGAAGGGGTGCTGGTGCGCCGCGAGGCGACGGACGGTTTCCTGCCGGTCGAAACGCAGATCGTCGAGCCGCTCGGCTCCTTCGACATTGTCGACCTCAAGGTCGGCTCCAAGATGCTGCGCGCCCGCACGAAGAGCGGCTTCATCGGCGGTCCGGGCGAAAAGGTCTATGCGCGGATCGATCCTTCGCAGACGCATTTCTTCGACGCGGCGAGCGGCAAGTCGCTCGGAGTGAGATTGTAATGGCCCATATCCAGCTGAAGAACATCTCGAAGACATTCGGCAACCACACCGCGCTGTCCAATCTCAATCTCGACATCGCCGACGGCGAATTCTTCGTGCTGCTCGGCGAGACGGGCGCCGGCAAGACGACGACGCTGAGGATGGTCGCCGGTCTCGAAAAGCCGACAGAGGGCCAGGTGTTCATCGACGGCGTCGACGTCGCCGACTGGGGGGCGGCCGAGCGCGACGTGGCGCTGGTGCTGCAGCAATATTCGCTTTATCCGCGCTACACGGTGCGGCAGAATCTCGAATTTCCGCTGAAGCCGAAGATCCGCCGGCTGCCGGAGGCAGAGATCAAGGATCGCATCGCGCGCGCCGCGCGCACGCTCAGGATCGAGCATCTGCTCGACCGCAAGACCGACCGGCTTTCCGGCGGCGAGATGCAGCGCGTCTCGATCGGCCGCGCCATCGTGCGCAAGCCGCGGGTGTTTCTGATGGACGAGCCGCTGTCGGCGCTCGACGCCAAGCTGCGCGAGGCGCTGCGCACGGAGCTGAAGAACCTGCAGATGCAGCTCGGCGCCACATTCCTGTTCGTCACGCATGACCAGATCGAGGCGATGTCGATGGGCGACAAGGTGGGGGTGCTCAACCACGGCCGCATCGTCCAGATGGGCACCCCGCATGAGATCTACAACAATCCGCGCGACACCTATGTCGCGAGCTTCGTCGGCTCGCCGCCGATGAACCTCATCGACGGCAGGCTGGTCAACGACCGTGCGGTAATGGCGCCGATGAATTTCGAGCTGCCGCTCTCAGGGGGGACCAGGACGGGCGGAGCGACCGACGGTCGCCCGCTCGTCTTCGGCATCCGTCCCGAGGACGTCTATCTGGAAAGCGGCGCGCCGGTCGAGGCGCAAGTCCACGATGTCGAGAACCACGGCGTCGAGAAAATTGTCACGCTCAGGGTCGGCGACACGATGCTGCGGGCCACCGTCCCCGCGAGGACCGCCGTCGCGATCGAGCAGCCGGTGCGCTTTGCCTGGAACCCGGACAAAGTGGTGCTGTTCGACAAGGGCAGCGGCGTCAGCCTGCGGCACGCGGGGTAGCGGCCCGGCCTGGCTGCTGCCTTATTTCGGCAGATAGGTCTCGTAAGGCGTGTCGTTGATCAGCAGGATCACGCATTCGGTGTCCGACAGGCAGGCATCGTCATGCATCTCGTTGGCCTTCTGGGTCCAGTAGGAGCCGGGCGGCAACTCGACCTTGGTGGCTTCGCCGCCCTGCATCTGCCAGTGCGCCCAGAGGCCCTTGATGACAATCGCGCGATAATCGGCGGTGTGGGCATGGACGGGCGCGCGCCAGTTGCCGGGGACCTTCAGCAGCGTGCCGGCCGGTCCTTTCGCCCGTTCGCCCCATAGCGGACCGAGGCGCTGCGGCTGGCCCGGCGCTTCGACGGCATAAGGGATCTTGTCGGCGGGCAGGTAGCTGTCTTCGAGCGCGAAAGCCGGGCCCGGCAGGATGGCGAGCGCGACAAGCGCAAGCGACGGAAGATGATTGGGCATGGCGGTTCCTCCGCAGCCAGCTTATGCGGCTTCGGGTGGCGGGGAATGGCGGGGCGTCCAAAAGACTTGGCAATTCCTCCAGCCCGGCGACCCGAGCTCAGGATTGTTCGTCGGCGCCGGCGTGGCGGAAATGACTCGGCGCCACGCCCATCACCCGCTTGAAGGCGCGGCTGAAGGAGGCTTCCGAATCGTAGCCTAGCCGCGACGCCGCCACCGAAACCCGCATGCCGTCGCGGGTGAGCCATTGCCGCGCCTGGTGCATGCGCACGCGCAGGACATATTTAGCCGGCGTCTCGCCGACCACGGTGGCGAAGCGTTGCGCAAAGGCGGAGCGTGAGGCGCCCATCATCCTGGCCAGCGCCTCGACCGTCCAGTCGCGCTCCGGCTGCAGGTGGATCGCGGCAAGCACCTTGCCGACATCCGGGTTGCGCACGGCGGCGATCCATCCGGTGGCGTCGCCGCAGCCATTCTCCACCCAGGAGCGGATGATGGTGGCGGCGAGCACGTCGGCCAGGCGCGCAAGAATGCCGCCGGAGCCGACGCGGTCCATCGTCACCTCGCCGGCCATAGCGTCGAGCAGATGCTGGATGCCGGGCGCGTTCGCCATCAGCTTATGCGCCTGCATCAGGTCAGGCATCATCTCCAGCAGCGGATGCGAGCCGTCGAGGTTGAAATGCATCGAGCCGCAAAACAGCAAGGTCTTGCAGCCGTCGCAGCCATTCGAGACGTCGTAGATGTTCTCGCACACCGGCTCGATCGTGTAGCGGCCGATCGGCACCGGCGGCACGCCGGGCGCACTCGCCAGCACATGCTCGTCGCCGCGCGGGACCAGCAGCGCATCGCCCACCGAGAGCTCGATCCATTCCTTGGCCGGCGAGAACAGCCAGCAGCCCTGCTGTCCGATGAAATGGAAGCGCGCCGCCTTCTGCGCTGGGAAGGAAACGGCCCAGGGCTCGCCCAGCACGCAGCGGCCGTAATCGACGCCGTCAAGCCGCAGGCCGCGCAACATGTCGGTCAGCGGGTCGCCGGAGGTCTGCACAATGGTTTTGGACGAATTGTAATTCATTTCGGCGTTTCTAGCATGGAAACTCCAGCCAGTCACTCCCTATGTTGCACTGCAGCCAAATGTTGCGCCGCAACCAGATCGAACCGACAGAGCCGCCCGCTGGCACGTAACGGGTGGAGTCCGGTCTGGTCATCTCCTATGTGGCGCCGCAAACAGACCGGAGATTTTACCATGACCGAACCCGCCACGGGCGTCGTCGACGCCGCTATTCTCGACACAAGCGAAGCTGAGGAACGAACAGAGCCGGCATGGGGCGCGGTGGTCTCGCTGGCGCTTGGCGTTTTCGGCCTGGTGACCGCCGAATTCCTGCCCGCCAGCCTGTTGACGCGGCTGGCGCAAGACCTCGGCGTCAGCGAAGGCGCCGCCGGCCAGGCGGTGACGGCGACGGCCGTCGTCGGCGCCATTGCGGCGCCGACCATGGCGATCATCACCAAGCGGCTCGACCGCCGGCTGGTCATGTGGATCCTCTCAGTCCTTTTGATCGTCTCCAACCTCGTCGCCGCCTTCGCGTCCTCGCTCACCATGCTGCTTCTCGCCCGCGTCGTCCTTGGCGTGGCGCTCGGCGGCTTCTGGTCGATGTCGGCGGCGATGGCGCTGCGGCTGGTGCCGATGCGGCTGATGCCGCGCGCCATGTCGATCATCCTGACCGGCGTCTCGGTAGCCACGGTCACGGCTGCTCCGGTCGGCGCCTATGTCGGCGACGTCTGGGGCTGGCGCACCGCCTTCATGATCGCGGCGGTCGTCGGCGGACTGGCGCTGCTGGTGCAACTTGCCACTCTGCCCAGCCTGCCACCGACGGCGGTGGCGAGTTTTCGCACTCTGGTCGAAGTGCTGAAGCGGCCGATGATCCGCGTCGCGCTGCTGGTGGTGCTGCTGGTTGCGTCCGGACAGTTCGCCGGCTTCACCTATGTGCGGCCGTTCCTTGAGACCGTCCCGGTCATGCCGATCCAAACCATCTCGCTGGTGCTGCTCGCCTACGGCATCGGCGGCTTCTTCGGCAATTTCGCCGGCGCGTTCCTGGCCGAGCGTAATTTGAAGATGGCCGTGGGCCTGGCGCCGCTGCTGATCGCCCTGTCGGCGGCTGCACTGCTGGTGCTTGGCGCCTCGCCGATAAGTGCGGCTGTCGCCGTGACTGCTTGGGGCTTTGCCTTCGGCGCCGTGCCGGTTGGCCTGCAGACCTGGCTGGTGCGCGCCGCGCCCGACCAGGCCGAGAGCGCCGGCGGGTTGATGGTCGCGACCTTCCAGGTGGCGATCGCGCTGGGCGCCATCGTCGGCGGCCTGCTGGTGGATCATGCCGGTGTCGCCACCGCCTTCGCCTATAGCGGCGTGGCGACCTTGTTCGCGGCGCTGGTGGCCTTCCTGATGGGGCCGAAGCAGGCTGCGCAGTAGGCGCCGGCTCGCCTTTCAAGCTTCGGCCCGGCGGCTCTCAGGAGCGCCGGGCCGATGTCTTTGTGACGGCCGAAACGAAGCGCGTCAGGCTATGCTCGACATAGGCGGCAACATCCCTGTCGTAGGGATCGAAGCTCCACCACAGCAGCGAGCCCTGCCAGTGAGCGGCCATCAGCAGGCCGATATCGTCCGGCATGCCGGGGACGCCGGCGAAGCAATCGGCGAGCATCCTGCCGAGCGCCGTTTTCCAGGCCGCGCCACGCGCCCTGAGCATCGGATCGCGAAGATCCTCGCGCAGGACGAGCAGACCTTCGGCATAGGACTCGATGTCGCCATAGCCGATCGAGAGAGCGACCAGCAGCCCAATGGCGCCGGCCGGGGTTCTGGGGACCGATGCTGCCGCCTGCTCGGTTTTTCGGTCGAGCCCATCCCAGGCATAGAGCAGGGTGCGCTGCTTCAGCAGCGTCTTGTTCCTGAAGCGCTGCACCAGCGTCGAGCCTGAAAGGCCGCTGGCCCGCGCCAGCCTTTCGAAGGTCAGCGCTTCCGGCCCGTCGGCATGCATCAGCCGGTAGGCGGCTTCCAGCACCTGCTCGTCGGACTGGGTTTTTGGCCGGGTCATCTTGACTCTCATTTATAAACGAACAATCATTTATAAATGAGACGCGCGATGGGCGCCAGCTCTTATTGTGCCGAGTTCAAGTTCGGAGGTTTGAATGACGCTTCAAGGGAAAGTCGCGCTTGTTGCCGGCGCAACGCGTGGCGCGGGCCGGGGAATTGCGGTCGAACTGGGCGCTGCCGGCGCCACCGTCTATGTCACCGGCCGCACGACGCGCACCCGGCAATCGGATTATCAGCGCCCAGAAACCATCGAGGAGACAGCGGAGCTGGTTACCGCGCAAGGCGGCAAGGGCATTGCCGTTCGGGTCGACCATCTGGTCTCCGAAGAAGTGCGCGGACTGGTCGAGCGGATACGTGCCGAACAGGGCCGGCTCGACATACTGGTCAACGATCTGTGGGGCGGCGAAAAGCTGTTCGAATGGAACAAGCCGGTCTGGGATCATAATCTCGAGAATGGCCTGCGGTTGCTTCGGCTCGGCATCGATACGCACCTCATTACGGCGCACCACGCGTTGCCGTTGATGATCGAGCAGCCGGGTGGGTTGCTTGTCGAAGTCACCGACGGCACGGCCGAATACAATGCCGACCACTACCGGCTCTCGCCCTTCTACGATCTCGCCAAGGTGGCTGTGAACCGCATGGCATGGGCGCACGCCCAGGACCTCGCAAAGCATGGTGCGACGTCCGTCTCGCTGACGCCGGGCTGGCTGCGCTCGGAGATGATGCTGGAGGCGTTTGGCGTGCGGGAAGAAAACTGGCGCGACGCGACAGCCAATGTGCCGCATTTCGTCATATCCGAGACGCCGCGCTTCATCGGCCGCGCGGTCGTGGCGCTGGCCGCAGATCCCAATCGTTCACGCTGGAACGGCCAGTCGCTTTCCAGCGGCGGACTGGCCCAGATCTACGGCTTCACCGATCTTGACGGCTCGCGTCCCGACGCCTGGCGCTACGTCCCGGAAGTTCAGGATGCCGGCAAGCCAGCCGATGCGACCGGCTACCGATAGAGCAATTCCAGGAAAAGTGCGTAGCGGTTTTCCGTCCGGAATTGCGCGTCAGGCCGAGCGGCCGTCGAACTCGAAGACTTCGATTGCGGCGAGATCAACATCTTCCAGGCAGTTGACATTGATATAGGCGCTCCGCTCGCCGCTTTCGCTGACGTCCTCGGCGAACGGATGCATGCCGCAGGTGCGGCAGAAGCGATGCGCGATTTGAGCCTTGCCGAAGGTATAGCGGCCGAGGTCGTCGCCCCAGGCGACCAGATTGAGCGTCTCATGGGACACGGCCCACAACAGCGCGCCCTTGCGCCGGCAGATCGAGCAATTGCAGCGCACGGCCATGCCGAGTTCGCCCTTGACCTCGAACGCCACCTTGCCGCAGTGGCAGCCGCCTTTGTACAGCATCAGCATCTTCCCATCGCTGGCAGGGTGCAAAGGCACGCCTGCCGGTTTATCTCTCGCGAGGCCCAACATCAGGCCGTGCCTAAAAGACGCTGCAACTTTGCAAGGCCCGACATCAAAAATGCAATCCGTCCGCGACCGTCTTGAAATCATCCTGTCACGTCTTGCCAATCGCGCAGGCGACGAGAAGGTCTATACGAAGCTCTATGCGGAGGCCGCGCTGGCAGCCGCAGACGCGTCCGATGCCCGCCGCAAGGCCGGCGTCAGCCTCGGGCCGCTCGACGGTCGCATCGTTTCGATCAAGGACCTGTTCGACGTCGCCGGCGAGCCGACGAGGGCCGGGTCGCTGATCCGCGCCAGTGCCACGCCGACGACGCAGGACGCGGCGATCGTGCGGAGGCTGCGCCAGGCGGGCGCCGTCATCCTCGGCAAAACCAACATGACCGAGTTCGCCTTCACCGCGGTCGGCGACAATCTTCACTACGGCACGCCGGGCAATGCCGTCGATGCCAGCCTGATCCCCGGCGGGTCGTCGTCCGGCGCGGGCGTCGCGGTCGGCGAGGGCACGAGCGAAATATCCATCGGGTCGGACACTGGAGGCTCGGTGCGCATCCCGGCCTCGCTGAACGGCGTCGTCGGTTTCAAGCCGACGTCGGGGCGCGTGCCTTTGACCGGCGCCTTTCCGCTGTCGATGACGCTGGATTCGATCGGCCCGCTTGCCCGCAGCGTCGCCGATTGCGCCATCGCCGATGCGATCATAGCGGGAGAAGAGCCGGCAGCGCTTCAGCCGGTTCCACTTGCCGGCCTGCGCATCGGCATTGCGCGTGGCGTGCTGTTCGGCGACACGCAAGCCGAGGTCGCGGCAGCTTTCGAGGGATGCATCGGCAGGATCGGGCAGGCCGGCGCCCGCGCCACCGATTTGTCGATCGACGATCTCGTCGCCGAGATGCGCCTAGCCACCAGGCGCGGGACCATTGCGTCCATGGAAGGCGCCGAAGTGCATGCCGACTGGCTGGCGAGCGGCACGTCGGTGCCGGTCGATCCACACGTCACCGGGCCATTGTCGCGCGCGCTGGCGGTTCCCGCTTCCGCCTATATCCGCACGATCCGCCGTCGCGGCGAGCTTGCGGCGGCCATGGCGGAACGGCTGGCGACAGTCGATGTGCTGGCCTTGCCGACCGTGCCGATGGTCGCACCGTCCATTGCCGCCATGGCCGGCGACGAAGAACTGCGCGACAGGACGGAAGGGCTGCTCTTGCGCAACACGCAGGCCGCCAACCAGTTCGACCTCTGCGCGATCTCGCTGCCGATGCCCGGCACCAAGCTGCCGGGCGGCTTAATGCTGGTGGCGCGTAATGGCCATGATCGCCATCTGCTGGAGATTTCCGCGGCTGTAGAGCGGCTGCTTGGCGAAGGATAACTCAGTATAGCCCACGTGACGAGCAATGCTGACGTTCCTTCATCATCGTTTCTCTTTCGATGGCTCCGGCAACAATCACCTTTTGCACATACTCGTCGCTTGTCAGCGCTTCCGGGCGGCTTTCTATCCTGCCCCGCACGACGACCGAGCCATAGTGGAGCATATCGGAAAGGTAGGGCCGCTCCCGGTCCGCCCGCGGCAATTCACTGGTGTCGATCGACACGCCCTTGATGATCTTGCCGTTGGCAAGGTCGAGCGCGCTGTTCGAAGGGCAGGGCGCCTTGAAGCAGCGTAGCCCGTTGTCGCAATAGACGTAGCTGCTTTCAGCCGCCGCGACCGAGGGCATGACGGAAACGGCAACAACCGTGAATGCCAGGCGAACACTCAACATAGCACCAACGTCGCGAACAATTGGGGCGAAACAGCGATGCGCTAGCTTCCGGCCGGAAAGCGCCGGCGGTAGTGCTCGATGACTTCCGGATTGCGCAGATTGACCGGCAGCTTGCCGGCGAGCACCAGCAGGGCCTCGCCGGTGGCGCCGACGCCCATGCGCATCATCGATTCCTCGGTGATGCCGGCTAAATGCGGGGTGACGATGACATTGTCGAAGCCGAAATAGGGATGGTTGGGCGGCAGCGGCTGGGTGGAAAAGACGTCCAAAGCCGCGCCGCCGATGCGGCCCTTTTGCAGGGCTTCGATCAGCGCCTCGTCGTCCACCACCGGGCCGCGCGAGACATTGATCAGCAGGGCGCTGGGCTTCATGCGGGCGATGCGCTCGCGGCTGATCAGGCCGCGGGTTTCCTCCGTCAGCGGGCAGCAGAGCACGATGATGTCGCTTTGCTCGACCAGCGCGTCGATCGACAGGAAGCCGACACGTTCGGGCGCAGGCCGCAGGCTGCGCGTCGTCGCCACGACATTGAGATCGAAGCCGTGCGCGGCAATATGGCCGACGGCCTGGCCGACGGCGCCGAGGCCGACGATGCCGATCGTCTTGCCGGCCAGCTCGCTGGTCGAATTGGCGTGCTCGCGTCCGGCAAGCCAGCCCTTGGCGCGCAGGTCGCGGTCCACCACGCGGAAGCGCCGCGAGAGGGCGAGCGCGGTGAACATCACATGCTCGGCGACCGAGCGGGCATTGACGGCAGGCACGTTCGCGACCAGCACGCCGGCGGCGGTCGCGGCCTCGACCGGGATCATGTCCAGCCCGGCGCCGTGGCGGATCGCGGCGCGCAGGCTGGAAGCATCCGCAAACAGCTCCGGCGGCAGCGGCGCGCGCACGATGACGATGTCGGCGTCGCGAGCCTCCGTGGTCAGCGTCCTGGGATCGAGCGCGGAAGCGATCGCAAGCCGGCCGGCGCCGGCCAGCATGGCCGTGGCGCGTGGGTGCAGCGGATGCGTCGACAGGATCTTGCGCATCAAGGTTCCTTTTTTGGCCGCATTTCCGCGACGCCGAGCGAAAGCGCGTGGCTGCAAAATGCTCAACGGCATTTCACCGTTTCATGGAAACGGCGAACTGCCCTATCTCTCTATTTTCACGCAATTCCGGGCGGAAAACCGTTTCACACTTTTCCTGGAATTGCTCAAGCTTTCTCCAGCGCCGCGCTTTCCGGCTCCGCCCCGCGACCTTCGATGATCCCCTTCCAGTAACTCTCGGCACCCTGCAAATGGGCGTTCATCAAGGCCTGGGCGAGATTGCCGTCGCGGCGCAGCAGCGCCTCGTAGATCTGGATGTGCTCGGCATGCGAGCGCACGCTGCGCTCGGGGTCGTTGAAATAGATCGGCAGGCGCTGCTCGCCCATCAGGTAATAGACGCTGCAGATGTTGTGGAAGACGCTGTTCTTGGTCGCGCGCACGATCTCGAGGTGGAACTCGCGGTCCTCCTTGGCGAGGCCTTCGCCGGCGGCGATGCGCTCTTCGGAGGCTTTCAGGATCTCGCGCAGGCGCTCGAAGTTTTCCTCGGTGGCGCGCGAGCAGGCAAGCTCGGCCGCCTTGATCTCGTGGATCTTGCGCAGCTCGACGGTCTCGTAGATCTGCACCGGATCGAGCGGCAGGCCGGCGCGGGCGAAAAGCGCCAGCGCTTCCACGCTTGCCTGCTTGGTGTCGATATAGATGCCGGACTTGGCGCGCCGCTCCACGATGCGCATGGCTTCGAGGATGGCGAGCGCCTCGCGGATCTGGCCGCGGCTGACGCCGAAATGCTCCGCCAGTTCGCGCTCCGAGGGCGTGCGGCCGGACTCCTTGTCCGAGTTGGCGAAGAGATAGGCGGCAAGTTCCGCGAGAAGGTTCTTTTCTTTCATCGTCAAATACGTTGCGCGTGCGCCTCCAGGAATCGCCCGGAGATGGTGAATCCCAATCCAGGCTTTTCAGGGATCGCTATCATACCGTCCTTCGCTTCGACAGTCTCCTCGACAAGGTCGTGGATCATCGGGTTGGCGCCGAGCGAATATTCGATGATGAAGCTGGCGGGCGAGGCGGCACACACATGCAGCCCGGCAAAGAAGCAGGGCGCGCCGGCCCACAGATGCGGCGCGAAGCGCAGATTGAAGGCGCTGGCGATGGTGCCGATCTTCATCGCCTCGCTGATGCCGCCGCAAAACGCCGGATCCGGCTGGAAGATGTCGGCCGATTTCAGCACCGCCAGGTCGCGGAAGGCGTAACGCGTCGCCTCGCTTTCGCCGGTGGCGATCGGCGTCGAGCCCGAGGCGCGCACTTCGGCCATGCCCGATTTGTCGTCGGCGATCACCGGTTCCTCGAACCAGGCAAGGTCGAGATCGGCGGTGAGCTTGATGAAGCGCTTGGCCTCGGCGACGGTGTAGGTGCCGTGCGCGTCGACCATCAGCTCGACATCCGGCCCGATCGCCTGCCTTGCGGCGCGCACGCGCGCGGCCGAAACATGCGGGGCGCCGTCCATGGCGCCGACGCGCATCTTCAGCGCCTTGAAGCCGCCCTTGGCGATGTAGGATTTCAACTGCTCGCCGATGGCGTCGGCTGAGGCCCAGCCGCCCGAGGCGTAGGCCTGCATACGCTCGACCTTGCGGCCGCCGAGCAACCGCCACACCGGCTGCCCCAGCGACTTGCCGAGGATATCCCAGAGCGCGATGTCGACGGCGCTGATCGCCGCCACGCTCATGCCGCGCCGCGCCAGCTGCGGCATGGCATGGCCGGCACGCGCCGCCGTCTCGTGCCGCACGCCGTTGTAGAGCATTTCCCAGATGATGCCGATGTCGGCCGGATCGCGGCCGATGAGCTGCGGGCCGATCTCGTGGTTGAGCAGATGGACGAGCGCGCCGTAGCTGCCGGCGCTGCCGGCGGCGTTCTTGCCTTCGCCCCAACCGACGAGGCCGTCGTCGGTCTCGATGCGCAGGATGGCGGCGTCGAAAGTCGTCACCTGACCGAAGTCGCTGCGATGCTGCTTCGCGACTTCGATCGGGATACGGACCCACCAGGCCTGGACGCTTTTGATGCGCATGTTTTCCTTTCGGCCTCCGCCCGCCGGGCGGAGGGATAAGCCTCGATCGGAGGTCTACTTGATCAGCGGCAGCAGCGTTTCGGCGGTGATGCGCATCTGGTCGGTGTAGAATTTCTCCGTGAGCACGCTGGAGCCATGGTCCTGGATGAATTTCAGCTGCTCGGGTGAGATGTCGACCGGATTGCGCTCGACCATCTCCGGATAGGGCGCGGCAGGCGTGCGGTCGACGGGCGCGACGAACTCGTTGGTCAGCGCGCCGTCATAGCCGACTTCCTTCAGCGTGCGCACGATCTTCGGCCAGTCGATCTGGCCGAGGCCGGCGGCGAAGCGGTTGTTGTCGGCGACATGGAAGTCGAACAGGCGCTTTCCGACCTGACGGATCGCGTCGTAGACGTTAAATTCCTCCATATGGATGTGGTAGGCGTCGAGGCAGACGCCGCATTCGGGGCTCACCGCGTCGGCAAGCGCCAGCGCCTGGGCGCCGCGGTTGAAGAGATAGGTCTCGAAACGGTTGAGCGGCTCGACGGCGATCCTGACGCCGACCTTCTTGGCATGCGTGAAGCACTCGCGCGTGGCATCGACCACCCAGCCCCATTCCTCCGCCTCGGTGCCGTCCGGCACGACCTTGCCGACGGTCGCGGGCACCAGCGTGATGATCTCGCCATCGAGCTCGCTCACCATGGTGAGCACGTCCTTGACGTATTGGACGGACCGCTCGCGCTGGCCCTGGTCCTTGGCGGCGAGGTTGCGCTCGCCCAGCATCAGCGTCACCGAGCCCCAGCAGCGGATGCCGTGCTCCTTCAGGAGCGCGCGCGTCTCCTTGGTCTTGTACTGCTCCGGCTCGCCGGAAATCTCGATCGATTCGTAGCCGAATTTCTTGATGCGCTTGAGCGTCACCTCCAGCGGCTCCGCCCGCATCCAATTGTGCGTCGAAAGATGCATGGTCTATCCTTCCCAGAATTCGCCTGTCACATTTACCCCGCGACGCCTCCGATAGGGGCGGCCGCACGATTCCTCCCCAAGGCGTTACCAGCATTTTCCTCGGAACTGGTTCGACCAATTGGGCCTTCCATGACCTCTACAGCAAATTTTCATGCACGGCAAGAAGTGGGGGATGGAAGCCGTTTCGGTTAAGCAATAGACTGATTTTATAAGATAATTTCGCTCGTTTGTTTGGAAGTTCGCCCCATCTTATCGGTTTTCGGCCGCTTGACCGAATTACGGGATTTGGTAATACCAGAATGGCGCAACGCATAGACGCCGACAGTATTGACCAAACAGGCTGGCCCTCACTTCAATCGGCGCTATGCTTGGTCGCGAAAACAATGAGGGAGGATGCCGATGCCGACGACGATGAAGGGTCCCGGCCTGTTTCTGGCGCAGTTCGCGGGCGATGCCGCACCGTTCAATTCCCTGGCTTCGATCACCAAATGGGCGGCCGGCCTGGGCTACAAGGGCGTGCAGATCCCGACCTGGGACGGACGCCTGTTCGACCTCAAGAAAGCGGCGTCGTCGAAGGCCTATTGCGACGAGGTGAAAGGCATCTGCGCCGATGCCGGCGTCGAGATCACGGAACTGTCGACGCATCTGCAGGGCCAGTTGGTCGCCGTTCATCCGGCCTATGACGCGCAGTTCGACGGCTTCGCGCCGGCCGAGGTGCACAACAACCCGAAGGCACGTCAGAAATGGGCGGTCGAGCAGATGAAGTTCGGCGCCAAGGCATCGCGCAATTTCGGGCTCAAGGCCTCGGTGACCTTCAGCGGCGCGCTCGCTTTCCCCTACCTCTATCCGTGGCCGCAGCGGCCGCCGGGCCTGATCGAGGAAGCCTTTGCCGAACTCGGCAAACGCTGGAAGCCGATCCTCGACGTCTATGACGAGAACGGCGTCGACGTCGGCTACGAAATCCATCCGGGCGAGGACGTGTTCGACGGCGCCACCTTCGAGATGTTCCTCGACGCGGTCGGCGGGCACAAGCGCTGCAACATCAACTACGACCCGTCGCATTTCCTGCTGCAGCAGCTCGACTATCTCGAATTTATCGACATCTACCACGAGCGGATCAAGGCGTTCCACGTCAAGGACGCCGAGTTCAACCCAACCGGGCGGCAAGGCGTCTATTCCGGCTACCAGGGCTGGGTGAACCGGGCGGGCCGCTTCCGTTCGCTGGGAGATGGCCAGGTCGATTTCAGCGGCATCTTCTCCAAGCTCACCCAGTACAATTACGATTCCTGGGCGGTGCTGGAGTGGGAATGCTGCCTGAAGCATTCCGAGGACGGGGCGGCCGAAGGCGCGCCCTTCATCCAGCACCACATCATCCGGGTGACCGAGAAGGCGTTCGATGATTTCGCCGGCGGCACGAGCGACAAGAAGCTGCTGCGGGCGATGATGGGGATTTAGCTCGCGAACTTCCCTTGAGGAGGTTCGCCGACTGGTCGGGTGGGGTTGAATCGCAAGCCGCAGCGAACTCTTATAATCCCACCGTGACGCTATGCGTCGACCCTCCCCGCGAAGGGGAGGGTGAGGAGTCAAAGAGAGAGGACAATAAATGGTCGGCGCATCGAAGACGGAAGCAAGAGGCGGCCCGATCCGCTACGGCATGGTCGGCGGCGGGCAGGGCGCCTTCATCGGCGCGGTGCATCGCATCGCGGCGCGCATGGACAATGATTTCGTGCTGGTGGCCGGAGCGCTTTCGTCGAATCCGGAACGGGCAAAGGCCTCGGCCGAGGAACTCGGGCTCGATCCGGCGCGCAGCTACGGCTCCTATGCCGAGATGGCGAAGGCCGAAGCCAGGCGTCCCGACGGCATCGAGGCGGTGGCGATCGTCACGCCCAACAATGTGCACGTGCCGGCGGCCAGGGCCTTCCTCGAGGCCGGCATCCATGTCATCTGCGACAAGCCGCTGGCAACCTCGTTGGCCGAGGCGAAGAAGCTGGCCGCCCTTGTCGAGAAGACCGGCAAGGTGTTCGTGCTCACGCACAACTACACCGCCTATCCGATGATCCGGCAGGCGCGCGAGATGGTGGCCAAGGGCCAGCTCGGCGAGATCCGCATCGTGCAGTCGGAATATCCGCAGGACTGGCTGACCGAGGACCTCGCCGCCACCGGCCAGAAGCAGGCCTCATGGCGCTCCGATCCCAAGCAGGCGGGCGCCGGCGGCGCGCTCGGCGACATCGGCACCCATGCCTATAATCTTGCGCGCTTCGTCTCCGGGCTGGAGCTGGATACGCTCTCGGCCGATCTCGACGCCTTCGTGCCGGGCCGCCAGCTCGACGACAATGTCAACGTCATGCTGCGCTTCAAGCCGGTCGGCAAGACGCATCCGGCCAAGGGCATGATCTGGGCGAGCCAGGTGGCGCCGGGTCATGAGAACGGGCTGAAGCTGCGCATCTATGGCTCCAAGGGTGGGCTGGAATGGGTGCAGGCCGACCCCAACTATCTCTGGTACACGCCGTTCGGGCAGCCCAAGCAACTGCTCACCCGGGCCGGCGCCGGCGCGATGCCGGTCGCGGCGCGCGTCAGCCGCGTGCCGTCCGGCCATCCGGAGGGCTATCTCGAAGGTTTCGCCAACATCTACCAGGAGGCAGCCCGCGCTATCCGCGCGGTGCGCAGGAAGGGCGGCAAGCCGGCCAAGGATGTGGTCTTCCCGACGATCGCCGACGGCGTCGAAGGCATGGCCTTCATCGAGGCCTGCGTGAAGTCGTCGAAGAAGAACGGGGCGTGGACGAAATTGTAGTCGCGTCGGTCGGCGAGCGGGAGATGCCCCCCCCCCC
>NZ_VFUA01000104.1 GCF_006440735.1 Mesorhizobium sp. B2-7-1 | reverse complement strand
GTCTTGCCATGATCGACGTGACCGATCGTGCCAATGTTCACATGCGGCTTGGTGCGCTCGAATTTACCTTTTGCCATGTGATCTCTCCATTCCTGCCTGCCCGTGCGGGCCTTGAATTAAGGTCTCGTGCAACCCGCTCGAGTTACGCGTATTTCTTCTGAACTTCCTGGGCGACCGCGGTCGGAACCGGCTCGTAGTGGTCGAACTGCATCGTGTACTGGGCGCGGCCCTGCGACATCGAACGCAGATTGTCGACGTACTTGAACATGTTCGCGAGCGGGACCATCGCGTTGATGACGACGGCAACGCCGCGTGCTTCCTGGCCCTGGATTTGACCACGACGGCCGTTGAGGTCGCCGATGACGCCACCGACGTAATCTTCCGGCGTCACGACCTCGACCTTCATGATCGGCTCCAGCAGCTGCACGCCGAGGCGCGGTGCGGCTTCCTTGAAGCAGGCGCGGGAGGCGATTTCGAACGCCAGCACCGAGGAGTCGACGTCGTGGAAGGCACCGTCGATCAGCGTCGCCTTGACGCCGATCATCGGGAAGCCGGCGAACGGGCCGGAACCCATGACGCTGTTGATGCCCTTCTCGACGCCCGGGATGTATTCCTTCGGAACCGCACCGCCGACGATCTTGGACTCGAACACGAACTCTTCGCTCTCGGTGTTCGGCTCGAAGATGATCTTGACGCGAGCGAACTGGCCCGTACCGCCGGTCTGCTTCTTGTGCGTGTAGTCCAGCTCGTGCTTGCGGGTGATCGTCTCGCGATAAGCCACCTGCGGCGCGCCGACATTGGCTTCGACCTTGAACTCGCGGCGCATGCGGTCGACGATGATGTCGAGATGCAGCTCGCCCATGCCGGCGATGATGGTCTGGCCGCTTTCCTCGTCGGTCTTGACGCGGAAGGACGGATCCTCGGCCGCCAGGCGATGCAGCGCGAGGCCCATCTTTTCCTGGTCGTTCTTGGTCTTCGGCTCGATGGCGATCTGGATGACCGGATCGGGGAATTCCATGCGCTCGAGGATGACCGGATGCAGCGGATCGCAGAGCGTGTCGCCGGTGGTCGTATCCTTGAGGCCTGCCAGGGCGACGATGTCGCCGGCGTAAGCTTCCTCGACGTCGGCGCGCGAATTAGCATGCATCTGCAGCATGCGGCCGATGCGCTCCTTCTTGCCCTTCACGGTGTTGTCGACCGACACGCCCTTGGCGAGCTTGCCCGAATAGATGCGGGCAAAGGTCAGCGAACCGACGAACGGGTCGTTCATGATCTTGAACGCCAGCATCGACAGCGGCTCGTTGTCATCGGCATGACGCTCGATCTCGGCGTCGGTCTTGGCGTCGACACCCTTGATGGCCGGCACGTCGATCGGCGACGGCAGGTATTCGACCACGGCGTCGAGCAGCGGCTGCACGCCCTTGTTCTTGAAGGCCGAGCCACAGAACATCGGGTAGAACTTGACCGCGATGGTGCCCTTGCGGATCAGCGCGCGGATCTCGTCGTTCGACGGCATCTTGCCTTCGAGGTAATTCTCGAGCGCGGTCTCGTCCATCTCGACGGCGGCTTCGATCATCTTCTCGCGGTACTGCTCGGCCTTTTCCTTGAGGTCGGCCGGGATCTCGACGACGTCCCAGGCAGCACCCAGGGTCTCGTCGCGCCAGACGAGCGCGTTCATCTCGACGAGGTCGACGACGCCCTTGAACTCGGTCTCGGCGCCGATCGGCAGCTGCATGACGACTGCCTGCGCACCGAGGCGCGAGGCGATCATTTCCTCGGAGCGGTAGAAGTCGGCGCCGATCTTGTCCATCTTGTTGCAGAAGATCATGCGCGGCACGTGGTACTTGTCGGCCTGGCGCCACACGGTCTCGGTCTGCGGCTCCACGCCGGCGTTGGCGTCGAGCAGCGCGATGGCGCCGTCGAGCACGCGCAGCGAACGCTCGACTTCGATGGTGAAGTCGACGTGTCCGGGAGTGTCGATGATGTTGAAGCGGCGCATCTTGCCATCGCGACCCTTCCAGAAGGTCGTGGTCGCGGCCGATGTGATGGTGATGCCGCGTTCCTGCTCCTGCTCCATCCAGTCCATGGTGGCAGCGCCGTCATGGACTTCGCCGATCTTGTGCGACTTGCCCGTGTAGTACAGGACGCGCTCGGTCGTCGTCGTCTTGCCGGCGTCGATATGCGCCATGATACCGAAATTGCGGTAGTCTTCGATCTTGTATTCGCGGGCCATGGGAGGTGCCTCTCAGTCTCGTTCGCGCTTTACCAGCGGTAGTGCGCGAAGGCGCGGTTGGCTTCTGCCATCTTGTGAGTGTCTTCACGCTTCTTGACGGCCGTGCCGCGGTTGTTGGCCGCGTCCATCAGCTCGCCCGAAAGGCGGTCGACCATGGTGGTCTCGTTGCGGTTGCGAGCCGCGGCGATCAGCCAGCGGATGGCCAGCGCCTGACGGCGCTCGGGGCGCACATCGACCGGAACCTGGTAGGTGGCGCCACCGACGCGACGCGAGCGCACTTCCACATGCGGCGCGACATTGTCGAGCGCCTGGTGGAAGACGGTGACCGGCTCCTGCTTGGTCTTGGCCTGGACTTGATCCAGAGCGCCATAGACGATGGTCTCGGCAACCGACTTCTTGCCGTCATACATGACGGCGTTCATGAACTTGGTGACAATAAGATCGCCGAACTTGGGGTCCGGATTGATCTCACGCTTTTCTGCACTGTGACGACGGGACATGGGAAACCCTTACTTCGGACGCTTGGCGCCGTATTTCGAACGACGCTGCTTGCGGTTCTTCACACCCTGCGTGTCGAGCACGCCGCGGATGATGTGGTAGCGGACGCCCGGCAGATCCTTGACGCGACCGCCGCGGATCATGACCACCGAGTGTTCCTGAAGGTTGTGGCCTTCGCCGGGGATGTAGCCGATCACCTCAAAACCGTTGGTCAGGCGAATCTTGGCCACCTTGCGCAGCGCCGAGTTCGGCTTCTTCGGCGTCGTGGTGTAGACGCGCGTGCAGACGCCCCGCTTCTGCGGGTTCTGCTGCATGGCCGGGACCTTGTTGCGCTTCACCGGCGCCAGGCGCGGCTTGCGGATCAGCTGGTTGACGGTAGGCATTAAACCCTCTTGTCTCTCAATTCCGTGTCTGCCCTGTCAGGGCCGCTCAAAGCGTCATTTCCATACGCGAATTCGGGCAACACACCGCGCCTCGCGGTCCTGCCCGAACAAATTGCAGAGGAAGCGGAAGCCGCTTCATGCGCGCCGGAAATGTCTTTTCGCTCGTAAAACGAACCCTGTTTGAGACAAACTCCAAAGCGCGTCGCCTCGGAAGGGCAAGTCTCACATCGGTTCTGACGTGGCGGCTTCTACTCGTAAGGCCGTTGCCCGTCAACCCCGCAACGGCAAATATTGCGGTCAATTCGGGGCGTGACAGCCATGCGCAAAACGCATGTAATTTTATTGCGCCTTTTTTCAAGAGCGAGGAAGAAAGTGACCGGCTTGCGGCTGTCTTCCACGTCTGCTTCGTGCCAAAAAGCGGCTTGAGCCGGACTTTCTCCCGCAAACGAGGAATCAGCCGTGAACGACAATGAAGAACGGCCGGTCACCATCATCACCGGGCGGGTCTGGAAGAAGAAGGGCGGCAAGCCGGAAGGCGTGCATGTGATGCTGGTAGCGCCCGACGATGATTCTGCCGTGCGCCGCGCGCTCGAATCACTCGCCGCCGAGGGATTCGCGGAAGCCGAGCTCGACCAGATCGGCGACATGGAGGGCGAACCCGACGACGAGCCGCATCTGTCGGCCTATCAGGGTGCGCTCGAAGGCGAGGTGTCGATCGTCACCTTCGACGAGCCGATCTGATATCGCGGCCCCGGCACGCCGGGATTTCGACTTGTCCCTCAACCTATTACAGCCTCTCTTCCGGAGTCCCCATGACCAGCAGTCCCATCAAGCTCGGCATCGTCGGTGTGGGAAAGATCGTCCGCGACCAGCACCTGCCGGCGGTCGCCAAGGAAGGCAATTACCAGCTCGTCGCCGCGGCGAGCCGCCACGGCAAGGTTGACGGCATTGCGAACTACCCCACCATCGAAGCAATGCTTACGGCTGAACCCGGCCTCGAGGCGGTCTCGCTCTGCATGCCGCCGCAGTTCCGCTACGACGCCGCGCGCGCCGCGCTGGAAGCAAAGAAGCACGTGTTCCTCGAAAAGCCGCCGGGTGCGACGGTCAGCGAAGTCGAGCACCTCAAGACGCTGGCCGACAAGAACGGCGTCTCGCTCTTTGCCAGCTGGCATTCGCGCTATGCGCCGGCGGTGGAAGCCGCGCGCAATTTCCTCGCTTCAGCCAAGCTGACCTCGGCCGCCATCAACTGGAAGGAGGACGTGCGCCGCTGGCACCCGAACCAGGAATGGATCTGGGAACCGGGCGGCTTCGGCGTGTTCGATCCAGGCATCAACGCGCTGTCGATCGCCACCCACATCCTGCCGCCGATGTTCATCACCTCGGCCGCGCTCGACTTTCCGGAGAATCGCGCGGCGCCCGTCGCGGCGCATGTCACCTTCCGCACGTCCAACGGCTTGCCCGTGACGATGGAGCTCGACTGGTTGCAGACGGGCCCTCAGAGCTGGGACATCCTGGCTGAAACCGACAAGGGCAAGATGGTGCTATCGGGCGGCGGCGCGAGGCTCGCCCTCGACGGCAAAGTCGTCCACGAGGAGCCGGAAGCCGAATATCCGATGCTTTACAAGCGCTTCGCCGAGATCGTTCGCGCCCGGGCTTCCGATGTCGACCTGGCTCCACTGCAGCATGTCGCCGACGCCTTCATGCTGGGCAAGCGCGACGTGGTCGAGGCGTTCTTCGACTGAGGCCAGCGGTAAAGCGTCGAGGCGAATAGGCACCCTCACTCGACGATCGCGATGGCAAATCCATCATAGCCCTTGGCGCCGACGGTCTGGATGGCAGTGCCGTCCAGCCGCTTCTCGCCGCCGATGAAGGAGAACGCGGCGCGAGCGCCTTCGACATTGGCGTCGCCGCTGTTCTTTTTCACGACCGCGCCGTCGCGAATGACGTTGTCGCAGACGATGACGGTGCCCGGGCGCGACAGCTTCATGGCCCAGGTCAGATAGTTCGGATTGTTCGGCTTGTCGGCGTCGATGAAGATCAGGTCGAACGTATGGGCATTCTCGTTCGCCAGCGCGGCGAGCGTCTGCAGCGCGGGACCGACCCGCAGGTCGATCTTATCGGAAACCCCTGCCCGCACGAAATTCGAGCGCGCGACCTTGGCGTGGTGCGGATCGAGCTCCAGCGTCACCACCTTGCCGTCCGCCGGCAACCCCCTTGCCATCCATATGGACGAGTAGCCGCCGAGCGTGCCGACTTCCAGCACGGTTTTCGCGCCGCGAATACGAACCAGTAGCGACAGCAGCTTGCCCTGCGCGGCCGACACGTCGATCGCCGGCAGCCCCTGGTCGCGGTTAGCCTTGAGCACCGCATCCAGCACGGGATCAGCTTCGAAAAGGGATGAGACGATATAGTCGTCGACAGCCGTCCAGGTCTTGCCGCTCATAGCTCTTCCTCGCTCATAAAGCCAAAATGCAAGAAGGGGCCACATAGGCCCCTTCTCTTCGTTTCTCATATCATGCCGCTTACTGCGCGGCGTTGACCATGTCGGTCAGCATCGGCTCGGCGACCTCGACACCCGAGGCCTTGCGACGCTCGTCGATGATGAGCTCGTCGCGCGAGGTGGCGATGCGCCGGATTTGGCTCATCGTGCCGCCGGTGCCGGCCGGGATCAGGCGGCCGACGATGACGTTTTCCTTCAGGCCCTGCAGCATGTCGGTCTTGCCGGCAACCGCCGCTTCGGTCAGCACCCTGGTCGTCTCCTGGAAGGAGGCGGCCGAGATGAAGGACGGCGTCTGTAGCGAGGCTTTGGTGATGCCGAGCAGCACCGGCTGGCCTTCGGCCGGCTTCTTGCCATCCTCGACCAAGCGCTCGTTGACCTCTTCCAGCTCGATCACGTCGACATGGTCGCCCGGGATGTAGGTCGAGTCGCCCTGAACGGTGATCTCGACCTTCTGCAGCATCTGGCGAACGATCACCTCGATGTGCTTGTCGTTGATCGACACGCCCTGCAGACGGTAGACCTCCTGGATTTCGTTGACGAGGTAGGAGGCAAGCGCCTCCACGCCCTTGATCGCCAGGATGTCGTGCGGCGCCGGATTGCCGTCGAGGATGTAGTCGCCCTTCTCGATGACGTCGCCGTCCTGGAGATGGAACGGCTTGCCCTTCGGGATCAGGTACTCCACCGGCTCGAGCGTCGAGTCATGCGGCTCGATGATGATGCGGCGCTTGTTCTTGTAGTCGCGGCCGAAGCGGATCGTGCCATCGATCTCGGCGATGATGGCGTGATCCTTCGGACGGCGAGCCTCGAACAGTTCCGCAACACGCGGCAGACCGCCGGTGATGTCCTTGGTCTTGGCGCTTTCCATCGGGATACGCGCCAGCACGTCGCCAGGTTTCACATGGGCGCCCGGCTCGACTGAGAGGATGGCCTCGACCGAGAGCAGGAAGCGGGCATCGCCGCCCTTCGACAGCTTGCCGACCTTGCCCTTGGCGTCTTGGATGACGATCGCGGGCTTCAGGTCGCTGCCGCGCGGCGTCGAACGCCAGTCGATGACCTCACGCTTGGTGATGCCGGTCGACTCGTCGGCCGTCTCCTGAACGGAGATGCCGTCGACAAGATCCTCGAACGTCACCCTGCCCTCGATTTCGGTGAGGATCGGGCGGGTATAGGGATCCCACTCGGCGATACGCTGGCCGCGCTTCACCTTGTCGCCATCGTCCACGAAGATACGCGAACCATAGGCGACGCGGTGCGTAGCGCGCTCCTTGCCGGTCTCATCGAGGATGAGCACCGCCATGTTGCGGCCCATGACCATCTGCTGGCCTTCCGAGTTGCGCACCACGTTGCGGTTGCGGACCTGCACCTTGCCCTCATAGGAGGCTTCAAGGAACGAAGAGTCCACCACCTGCGCCGTGCCGCCCATGTGGAAGGTACGCATGGTGAGCTGGGTGCCCGGCTCGCCGATCGACTGCGCCGCGATGACGCCGACGGCCTCGCCCTGGTTGACGGGCGTACCGCGAGCCAGATCGCGTCCGTAGCAGACGGCGCACACGCCGATCCTGACCTCGCAGGTCAGCGCCGAGCGGATGCGGACCGACTGCACGCCGGCCTTTTCGATCTGCTCCACGTCGCGTTCGTCCATCAGCTTGCCGGCCTTGACCAGAAGGTCGCCCGACACTGGATGGTTGATGTCGTCGAGCGCGGTACGGCCCAGCACGCGCTGGCCGACCGAAGCGACGACCTGACCGGCATCGACGATCGGCTGCATGGTGAGGCCCTTGTCGGTGCCGCAATCCACGGAGTTGACGATGCAGTCCTGCGCCACGTCGACGAGACGGCGGGTGAGGTAGCCCGAGTTCGCCGTCTTCAAGGCGGTATCGGCCAGACCCTTGCGGGCGCCGTGGGTCGAGTTGAAATACTCGAGCACGGTGAGACCTTCCTTGAAGTTCGAGATGATCGGCGTCTCGATGATTTCACCCGAGGGCTTCGCCATCAGGCCGCGCATGCCGGCAAGCTGACGCATCTGGGTGGGCGAACCGCGCGCACCCGAATGCGACATCATGTAGATCGAGTTCATCGGCTTCTGACGGCCGTTGTCCTCGAACTCCACCGCCTTGATGCGGGCCATCATCTCGTCGGCGACCTTTTCCGAGCACTTGGCCCAGGCGTCGACGACCTTGTTGTACTTCTCGCCCTGGGTGATGAGGCCGTCATTGTACTGCTGCTCGTACTCCTTGGCCAAAGCCTCGGTGTCGGACACCAGCTTGATCTTGGTGTCCGGGATCAACATGTCGTCCTTGCCGAACGAAATGCCGGCACGGCAGGCATGGGCGAAGCCGAGCGCCATGATGCGATCGCAGAAGATGACCGTCTCTTTCTGACCGCAGTGGCGGTAGACGGTGTCGATCATCTTGGAGATGTTCTTCTTGGTCATCTCCTGGTTGGCGGTCTCATACGGCACGTTGACGTTCTTCGGCAGAAGCTCGCCGATGATCATGCGGCCAGGCGTGGTGTCGTAGATCTTCGACACGACGTTGCCTTCGGCGTCGACGGTGCGGAAGCGGCCCTTGATCTTGGCGTGCAGCGTCACGGCCTTGGTCTCCAGCGCATGCTGGAGCTCGCCCATGTCGGCAAACACCATGCCTTCGCCCGGCTCGTTCTGGTTGACGATCGAGAGATAGTAAAGACCGAGAACCATGTCCTGCGACGGGACGATGATCGGCGCGCCGGAGGCCGGGTGCAGGATGTTGTTGGTCGACATCATCAGCACGCGGGCTTCGAGCTGCGCTTCCAGCGACAGCGGCACGTGGACCGCCATCTGGTCGCCGTCGAAGTCGGCGTTGAAGGCGGTGCAGACCAGCGGATGCAGCTGGATCGCCTTGCCTTCGATCAGGATCGGCTCGAACGCCTGGATGCCGAGGCGGTGCAGCGTCGGCGCGCGGTTCAACAGCACCGGATGCTCGCGGATGACCTCGTCGAGGATATCCCAGACCTCCGGACGCTCCTTCTCGACCAGCTTCTTCGCCTGCTTGACGGTCGAGGAGAAACCCTTGGCGTCGAGGCGGGCGTAGATGAAGGGCTTAAAGAGCTCGAGCGCCATCTTCTTCGGCAGGCCGCACTGGTGCAGCTTCAGCTCCGGACCGGTCACGATGACCGAGCGGCCGGAATAGTCGACGCGCTTGCCGAGCAGGTTCTGGCGGAACCGGCCCTGCTTGCCCTTGAGCATGTCGGACAGCGACTTCAGCGGACGCTTGTTGGCGCCGGTGATGACGCGGCCGCGACGGCCGTTGTCGAACAGCGCGTCGACGGCTTCCTGCAGCATGCGCTTTTCGTTGCGCACGATGATCCCGGGCGCGCGCAATTCGATCAGCCGCTTCAGGCGGTTGTTGCGGTTGATGACGCGGCGATAGAGATCGTTGAGATCGGACGTGGCGAAGCGGCCGCCGTCCAGCGGGACGAGCGGACGCAGGTCCGGCGGGATCACCGGAACCACCTTCATGATCATCCACTCCGGACGGTTGCCGGATTCCATGAAGTTTTCCACGACCTTGAGCCGCTTCAGATACTTCTTCTGCTTCAGCTCGGAGGTGGTCGAAGCCAATTCCGAACGCAGGTCGCCGGCGATCTTCTCCAGATCCATGCCGGCAAGCAGGTCATGGATGGCCTCGGCGCCGATCATGGCGGTGAAGCTGTCCTCGCCATATTCGTCGACGGCGAGCATGTACTCCTCCTCGCTGAGGAGCTGGTTCTCCTTCAGCGCGGTGAGGCCCGGCTCGGTGACGATGTAGTTCTCGAAGTAGAGCACGCGCTCGATGTCCTTGAGCGTCATGTCGAGCAGCGTGCCGATGCGCGAGGGCAGCGACTTCAGGAACCAGATATGGGCGACGGGCGCGGCGAGCTCGATATGGCCCATGCGCTCGCGGCGAACGCGCGACAGCGTGACTTCGACGCCGCACTTTTCGCAGATGACACCCTTGTACTTCATGCGCTTGTACTTGCCGCACAGGCACTCATAGTCCTTGATCGGGCCAAAAATGCGCGCGCAGAACAGGCCGTCACGCTCCGGCTTGAAGGTGCGGTAGTTGATGGTCTCCGGCTTCTTGATCTCGCCGAACGACCAGGACAGAATCTTCTCTGGGCTGGCAAGCGAGATCCGGATGGAATCGAACACCTGCGCAGGCGCCTGCGGGTTGAAGAGATTCATGACCTCTTGGTTCATGCCGTTCTCCTTTTCGGGGTCCTCGATAACCCCTTGCATCGATCGCGGACGAAATGTCCGCAGAATGGCCGGTCGAACCGGCCGAAACGTTTGAAGGGCGCGCCGCGCCTAGAGCGCGGCGCGCACCATAGCCATTACTCGGCTGCGTCGGGCAGACGCGTCTGGGTCTCTTCGACCTGGGTGTTCTCCAGCTCGACATTGAGGCCGAGCGAGCGCATTTCCTTGACGAGAACGTTGAAGCTCTCCGGGATGCCCGCCTCGAACGTGTCGTCGCCGCGCACGATCGCCTCGTAGACCTTGGTGCGGCCGGCGACGTCGTCCGACTTCACCGTCAGCATTTCCTGCAGCGTGTAGGCGGCGCCGTAGGCTTCGAGCGCCCAGACCTCCATTTCGCCGAAGCGCTGGCCGCCGAACTGCGCCTTGCCGCCCAGCGGCTGCTGGGTGACGAGCGAGTACGGACCGATCGAACGCGCGTGGATCTTGTCGTCCACCAGGTGATGCAGCTTGAGCATGTAGATATAGCCCATCGTCACCTTGCGATCGAACGGCTCGCCGGTGCGGCCGTCATAGAGCTGCGACTGACCGCTGGTGTGCAGGCCCGCCTGCTCCAGCATGGTATTGATGTCGGCCTCGTGCGCGCCGTCGAACACCGGTGTCGCGATGGAGACGCCGCGGCGCATCTGCTCGCTCAGGCGAACGATGCTCTCGTCGTCATACTCGCGGATCGGCTCGTTGCGGTCGTTGGCCGGCATGAAGCTTTCCAGCGTCTTGCGCAGCGGCTTGATGTCGCCGCCGCCCTTATACGCGTCGATCAGCTCGCCGATCTTCCGGCCCATGCCGGCGCAAGCCCAGCCCAGATGCGTTTCCAGGATCTGGCCGACATTCATGCGGCTCGGCACACCCAGCGGGTTGAGCACGATATCGGCATGCGTGCCGTCCTCGAGGAAAGGCATGTCCTCGACCGGAACGATGCGCGACACGACACCCTTGTTGCCGTGACGGCCGGCCATCTTGTCGCCCGGCTGCATCTTGCGCTTCACCGCCACGAAGACCTTGACCATCTTCATGACGCCCGGAGGCATTTCGTCGCCGCGCTGCACCTTCTCGACCTTGTCCATGAAGCGCTGCTCGAGCGCCTTCTTGGACTCGTCGTACTGGCCGCGCAGAGCCTCGAGCTCGCCCTGGAGCTTCTCGTTCTCCACGGCGAACTGCCACCACTGCGAACGCGGATACTCGTCGAGCGTGTCCTTCGACAGCTTCGAGCCCTTCTTGAAGCCCTTCGGTCCGGCAATCGCCTCCTTGGAGACCAGCATGTCGGAAAGACGCGCATAGACGTTGCGGTCGAGGATCGCCTGTTCGTCGTCGCGGTCCTTGGCCAGACGCTCGATCTCCTCGCGCTCGATCGCCATGGCGCGCTCGTCCTTCTCCACGCCGTGGCGGTTGAAGACGCGCACTTCGACGACCGTGCCGAAGGTGCCCGGAGGCATGCGCATGGAGGTGTCGCGGACGTCCGAGGCCTTTTCGCCGAAGATGGCGCGCAGGAGCTTCTCTTCCGGCGTCATCGGGCTTTCGCCCTTCGGCGTGATCTTGCCGACTAGGATGTCGCCCGGCTGCACTTCCGCGCCGATATAGACGATACCGGCCTCGTCGAGGTTCTTCAGCGCCTCTTCCGAAACGTTCGGAATGTCGCGCGTGATTTCCTCCGGCCCGAGCTTGGTGTCGCGCGCCATGACCTCGAACTCCTCGATGTGGATCGAGGTGAAGACGTCGTCGGCCACGATGCGCTCGGAGAGCAGGATCGAGTCCTCGTAGTTGTAGCCGTTCCACGGCATGAAAGCGACCAGCACGTTGCGGCCGAGCGCCAGATCGCCGAGCTCGGTCGACGGACCGTCGGCAATGATGTCGCCCTTGTTGACGCGGTCGCCCATGCGCACCAGCGGACGCTGGTTGATGCAGGTGTTCTGGTTCGAACGCTGGAACTTCATCAGCCGGTAGATGTCGACGCCCGACTTGCCGGGATCGAGATCTTCCGTGGCACGGATGACGATACGGGTCGCGTCGACCTGGTCGACCACACCGCCGCGGCGGGCGCCGATGGCAGCGCCCGAGTCACGGGCGACGACCGGCTCCATGCCGGTGCCGACGAACGGCGCCTCGGCGCGCACCAGCGGCACGGCCTGACGCTGCATGTTCGAGCCCATCAGAGCGCGGTTGGCGTCGTCGTTCTCGAGGAACGGGATGAGCGCTGCCGCGACGGACACCATCTGCTTGGGCGAGACGTCCATCAGGTCGACGTTTTCGCGCGGCGCCATCATCACTTCGCCGGCGTTACGGCAAATGACGAACTCGTCGACGAAGCCGCCATTCTTGTCGAGCTCGGCGTTGGCCTGCGCGACATAGTGCTTGGCCTCTTCCATCGCCGACAGATAGACAACCTCGTTGGTCAGCTTGCCGCCCACGATCTTGCGGTACGGGCTTTCGATGAAGCCGTACTTGTTGACGCGCGCGAAGGTGGCGAGCGAGTTGATCAGACCGATATTCGGGCCTTCCGGCGTCTCGATCGGGCAGATGCGGCCGTAATGCGTCGGGTGCACGTCGCGCACCTCGAAGCCGGCGCGCTCGCGGGTCAGACCGCCCGGTCCAAGCGCCGAGAGACGACGCTTGTGGGTGATCTCCGACAGCGGGTTGGTCTGATCCATGAACTGCGACAGCTGCGAGGAACCGAAGAACTCGCGCACGGCGGCGGCCGCCGGCTTGGCGTTGATCAGGTCCTGCGGCATGACCGTGTCGATCTCGATCGAGGACATGCGTTCCTTGATCGCGCGCTCCATGCGCAGCAGGCCGACGCGGTACTGGTTCTCCATGAGCTCGCCGACCGAACGCACGCGGCGGTTGCCGAGATTGTCAATGTCGTCGATCTCGCCCTTGCCGTCGCGCAGCTCGACCAGCGTCTTGACCACGGCCAGGATGTCTTCCTTGCGCAGCACGCGCACAGTGTCCTCGGCCTTGAGCTCGAGGCGCATGTTCATCTTGACGCGGCCGACGGCCGACAGGTCGTAGCGCTCGCTGTCGAAGAACAGCGAGTTGAACATGGCTTCGGCGGTCTCGAGCGTCGGCGGCTCGCCCGGGCGCATGACACGGTAGATGTCGAACAGCGCGTCCTGGCGGCTCTCGTTCTTGTCGACGTTGAGCGTGTTGCGGATATAGGCGCCGACATTGACGTGGTCGATGTCGAGGATCTGGATCTCGTTCTCGCCGGTGCCGAGCAGCACCTTCAGTGTCTTGTCGTCGATCTCGTCGCCGGCCTCGAGGAAGATCTCGCCGGTGGTGTAGTTGACGATGTCCTCGGCGAGATAGTTGCCGAGCAGATCCTCGTCGGTCGCCTTGATGGCCTTGAGACCCTTCTCGCCGAGCTGGCGGGCCTGGCGGGCGGTGATCTTCTTGCCTTGCTCGACGACGATTTCGCCGGTGTCGGCATCAACCAGGTCGCCGACGGCTTTCAGGCCGCGGAAGCGCTCGACGTTGAACGGAATGCGCCAGTGGTCGCCGGAGCGCTTGTAGGTAATCTTGTTGTAGAATGTCGACAGGATCTCTTCGCCGTCCATGCCGAGCGCCATCAACAGCGACGTCACAGGGATCTTGCGGCGACGGTCGATGCGGGCGTGCACGACGTCCTTGGAATCGAACTCGATGTCGAGCCACGAACCGCGATAGGGGATGACGCGCGCGGCAAACAGGAGCTTGCCCGACGAGTGCGACTTGCCCTTGTCATGGTCGAAGAAGACGCCCGGCGAGCGGTGCATCTGCGAGACGATGACGCGCTCGGTGCCGTTGACGATGAAGGTGCCGTTCGACGTCATGAGCGGCATGTCGCCCATGTAGACGTCCTGCTCCTTGATGTCCTTGATCGACTTCGCGCCGGTATCCTCGTCGACATCGAACACGATGAGGCGCAGCGTCACCTTCAGCGGCGCGGCATAGGTCAGGTCGCGCTGACGGCACTCGTCAACGTCGAATTTCGGTGCCTCGAACTCATACTTCACGAACTCCAGCATCGAGGAGCCGGAAAAGTCGGAAATCGGGAAGACCGACTTGAAAACGGCCTGCAGCCCTTCGTCCGGACGACCGCCCTTGGGCTCGTCCACCATCAGGAACTGGTCATAAGATGCCTTCTGAACCTCGATGAGGTTCGGCATCTCCGCAACTTCCGGGATCTTTCCGAAGAACTTGCGTACGCGTCTGCGGCCATTGAAAGTCTGGGTCTGGGCCATCGTCGCTCCTTAGCTCTGAACTCGGGGCGAACCTCGCCGTGGTTCGCCTTGCATGCCGAGCCACCTGGGCGGCGGCTCTCTGTCTGTTCTCCGGCCTCCCTTGCCAATTGCTTGGCGGCGGCCGGCTGAAACGGGAGAAAACCCGTTTCCTGAGGGCCGGATCGCGGCCCTCAGGAAAGAGGTTCTCGTCTGTTCTCGCGCTACGCATTCTCCCCTGCACGGCAAGGGAGTGGCGGACGGCGCGAGGCCGCCCGCCGCTTGATACGCCTTACTTCAGCTCGACCTTGGCGCCAGCTGCTTCCAGCTGAGCCTTGAACTTGTCGGCGTCGGCCTTGGAAACGGCTTCCTTGACCGGCTTCGGAGCCGCTTCGACCAGATCCTTGGCTTCCTTGAGGCCAAGGCCGGTGATGGCGCGGACTTCCTTGATGACGTTGATCTTCTGGGCGCCGGCGTCGGCGAGAACGACGTCGAATTCCGTCTTCTCTTCAGCCGGAGCAGCGGCAGCGGCACCAGCGCCGCCAGCAGCGGCAACCGCCACCGGAGCAGCAGCCGAAACCCCCCACTTCTCTTCCAGGAGCTTCGACAGCTCAGCCGCCTCGAGGACGGTCAGCTTCGAAAGGTCGTCTACGATCTTTGCCAGATCAGCCATTGTTGTATTCCTTTACTTGGTTCGAACGTGTGTTGTTGACAGCGAGGAACGGCCTCATGCCGCCTCGTCCTTCCGGGCGTAAGCGCCGATGACACGCGCGACCGAAGCCGCGGGCGCATTGACGATCTGGGCGATCCGGGTTGCCGGCGTGGCGATCATGCCAACCAGCCTGGCGCGCAGCTCGTCGAGCGACGGAAGTGTGGCGAGAGCCTTCACACCGTCGGCGTTGAGCGAGGTCGAGCCCATCGCGCCGCCGAGAATGATCAACTTGTCATTCCCCTTGGCGAAATCGGACGTGACCTTCGGCGCCGCAACCGGATCCTCCGAATAAGCGACCAGCGTCTGTCCCTTGAACAGGTCGATGATCGATGCGGAGTCCGTGCCCTGAAGAGCGATCTTGGCGAGACGGTTCTTCGCGACTTTGACGGTGCCGCCGGCAGCGCGCATCTTCGACCGAAGGTCGTTCATTTGCGCCACGGTGATACCGGCGTAGTGGGCCACGACGACTGAACCCGCGTTCGAGAACGCATCATTCAGGCCCGTGACGAGTTCGCGCTTTTCCGCTCTGTCCACTGCCTATCTCCAGTTGACCCCTGCCTCATTTTCGAGGTCAGAAGTCGGGTTGCCTTTTGCCGGCCGGGCCATCCAAATCCTGGATCTCCCGAACGGCGCTCGAGGATCCTGCCCCCTTTTCGCCACACCCGACGGACTTACCGGCGGGCATGCTGACAAAAGGCAAACACGGTTCGAACCTTTCATTGGAGCTTTTGGCTCCTTTGTCGGGTCTTCACCCGTCTCATGCAGGCCCACATGAATTAAGGCTGTTGGGCCGCCTGCAATCTCGGACAGGATATCCGGAAGCCTTTCGGCTTCCGGGGTACCGGGCCGCCGACGGATCGGCGGTCCGGAATTCTTCGTTGCTGGAGCATGATCATGCTCCAACGACCGGCCCGAAGCCGGCCAGACGACAATTACGACGCGGCGAGCGTCGCGATATCGAGCTTGAGGCCGGGGCCCATCGTCGAGGTGACGGACACCTTCTTGACGTAGTTGCCCTTGGCGCCCGCAGGCTTGGCCTTGGTCACCGCATCGGCGAAGGCGCGGACATTCTCTTCCAGCGCCTTGACGTCGAACGAGACCTTGCCGACGCCGGCTTGGACGATTCCGGCCTTCTCGACGCGGAACTCGACGGCGCCGCCCTTCGAAGCCTTGACGGCCGCGGCCACATCGGTGGTCACGGTGCCGACCTTCGGGTTCGGCATCATGCCGCGCGGGCCGAGCACCTTACCCAGACGACCGACCAGCGGCATCATGTCCGGGGTGGCGATGCAGCGATCGAAATCGATCGTGCCCTTCTGGACGATGTCGACCAAGTCCTCGGCGCCGACGATATCGGCGCCGGCGGCCTTGGCTTCCTCGGCCTTGTCGCCACGGGCGAACACCGCGACACGCACGGAGCGGCCGGTGCCGTTCGGCAGGTTGACCACGCCGCGGACCATCTGGTCGGCATGGCGCGGATCGACGCCGAGATTCATCGATATCTCGACGGTCTCGTCGAATTTCACCTTGGACCGATCCTTGAGCAGCTGCAGCGCCTCATTGAGGGCGTAAGCCTTGTTCGGATCGATGCCTTCGCGGCTCTTGGCAACACGCTTTGCAATCTTTGCCATGATCTCAGCCCACCACTTCCAGGCCCATCGAGCGGGCGGAGCCCTCGACCATGCGCATGGCCGCTTCGACGTCGTTTGCGTTCAGGTCCTTCATCTTCTGCTCGGCGATCGCGCGCACCTTGTCGCGGCTGATCGTGCCGACCTTGGTCTTGCCCGGCTCCTTGGAGCCCGACTTCAGGTTGGCTGCCTTCTTCAGGAAGTAGCTCACCGGCGGCGTCTTCATGACGAAGGTGAACGACTTGTCCTGGTAGTAGGTGATGACGACCGGGATCGGCGATCCCTTCTCGAGCTCCTGGGTCTGCGCGTTGAACGCCTTGCAGAATTCCATGATGTTGATGCCGCGCTGACCAAGCGCCGGGCCGATCGGGGGCGACGGCGTAGCCGAGCCCGCGGCAACCTGGAGCTTGAGCTGGCCTGCAACTTTCTTAGCCATCTCTATTCCTGCCTTTTCTCATGCCGGCCCCTTTATGCGGGGAGCGCGGCGGTTGCAGTCTGGTGGTGCGGTTCCGACGGCCGGCTATGCCGCCTTCGCCTCCCACCCGTTCATGCGGCGCTTTTGGCAACCGCCCCGACGCCTCTCGGCGCGGGTGTACGGATCAGCCCTTTTCGACCTGTCCGAATTCCAGATCGACCGGCACGGCGCGCCCGAAGATCGAAACTTCCACCTTGAGGCGGGCACGCTCCTCGTCCACCTCCTGGACGACGCCGTTGAACGACGCGAACGGACCGTCCGAAACGCGGATCGCCTCGCCGATCTCGAAGGTGACCGACGGCTTCGGCCGCTCGACGCCTTCCTGGACCTGGTTCAGGATGCGCTGCGCCTCAGCCTCGGTTATCGGCACGGGCTTGGAGTCACCCAGGAAGCCGGTGACCTTCGGCGTGTTCTTGACCAGCGAGAACACGGCATCGGTCAGATTGGCCTTCAAGAGCACATAGCCCGGGAAGAACTTGCGCTCGGCATCGACCTTGCGACCGCGGCGGATCTCGACGACCTTCTCGGTCGGCACCACGATCTGCTCGATCTCGCCGGACAGGCCCTTCTGCTTGGCCTTGTTCTCGATATCCTCGGCGACCTTCTTCTCGAAGTTCGAATAGGCGTGGACGATATACCAGCGCGCAGTCATTTCACGACCTCTCCGTAATCGCCGAATTAATGCCCGAGGCCCAGAATCCACTCGATCGCATAGCCCATGGCTATGTCGGCGGTGAAGAAAAAGAGCATCGCGATGATCGCGAACACGAGCACCATCACCGTCGAGATCATGGTTTCACGCCGCGAAGGCCATGTCACCTTGGCCGTCTCCGCGCGAACCTGCTGCAGAAAGGTGAAGGGATTGGTGGTTTTCGAAGCCATGTGCCGCCTGTTTTCAAGACCCGTTGGCCGGGCCTCCTGGATGATCCCGCTGGCCGGGACGTGCCGCCTGGGCTCTGTGGGGCGCCGAATCAGCACCACCATTGCACCCACGCAAATCAGACGCGTAAAGCCGGCTTCCCAGCTCCACGCGTCGCGTGTCTGTTCCATCTACATAAAACCGATTCTCAATCCACGCAAGTGGCAAGCGTCCGCTTTATGTTCTAACGCCGCCTCGGAACCATCCAGTCGTCCCGTCCCGGCTATACGGGGCTTATGCCCCAATTCACGCTATATGGCAAGCCACCCGCCAATATTCAACCGCGAAGGCTTCGATCGGCCACTTTCGGGAGATGGCACGGGCAGCAGGGCTCGAACCTACGACCTGCGGTTTTGGAGCCAGATTAGCCTTTGCCGCATCTCGTTGCGCCATGGCGACGATGAGATACCGCCCTTGCGGTCAGAATTGCGTTCGGAGACCGAAATTGGACTTGAGGATGTAGCTGTTGCCAAAACTACGGAACGGTGTGTTGCCGGAGAGCTCGCCATAGAAGGTGAGATCCTTGCGCCAGCTTACGCTCGCACCGAGGCCGAGTTCGCCCCACAGCCGGTCGTCGGCATTGATGATGGGTGTCCCCGCGACCAGAGTGCGCGTGCCATCGAGCCATTCACAGCTGACATTGGCGATTCCGTAGATGTGGCTGCGGCCACCTTCCCAGGCGCCCTGATGATCGAGCGCGACGCCCCAGCGCGTTTTCAGGCTGTCGTTCCTGCCGGCGGCCACGTCGGCACCCGACGGATCAACGAAGTGATCGAACCGCACATTGGAATAGACGATCTGGAATTGCGGCGTGATGCCAACGTGCTCGCCGAACAAAATCCGCTTGCCCGCTTCGATGCTGAACGCCTCGCCGCTGCCGCCATTGTCGTGGGTGAGCGAGCCGACAAGTTCGGAATTGAGGTCGCTGCCATAGCGGTTGAGCTGCGCCTGACCGTCGACATAGAAGCCCGTGACACCATACCAGGTCAAAGTCGCGCCAAGGCCGTAGCCGTCGGTCTTCAGTGTACCGTTGCCGAACGCCGAGTTGATCCGGCTGTTGGCCTCGCCATAGGAGACGTTGACGCCCGCCACCAGACGCCCGCTCGTGTCGCTATCGACAAGCACCCGATCGACACCCGCCTGTATCTTCCAGGTATCGATGTCCTGATCCAAACCAGTCGCCGACACCGCGGCACTGTTGAAGCGCCCGTGGATGCCTTCCGCTCGGCCCCAAATTCCATTGCCGTCGCCATTGGCGCCGGGGCCCCAGACACGGTTGCCGACACGTTGCTGCAGCGTCGGGAGAGTGTTGAGCGACTGCAGATTGGAGCCATAGGCCTCGTAAACCGGCACGCCGGGCTGATAGAGCGGCGCGCCGGGACCGCCCAGGGAGGAACGCAGATACCAGTCGCCATCCAAGGGAGTAGAGACGCCGCCCTGATAGAGGCGATAGGCATAAGCGCCGGCTATCACCGCCGGTGCGCCCTGGAAGACATAGTTGCTGTCGAGCACGAAAGCACCGTTGGACGCACCCGTCACGTCGACGATCTTGATGCCTTCCACCGTCGGCGCGCCAGGGCCGCCACGGTTGATGATGCTGACATGCGTAACGCCTGAAGTCGTGCCGTTGACCGCAAGGCGGCTGGTCTGCGAGCTGTCGTCGCCCAGAACGGTCGCGATTTCGAGGCGTCCGCCAGTGCTGACATAATCGCCCTGGACGGTGAGCGTGCCCATGGCATTGCCATAGCCCGGCGCGACGACGCCAGTATTGACGACATTGCCCACGCCGCCCGTGCCGACGAGCCGTCCGCCGGTGTCGACCAGCATGTTGCCGCCCAGCACGCCGTTCACGGCCAGCGTGCCGGCCGACACGGTCGATGCGCCGGTAAAGCCGGAACTGTCCCCGGTCAGCGTCAGTTGACCGAGGCCGAGCTTGTTGAAGTTCGACGAACCGGAAAAATCCGTGCCGATGCCGATGTCGTTCCCGTTGGTATCGAACCAGGCTCCTCCGGCTGCCACACTCAGTGCAGTGAAGCCGTTCAGGAAATCGGCTTCATCCCGGTTCGCACGCAGAATGCCGCCGTTGAGGTCGAGTATAGCGGTGGCGCCGGCTCCCTTGATCACGGAGCCGGTTTCGACAACGCCGCGTCCGGTGGCGTCGCCGTCGAGATGGAGCGTTCCAGTGGCTGTGCTGCCGTTGGCTATATGAACATCGGTACCGACGCTTACGAAGCCACCTTTTCCAACGGTCATCGTGCCGTCGCCATCGTAGCCGACATCGATGCGGTCGGTCGCGGTCAAGCTTGAGACGCTGCCCGTGCTGCTCGAGACATTGACAGTGCCCGTGCCGCCGTTCGTGTAGCCGATATAGACAGAGGCAGCGCCGCCTCCAGTTGCACTCGTGGCCACCGCGGCGCCGTCCGCGACGTTGAGTGTACCGCTGCCGGAGAAACCCACGTAAATATTGTTGGCGGCGTTCCAGGCCGAGGCATTGCCGTTGATGTCGCGACCCGAGACGGTGGCCGTGCCTTCGCTACCGCTCCCGTAGCCGATAGAAGCCTGTCCACTGTTCACCAGCCCGCCATCCAGGATGTCGAGCTTGTTGCCTATGCCGCCACTACCAACATAAATCTGGTTGGTAATGTTTAGGGTCGAGGCATGTTGGTCAATGTCGCGACCCGTGACCGCAACCATGCCAGTGCCGGTGCCATTGCCATCGCTATTGTTGCCGATGACGACCAATGCACTGTTCACGATCCCGCCATCCCGGATAGCGAGTGAGGCCTTGCCGTTGTCGCCGACATAAAGCGTGCCTGTATTGGTCCACGTCGAGGCGTGACCGCTACCGTCGTGGCCCGAGACAGTGACATCGCTTTGGCTGGCGGCCGCGACGCCGATATAACCGTCAGCATTGCTCACCTGGCCGCCATTTCCGATATTGAGCGTGCCGTTGCCATCCTGACCGACAACGAGGTCACCGTTATTGGTCCAGGTCGAGGCATTGCCGCCACCGTCGGTGCCCGAGACGGTGACCGTCCCTTGGGCACCATAGCCGATAAAGCCAGTGTCATTGGTGACCGCGCCGCCATTCTGGATGTCCAGCGTGCCTGTGGCGATATTACCGACAACGAGATCGGCCCCGACCGTCCAATCCGGCGTTTGAATGGTGCTTGCGTCCGGCGATAGATCACCGGTGCCTGACACCGACTGCGCGGACGCCGGCCGCATGCCGGCAATCGCGGTGACGAGTGTGATGATTGCCGTGGTCAAAAACAAGGATCGGCGGAAGCTGACCGTGTTGGCGCCGTCCTTTGCCGTGCATCTCATCCCCTGCGCCGCTCCCCGCCAAGCCCCGCTTCACCATAGAAGTGCGACGCACCCGGCAAAGCCCGAGTCAATGACCGCTCGAATCATTGCCATGCGCTGTATTCGAATAGATCAAGGTTACCTTTGGTTGTAAATTGAGTGGTCCTCTCCCCAAACGCATTCTCTCGCCTCAACTGCAGCGCGTACGTGCGGCAATGCTGCTCGATAGCCATCAAATACGGTCGAGCGGATTGGCGATCGCCGTGGCCGGCCCTCGTCATTCAGGTCGAAATGCCAATCCTCGGCCCAATCCTTGGCCTGGCAAGACTTCTTCCTTGATGGTGACCCGGCGGTTCTTGGCTTCGACATACCTCGAACAGTGCCAAATCGGGCTGTCGTTACGCCTATGGACGTGGACCTTGCCTTCGAGAATCGAATGTTCTTCCGCTATCGCCAGGCACTTCCTGCGCGCGTTCAAGTTTGTGCAAGAGATGTGTAAGGCGGTTTGAGGCGTCCTTGCAAAGCAAGACGATCTCTAAATGCCTGATTTCCCTTGGGAAATGGCACGGGCAGCAGGGCTCGAACCTACGACCTGCGGTTTTGGAGACCGCCGCTCTACCAACTGAGCTATGCCCGTGCATGCGCTTGTTCGGCGCAGGCGCTTCCTAAAAGCTTCCGGGCACTCTGTAAAGAGCACTGCGATGCCGTTTTGGAAGCTTTGCCAGAAATCTGAATTGCGGAGCTGCCGGCAATCGACCGCGCAGGCCCGCGCTTACGATTTTCCGGCCGGCGGCTTGTACGGTCCGCCCGGGACGCCCCAGCCCCAGGCCGGCATCGGCTCGGTCTCGGGATCGCAGGTTTCGCCGAGATTCGAATTCATCTTCGCCAGCCGCGATCCCCATTCGACATAGCCCATGAAGGCGGAGCGGAACTCGGGATCGTCGGGAAGGCCGATCTCGTCCGCCGCATCGGCGAGGAGATTGATCCAGCGACGGCGCTGTTCCTCGGTCAGGTGCTTGCCAAGGTGATGCATCACCATTTCGCGATGGCCGCCATGCTTCTCGCTGTAGGTCTTCGGGCCGCCGAAGACTTCGCCGATGAAGGCGGCGACATGCGCCGGGTGATCCGGCGACATGTGTCTGAACACCGGTCCCACGACCGGATCCGCCGCCACTTTGTCATAGAAGGTCCGGGTCAGCCGGTTCAGCGCCTCGCTGCCTCCGGCCCATTCGTACAAAGTCGGGATGTCCCTGCTCATCGCCGCTCCTCCACGTGCATACAGCCCGAGCAAGATAGGGGTAGCGCCCTGCCCTGCTCAACCTGCCTCGATGGCCAGGGCGCGCTATCTCCTTGTTTACGCAATTCCGGACGGAAAACCGTAACAACTTTTCCTGGAATTGCCCTACAGCTTCGCTGGCGCCTTCGCCTCGGCATCGGCGGCTGGAAGAACCCGGCAATTGTCGGGCCTGGGCGCGGATCTGCAAATTGTGGCGCCGGTCAGCGCGTCCGCCGATTGCGGCCCTGTCGTCAGTCCGAAATCCCGCACCTCGCTCTGGCTGAGCTCCCTATGGCTCGCATAGAGCACCGCCTGCATGGCCGCGAAAAGCGCTGGGCCGATTGCCATCTCGTCGAAATAGGCCTTGACCTTGTCGCCCATCCCCAGGGAGTGCAGGCTGACATGCGCGGTCGAGCCGACGAGGCGCCTGACGCCGCCCGCGATCATCACGACGCAGGCAGAGCCGCACTCGCCGCCAGCATCCACTGTAAGGCCGGTATGGAGGTCGTCCTTGGCCGAACAACCGACGGCGCCGGGATCACAATCGAGGAAATCCGTCCGAGCGACAGCCACGTCGAGCTTGCGCTCGCGGATAAGGCGCCCGGCGGCGAGCGCGGCCTGCACGTCGCCGCCGGGCGAATTGACGACCACCGGCAGCCTGCGCCCACCGGCATCGTCAAGCAGCTGACGCAGTTTGCCGGGCGTAGCGGCGGCGACGACGCCTTCGGCCGAAATCCATTCCGGGCAGTCCGGATTGCAGAGCGGATTGCTGCCGCGAACCAGGGCGAAGCGCATTTCCTCGTCCCGGCTCTGCGAAGGCGCCACAGGTTGAGGAGAGGCCGGCTTGATCTCAACTGCCGCGACGGCGGCCGGGGCGCCGTTCGTGGGAACCTCGCGACAATTCTCCGGCGCCGGATGGCGCTGGCAGATGGTCCCTTCGGTCAGCAAGTCGAGCGAATCGAGGCTGCTGACGAGCTTCATCTCCAGCATGTCCTCCGGCTCGATCTGCCTGATGTCGCTGGCAGGCGTCGCCTTCATCACGCCGAGCACGCCCTGTTCGACGCCCATCTCCCTCAGATAGGCCGACAACCGCTTCTCGACCGCCTTGCTCATCTCATATGTCTTGTAGCTGCCCGCATTCTTGCGGCTGACAATCCTGGTGCTGATGATCTTCTTCTTGCCGTTCACGATCCGATTTGTGGTGGGTTAGATCAGCTTCTCTCGCCGTTTGGTGGTGGTGATCTGTTGGAGGCCGAGAT
>NZ_VFUA01000103.1 GCF_006440735.1 Mesorhizobium sp. B2-7-1 | reverse complement strand
CCGCGCCGTGTCTCGCGCATAGCTGCCTTCGCGCTTGCCCGAATGCAGCATGAGCACCGTCAGATGGGGCATTGCCGGATTTTCCTCGATTGTTGGCCCAAAAGAACCCCTCCCTGGGCCGTTGGAACGGGGATGCATGCCGCTGACGGAATCCAACCCTTGGGTGGGGTGTATGCGAAACAGGGCTTGGAACGTCAAGATATTGTTCGGTTTTTGCCCGGCTTTCGCCCAAAAGAAGAGGGCAGGAATTGTTGTACCAGCGCGGGCTCGGAATTAGATCGATTGAAATGACGCTGGGGCACCTTCGCCCAATCCACAGACCTAGCGTTATTCCGCGCCCTGCCCCATGCGCCGCGCCGCGTAACGCTCGATCGCCGAAAGGCCGTCATAGATCAGCACAGCGAGCGCGGCGACGATCAGCCCGCCCTGCAGCACGAAGGCAAGGTTGTTCGAGATCAGGCCGGCGATGATCACCTCGCCAAGCGTCTTGGCGGCAACCGTCGAACCGATGGTCGCGGTGGCGAGGCCGATGACCACCGAGAGCCGGATGCCGCCGAGGATCACGGGGGCGCTGAGTGGCAACTCCACCTTCGTCAGTCTTTGCCAGCCGGTCATGCCGGCGCCGCGCGCCGCTTCCATCACGTTGCCAGGCAGTGTGGTGAGCGCCGTCAGCGCGTTCTCGAAGATCGGCAGCAGGCCGTAAAGGAAGAGTGCGATCAGCGTCGGCTTCTCGCCGAAGCCGACGGCCGGCACGGCAAGCGCCAGCACCGCGACCGGCGGAAAAGTCTGGCCGATATTGACCAGGCTGCGCGACAAGGGCAGGAACTCGGCCCCGGCCGGCCTGGTAACCAGGATTGCCAGCGCCACCGCCACGATCGTCGCCGCGACCGTCGCGATCAGAACGGTCGATAGATGCTGCAAGGTCAGTGTCAGCAGACTGCCCTGGTTGTAGATCGCCGGCGCGCCATTCTCGGTCAGCGGCTTCAGCAGCGGCTCGAACCAGTTGGGGCTGGTGATGAAGGTCACCAGCAGTGCCAGGACGGCCAGCCTCAGCAGCGCGGGCAGCCAGGCTTTCATTGCGGCCTCGCCGCACGCTTCACCAAACCTTCGACGGTGACGCGGCCAATGAGCTTGCCGTCCGTGCCCTTCACCGGCAGCGCGGGGCGGCCCGACCACAGCAGTTCGGCCAGCGCGTCGCGTTGCGTGGCTTCGCCGGGGATTGCCTCGCCTTCGGCGCCGCCCGGCTCCACGGCGTCGCGCACAGGCCCGAGCGACAGCAGCCGGAACGGCCTTTCGCTGGCGCCGACCAATGTCTCGACGAAATCGCTTGCGGGTCTCGCCAGGATCTCAGCCGGCTTGGCGTATTGCACCAGCTTGCCGGCATCCATGACGGCGATCTTGTCGCCCAGATGCACCGCCTCTTCCATGTCGTGGGTGACGAGGATGATGGTGGTGCCGAAACGCTTCTGGATCGCCAACAGATCCTCCTGCGCCTTGGTGCGGATGATCGGGTCGAGCGCCCCGAAGGGCTCATCCATCAAAAGCACGTTGGGCTCGGCGGCCAAGGCGCGGGCGACGCCGACGCGCTGCTGCTGGCCGCCGGAAAGCTCATGCGGGTAGCGCGGGCCGTAGGCCTGCGGGTCGAGTTGGTAGAGCGTCATCAGCTCGTCGACACGGGCCTTGATGCGATCCCTGTCCCAACCGAGCAGCAGCGGCACGGTGGCGATGTTTTGCGCCACCGTGCGATGCGGAAACAGGCCGTGGCCCTGGATGGCATAGCCGATGCTGCGGCGCAGCTGATAGCCGGGCACCGAGCGGTTGTCGGCGCCGTCGAGCTTGATGATGCCGGAGGTCGGCTCGACCAGCCGGTTGATCATCCTGAGCAGCGTCGTCTTGCCGGATCCCGACGTGCCGACAATGGTCGCGATGGTTCGTGGTTCGATGACCATCGAAACATTGTCGACCACCGTCGTTGCGTCATAGCGCTTGGTGATGCCTTCGATCTCGATCATGCCGTTTCAACTACCCTGCGCTTGGTGGCGGTCATCTCGATCACCGCATCGAGGATGATGGCCGCCGCAAAGGCCAGCGCCACGGTGGGCAGCGCGCCGAGCAGCACCAGATCCATCGCCGTCTGGCCGACACCCTGGAAGACGAACACGCCGAAGCCGCCGCCGCCGATCAGCGCGGCAATGGTGGCAAGGCCGATATTCTGCACCAGCACGATGCGGATGCCGGTCAGGATCACCGGAAAGGCGAGCGGGAACTCGACGTCGAACAGGCGCTGGCGATCGGTCATGCCCATGCCGCGCGCGGCGTCGTTGGCCGCGCGGGGTACACCAGCCAGCCCAACCACCGTGTTGGCCACCACCGGCAGCAGCGAATAGAGGAAGAGCGCGACAAAGGCGGGCGCGATGCCGATGCCCCTGATACCGATCGCGGCGGCGCCTGGCACATGCAGGGCGACCCAGCCGAGCGGCGCGATCAGCAGGCCGAAGAGCGCGATCGACGGGATGGTCTGGATGATGTTGAGCACATTCAGCACCCCCGCCCGAAGTTTCTCGACGCGATGACAAAGGATGCCAAGCGGTATGCCGACTATGACCGCGCCGGCCAGCGAGCCAAGCGCCAGCGTGACGTGCTTGGAAGCTTCGGCCCAGAAGCTGTCGGCGCGGCTGGCATATTCCTTGAGTATGGACAGACTGTCCCAGTTGCCGGAGACAAGCAGCGCGGCGATTGCCAAAGCGGCCAGCACAAGCACACCGACCCGCGCCCAGGGCGACAGGTTCAGCCTGGTCAGCACATCGGCCAGCAGCAAGGTGAAGGCAAAGATCAGCAGCCAGAAACCGGAAGCCGGCGCGACGCGGGCGAAGGCGTTGCCGGCGGGTGTCAGGAAACCGCCTGCAACGCCGATCAGGATCGTAAGCGCGACAAGCGCGACGACGCTGGCCGCCAGTCTTAGGGCGAGCGGCGTCCTGAGCAAGGCGACGATCGCGGCCGCGATCGCTATCGCCAGCAACAGCATGCCAAGCGTGGGCGGCAACGACTCGAGGATCGAACGCGCCTGCCCGGGTACGATCCGGTTGGCGCGGAACGTGGCAAAGGGGGCCAGGAAAGCGGCGTAGGCGACGATCGCGGCGATGACCACGCCGAGCTTGTCGAAACGCAGGGTCATGAAGAGCGTTTGCGCGAAGCGCCCCCCTCTGGCCTGCCGGCCATCTCCCCCTCAAGGGGGGAGATCAGATGTCGCGAGCGCTTTCGCCAATCCCCCTGGGTCGAGAAGGAAGCGAGAGGCAGCAGTTGCCAATCTCTCCCCTTGATGGGGAGATGTCCGGCAGGACAGAGGGGGGTACCTGGCACCGGCTTCGCGCTTTTCAGGCTGGGTTGTTACTTCAGGAAGCCGTTCTTCTTGAGGAAATCCTCCGCCACGCCCTTCGCGGGCTCGCCGCCCAGCTGCACACGGCCGTTGAGCTCCTGCAGCGTGACGAGATCGAGCTTGGCGAAGACCGGCTTCAGCAGCGCTTCGATCTCGGGATGCTGCTTCAGGACCTCTTCGCGGATGATCGGCGCGGGTTGATAGACGGGCTGCACGCCCTTGTCGTCCTCGAGCACGACGAGGCCGGAGGGCTGGATGCCGCCGTCGGTGCCGTAGACCATGGCGGCGTTGGCACCGTTGGTCTGGTTGGCGGCAGCGGCGATGGTCGCGGCGGTGTCGCCCCCGGAAAGAGTGATCAGCTGGTCGGGCTTCAGCTTGAAGCCATAGGTCGTCTGGAAGGCCGGAAGTGCTGCCGCCGAATTGACGAACTCGGCGGAAGCCGCAAGCACAACCTTGCCGCCGCCCGCGACGTATTTGCCGAAATCCGTCAGGGTGACGAGCTTGTTCTCGTCGGCCACCTCCTTGCGCAGCGCGATCGCCCAGGTGTTGTTGGCCGGCGATGGCGACAGCCAGACGATCTTGTTGGCGGCGTAGTCGAGCTTCTTGGCGGTTTCGTAGGCCTTGGCGGCATCCTTCCAGACCGGATCGTCGGCCTTCTGGAAGAAGAAAGCGGCATTGCCGGTGTATTCGGGATAGATGTCGATCTCCCCGGCGGTGATCGCCTTGCGCACCACGGGCGTCGCGCCGAGCTGGATACGGTCGGTGGTCTTGATGTTGTTGGCGTTGAGCACGAGCTGGATGATGTTGCCCAGCACGCCGCCTTCCGTGTCGATCTTGGAAGACACCACCACCTGGGCATTCGCCGATGCCGTCGCGATGCCGAGCGCCATCGCCGCGAAAGCGATCTTTCTCATTGAAAACATTGTGAAAATCCCTTGCTATGAACCGATCGATCGGTGGCCGCATATGAGCATGGCTTTAACGGCCAGTCGGGGCATACGGTTTCATAACTAGGGGGACAGGCGCAATAATTTTGTTCGGCCCGGGCTTGGGCCCTGCTCCATCCGGCGCAGCGCAATGCCGACCTAAGGCCGGCTGGCGGTCTGCCCTGTTCTGAGGAATATTAGGAAAGGCGGGTCGGCGGCCACAACAGGAGTGTGTCATGGCCAAGCATAAAGTCGGCTACCTCATCGGCAGCCTTGCCAAGGGCTCCATCAACCGCAAGCTTGCGAAGGCCCTCGTCAGACTGGCGCCGCCCGAGCTTGAAATGATGGAAATCTCCTTCAAGGACCTGCCGCTTTACAGCTACGACTATGATGCCGATTTTCCGCCGGTCGCCTTGAAGTTCAAGAAAGCCATCGCGTCCGTCCAGGCGGTGCTTTTCGTCACGCCGGAGTACAACCGATCGATCCCCGGCGGTCTGAAGAATGCGATCGACTGGGCCAGTCGCCCATACGGCAAGAACTCTTTTGCCCGCAAACCGACCGCTGTCATCGGAACGTCGCCCGGCGCGATCGCGACCGCGGTCGCTCAGCAGAGCCTGCGCAGCGTGCTCAGCTTCTGCAACGCACCCCAGATGAACTCGCCCGAAGCCTACATTCAGTTCACTCCGGGATTGATCACCGACGATGGGGAGGTGACGGTGGAGTCAACGGAGACATTCCTGCGCAACTATATGGACGAGTTCCACATGTTCATCGCGCGGGTCCTGCAGGTGCTCCCGCCGGATGCCTGACGCTGGCCGCCTCAGGCAGATTGTTCAAGTGGCCGGGAGAACTGGTCGGACGCCTTCTTCAAAATTTGGGAGCGCCCACCAACTTCAACGTGCCGAGCGCCACAAAGCAAAGCAGGACGACCGGGAAGACGATCCAGTTCAGCATGGTCCAACCCCAGGCATTGTAGATCGCGCCCGACATCAGCGAGGCGAAGGCGACGGAGCCGAACAGGACAAAATCGTGGAAACCCTGGACCTTGCTCTTCTCCGAAGGCCGGTAGCTGGCGGCGACCATCGCCGTGGCGCCGATGAAACCGAAATTCCAGCCGAGCCCGAGCAGGATCAGCGCCGTCCAGAACTGCCACAGCGCCAGTCCGGAAAGCGCGACGGCGCCGCAGCCGATCAGCAGGACAAGGCCAGTGGCGACGATGCGTTCGGCGCCGAAGCGATGGATCAGCGCACCGGTGAAGAAGCTCGGCCCGAACATCGCCATGACGTGCCAGGAGATGCCGAGCGTCGCATTGTCTTCCGACAGGCCGCAGCCGACCATGGCGAGCGGCGCGCCGGTCATGACGAAGCTCATCAGCGCGTAGCTGCCGACGGTGCAGAAAAGCGCCGCGACGAAACGTGGCTGGGTGACGATTTCAGCCAGCGGCCGGGCATCGCTTGCATCGGTTTCAGTCACGGTGCTTGCGCGCGAGGAAACACGCAGGAATGACAGGATGAGCGCGCCGGCCGCCGCGAGCGGGAGGATCGAGACGAAGGATCCGGCAAACATCACCGGGGCCAGCAATTCGCGGGTGTAGATGACGATCTGAGGCCCGAGGATGGCCGTGACGATGCCGCCCGCCAGCACGAAGGAGATGGCGCGCGCCTTGAACTCGGGCGGCGCGTTGTCGGCGGCAGCGAAGCGGAACTGCTGGACGAAGGCGCCGCCGACACCGATGACGCCGAGGCCGAAGGCGAACAGCCAGAAGCTCCCCCGGAAGAGCGCGATGGTCGCGATCAGGCCGCCGAGCGCGGTGACCACGGTGCCGGTCATGAAGCCGCCGCGATGGCCGAGCCGGCGGATGATGGCGGCGGCCGGCAAGGCGCCCAGCGCAACACCGATGTTGAAGCCGGTGACCGGCGCCGTCGCCAGCGACTTGTCGGGACCGAGCAGGTATTGCCCGGCAAGCGCGCCAAGCGAAATGGCGATCGGCGCGGCCGAACCGACGATCGCCTGCGCGGCGGCAAGCAGCACCGCGGTGCGACGCCCTTCGCTGCCGGCCTCGGCGACCGCGACCGTTGCGGTCGTCACGAAGCGTCCTTGCCACGCCCCTCGCCGCGAACCCGGCGCGAGACACGATCAAGAACGGCGTTGACCAGCTTCGGTTCGTCTTCCTCGTAGAACGCCTTGGCGATGTCGACATATTCGGAGACGATGACGGCCACCGGCACGTCCTCGCGCTTCATCAATTCATAGACGCCGGCGCGCAGGATGGCGCGCAGCGTCGAATCCAGCCGCGACAGCGGCCAGTCCTCGGTCAGCGCCTGGCGGATGACGGGGTCGATGGTCTTCTGGTTCTCGACGACGCCGGTCAGGATGGCGCGGAACCATTGCGCGTCGGCCTCGCGGTAGAGCGCGCCGTCGACTTCCTTGCCGAGGCGGAAGGTTTCGTATTCGGCCGTGATCTCGAAGACGCCACTGCCGGACACATCCATCTGGTAGAGCGCCTGGACGGCGGCAAGACGGGCGGCACCGCGCTTGTTGGCGTGGCGCACCGCACCGGTCGAGGCGGGTTCGGTCACGATTGGGCTCCGAGTTTCTCCTTGAGCGCGATCATGGTCAGCGCCGCGCGCGCGGCGAAGCCGCCCTTGTCGCCTTCCGTCTTGCGCGCGCGCGCCCAAGCCTGCGCGTCGTTCTCCGTGGTCAGGATACCATTTCCGATCGCGATCGCCTCCTGCACCGAAAGGTCCATAAGTGCGCGGCTCGATTCATTGGCGACAATGTCGAAATGATAGGTGTCGCCGCGGACGACAGTGCCGAGCGCGACGAAGCCGTCGTAATGCGTGCCGCCTTCGGCGGCGCCGTCGAGCGCGAAGGTGATGACCGCCGGTATCTCGAGCGAGCCGGGAACCGTGACGACGTCATAGGTGGCGCCAGCCTCGTCGAGCGCGCTGGTGGCGCCTTCGAGCAGGGCGTCGGCGAGATCATCGTGAAAACGCGCTTCGACAATGAGCAGATGCGCCTTCGCCTTCGGGCGAATGAACGCTTTGCCGTGTTGGGATGTTCCAGCCATAAAAGTCTCCGGGGGGTTGCCGGTGACTTAGGCCGAAGCCGGGTTGATCGCAAGCGGAAGATTGGTCTGGGTGCCGCTTGGTCTATCGCATCTTTATCCGAGGCGGCGGAAGCGGACAGCCGGTACCCAGGCTTTCAGCCCAGGCAAGAACGGCTCGGTGGTCTACCACACGGCCTGCATCCACATCGGCCATTGCTTCGCGTGTCAGCCGTTCCTTGATCTCGGAATTATCACTCTCCGTTGGAGTCCCCTTTTTCATCTGAACAATCCCGCGATATCGGCCATTGGTCGAAACAGCTTCATCGGTTGATCCGGAAATGGCAAGAAACTCTCGCGTTCATAGAAGCGCCGCGCGTTCTCGTCCTTCGCGTCGACAATGACCGCGAACGAGGCGATCTCACTACGGAGAGACCGGTGCAATGCATCGGCCAGAAGGTATCGGCCGTAACCCTTGCCCTGGTGCCGTCGATCGACGGCCAAGCGTCCAAGCAGCGTCGCCGGAATGAGTGGATAGCGCGGCAAGTTGCGGACTGTCTCGGCAGGCCATTCGCCGACATTCACCGCAGTGGATGAGAGCGTGTAGTAACCGGCGATAGCTCCATCCGGCGTAACTAGCACGAAGGGCGCCGCAATATTCTTGCGGGCATCTTGCCCAGCTTGCAGTCGAAGATATCGATCGAGCGGTTCTGCGCCGCTTTCGAATGAGTTTCTGTCATGCAGCGGACCGAGCACCTCAACTCGCAGAGGGGCTTCAGTCGAGCCTGCCACTTCAGATGCCAGTGGCTTGTCGATACCGACGTACCGTATCGCGCAAGCGATCGTTCACTGGTTTTGGATTGACGAGAGCGTCCACGAAGGCCCGGCTGTCGCGGATAGACAGCTCCAGGCGCTCGTGCTCCTCGATTGCACGGCGGGCAGCTTCCTGGAGGCTGGTCAGCACAAAATCCGTCACGGTGCGGCCCTGTAGCGCCGCAGCATGCTCGATAAGGCTCTTCTGGTCGGCCGTGACGCGTGTTTCCAAACGCTCGCCACGAACGCGGCCGCGTGGTGGGTGTGCCGTCATTGTCGCTCTCCTGCGGCAATGTACGGCCAATGGCCGGCAATTTCAAGGCTGAGGCCTCAAAGCCCCTCTTTCGCCGCCTCGGCCAGGCGCGCCGCGTAGCGGGCCATGGTGTCGATCTCGAGGTTCACGCGGTCGCCCGCGTGGCGCTCGCCCCAAGTGGTGACAGTCAGCGAGTGATGGATGAGCAGCACGTCGAAGCGGGTGCCTTCGACCTTGTTGACGGTGAGCGAGGTGCCGTCGAGCGCGACCGAACCTTTCGGCGCGATGAACTTGGCCAGATGCCGTGGCGCTTCGAGGGTGAAACGCACGGCATCGCCCTCCTCCTTGCGCTCGATAATCTCGGCCATGCCGTCGACATGGCCGGAGACGATGTGGCCGCCGAGCTCGTCGCCGATCTTCAGCGCCCGTTCGAGGTTGATACGGGTACCGGGTTTCCAGCTCGAAGCGGCGGTCAGCCTCAGCGCTTCCTCCCAGGCCTCGACCTCGAACCAGCGCGCATTCGAGCCTTGCTCGGGAAGCGCGGTCACGGTGAGGCAGACGCCACCACAGGAAATCGAAGCGCCAATCGCGATGGTGTCAGGATCATAGGCGGTGTCGATGCGCAGGCCGATGCCCTCGGCGAGCGGCTTCGCAGCGGCTACCGTGCCAACGTCGGTGACAATTCCGGTAAACATTAAAGGTTCCTCACCCATTCGGCATAACTGTCCTCGCCGAAGCGCATGTCACGCAATTTGCGAAATCCAGCCGGGATATGGTCGGCGTCGATGGGCGATGCAATACCGTCCTCACCGATGGCGTCCGGGCCTTGGAAGAGGACAATGCGGTCGACAAGATCTTCATCGAGGAAGGCCTTGGCCACCTGGGCGCCGCCTTCGACCAAAACGCTTGCCATGCCGAGCGCGGCAAGGTCTTCCAGCAATTCGGGCAAAGCGACGACGCCATCATGGGTTTCGGTGCCGATGAAGCGTACGCCAGCGCGTTCCAGCGCCGAGCGCCGATGCGGATCGGCCTCCAGGCAAGCGGCGACGTAGAGCGGCACGCGGTCGACGCCGGACACCAGCTTCGACGCCTCCGGCAACCGGATCTGCCGATCGAGGATGATGCGCGCCGGCGAGCGGTTCTCCAGACCCGGCAGGCGCACGGTCAACGCCGGGTCGTCCTCCAGCGCGGTGCCGATGCCGACCAGGATGGCGTCGGACTCGGCGCGCATCAGATAGACATCGCGCCGCGCGATCTCGCCGGTGATGGCGACCTGGCCTGCGCCTTTGCGGCCGATCTTGCCGTCGCTCGAAAGCGCAAGCTTCAGAGTTACTTCCGGGCGTTTTTTCAGAGAACGAGTCAGATAGCCGGCCATCTGCTCGGCGGCTTCGGCAGCCAGCACCTTCTCCACCACCTCGATGCCGGCGGCGCGCAGGATGGCGTAGCCCTTGCCGGAGACGCGCGGATCGGGATCGCTCGCAGCACCCACCACCCGCGCTATGCCGGCATTGACCAGCGCATTGGCGCAGGGCGGCGTGCGGCCATGATGGGCGCAAGGCTCCAGCGTGACATAGGCGGTGGCGCCACGCGCGAGTTCGCCGGCCTCGGCCAGCGCCTCGGTCTCGGCATGCGGGCGGCCACCCACGGCCGTCACGCCGGTGCCGACGATCATCGGTCCGGCGCCGTCGTCGCGCACGATGACGGTGCCTACGGAAGGGTTGGTCGAGGTGCGGCCGGCATTGCGGCGCGACAGCCTGATGGCCGCGGCCATGAAACGGCGGTCAAGGGCCGCCTGCACGGCGTCGTCCAGTCGCTGTCCCGCCATGATCAGCCGGCGTCCTCTTCGGTCTTTTCCTCGTCGCCCTTCAATTCGCCCAGCAGTTCGTGGAAATCCCTGGCCTCGCGGAAATTGCGATAGACAGAGGCGAAGCGGACATAGGCGACGTCATCCAGCGATTTCAGCGCCTCCATGACCAGCCGGCCGACCTCGCCCGAAGCAATTTCGGTCTCACCCGAGCTTTCGAGCTGGCGCACGATGCCGGTCACGGCGCGGTCGATGCGCTCGGGGTCGACATTGCGCTTGCGCACGGCGATCTCGACTGAGCGCAGCAGCTTGTCACGATCAAATGGCACCTTGCGTCCGGACTTCTTTACGACGACGAGGTCGCGCAGCTGGACGCGCTCGAAGGTCGTGAACCGGCCGCCGCAATCGGGGCACACCCGCCGCCTGCGGATCGCGGCGCCATCCTCGGCGGGACGCGAATCCTTCACCTGCGTATCTTCGGACTGGCAATAGGGGCAGCGCATAGAGAGCCTTGGGTTCGCGATTCTGTGGGCGACAGGCTTAGAGCCTTTTATGCCCCAGAGATAGCGAGGCGCGGGCAAGATTGCCAGCGCCCTGCCCGGCCGACCGGCAGCCTCAGGGCGCAACGTCCTTGGTCGAAAACCCGCAGGACGTGCCGAGGTTGCGATAGGCCTTGGTGAAGCCGTCCATCGGGATGCTGGTGACGGCCTGCTTGCCGAAGGTAACATCGAGCGAGGTGACCTTGCGCATGGCGCGCAGCAGGGCGAGGCTGGTCTTGGCCTGGTTGTCGACCATCCAACTGGGACGACCGCCGGCGGCGGCGTTGGAGCTCACCGTCGCGGAGACCTTCACGCCGGGGTCGCCGAAGGTGGCGGCGATCTTGTTGCCGGTCGGCAGGGTTTTGTTGTCGATAATGAACATGATGGCCGGGTACGCATCCGGCGGCAGCGCATCGCCGGTCGAGATCGACAGCGTCAGCGAGCCGGCGTTGCCGTTGCCGTCGACGAAGGCGGTCGAGGCGGCACAGGTCTTGTGCGCGTCCTGCCCCGTATCGAGCGTATCGATGATGGTGGTCCACTTGCCGAAGGTATTGGTGGCCGGCATGTCGGAAGCAGATTGCGTCTGCTCCTGCGCGACCGCGCCGGACAGAGCGAAAACGGCCAGCGAGCCGGACAGGGCCAGGGTGGCAAGACGGAAAGTGCGCATCATCAAAGTCTCCGGTAAGTCGCGCCGCCCGACCAGGGAGCGGCGCGAAGCGCGAGGATAAAAGATGACGTATGTCGCGCGGTCAACCGAAGGAGGGCAACCTACCGTCGATCAGCCGAGATAGGGGTAGAGCGGGAAACGGTCGGTCAGCGCCGTGACCTTGGCCTTCACCGCGGCCTCGACCGCCGCATTGCCTTCGTCGGAATTCGCCACCTTCAGACCGTCCAGCACCTCGGCGATCAGCTTGCCGATCTCGCGGAATTCGGCTTGGCCGAAACCGCGCGTGGTGCCGGCCGGCGTGCCGAGACGCACGCCCGACGTCACGAACGGCTTTTCCGGGTCGAACGGGATGCCGTTCTTGTTGCAGGTGATGTTGGCGCGGCCGAGAGCCGCCTCAGCGCGCTTGCCGGTGGCGTTCTTCGGACGCAGGTCGACCAACATAAGATGGTTGTCGGTGCCGCCCGAGACGATGTCGAGGCCAGTCTCCTGCAGGCTGGAGGCCAGCGCCTTGGCGTTGGCGACAATGCTTTCGGCGTAAGCCTTGAAGCTCGGCTTCAGCGCTTCGCCGAGCGCCACCGCCTTGGCGGCGATGACATGCATCAGCGGACCGCCCTGCAGGCCCGGGAACACCGCCGAATTCATCTTCTTGGCGATGTCCTCGTCGTTGCACAGGATCATGCCGCCGCGCGGGCCGCGCAGCGACTTGTGGGTCGTCGTGGTCACGACATGGGCATGGGGCAGCGGCGACGGATGCACGCCGCCGGCGACGAGGCCCGCGATATGCGCCATATCGACCATAAGATAGGCGCCGACCGCATCGGCGATCTCGCGGAAACGCTTCCAGTCCCAGATACGCGAATAGGCGGTGCCGCCGGCCAGGATCAGCTTCGGCTTGGTCTCATGCGCGGTCTTCTCGATCGCGTCCATGTCGAGCAGGTGGTCTTCCTTGCGCACGCCGTAGGAGACGACCTTGAACCACTTACCGCTCATATTGACGGGCGAGCCATGGGTGAGATGGCCGCCCGAATTCAAATCGAGGCCCATGAAAGTGTCGCCGGGCTGCAGCAGCGCCAGGAACACCGCCTGGTTCATCTGGCTGCCCGAGTTCGGCTGGACGTTGGCGAAATTGCAGCCGAACAGCTTCTTGGCGCGTTCGATGGCCAGTTCCTCGGCCACGTCGACGAACTGGCAGCCGCCATAGTAGCGCTTGCCCGGATAGCCCTCGGCGTATTTGTTGGTCATGATCGAGCCCTGCGCTTCGAGCACGGCGCGCGACACGATATTTTCCGATGCGATCAGCTCGATCTCATGGCGCTGGCGACCGAGCTCGTTGCGGATGGCGCCGAAGATTTCCGGATCGGCGTCGGCAAGCGTGGTCTCGAAAAAGGATTCGAATTTGCTGGAGGATGCCGCGACATTTGACATGGCTTGCTTTCCCTTGGGGCCGGAGGTCTGCGAGGTCGCCGCGCATTAACACAGTTGTTTTGAGCCCGCCACGTTTGCGGCGCGAAATTTGCTGGCCGGTTTGCGCCAAGGCGGGCCTCGGGCTGCTAATCCCGCGGTTCGCGGCCCTTGAGGATCGCCTCGGAGAAGGTGATCTCGGTGAACAGCTTGCGCGCCGTGGGGTCGTTGATGTCGCCACGGCGGAGCATGGCCTGCAGCTCGGCGCGCTCGGCCTCGATGCCGGCAAGCCTGAATCCGAGCTCGATCCGCCCGGATTCGCGAGCCTCGGCGCGCGCTTCGTCGGCGCCATCGGAGAGCGAGATGCGGCGCCTGTAGATGGACGCGACGCTTTCGGCGATGGCGAGCTTCATCTCCGCCGCCTCGCCTTCGTTGCTGTCACCGGCGAGGCCTTCAATCCTGGCGATGGCCGCGTTGGCGGCACTGACGCGAGCCCGGCGCTCTTCGGCGGCACCTGGATGCTCGCCCGGCTCGACGAGACCGCGCGCGACCGTCGGCAGGGCAAGACTGGCGATCGCCAGCGAGCAGATGATGACGCCGGCGGCGAGGAAGATCACGAGGTCGCGGGCCGGGAACGGCGAGCCGTCCTGCAAGGTGAGCGGCAGGGACAGGATGCCGGCCAGCGTGACGGCGCCGCGCACGCCGGCGATCGAGCCGGCGAGCCTGACGCGAAAACCAAAGGGTTCGGCCTTGCGCTTACCTAGCCGCGCGGCGAGCACGGCACCCATGTCGCCGACCCAGATCCAGACATAGCGCAGGGCAATCAGGCAGAGCGTGAGCAAAAGCACGGTCAGCGCCGGCTCGAACAGCCAGTGCCGGGTCGTCAGCTCCGGCGGCACCTTGCGGATGATGTCGGGCAACTGCAGGCCAAGCAGGATGAACAGCGAGCCGTTGAACATGAAGATCAGCATCGACCAGAGCGAAATCGTCTGGATACGCGCCGAGACCGCCATGTGGCGGACGATGCCGGAGTAGCCGGTCAGAAGGCCGGCCGTGACCGCTGCCAGAATGCCCGAGGCGCCGAAATGCTCGGCAATCAGATAGGCGACGAAGGGCAGCAGGACCATGACCAGCACCTGCGCTTCTGCCGGTGTGCTGGTGATGCGACCAAGGATCTGCAACGACTTCGCGGCGATGAACAGAGCCGCGACGCCGGCCAGGATGCCGATGGCCACCGCCAAGAGGAAACTCAAGGATGCCGCGGCAAACGAGAAACTGCCGGTCAGCGCCGCCGCGACCGTGAAGCGGAACATCACCAGACCGGAGGCGTCGTTGAGCAGCGACTCGCCTTCCAATATGTGCATCAGCCGTGCCGGCACGACATTGCGGTCGACGATCGAGGACACCGCGACCGCGTCGGTCGGCGACAGCACGGCGGCCAGAGCGAAGGCGACCACCAGCGGGATGCTCGGCACCAGCCAGTGCAAGGCGTAACCGAAACCGACGATGGTGAAAAAGACCAGCCCGATGGCGAGGTCGAGGATCGGACCGCGGAGCGCCATCAGCTCACGCTTTGGCGCCGAAAAGGCGTCACCGAACAGCAGCGGCGGAATGAACACCAGCAGGAACAACTCGGGATCCACTTCGATGTGAACGCCTCGCGCGGGCCAGGCAAGCGCGACGCCGATGGCGATCTGCAGCACCGGCAGCGGCACGCGCACCAGCCGCACCAACGCGCCAGAAACGGTCACGAAGGCGAGCACGACGAGGATGAAGACGGCGACGTCCATGGCGCGATTCCGACTGTTCGACCGACCATGGGCAATTGCCGGCCTCGCGTCCAGCCGGGGCGCACCTCACGCCGGCGTATCATGCGGGGCGAGGTGCCGGTCCGCCCGGGGCAGCTCAACGTTTGCCGGGTTTGCTCTATTGCGAGAGAAGCGCTTTGGGCACGGAACAAAGCACCGTGAAGGCCGGGTTCACGACATTGCCGATGCGCAGGCTGCAGGTCTGGCTGACCAGTTGGTGCGCGTCCATCGTGTCCAAGCTTGTCCGGTGCGCCACCCAGCGCACCAGCCCGGCGACCGCGATGCGGGCGGCATCGTCCAGCGGTCGCGCGCAGCCGATGACACCGATATGACTTTCAGTCTCCAGGCGCGGCCAGTCAAAGTCTTCATCCGACCCGGCTTTCTCGACGGACAGGGTGGTGAAGAAGGCGCCTTCGACCGCGGTGCCGGCGATCTCGCCATCGCCCTGCGCATAATGGCCGTCACCGATATAGATGTGCCCGCCATCGACATTGGCCCGCAGGTAAAGCGTCGCGCCTTCCGTCAGGTCCGGGATGTCGAAATTGCCGCCGAAGTCGCCCGGGACAACGCCGAGGCGGACTTCGCCATGCGCGGGCGCGACGCCCAGCGTGCCGTGAAACGGCCGGTAGCTGGCGGAAAGCGTGCGGCCGGAGGAGGTCTCAGTTGTCAAGTGCGTTCGATCCGGCGAGAGGCGCCAGATCCACACCCGCTCCTCCTGCTCCGCCTGCAAATTGGGCGAGGCGCGGGTTCCCGACAGGAAGCCGAAATTCGGCGATATCGTCGCCACGCCCCAGTCTCGGGCGGGCTCCAGGCGATGCAGATGGATTGCCATGATATCGCCGGTCCTGATGCCTTCGACGGCGATCGGACCGACCAGCGGGTTGACTTTCGGATAGGGCGCGACCTCGCGCGGCCTGCCGTCGACGCTCGTCAGCTTGCCGGAGAAACAATCCTCGGTGAACACCGTGAACTGCTCGCCAGGCCTGACGGAAAGCCGCGGCGCATGCCCTCCCAATTGGAAGACGAAATCGTGCCCGTCGTTCAGCGCTCGAACCAAGTGCCGGCTCCCAGTTTCTCGACAATGTCGACAAACGCCTGCGTGGCGTCGCGATGGATGCTATGGCCGACATTGGGCATGACAACGACAGACCGCTCGCCGACCTCCGCCCGCAGGCGCGCGGTGTCGTCGGGCGGAACGAACCGGCTCATTTCCGGCAGGACCCAAACCGTCGGCAGCATCCGGGCCAGGCGCGCCGCATCATCCCGCAGATCCCAGGGCGCATTGCCGGCGAAGGCTGAGCGTGCGTCATCGAAGGACATCTGCTCGAGCGACACGACTTTCCAGGCGGCGTCCCGCCGCGACCAGCCGGGATTGAGTTTCAGCAGCCCCTCGATGTCGTGGGGCAGATTTGCCTCATCCCAATCCAGCATGCCCTTCGGCGTCGCCTTGTCGGCGAAATGCGAGACCGGGTCTTCCAGAAGCATCGACTTCGGCCGGAACAGGCCGCGCAACACGCCAAGCTGCGCCAGCGTGCCGCCGAAGGAATGGCCAAGCAGCACATCCGGCCCGGCAGGCAGGTTCTCGACACAATCGGAGAGCAGGCTGTCGAAGGAGAAATCGCCATTGCCGCGCGCGCTTTCGCCATGGCCGCGCATATCGGGAGCAATCACCTGCCAGCCGCGTTCGGCAAGCACCCTCGCCGGCTCGGTCATGGCGCCCGCATTGGCGGTGATGCCGTGCAGGGCCACCATCGTCTTCGGCGCGCCGCGGTCGCCCCAGCGCATGATATTGAGCGCCACCATGTCAGGCTCCCGCCGCCCAGCCGACGATCTGCCGCCAGAGCGTCGCGTAGCCCGGCCAATCGACAAAGGCCGGCGGCGCCCAATGCGGCCCGCAATCGGACGCGAAGGCGACCGACCGACCCAAGCCGAATTCAGCCGCGACGATCAGGGGATCGTTGCCGACGGTCGCGACCACCGTCGCCTTCTGCCTGGCGGCAAAGCGGTTGTAACCGAGCAGAGCCGGCCATTCCGCCTCCAGTCCGCCGACGATCGCATGATTTGCCGCAGCCACACGCGGTTTCACGCCTTGCGGCCGCTCGGCACGATCATCGCCCGCTTCCATTTCCACGCCCAGCACCTCGGCGACTTCGGTGTCGCGGTAGCGCGCCTTGGCGTCGATGCCCTGGAAGGTCATATAGCCGCCGATCATCACCAGCCCGCCGCCGCCCAAGACATAATCGCGTATCGCTTCGAGGCGATTGGGCAGCGTCTTCGAGCGCACGAAGGTGTCGGGGTGGAGCAACAAGGTGTTGGCGCCGATGTCGCTCAGCATGACGCAGTCGAATTTTGCCAGTTCGCCGGCACTGAAGGGGAAGTCGCGCGCCGCGACATGGGCCGGCTGGTAGACAACGTCCCAGCCGCCGCCTTCGAGGGCGTCGCGCAGCCAGCGCACGCCTTCGGCGTACTCGGTCGTCGTAAAGGAATCGAAGCCCTTCTGATGGATCGAATGAACGGTCCAGGATTCGCCCGCGATCAGGACGCGACGGCTCTTTGTCATATTTCCTCTCCTGTTCTCTAAGATCGGCTGGCCAGCCGCTTCAGCGCGGCGATGAAGGCGGCGTGAATACCCGCCCCGTCAAGCTCGACGGCGATTTCGGCGTTCGGCGGCCCGGAGCGGCCGGCAAAATCGATGACCGTACGGCCATAGGTAAACTTGCCGGCGAGCTCGACCTCGACCCGAGCCGGAACCGTCCTCGCCAGGGAAGGCTCGGCCGCGACGAGCGATGCCACGGGATCGTTGAGCGGCATGGCGGCAGGCCCGAACACGCCCCGGCGGAATGTCGTGTTCAGCGAGCGCAGGAGTTCCGCGGCGAAGAGCCCGACCTTGCCGCCGATCGCCTCGGCGTCCGCAATCAGTCCATCGGTGATGACCGCCTGCGGTCCCACGTCGATCGGGAGAAGCGTCAAGGGAATGCCGGCCCCGAACACGATTGCCGCCGCCTCCGGATCGCAGAGCACGTTCCACTCCGCCGCCGCGGTCTTGTTGCCGAGCCCCCAGGCACCGCCGAGCGAGACAACACGCTCGATCTTCTCGGCCAGGCCGGGATTGCGCCGCAACGCCAGGGCCAGATTGGTCAGCGGGCCAGTGGTGACCACGGTGCTGGCGGCGCCCGAAAGGACAAGCTCGGCGATAAGGTCGCTGGAATGGCTCGGATCGACGGTGACCGCTTCGAGATCCGGCCGCTCCGGGTCGAGCGCGCTGGTCTGGTCGAGAATGCCGGCGATCAGCCTTTCGCGCACCAGCGGCCCCATGGCGCCTGCCGAAACCGGAACATCGTTGCGCCGAGCAACGGCAAGGACGATGGCGCCGTTGCGGGCCGTGCGGTCGCCGGCGAGATGGCCGGCACCCGTCGTCACCGCCTTCAGGTCGAGCGCCTTGTGGCCGGCGGCGACCAGGATGCCCAGGGCATCGTCATTGCCCGGATCGCAGTCGAGGATGATCGGCTTCGTCATTGCAGATTGTCCTGAATTCTGGCCGGCCGGTTGCGCACCAGGATGCGCCAGCGGGCGAAGGTCAGGCCGATGATGGCGGCGAGATAGGGCAGCATCAGCACGAATTGCGAGGGGATGGCGAACACTTGCAGGCGGTCGCCCAGCGCGCCGAAGAAGCCGAACAGGAAGGACGCCGCCGCCGTCATCCAGGGCTGCCCGCCGCCGAACAGCGTCGCGGCAAGCCCGATGAAGCCGCGGCCGCTGGTCATGTCCGGCAGGAAGAAATGCAGCTTGTCCATGGCGAGTTGCGCGCCGGCAAGCCCGGCAAGCAGACCGCTGATCGCCAACGACAGCGCCTTCATGGCGGCGATGCGGATACCGGCGGAGCGCGCGGCGTGCTCGTCCTCTCCCGCGGCCCGCAGGCTGGCGCCGAGCGGCGTCTTGTAGAGGAAGACATAGGTGAGCGGCACCGCGACCAGCGCGATCAGCACGATGATGCTCTGGCCTTCGAAGGTCGGGCCGAGCACCGGCAGCCAGGACAGCGATCCGGCCGGCACATGCCAGATGTCGGGGAAAGCGATCGGCCTCAGCCCGCCCGGACTGTTATAGTAGCGCTCGAGGATGAAGAGCGTGCCGCCGGCGGCGAGCAGGTTGATGCCAAGGCCCGCCACGATGAAGTCGGCGAAGAAGCGCAAGGTCAGCAGCGCCAGAAGCTGCGAAAGCACGACCGCGACCACCAGCGCCGACAGGAAGGCAGGCCAGGCGCTGCCGCTCCAGTCGCCGACCGCGACAGCGGCGAAGGCGGCCGCCAGCATCATGCCCTCGACGGCGACATTAAGGATGTTGGCGCGCAAGGTGATCATCGCCGCCAGCGCCGCGAGAAGGATCGGGGTCGACTGTTCGAGAACGGCGGCGAGCAGCGATGTCAGGTTCATCCGCGCCTCCTCACGCCGCCTGGGCCGCGCGACGCAGCCGCGCCGTCATCAGCAGCACGAGCAGGCCCGTCAAAAGGTTGACCAGGGAGCGCGGCACATCGGTGGAAATCTGCATGTAGGCGGCGCCATTCAGCATCGCGGCGTAGAAGAGCGCGGTCGCCAGCGAGCCGATCGGATGGACGCGGGCAAGCAGGGCGCAGGTCAAGCCGACCAACCCGTAGCTCGGCGAGAAATTCTGCTCGAAGCGGTGTCCGACGCCGAGCACGTAAAGTGCTCCGGCCAGCCCTGCCAATCCGCCGGCAATGACCATCGCCGAGATCACCCGCCGCGCCGCCGGCACGCCTGTGGCCTCGGCAAAGCGCAGATTGGTGCCGGCCGCGCGAACCTCGGCGCCCCACTGCGTGCGGAAGAGCACGACCCATGAGACGACGGCAAGCACAGCGGCGACGAGGAAGCCGCTGGTGGCGCGCGGAACGAAGGGCAATGGTGGCAGCCAGATGGAGCTCGGCACCATCCAGCTTACCGCGCCATAGGCGGTGGTGTCGCGGATCACCTGGTTGGCGAGCCACGAGGTGATCAGGAGAATGATGATGTTGAGCATCAATGTCGTCACCACCTCGTCGACGGCGAGACGCACCTTGAGCACGCCCGGAATCCAGCCGATCACCGCGCCGGCCAGAAAACCGGCGACGATGGCGAGCGGCATCAACACGACGGCCGGCAGCGAGGCTCCGGCGATTGCGACGACCGTGGTGGTGACCGCGCCTGCGTAGAGCTGGCCCTCGCCGCCGACATTGAAGATGCCGGCGCGAAACGAAAAGACGACGCCCAGCGCGATCAGCGTGAGCGGCGTAGCACGGTTCAGGAACAGGGCGAAGTTGCCGAGCGAATCGAAATTGGCGAGCAAAAGGTCACGATAGGCGCGGACCGGCTCATCCGTGATCGATGCGACGAGCAGGAAGCCGAGCGCCAGCGTGAGCAGGATCGCGGCGAGCGGCGCGCGAATGACACGCAGGAAATTGGACAGCGCGGGCGCCATCATGCTGCCTCCTTCGATCCGCCGTTCATCAGATATCCCACGGTCTCCTCGTCGGCCTCGGCGCGGTCGAGGACGCGCATCATGCGCCCCGAATACATGACGCCGATCCTGTCGGAGAGCGCGAAGATCTCCGACAGCTCGGAAGAAATCAAAAGCACGGCGCGGCCCCGGTCGGCGGCTTGCAGGATGCGAGCATGGACGAATTCGGACGCGCCGATGTCCAGTCCGCGCGTCGGCTGGCAGATCAGGAGCAGCGACGGATCGCGCTCCAGCTCGCGGGCGATCACCAGTTTCTGCATGTTGCCGCCGGAGAGCCAGCCGGCCTGGGTGGCAGGCTGCGCGCCGCGCACGTCGAACTCCTTGATCTTCTCGCCGGCGAAGCCATCGAGCTTCTGTCGGTTGATCAGGCCGCCGGAGAGCAGCCCGGCGCGGCTGTAGTTGGTCGCCGCGACGTTCTCGGCGACGCTCATCGTGACGCTCAGGCCACGGTCGAGGCGATCTTCCGGCACGAAGCCAAGACCAGCCTGCTGGCGTTCGTTTAGGTCAGCGTCGGTCAAATCCCGATCGCCGAAGCGGATCTTACCCGCCTGCACCGGCATCAGCCCAGCGATCGCCTCGGCGAGCTCCGTCTGGCCGTTGCCGTCGACGCCGGCGATACCCAGTACCTCGCCGGCGCGCACCTGGAGAGAAATGCGGTCAAGCAGACGCCGGCCTGCGTGATTGGTCATGCTGACGCTGTCGAGCGTCAGGACCGGGGCGCCAAAGCTGCGCTGGGCGTTGCCCTTGCGGCCGACAAGGAACACCTCGCGGCCGACCATGTCGCGGGCGATGTCGGCTTCGGTGACATCGGCGGTGTCGCGCGTGGAAATGCTGCGGCCGTGGCGAATGACGGTCACGCGGTCGGAGACGGCCTTCACTTCGCGCAGCTTGTGGGTGATGAAAAGGATGGTGCGGCCCCTGGCGCGAAGCCCATCGACCACGCCGATCAGTTCATCGACTTCGGGCGGCGTCAGCACTGCGGTCGGCTCGTCGAGAATCAGTAGATCGGCGTCGAACGCCAGCGCCTTCAGGATCTCGACGCGCTGGCGCTGGCCGACCGAAAGCGTGCGTACCGGCGCCTCCGGATCGAGATGGAAGTTGTAGCGCGCGATCAGCTCGCGGGCGCGCTCGATCATCTGCCGACGGTCGGAGAAGATGCCCAGCCTGCGCGGCTGGCGGCCGAGAAACAGGTTCTCCGCCACGGTCATGGACGGCACGAGCGTGAAATGCTGGTGCACCATGCCGATGCCGAGGCGGCTCGCGGCGATAGGGTCGGCGATCGTCACGGTCTTGCCGTTCAGCACGATGGAGCCGGCGTTCGGCTGGTGAATGCCGGCAAGGATATTCATCAGCGTCGATTTGCCGGCGCCGTTCTCGCCGCAGATGACATGCACCTCGCCGCGCCGGACATCGAGATCGACATGGCTGAGCGCGGCCTTGTCGCCAAACGACTTGGCGATGCCTGCAAGGCTCAAAATGATGTCTGGGTCGCGCATCGATAGGCTTTCCTGGGAGCAGGCTTCCTGGTCGGGATGCGGGACGCTGCCGGAGCAGCGTCCCGTTTCAAGGTCCTGGGAGGCTTACTTGAAAGCAGTGTCGACCTTGATCTCGCCGCTGACCACCTTGGCCTTGGCAGCGTCGACCTTGGCCTTGATGTCGGCGGGCACCAGCTTGTCGTTGTAGATCAGGCCGACGCCCTCATTGGCGAGACCGTAAACCTTGAGCTTGCCGAACTCGGCCTTGCCGTCCTGGATCTGTTTGACCGAGTCGTAGATCGAGTTGCCGATCTGCTTGATCATCGAGGCGATCACATAATCGGGGTGCAGGCCGCTCTGGTCGGAATCGACGCCGATGGCGTATTTCTTGGAGTCCGCAGCACCCTTGAGGATACCGAGGCCAGCCGGGCCGGCGACGTTGAAGACGACGTTGGCGCCGTTCTGGATGGCGGTCTTGGTCAGGTCATAGGCCTTCTGCGCATCGTTGAAGTTGCCGATGAAGATCACCTGCACGTCGATGTCCGGGACGACGGTCTTGGCGCCTTGCCTGAAGCCGAGGATGAAGTCCTGGATGACCGGCAGGTCCATACCGGCGACGACCGCGATCTTCGGATCGCCGGAGGTGAGCGGGAAGTCCTTCTTGTCGGTCGCCGCGATCGCGGCCAGGGCGCCGGCGAGGTAGGAGCCCTCGTTCTGCGCGTATTTCACCGAAAGAACGTTCGGTTGCTTCAACTCGTCGTCGAAGAAGACATATTTCTGGTCGGGATGCTGCGGCGCGACGTCGGCCAGATTGTCGTGCATGTTCGGCCCGGTGAAGATGACGCTCCACTCGCCCGAATTCGACACCGCCTCGAGGTTCTGGCGCCAGAGCTGCGGGTCGGTCGGCGATGCCTGCAGCAGGCGCGTCTTGACGCCTTCCTTCTCGGCGCGGGCGAAGCCGGTGGCGGCATTGTCGTTGAAGCCCATGTCGCCGAGATTGTCCGACATCACATAGACGGCGCTAAAGTCGGCGGCGAATGTCGGGCCGGCCATCAGGCCAAGCCCGAGAGCCGCGGCGTATGCTATTGATTTCACGATCGATCTTGTCATTTGTTTCATTCCCCTTTCTTGGTTTCGAACCGTCTTTCTCAGGAGCGTGGCGACGCCACCGAGTTGCGCTTGACCAGCGCGACCGGGAGCCGGGTGAGTTCGGGCGGCGAAGCCTTGTCGATCAGCGCCTTGAGCGTGCCGAACCCGATGCGACCGAGTTCGGCGGTCGGCTGTCGGATGGTGGTGAGGCCCGGCGCGAGGAGGTCGGCGAACGGCATGTCGTCGAAACCGACCAGCGAGATGTCCTGCGGCACGCTGAGGCCTTTGGAGCGCACCGCTTCCATGATGCCGATGGCAATGAAATCGCTGCCGGCGAAAACGGCCGTCGGCAGCCTGTCGCCAGCCAGGATGTCCAGCATGGCGGCACGGCCGAAGTCGCGCGAATACTCGCCCTGGCGGATATCGCCGTCGTCGACCCTTATCCCCGCCCCGGCCATGGCGTCGCGGTATCCAGCCAGTCGTTCGATGGCGCTGAACAGCTTCGCCGGGCCGCCGATATGGGCGATCCGCCGGTGTCCGGTTTCGACGAGGTGCCGCGTCGCGGCGCGGGCACCTTCGCGGTTCTCGACGAAGATCTTCGGAACGTTGACGCCCGGAATGTCCTCGTCGATCAGAACGATATGGCCGTAGTGATGAAGGGTCGCGGCTAGAGAGCCGTCGTCCGGCCGATTGGTCATCATGATCAGCCCGTCGACATGACCGTCCTTCAGCCGCCTGAGACTGCCGAGCTCGCGTTCCCGGTTGCCGCCGGTGCTGCTCATCAGCACGGAATAGCCGTGCTTTTCCGCCTCATCCTCGACGGCTGCGGCCAGTTCGGCAAAGAACGGGTTGGCGATCTCGGGCGTCATCATGCCGATCGCCTCGGAGCGACCAAGACTGAGGCGCTTGGCGAGGATGTTGGGACGGTAGTCGAGCGCCACGATGGCCGCGTCGATGCGGGCCGCCGTCTCCGCTGGAAGCTCGATGCGATTGTTGAGATAGCGCGACACGGTCGTGGTCGACACCCTCGCCATTATCGCAACTTCATTGATGGTGCTCATGTCCGCCCCAGCCAGCAACTGACCGAACGCTATCTCATAAAATTTGGCTAGTAAAGCGGTTGCGTAAAGTGGTTTACTAACTTTTAACAGGCTTTGCCGACATTGCGACGCCGACCGCGGCCGCCGCCGCGACGACGGGCTTGTCGTTCTTGTC
>NZ_VFUA01000102.1 GCF_006440735.1 Mesorhizobium sp. B2-7-1 | reverse complement strand
GCGCTGCTCGGCGTGGACGCTTGGCTCGACTCCTCGCTCTACGAAATCGGTTTCAAGGCGCGCGAATTCTGGGAAGCGGCGACCATCTTTTCCCGCCGTTTCCGCGTGCATGGCTGGCGTCGCGCCATCATCGAGGTGCTGAGCGAAGGCTTCACCATGGGCGCAGGCGGCTTCGTGGTACTGCTCGCGCTCGCCATGCCCGCCTTCGACATCACCACCGGCGACTGGCGCAACCAGGGTGACTTCGCCGTCACCTTCCTCGACCGCTACGGCAACGAGATCGGCCAGCGCGGCATCATCCAGCGCGATTCCGTGCCGGTCGACGAGATGCCGGACATCGTCATCAAGGCAGTGCTGGCGACCGAGGACCGGCGTTTCTTCGACCATTACGGCATCGATGTGCTGGGCCTGTCGCGCGCGCTCTTCGAGAATATGCGCGCCAATTCGGTGGTCCAGGGCGGCTCCAGCATCACCCAGCAGCTCGCCAAGAATCTCTTCCTGTCCAACGAGCGCACCTTGGAGCGCAAGATCAAGGAAGCCTTCCTTTCGCTTTGGCTGGAAGCGAACCTGTCCAAGAAGGAGATCCTGCAGCTCTATCTCGACCGCGCCTATATGGGCGGCGGCACGTTTGGCATCGAGGCGGCGGCGGATTTCTATTTCGGCAAGAGCGTCAAGGACCTCAGTCTCGCCGAAGCGATCCGGCCTCTTCTCCTGCTTGGTTTCGAAGGACTTGTCATTCCAGACTTCCGCCCCAACGCACTTTCGCCCGGAAACCGCATGGACAGTTCCGAGCGCCACCCCCGCAAGACTAATCGACCATTTTAGCACTGCTCACAAGGGCAGCGAAGCAACAGCACAAGCTTTGTTGATGGGGGCGCCCTGGCCGTGAAGGCGGACTATATCACCGCGCCGCGATGAAGCGCATGAAATGCGCCACATCCGCCTCAGTCGGCTCCAGCCCGGTGAAGGAGCGCAGATAGGCGGCAAGATGGCTGACGCGCGCCTCGACCGGTTCCTTGAGGTCGAGCACGTAATAGCCGATCTGCATGTAATAGAGCACGCGAGCCCGGATGAAGGCGTCCTCGCTCTCATAGCCGTGCCGGCGGTACATGTCGCGAATGGCGCTTAGGCGCTCGTCGTCGGCCCGGTCGATCATGCGCCGCACGTCGTCGGAGCGCCTTGCCCATTCGCGGACGGCGAAATCGAGCCGCGGGTCGAACAGGCGCTCGTCGGCCCAGCACTCGAACACGTTCATCACGCCCATGACGATGGTGTCGGCCGGCCGGCGCGCCCGCTCGACGATCGCCGTGGTGTTGGTGTCGTGCCAGCGCTTGAGCAACTGGTCGAGCAGGTCCTGCCGGCTTTCGAAATACCAGTAGAAGCTCGAGCGCGAGACGCCGAGCTTCTGTCCGAGCGTCAGCACGCGCACGCTCTCGATGCCGTCGGAAATCAGCGTCTGCAGCGCGAGATTGATCCAGTCCGCGCGGGTCACCTTGATATTGCCGGGTGTCGGCTCGTCCTGGGGAGCGGTCATGGTCATGACCGAACAAGTGGCACGGCGTGCGGCGGCGTGCAAGCTCTGGACAGAAGTGTCTAGACACATATGTACAGAGCATGTATCTTGGAACCTCCAACGAGAGGGAGAGGCTCGTGAAGTCGCATTATCGGGCAGTGGTCATCGGGGGAGGTGTGGTCGGCGCCTCGGTGCTCTACCATCTCACGCGGTTCGGCTGGAGCGATGTGGCGCTCATCGAGCGCGCCGAGCTGACGGCGGGCTCGACCTGGCACGCGGCGGCCGGTTTCCATGCGCTCAACGCCGATCCCAATGTCGCGGCGCTGCAGGATTACACGATCAAGCTCTATCGCGAGATCGAGGCCGAGTCCGGCCAGAATGCCGGCCTGCACATGACCGGCGGCGTCAACATGGCGAGCGACCCGCAGCGCTGGGAGTGGCTGAAATCGGCCTGGGCGGTGTTCCAGTCGGTCGGCATCGAGACGGCGCGGCTGGTGACGCCCGAGGAAATCAAGGAGATCTGCCCGATCGTCGATGTGAACGGCGTGCTCGGCGGTCTCTATGATTCCAACGAGGGCCATCTCGACCCCTATGGCACCACGCATGCCTATGCCGGCGCCGCCAGGAAGCGTGGTGCGGACGTCATCTTGCGCAACCGCGTCGTCGAATTGAAGCCACGCGCCGATGGCGGCTGGGACGTCGTCACCGAAAAGGGCACGATCGTCGCCGAGCATGTCGTCAATGCCGGCGGCCTGTGGGCCAAGCAGGTCGGGCTGATGGCCGGCGTCGACCTGCCGGTGACGCCGATGGAACACCATTATTTCGTCACCGAGGACATTCCGGAAGTCGCCGCCCTCGACAAGGAGCTCGGCCTGGCTGTCGATCTCGACGGCTTCTCCTACCTTCGCCAGGAGCGGAAGGGCGTGTTGCTCGGCGTCTACGAGCAGAACCCGAAACACTGGAACATGGACGGCGCGCCTTGGGATTACGGCATCGAGCTGATCCCTGAGGATATCGACCGCATCAGTCCCGAGCTTGCCAAGGCCTATGAGCGCTTTCCCTTGCCTGGCTACGGCCGGCATCCGCAAATGGGTCAACGGCGCCTTCACCTTCACGCCCGACGGCAATCCGCTGGTCGGTCCGGTCAGGGGGCTGAAGAACTACTGGGTCGCCTGCGGCGTCATGGCCGGCTTCAGCCAGGGCGGCGGCGTCGGCAAGTCGCTGGCCGAGTGGATGATCCATGGCGAGCCGCAAGCCGACATCTTCGGCATGGACATCGCCCGCTACGGCGCCTTCGCTGCCAACCGCGAGTATCTGCGGCAAACCACGGGCCAGTTCTATGCCCGCCGCTTCGTCATGACCTTCCCCAACGAGCGCCTGCCGGCCGGCCGGCCGCTGAAGCGCCCGGGCGCCTATGACGGCATGAGCGCGGCCGGCGCGGAATGGACGGCGTCCTGGGGGCTGGAGATCCCGGCCTATTTCGCGCCGATGGGTTTCCGCGAGGAGACGACGCTGAAGCGCTCCAACGCTTTCGACATCGTCGGCGACGAGGTGCTGCAGGTCCGCCGCGCCGCCGGCCTTGTCGATACCACGGCCTTCTCGCGCTATGCCGTGTCAGGCCCCGGCGCCGAGGCCTGGCTCGACCGGCTACTCGCCTGCCGGCTGCCCAAGCCTGGCCGCGCGAAGCTGGCGCCGATGCTTGGGCCCGATGGTCGGCTCAAGGGCGATCTCACCGTGCTCAACTGGGGCGGCGGCGAATACTGGATCATGGGCTCTTACTATTTGCGCGAATTCCATATGCGCTGGTTCGAGGCGCACATCGCCGAAGGCGTCTCCATCGCCGACATCTCGGACGCCATGTCCGGCTTCCTCGTGACCGGTCCTAACGCGCGCCGGATCGTCGAACGCACCACGCATCAGGAGGTCTCTGCTGCAGCCTTGCCGTTCATGGCTTGCGGCGAGTTCGACATCGGCATGGTGCGCGCCCGGGTGGCCCGGCTGTCGATTGCCGGCGAGCTCGGCTTCGAGATCAACTGCCCGGCCACCACGCATTCGACACTGCGCGAGACGCTGCTTGCCGCCGGTGAAGACCTCGGCCTGGCCGAGATCGGCTACTACGCATTGAATTCGCTCAGGCTGGAAAAGAGTTTCGGCATCTGGTCGCGCGAATTCACGCAAGGCTACACGCCCGGCCAGACCGGGCTCGACCGCTTCATCGCCTTCGAAAAGGGCGATTTCATCGGCCGCGCAGCGGCGCTCAAGGAGCGCGATGCAGGTGTTTCGCGACGCATCGCGACGCTGGAGGTCGACGCTGTCGATGCCGATGCCAGCGGCTTCGAGCCGGTCTGGTCCAAGGGCCGGCGCGTCGGCTTCGTCACTTCCGGCGGCTACGGCTACACGCTCGGCAAGAGCGTCGCCCTGGCGTTGCTCGATGACGATTTCGCCGGGGAGGGGACGGAACTTTCCGTCCACATTGTCGGGGTCGAACGGCCGGCGCGCGTCATCGCGGCCTCGCCCTACGACGCTGAAGGCAAGGCGATGCGGCAATGAGGAGGAACCGCTATGATTGACGAGGCCGCACGCGATCTCAGGCGCGAGCGTCGGCGGGGACGCACCGGCGAGGCCGGCAGCGAATCCAGCCGCCATCCGAATTACCGGTCGCTGAAGAACCCCTTCCTGCCGCAGCCGATCTTTTCCGACGACCAGGTCGCCGCTATCCACGCTACCGCGCTGCGCGTTCTGGAAGAGCTCGGCATCAAGGTGCTGCTGCCCGAGGCCCGGGCGATCTACGCCAGGGCCGGCGCATTGGTCGACGAAGACAGCCAGATGGTCAAGATCGGCCGCGATATGGTCGAGGCAGCACTTGCCGCGGCGCCGGGCGCGATTCCCGCCCTTGGCGGCGACCGCTCCCGCGATCTGATGCTCGAGCTCGGCTCGATGACCTTCCTGGCCGGCTCCGGTGCTCCCAACGTCACCGATCTCGAGCGCGGCCGCCGGCCGGGCACGCTTGCCGCCTTCGAGGAATTCATCAAGCTGATTCAGCACTTCGACGTGCTGCATATGCTCGGGCCCTGCGTCGAGCCGCAGGACATCGACAACCGTTTCCGCCACTATGCCGCCAACCGGGCGCAACTGACGCTCTCGGACAAGTTCCCCTTCGTCTTCGCGCGCGGCACGCCGCAGGTCGAAGACGGTTTCGAGATGATCCGCCTGGCGCGGGGCCTTTCGCAGGACGAGTTCCGCGCCGGCGCCCATTGCTACACCGTCATCAACACCAACTCGCCGCGCCAGCTGGACATTCCGATGGCGCAAGGCATCATCGATTTCGCCAAGGCCGGACAGGTCCTGGTGATCACGCCCTTCTGCCTGGCGGGCGCCATGGCGCCCATCACGGTTGCCGGCGCGCTGACCTTGCAGCATGCAGAGGCGCTGGCCGGCCTGACGCTCGCGCAGATCGTGCGGCCTGGCGCGCCGGTGGTCTATGGCTCCTTCTCGTCCAATGTCGACATGAAGTCCGGCGCTCCGGCCTTCGGCACGCCGGAACACATCAAGGCGACGCTTGGGGCGGGACAACTCGCCCGCCACACAGGCCTGCCGTGGCGCTCCGGCGGCGGCAGCGCCGCCAACGTCTCCGATGCACAGGCGGCACACGAGACGCAATTCGCGCTGTGGGGCTCGGTGCTTGCCGGCGCCACCGTCTGCATCCACGCCGCCGGCTGGCTGGAAGGCGGCCTGAGCGTTTCCCTGGAAAAGCTGATCACCGACATCGAAGCGCTGCAGACGGTCGCCGAGCTTTGCGCCACGACGCCGGGCGACGCCGATGCCATCGGCTTCGAAGCGATCGCCGAAGTGCAGCCCGGCGGCCATTTCTTCTCGGCCGCGCACACAATGGCGCGCTACCGCACCGCCTTCTACGAGCCGGTGGTGGCCGACTGGTCGAATTTCGGCAATTGGACACAATCCGGCTCGAAGACCGCGACGGAGCGCGCGACTGGCATCTGGAAGCGGATTCTGTCCGATTTCCAGCCGCCGGCCTCCGCTGCCGCCACAGCCGACGTACTCGACGAGTTCATTGCCAGGCGCACCGAGGAAGGCGGTGCGGCCCCGGTGTCGTGATTTTGACGAAAACGTAATAAATTCGAGACCTTCGCCATTCACGTTATAGTCAAAACGATTCGCGATCTGGCATCGGATCGCGAGCGCGGCTAGGTTGTCGGGCCGCGGCGCGGAGACATGTGTTGGCGATGGACGGTAGATGACGGCGCCTGGCGATTTGATGCAGGCCTTGTTTATGAGGCTGAAGACCGACGCGTCGCTGTCGACGCTGCTCGGCGGCGTCGGTCTGCTCGAGCAGGCCAACGACAAAGCCGCCTTTCCGAACGTCACCTACGGCCGTACCAGCGCTTTCGACCTCGAGAGCGGAGCCGACGACGATAGTGACCAGCTGGTCACCTTGCACATCTGGTCGAAAGCCCAGGGCGAGGCCGAGACACGCCTCATCATGGACAGCATCAGGGCGCGCCTCGATGGCGCGGCGTTTTCCATCGGCTCGCGCGGCCAGACGCGTCTGTCGCTGGAATTCGCCGAGGCCCGTTACGACGAGGACCTTGCGGTCCACCATGGACTGCTGCGCTTTCGCGCGCTGACGCAGGAAGCCGCCTGATCGGCTTAAAGTTGTGCCTGGATGGCGGCTTTGTCGATGACCGACCAGACCTCGCTTATGCGGCCGTCGTGGAACTCGTAGAAAACGTTCTCGGCGAAAGAAACCCGTTTACCGTGGACCGGCAGGCCGAACAGCACCCCCTTGGGCCGGCAGTCGAAATGCAGGCGCGCCGCCACGCGCGGCGGCTCTGCAACGAGAAGCTCGATGTTGAAGTGCAGGTCGGGAATGGCCTCGAAATCGCCCTCCAGCATGCGGCGATAGCCCGAAAGCCCGATCGTCTCGCCATTATACTGCACCTCTTCGCCGACGAAGCGGCCGAGATTGTCCCAGTCCTGGTCGTTCAGGCAGGCTATGTAGCCCCGATAGAGATCGGCAATGGTCTCGCGCGTCATCGCATGCTCCTATGGTCAGCAGGCCGTTCTACACTAGCTAGGACAGAGCGCAGAATCCGCAGCCGAAAGCGTAGCGGATCGAATGATTTTCCGGCTATGAATTCGAGGCCGGGCTTGAGGGAAGCCTGGCGTCTCGCGCAGGGGAATGGCGAGCATGGAGTTTTGGTCGTTCACCGTTCATTTCACGTTCAGCCCATATGCGTTAGAACCGTGATCATGAAGAATCTTGGCTCTCATCTCCGCAAAGCAGTGCTGGCGCTTGCCGCGGCCGGCCTCTTTGCGTCGCAGACGACGGCAATGCCGGTCATCGATCCGTCGGTCGACCAGCCGGTCGTGCTTGCCGCCGGCGATTGCTACGCCATCGGCCAGCAGGTCGCCGCGCAGAACGGCGGCACGCTGGCCAAGGCCTCGCAGGCGACGCGGGGCGGCCAGCAGGTCTGCGTCATCGTCGTGCTCGTTCCCGGTAAGGATGGACAGCGTCCGCGCCGCTCGGAAATCGTCGTCCCGATGGGCTGACCCCTCGTTTCCCAGGCCGGCGGAATCGGCCTATACGTTGACCCAACAACAGGCTTCAACCCATGCGCGTGCTCGTCGTCGAGGATGACAAGGATCTCAACCGGCAGCTGGCCGATGCGCTGGTCGATGCCGGCTATGTGGTCGACCGTGCCTATGACGGCGAGGAGGGCCATTTCCTCGGCGACACCGAGCCTTACGACGCCGTGGTCCTCGATATAGGTCTGCCGCAGATGGACGGCATCAGCGTCGTCGAGCGTTGGCGCCGCGGCGACCGCAAGATGCCGGTGCTGATCCTGACCGCGCGCGACCGCTGGAGCGACAAGGTGGCCGGCATCGACGCCGGCGCCGACGACTATGTCACCAAACCCTTCCATATCGAGGAGGTGCTTGCCCGGGTGCGGGCGCTGATCCGCCGCGCGGCGGGCCATGCATCGTCTGAACTCACCTGCGGGCCGCTGCGCCTGGACACCAAGGCGTCGAAGGCCGACGTGAACGGCGTGCCGCTCAAACTCACCTCGCACGAGTTCCGGCTGCTCGCCTATCTGATGCACCATATGGGCGAGGTGGTGTCGCGCACCGAGTTGGTCGAGCATCTTTACGACCAGGATTTCGACCGTGATTCCAACACCATCGAGGTGTTTGTCGGCAGGCTTCGCAAGAAGATGGGCATCGATATGATCGAAACCGTGCGTGGCATGGGCTATCGCATGCGTGAGCCGGAGGCGTGACGCGGAACCGCTGAAGCCAGCGATGGGAACTTGGATTTCAAGGCCGCGGCTTTGGCCGCGCTCGCTGACCTTTCGCGTCATCGCTTTTTCGACCATCTGGGCGATCCTGACGCTGGTCGTCATCTTCACCCTCATCACCACGCTTTACCGCCAGGCCAGCGAACGCGGCTTCGACAGTCTGCTTTCGGCGCATCTGTTCAACCTGATCGGCTCCGTCGGCATTTCCGACAATGGCGCGCTGACCGGTTCGCCCGACCTTGGCGATCTGCGCTTTTCGGAGCCGAACTCGGGCTGGTACTGGTCGGTGGAGCCGGCCTCAGAAGGCGTGCATGGCGAAATCCATTCCTCCTCGATGACGACCTCGCTCCTGTCGCCGAGCGTCGCGGAAGTACCCTTCAATTCGAACTTCCAGCGCAGCTACTCGATGGAAGGCATCAAGGGCGAGCAGCTCGAAGTGTTCGAGAGCGAGTTCGTGCTGGACGCCAAGAACCGCGCCGCCCGCTTCCGCGTCATGGGCAACCACAGCGAGCTCGAGCAGGAGATTGCGAGCTTCCAGCGCCGCCTGCTCACCTATCTCTCGCTGTTCGGCGTCGGCATGATCGCCATCAACGCCATCGCCATCCTGCTGGGCTTGCAGCCCCTGCGTCGGGTCCGCAATGCGCTGGCCATGGTGCGCGAAGGCACCGCGCAGCGGCTCGACGGCAGCTTTCCAGCCGAGATCGAGCCGCTGGCCAACGAGACCAATGCGCTGATCGAGAACAACCGGCGCATCGTCGAGCGCTCGCGCACCCAGGTCGGCAACCTTGCCCATTCGCTGAAGACGCCTTTGGCCGTGCTGATCAATGAGGGTCGCGCGCTCGGCGGCGCAAAAGGCCAGCTGATCGCCGAGCAGGCCGCCTCGATGCAGAAGCAGGTCGACCATTACCTGCAGCGCGCCCGCGTCGCCGCGCAGCGCGACAGCGTCGTCTTCCGCACGCCGGTTTCGCCGCTGGTCGAGCGCATGGTGCGCGTGCTGCGGAAGCTCAACCCGCAAGCAAGGCTGACGCTTTCGCTGCCGCCGGCGGAGATCGTCTTTGCCGGCGAGCGCGAGGACCTGGAGGAACTGCTCGGCAATCTGCTCGACAATGCGATGAAATGGGCAAAAAGCGCCGTCGCCGTGACGATCGCCACTATTTCGGGAAGCGGCAACCTGTTTGAAATCGTTATAGAGGATGACGGCCCGGGCATTCCCGAGGACAGCGCGCGGGAGGTGTTGAAGCGTGGCAAGAGACTGGACGAGACGAAGCCGGGAACAGGGCTTGGCCTTGCCATTGTCGCCGACCTCGTCAACGAGTATGGAGGCTCGCTGGCGCTGGAACGGTCCGGCATGGGCGGCTTGAGGGCGGTAGTGAGATTGCGGAGCCTCCAATGATGTTTTTTATCGATTTGCGAGCAGGGGCTGGCGGCCAAATTTCCGACAAATATCAACACTATGGGCTCGATATCCTCCCTGATGACGCAGCCCCCAGCTCATCCCGCTCAAGAGAACCGGTTGTTGGCATGAAGATCCGCGTCGCGCTTGTTTCCGCCCTGCTCGCCGTTTCTGGCTGCACCACGCTCGGCAGGAGCGGTCCGACCTCTCCGGTCACGCCTGTTTCCACGCCGCCCACTGGCGGCAAGGTATCGACCGGCATTGTCTCTGCCATGAATGGCGGGCTTATCGGCGGATCGATCGGCTCGGGCCTCAGCGATACCGAAAAGCGCAAGGGCCTGGAAGCGGAGTACAAGGCGCTGGAGTACAACACCAGCGGCCAGAAAGTGACATGGAAGAGCGACAACTCCTCGCATTATGGCGAGGTCGTCGCCGCCCAGCCTTACCGGGTCGGCTCGCAGGATTGCCGCCAGTATACCCACACCGTCTATACCAGCGGCGCGGGCGTCACCGCGCGCGGCACCGCTTGCCGCAACGCCGACGGCAGCTGGACGCCGCTGACCTGACGGGCTTCGAACGGAATTAGGCCCGCGGTCGACGGCGTCTGCCGTCAAAGCGTCGCACGATGGTCGTGTTGGCAGGACACGGCTCTGCCGCTATTGGAATAGGCATGCTGTTCTGGGTCATAGCCGCAATCCTCACGCTCGGCGCCAGCCTGGCGGTGCTGTTGCCGCTAACAGGCGGCATGAAGGGCGCGTCGCCGGCCGGCGATCACGATCTCGAAGTCTATCGCGACCAGCTTTCCGAGCTCGACCGCGACATGGCGCGCGGCCTGATCCAGCCGGGCGAGGCCGAGGAGGCGCGTGCCGAGATCGGCCGCCGCATCCTGCGTCTCGGTGCGGTTGAGCAACCGGGCGCGGCAACGCTGAAGCCCTCGCGCAGCGCCAGACTGATCGCCAGCGTGGCCGTGCTTGCGGTTCCCCTGCTGAGCTGGGGGCTTTACGGCATGCTCGGCTCTCCCGACCTGCCGTCGCAGCCGCTGGCCCAACGTCTGGCCAAGAACCCGGCCGATTCTTCGGTCGACGAGCTTGTCGCCCGCGCCGAAGCGCATCTCGCCGCCAATCCGTCGGACGGCAAAGGCTGGGACGTGCTGGCGCCGATCTATCTTCGGCTGCAGCGTTTTCCCGATGCCGTGACCGCCTATCGCAACGCCATCCGCCTCGACGGCGACAGCGCCGTGCGCCAGTCGGGCCTCGGCGAGGCGATCGCCAGCGCCGCGGGCGGCATCGTTTCGGCCGACGCCCAACAAGCCTTCGAGGCGGCGCTGAAGCTCGATCCGGCCAACGCCAAGGCGAATTTCTATTTGGGCGTCGGTCTCTCCCAGGAAGGCAGGAAGGCAGAAGCCGTCGCCGCCTGGCAAAAGATGCTCGGCCAACTCCCGCCGGATTCGCCCTGGCGCAACGCCGTCCAGCAGGCGCTGGCGGAAGCAGGCGGCCCGGCGGTCGCCGATGCCGCGCCGACCAACGGCCCGGACGCCCAGCAGGTGGAAGCCGCCCAGCAGATGTCGCCGCAGGATCGGCAGGCGATGATCGAGACCATGGTCGCTGGGCTCGACGACAAATTGAAGCAGAATCCCCGCGACGAGGAAGGATGGATGCGGCTCATCCGTTCCTATGTCGTGCTTGGCAAGGCCGACCAGGCGCGCGACGCGCTCGGCCGCGCTGTCGCCGCCTTTGGGGCGGACAGTGAACAGGCCAGGAAATTCACCGCCTTCGCCGCCTCGCTCGGCGTGACGGCGACGGAGTAAGGCAATGACGCGCAAGCAGAAGCGATTGTCGGTGATCCTGGCGGGGCTGGCTTTCCTCGCCGCCGCGACCGGCCTCACCTTCTATGCGCTCGGACAGAAGGCCTCCTATTTCTACATGCCGGCCGATCTCGCCACCGCAAGCGTGCCGCCGGGACAGCGCATTCGGCTTGGTGGCCTGGTCGAAAAGGGCACCATCGTGCGCGGGCAGGGCGCCACCGTCGCCTTCTCGGTCACCGACAAGCAGAAATCGGTCAAGGTCACCTATACCGGCATCCTGCCCGATCTCTTCCGCGAGGAGCAGGGCGTCATCACCGAAGGCACCTTCGGTCCGGACGGCGTCTTCGTCGCCGACAGTGTGCTGGCCAAGCATGACGAGCGCTACATGCCCAAGGAAGTCGCCGACGGCCTGAAGGCCAAGGGCGTCTGGCAGGAAAGCACGAATTGATGAGCAGGTTCCGCAAAAGTGCAAAGCGGTTTTGCGATCAGAACCTGCGACAAGGTAAAGGTCGCAGGTTCCGCAAAAGTGCCACGCGGTTTTGCGATCAGAATCTGCGGCAAAGGTGACCAATGGTTGAAACCGGACATTTTGCCCTCGTGCTGGCTTTCGCGCTGTCGCTGGTGCAGATGCTGGTGCCACTGGTCGGCGCCCGCACCGGCAACCAGCGGCTGATGGCGGTCGGCGGTCCGGTGACGGTCACCGGCTTCGCGTTGACCGCGCTGTCCTTTGCCGCATTGGCGAGCGCCTATGCCGGCTCGGACTTCTCAGTGGCGAGCGTGTGGGAGAATTCCCATTCGCTGCAGCCGATGATCTACAAGATCACCGGCACCTGGGGGAACCACGAAGGCTCGATGCTGCTGTGGGTGCTGATCCTGACCTTCTTCGGCGCGCTGGTCGCCGTCTTTGGCAACAATCTGCCGGCGACGCTCAAGGCCAATGTCCTGGCCGTGCAGGGCATGATCGGCGCCGCCTTCTTCCTGTTCATCCTGGCGACGTCCAATCCCTTCATCCGCCTCAATCCGGCGCCGATCGAGGGCCGCGACCTCAATCCGATCCTGCAGGACCTCGGCCTCGCCATCCACCCGCCGATGCTTTACCTCGGCTATGTCGGCTTCTCGATCTGCTTCTCCTTTTCGGTCGCGGCGCTCATCGAGGGGCGCATCGACGCCTCTTGGGCACGCTGGGTGCGACCCTGGACGCTGGTCGCCTGGATGTTCCTCACCGGCGGCATCGCCATGGGTTCCTACTGGGCCTATTACGAGCTCGGCTGGGGTGGGTTCTGGTTCTGGGATCCGGTCGAGAACGCCTCCTTCATGCCGTGGCTCGCCGGCACCGCGCTGCTGCATTCGGCCATCGTCATGGAAAAGCGCTCGGCGCTGAAGATCTGGACGCTGCTCTTGGCCATCCTGACCTTCTCGCTGTCGCTGCTCGGTACTTTCCTGGTGCGCTCCGGCGTGCTGACCTCCGTGCACGCTTTCGCCACCGACCCGACGCGCGGCGTCTTCATCCTCTGCATCCTGACGCTGTTCATCGGCGGCTCGCTCACGCTCTTTGCGCTGCGCGCCTCGACGCTGACCGCGGGTGGCCTGTTCCACCCGATCTCGCGTGAAGGCGCGTTGGTGCTGAACAACCTCTTCCTCACCACCGCCACGGCGACGGTGCTGGTTGGCACGCTCTACCCGCTGGCGCTGGAGGCGCTGACCGGCGGCAAGATCTCCGTCGGCGCGCCCTTCTTCGACCTGACTTTCGGTCCGCTGATGCTGCCGCTGCTCGCGATCGTCCCGTTCGGGCCCTTGCTCGCTTGGAAGCGGGGCGACGTCATTGCCGCCTCGCAGCGGCTGATGGCGGCGTTTGCGCTCGCGATCGCCGCTATGCTGGTCACCGGCCTGTTCATCGACGGCGCCTCGGTCTTCGCAGCGCTCGGCGTCGGCCTCGCCGTCTGGCTGGTCGCTGGCGCGCTGACCGACCTTGCCGTCAAATCCGGTTTCGGTTCGGTAGCGCCTGCCGTCGCGCTTCGGCGCTTCGCTGGCCTGCCGCGCTCGGTCTTCGGTACCGCACTGGCCCATCTCGGCCTCGGGCTGACCTTGCTGGGCATCGTCGGCACGCTTTGCTTCGGCACCGAGAAAATCCTCTCCATGCACCCTGGCGAAACGGTGGAGCTCTCCGGCCACACGCTACGCTTCGAGGGGTTGTCCCCGCAGAAAGGTCCGAACTTCACCGAGGATCGCGGTCGCTTCCTGCTTATGGGCGCCGACGGCAACGCCGACGGCGAGATCGCCTCGGCCAAACGCTTCTATCCGGTGCGCCAGACGGTGACGACCGAGTCCGGCATCAGGACGCTGGGCTTCAGCCAGCTCTATCTGTCGCTCGGCGACGAGAACAAGGACGGCTCCGTCGTCGTGCGCCTGTGGTGGAAGCCGCTGGTGACGCTGATCTGGGGCGGCGGGCTGGTGATGATGGCGGGCGCGGCGATGTCGCTGCTCGACCGCCGCCTTCGCGTCGGCGCGCCGGCAAAGCGCCGCAACCCGGCGGGAGCGTTGGCGGACTCGACATGAGCGCAAGATTTTCGCTCACCTCGCTGGTCCTGCTGCTGGCCTTGCTTTTTACCGGCGCCGCGCAGGCGGTGAAGCCCGACGAAGTGTTGCGGGACCCGGCGCTCGAGGCGAGGGCGCGCGTGCTGTCGGAAGGCCTGCGTTGCATGGTCTGCCAGAACCAGTCGATCGACGAATCCGACGCCGATCTCGCCCGCGACCTGCGCGTTCTCGTGCGCCAGCGCCTCGTCGCCGGCGACACCGACCAGCAGGTGATGGACTATATCGTCTCGCGCTATGGCGAGTTCGTGCTCTTGAAGCCGCGCTTCAGCCTGCGCAACGCGCTTTTATGGAGCACGCCGGTGCTTCTGCTTCTGGCCGGCGGCCTGTTCATCGTGCTCAACGCCCGCTCGCGCCGACCGGCTTCGGACAGCACTCTCAGCGCCGAGGAGAAGGCGGCGCTGGACAAGATGCTAAGCGATTAGCGCCGTCGCTCGGCTCGGCGATTGACTGCAACCGCCCTCGGGTCGGGCGCTCCTGCCAAGCCTTCGAGCGCGGCATGCCTGTGGTGATCGGCGCCGATCCCCAACATTACAAAACTTTCATGTACCGGAAATGGCGCCGTAATGTGCGGCTCTCTAATCCTCTTGCCCGAGGATGCTTCGCCTGAGCGCATCCACTTCGATAGAGGATAAGAAACCCCATGAATAACGCCCCCAATTCATTTGCCTCCACCCGAAAGCGCCTGATGGCGGCTGCAGCGTCCCTGGCCGTTATCGGTGCCGTCGGCGCCGGCGCGCTCGCAACCGGCACCGCCCCCGTGCTGGCCGATGCCGTGCGCGTCGAAGCCCCGCAGATGCCGAGCTTCGCCGATGTCGTCGAGCATGTTTCGCCGGCGGTCGTCAGCGTCAAGGCCAAGATCCAGCCGACGGCCGACGACGGATCCGACGATCAGGACGGCTTCGACAACCTGCCCGACAATCCGCAGCTGCGCCGTTTCTTCAAGGAATTCCGCGGCTTCGGCGACCAGGGTCAGGGCGGCCAGTTCGGCCAGCGCCGGTTCAATCACCGCGACCATGGCAATGGCGAGCCGCGCCCGGTCGCTCAAGGCTCGGGCTTCTTCATCTCCGAGGACGGTTATCTCGTCACCAACAACCACGTCGTCTCGGAAGGCTCGGACTTCAGCGTCGTCACCAATGACGGCAAGGAACTCGACGCCAAGCTGATCGGCACCGATCCGCGCACCGATCTTGCGGTGCTCAAGGTCGATGGCGGCGGCAACAAGTTCACCTATGTCGACTTCGCCGACGATTCCAAGGTCCGCATCGGCGATTGGGTGGTTGCCGTCGGCAATCCCTTCGGCCTTGGCGGCACCGTCACCGCCGGCATCGTCTCGGCTCGCGGCCGCGACATCGGCGCCGGCCCCTATGACGACTTCATCCAGATCGATGCTTCGGTCAACCGCGGCAATTCGGGCGGCCCGACCTTCAACCTCAACGGCCAGGTGATCGGCATCAACACCGCCATCTTCTCGCCGTCGGGCGGCAGCGTCGGCATTGCCTTCGATATCCCGGCCTCGACCGCCAAGCAGGTCGTCCAGGACCTGATGAAGAGCGGCTCCGTCCAGCGCGGCTGGCTCGGCGTCGAGATCCAGCCGGTCACCTCCGACATCGCCGAGTCGCTCGGCCTGAAGTCGGACAAGGGCGCGCTGGTCTCGAGCGCCCAGGATGCCGGTCCGGGCAAGAAGGCGGGCATCACCGCCGGTGACGTCATCACCCAGGTCGACGGCAAGGATGTCGCTTCGCCGAAGGAGCTCGCCCGCATGATCGGCGCATTCGCGCCGGGCAAATCGGTCGACGTCACCGTCTGGCGCAACGGCAAGGACGAGACGGTCAAGGTCGATCTCGGCACGCTTCCCGCGAACGACAAGCAGGCCTCGAACGATGACAACAACAAGCAGTCGGCGCCCGCAGCCAAGGCCGACACGCTGGCCGATCTCGGCCTGACCGTCACCAAGGCGGAAAACGGCAAGGGCCTGGTGGTCACCGACGTCGATCCCGACAGCGACGCGGCCGACCGTGGCATCCAGCCCGGCGACGTCATCACCTCGATCAATTCGAACGACGTGAACACCACCGACGACGTCTCCAAGGCGATGACGGATGCTGCCAAGGCTGGCCGCAAGGCGGTGCTGATGCAGATCACCCGCGACGACTCAAACCGCTTCGTCGCGCTGCCGGTCGGCAAGGGCTGATATCTCGGCGTTCAGCTTTTCCCTGCGGCGGTATCAACACCCCCGAGCCGCCGCCGGGAAAACATGGGGCCGAGCACGTAAGTCAGTCACCGTGTTTCGCTCCTGGCGGCAGCGGGTTTCCCATCACCCGCTGCCGCTTTAGACATAAGGGCTATGAGCCATGACTGCCCCTCAACCTTCCAGTGAAATCGCGTATAACGGCTCCATGAAGATTCTCGTCATGGAAGACGATCGCGAAGCGGCGGACTACTTGCAGAAAGCTTTCGCCGAGGCGGGCCACACCGCTCATGTCGCTGGCGACGGCGAGACCGGCTTCGCGCTCGCCGATGCCGGCGACTATGACGTGATGGTCGTCGACCGCCTGATGCCGCGCCGTGACGGCCTGTCGGTGATCGCAGCACTTCGCTCGCGCGGCAACACCACGCCGGTGCTGATCCTCTCGGCGCTGGGCGAGGTCGACGACCGCGTCACCGGCCTGCGCGCCGGCGGCGACGATTACCTCACCAAGCCCTACGCCTTTTCCGAATTGCTTGCCCGCGTCGAGGTGCTCAATCGCCGCGCAAGCGCGCGCGAATCCGAGACCGTCTACCGTGTCGGCGATCTCGAGCTCGACCGGCTGTCGCATTCGGTCAAGCGCGCTGGCCGCGAGATCACGCTGCAGCCGCGCGAGTTTCGCCTGCTCGAATATCTGATGCGCCATGCCGGCCAGGTGGTGACGCGCACCATGCTCCTGGAAAATGTCTGGGATTATCACTTCGATCCGCAGACCAACGTCATCGACGTTCACGTCTCGCGCCTGCGCGGCAAGATCGAAAAAGGCTTCGACAAGCCGATCCTGCACACGATCCGCGGCGCCGGCTACATGCTGAAGGGCGGCTAGAGCATGATCCCGAAAAGTGGGAACCGGTTTTCGGAGAAGATCATGCTACAACAAAGGGTTAGATCAGGATGACGATTCAACCAATCGTCATCCTGATCTAGAGCCCACAGATGGCTCTCTCCCTGCCGGCCATCATGAAGACGACAGCGGCCCGGCTCTCGGCGCTCTATCTTCTGCTTTTCGCGCTCTGCGCGGTGCTGCTCGTCCTCTACATGACGTCGCTGTCGGCGCGCATGCTGACCGCGCAGACGCAGGAGACCATCAACGACGAGGTGCTGGGCCTGGCCCGCGCCTATCAGCGCGGCGGCCTGCCGGTGCTGGTGCGCGTCGTCGAGGCCCGCTCGCGCCAACCCGGCGCCAATCTCTATCTGATCGCCGACGCCAACGGCCAGATCCTGACTGGCAATGTCCAGAGCCTGGAGCCGGGGGTCATCGAGACCGAGGGCTGGACGACGGAACCGTTTTCCTACCGGCGCTTCGGCGAGGGCGAGCTCGATCGGTTGCGCAGTGGAGCTACGGACCAGCCCACGCCTCAGGCCGGCGACGGCAATAATCCCCAGTCCACAGGTGAAAAGGGCCACAACGCCATCGCGCTGGTGTTGAGACTGCCCAACCAGATGATCATGCTGGTCGGCCGCGACCTCGGCGAGCCCGAGCGCTTCCGCGCGGTCATCAGCCGCGCGCTGACCCTGGCGCTCGGCATGATGGGGCTTGGCGGCATCCTGATCTGGTTCTTTGTCGGGCGCGCCGCGCTGAAGCGCATCGACAGCGTCTCGGACGCCAGCCGCCGCATCATGGGCGGCGATCTCAGCGGACGGCTGCCAGTCACCGGCGCCGGTGACGAATTCGACCGCCTGTCGGAAAACCTCAACACGATGCTGGCCAGGATCGCGATGCTGAACGAGGGGCTGAAGCAGGTCTCCGACAACATCGCCCATGATCTGAAGACGCCGCTGACCAGGCTGCGCAACCGCGCCGAGGCGACGCTCGCCGGCCGGCACAAGACCGAGGACTACCGCCAGGCGCTGGAAGGCACGATCGCGGAGTCCGACCAGCTCATCAAGACGTTCAACGCCATCCTGATGATCTCGCGCCTGGAGGCCGGCTATTCCTCGGAACAGACCGGTCCCGTCGATCTCGCCGCCACGGTGAGCGACGTCGTCGAGCTCTACGAGCCGGTGGCTGAGGAAGCGGGCGTCGCGCTGGAAACGACCGCGCCCGAGGCCTTGACGATCAACGGCAACCGCGAGCTGATCGGCCAGGCGCTGTCCAACATCGTCGACAACGCCATCAAATACTCGACCGACGCCGCCGAGACGCCGAAGGTACGTGTGGCGCTGGAGCGCGTTGGCAACGAAATCAAGCTTGCCGTTACCGACAATGGCCACGGCATTCCCGATAACGCCGATCGTGCCCGCGCCACCGAGCGCTTCGTGCGCCTGGAAAAGAGCCGCTCGCAGCCGGGCTCGGGCCTCGGCCTCAGTCTCGCCAAGGCAATCATGACTTTCCACAACGGAAGGCTTGATCTTTTACCCGCCAATCCCGGATTGTCCGTGGTCATGAGTTTCCCGTTGCGGGAGACGCATTAAAGCAGGTCGCGAGAAAATGGGTTCACGCGACCTGCTTTGAATTCTTGATTTAAGCATGTCTTTGTCCCGAAACCGGGCCCACTTTCGGGAGACATGCTCTGATGGCGCGGATAAATGGCGAAGAAGAAAATCGAATCCGAATTCCGGCTTAGCCCGGCACTGGCGCTCCGCCCCCTGGATGCGGAGCATGCCGGGCGCGAACTGTCGGAAATCGCCGATGCCGCCGAGGAGGCGGGGCTTTCCCGCCTCGCTGCGTTCCTGGCGGGCGAGGGGCCGCTACAGGCGCTGCTGGCGGCCGTCTTCGACCTCTCGCCCTTCCTGCGCGATGTGGCGCGCCGGCGGCCGGCGATCCTCGACACACTGTTCGACCGGACGGTCGAAGCGCGGCTCGCCGCCGTTCGCGAGGCGATCGGCGGCGCGGCCAGGGCGGACGACGCCTCGGAATCGGGCCTGATGATGACGCTCAGGCAATGGAAGACCGAAGCGCATTTCCTGATCGCGCTGGCCGATCTTTCAGGCGAGGCGGAGACCTCGGTGACGGTGCGCCGGCTCAGCGATCTTGCGGATGCCTGCACATGCGCCGCGGTCGATTTCCTGCTGCTCGACGCGAACCGGCAAGGCAAGCTCAAGCTGCCGAACCCAGCGGAACCGGCCAGGGATTCAGGCTGGATCCTGCTCGGCATGGGCAAGCTCGGCGCGCATGAATTGAATTTTTCCTCCGACATCGATCTCGTCGTCTTCTTCGAGCCGGAGGCGCCGGCCGTCATCGATCCGCTCGACGCGACCGAGCTGTTCTCCAGGCTCACCCGCCGTCTCGTGCGCATCCTGCAGGACCGCACCGAGCACGGCTATGTCTTCCGCACCGATCTTAGGCTTCGCCCCGACCCAGGCTCGACCCCGCTGGCGATCCCGGTCGAGGCGGCGCTTCGCTATTACGAGGCGCGCGGCCAGAACTGGGAGCGGGCGGCCATGATCAAGGCGCGGCCGGTGGCGGGCGATCTCGCCGCGGGCGCGGCCTTCCTCAAGGAATTGCAGCCCTATGTCTGGCGCAAATACATGGACTATGCGGCGATCGCCGACGTCCATTCGATCAAGCGCCAGATCCATGCCCACAAGGGCCACGGCGAGATCGCCGTGAAGGGCCACAACGTCAAGCTCGGCCGCGGCGGCATCCGCGAGATCGAGTTCTTCGTCCAGACCCAACAGCTCATCGCCGGCGGCCGCTTCCCGGAGTTGCGCGGTCGCGAGACCGTGCCGATGCTCGCAGCGCTCGCCGCGCGCGGCTGGATCACCGCCGATGCGCGCGATGCGCTCACCCGCCAATACTGGTTCCTGCGCCGTGTCGAGCACGCCATCCAGATGGTGGCCGACGAGCAGACGCATATCCTGCCTGAGGAAGACGAGGAGCTGAAACGCATTGCGCTGATGCTGGGATTTGCTGGCGAAGCGGACTTCACGCTGGCCTTCAGAGCCTCGCTGCAGCAGGTCGAGCGCCACTATGCGGCGTTGTTCGAGACGGCGCCCGAGCTTTCGGCCGGAGTCGGCAACCTGGTCTTCACCGGCGATGTCGACGATCCCGATACGCTGCAGACGCTGCATAGCCTGGGCTTCCAGCGGCCGAGCGATATCTGCCGCGTCATCCGCGGCTGGCATTTCGGCCGCTATCGCGTCACCCAGTCGGCGGAGGCGCGCGAACGGTTGACCGAACTGACGCCGGCACTGCTCAAAGCCTTCGGCCAGACGCGGCGCGCCGACGAGGCGCTGATGCGCTTCGACGAGTTCCTCGCCGGCCTGCCGGCGGGCATCCAGCTCTTCTCGCTGCTGCAGTCGAACCCGGCGCTCTTGAAGCTGATGGCGACCATCATGGGTGCCGCACCGAGGCTGGCAGCCATCATCACCCGCCGCCCGCATGTCTTCGACGGCCTGCTCGACCCGGCACTGCTCACCGAATTGCCGGACCGCGCCTATCTCTCGGCGCGCCTTGCCGCCTTCATCGAAGGCGACCGCGCCTATGAGGATGTGCTCGACCGCCTGCGCATCTTCGCCTCCGAGCAGAAATTCCTGATCGGCGTGCGCCTGCTTGCCGGTTCGATCGATCCGGCGCGCGCCGGCCGCACCTTCTCCGATCTTGCCGACCTCACCATCGAAGCGGCGCTTCAAGCGGTGATCGCCGAATTCGCGCTGCGTCACGGCAGGATCGCCGGCGGCAGGGTGGCGCTGCTCGGCATGGGCAAGCTCGGCAGCCGCGAACTCACTGCGGGTTCGGATGTCGATCTCATCCTGCTCTACGATCATTCAGATGCCGAGGACTCCGATGGCGAGAAGCCGCTGGCGCCCTCGCATTACTACACCCGCATGACGCAGCGCCTGATCGCGGCCGTCTCGGCGCCGACAGCCGAAGGCGTGCTCTATGAATTGGACCTGCGCCTGCGTCCGTCGGGCAACAAGGGGCCGGTCGCCACCCATATCGACGCGTTCAAGAAATATCAGCGCCAGGACGCCTGGACCTGGGAGCACATGGCGCTGGCACGAGCCCGCGCCATCGGCGGCGATGCCGAGCTCTGCGCCGAGCTCGAGACGGAAGTAGCGGCGGTTCTGGCGCAGCCGCGCGACGCCGCCAAGGTGAAGGCCGAGGCCTCGGACATGCGCGCGCTGATCGAGAAGGAGAAGCCGCCGCGCGACCTCTGGGACATCAAGCTGATCCCGGGCGGGCTCATCGATCTCGAATTCATCGCCCAGGTCGCGGTCATAACCGGCAATGTCGAGCCCAGCCGCCGGGTGACGGCGACGGCCGACATTCTGGCGCGGCTAGCCCCCGGTTTCGCAGGTGGCGCTATCCGTGAAGAGCTTGGCGAGGCCTATCGGCTCTATCTGGCGCTGACACAGATGATCAGGCTTTGCCTCACCGGCGAGTTCCAGCGTGACGATGTCCCGCCGGGGCTTTCGGACCTGTTGCTGGCGGCCACCGACCTGCCGGATTTCGGCGTGCTGGAAGCACATCTCAAGGAGATGTCGCGGAAGGTTCGGAAAGACTTCGACCATATCCTTCGCGCGGCCGCGGCGACTTCGCGAGGTTAATCCACGCCTCATTCCTTCGCGCCCCCCTCTGTCCTGCCGGACATCTCCCCCACAGGTGGGTGTTTGGACTGGGGAGATTGGCAGCTTCGGCGCCTCGCTCACTCCTGCGACGTTGGAGATTGGCGAAAGGCGGCGCGACATTTGATCTCCCCCCTTGTGGGGAGATGTCCGGCAGGACAGAGGGGGGCGCTGTCCCTCCAGCGTTACAGATTTTTCTGCGAGATTTCAGGCAGCCGCCTTCACCGTCGGCGGCGCCTTCTTCAGCGGGATGCGCACCGACACGATGGTGCCGGTCCCTTCGGTCGAGCGGATCTTCAGCGCGCCGCCCTGCAGCTCGGCCAGCGAGCGCGAGATGGCGAGCCCGAGGCCCGAGCCGGTATGGTTCTTGGAGAACTGGTTCTGCACCTGCTCGAACGGCCGGCCGAGCTTGCTCAGCGCCTGCTTGGGAATGCCGCAACCATTGTCCTCGATGGTGAGCAGCAGGGCGCCCGACGTGTTGCGCGCCCTGACCGTGATCTTGCCGCCCTGTCCGGTGAACTTCACCGCGTTGGAGAGCAGGTTGATGGCGATCTGCTTGATGGCGCGGCGGTCGGCGTAGAGCCGCATCGTATCGGCGATGCGCGTCTCGACATTGATCGACTTTTCCGCCGCCTGCAGCGAGATAACCCGCACCGTTTCCTTGATCAGCGGGCAGAGGTCGATCTCCTCGCGATCGAGCGAGAACTGGCCGGCCTCGATCTTCGACATGTCGAGGATGTCGTTGATGACGCCGAGCAGGTATTTGCCGCTGCCGTTGATGTCGGTTGCGTATTCCTCGTAGCGCTCGGAGCCGAGCGGCCCGAACAGGCCCTGCTGCATAAGCTCGGAGAAGCCGATGATGGCGTTGAGCGGCGTGCGCAATTCATGCGACATGTTGGCGAGGAACTCCGATTTGGCCCGATTGGCCGCCTCGGCGCGCTCGGTTTCCTTCATGTATTTGCGGTTGAGTTCGACCAACTCGCTGGCGCGTTCCTCCTCGGCGCGGCGGGCCAGGCTGAGGTCGTGGATCGTCGCCATCAGCCGCCGCTCGCTGTCGACCAGCTTTTCCTGGTGCAGCTTGATCTGGGTGATGTCGGAGCCCACGGAAACGACGCCGCCGTCGCGGGTCCTGAGCTCGTTGACCTGCAGCCAGCGGCCGTCGGCAAGCTGGCGCTCGAGCGTGATGCCGCCATGCGGACCATTGGCATTGGCCAACCTGCGCTCCGAGGCGAAGGCGAGCATGCGCTCCTCCAGCATATCGCGGGTCGCGCCCGGCATGACGTCGCGGTCCGACAGCCCGTTGTCCTTCTGGAATTTCGAATTGCACATGATCAGCCGTTCGGCGGCATCCCACAGCACGAAGGATTCGTTGATGTTCTCGATCGCGGTCCTGAGCCGCATGTCCGCCGCTTCCGAGCGCAGCGCCAGGTGCCGCTGCTCGGTGACGTCGACGGCGATGCCGATCAGCTGGATCTCCGGCGCCTCCGGGTCGATCACCTGCGCGCGGGCCCGCATCCACACATATTGCCCATCGGCGTGGCGCATCCGGAAAACCTGGTCGATATGGTCGATCTCGCGCTCGACGATGCGATTGGCGAGCTCGAACAGGTCGCCGTCTTCCGGGTGGATGATCTCGTCGACCTCGCCGAAGGAGAGCATCGTATCGCAGGGCTCGTAGCCCAGCATGTCATACATCGAGCGCGACCAGTACATCTTGCCGCGCACCATGTCCCAGTCCCACAGCCCGCAGCGGCCGCGCACCAGCGCCATGTCGATGCGCTGATGCGCTTCGAGATAGATGCGGTCCGCCGCCTGGGCGCGCGCCGCCTGGCCGAAATAGGCGTAGAGGATGACGATCAGCACGCCCGCCGTCAGCACGAACAGGGTGACGTTGAGCGACATCGACTTGCGCCAGTTGTCGAACACCGCTTCCTGCGGCACCAACACGGCCGCCGCATGTCTGCGGTCGCCGCTGAGGCTGACGGCGGCGAACCAGTCCTGTCCCGCGATCGAGACATCCATCACGCCGGCGCGGTCGCCGAACATGAACAGCGGCTGGCCGCCCAGCACGAGGCTGTCCAGCGTGCGGCCCTGCCAGCCTGTCGACAGCGGCGAAACGGCGATGACCTTGAAGTTGGCGTCGGTGATGGCGAGCACATGGGCACGGCTCATGGCGCCCTGGCGGCTGGTGTTTTCCAGCAGGCTTATGGCATTGGCGCCGGCTGCGCTGGAGTCGGCGGTGACAGCCTGCGCCATCTGGCCGGCGGCCAGCGCCAGCACCGCCTTGGCGTCGCGCTCGATCTCGTCATGCTCGTTCATCAGCGACAGGAAGCGCAGCGCGGCGATGACGATCAGGAAGATGATGATGAGAGCCGGGATCGAACGGCGCAGGAAGGGCTCGGCGGCCAAGAGCCGCTGATAGGTGGGTTCGGCGATCAGGCGCGTATTGCCGGCAAGTCCATCGCTCCTTGCCTTGCGACGCGCAAAAGCCTTCCCTCCGGGCGCGCCCCACGCGTCCGCCTTGGCCATAAATGGCACTCCCCGATCTGCCGTATACTGGATGATCCGGATACGCCGCACGCCCGAATCGTCAGTAAAGAATCAAACGTGATTCGCCTTGTCCAGAGGCGCGGGCAAAAAAGATTAAAAGTTGATTGAAATTTGTCCTTTTCCCTTCTCCCCTTGTGGGAGAAGGTGGATCGGCGCATAGCGCCGAGACGGATGAGGGGTGTTCCAGCGGAGTGAGGCG
>NZ_VFUA01000101.1 GCF_006440735.1 Mesorhizobium sp. B2-7-1 | reverse complement strand
GGTGAAAGGACCACGAGAGCTGGTCCTGGCTGATATCCCATACATAATTCCCTACCGCGTTGTCGGCGGCGAGATCGAGATACTCACGGGGATGCATGCGGCCCAGCGACGGCCGCGCCAGTTCCAGACGCCACCGCAGGCCTTTGTCTGAAGGCTTGAAACGCCCGCGGCAATCGTCTATATCAGCCTCAAATTCTTGGTCGGTATGACGAAGAGTGGGTCCACCCGGTCCCGCTCTTTTTTGTTACCTGCCCGCCGGAAGCGAAAAAGCGACAGGGATCTGATGACTGCAGCGGCAAGCGAGGCCGACGACCGTATCATCCGCGAAAGCGGCATCGATGCGCGCATTGCGCTGATCGTGCAGCCGGTGCTCAAGGCCATCGGCTTCCGACTGGTGCGGGTGCAGTTGACCGGCCAGAATGGGCTGACGCTGCAGATCATGGCCGAACGCGAAGACGGCACCATGACCGTCGAGGATTGCGAAGAGGTCAGCCGCGCGGTGTCGCCGGCGCTCGATGTCGATGATCCGATCGAAAAGGCGTATCATCTCGAAGTCTCGTCGCCCGGCATCGACCGGCCGCTGGTGCGCAAGTCGGATTTCACCGCCTGGACCGGCCATCTGGTCAAGCTTGAAACGTCGGTTCTTGTCAGCGATCGCAAGCGCTTCAAGGGCAAGATTGCCGAGGCTGACGCCGATGGCATCCTTATCGAGCGCGACAAGGCTGCCTATGGCGAAGAGCCGACGGTGCGCGTGCCTTTCGACGCGATTGCCGAGGCCCGGCTGGTGCTGACCGACGATCTCATCCGCGATGCCCTGTCGAAGGACAACCGGGCGCGCAAGGAAGCCAAGAAACGCCGCGGCGAAGCGGAAGACGCCGCCGAGGAAAACGAAACCGAACAGGAAAGTTGATAGCGCCGCCGGGCTGGATGTCCGAGGCGAAATCGGGAGAAAGACAATGGTTGTAAGCGCCAACAGGCTTGAACTGCTGCAGATCGCCGATGCGGTCGCGCGTGAAAAGTCGATCGATAAGTCGATCGTCATCGCCGCCATGGCCGATGCGATCCAGAAGGCGGCGCGCTCCCGCTATGGCCAGGAGACCAACATCCGCGCCGACATCAACCCGAACACCGGCGAGATGAAGCTGCAGCGGCTGATGGAAGTGGTCGAGAAGGTCGAGGACTACGCGACGCAGATCGCGCTTTCCACGGCGCGCGAGCGCAACCCCGATGCCCAGCTAGGCGATTTCATCGCCGAGCAGCTGCCGCCGATGGATTTCGGCCGCATCGCCGCCCAGTCGGCCAAGCAGGTCATCGTGCAGAAGGTGCGCGAAGCCGAGCGCGACCGCCAGTATGACGAATACAAGGACCGCATCGGCGAGATCGTCAACGGCACCGTCAAGCGCGTCGAGTACGGCAATGTCATCGTCGATCTCGGCCGTGGCGAGGCGATCATCCGCCGCGACGAGCTGATCCCGCGCGAGAACTACAAATATGGCGACCGCGTTCGCGCCTATGTCTATGACGTGCGCCGCGAGCAGCGCGGCCCGCAGATATTCCTGTCGCGCACGCATCCGCAGTTCATGGCCAAGCTCTTCACCATGGAAGTGCCGGAAATCTACGACGGCATCATCGAGATCAAGTCGGTCGCCCGCGATCCGGGCTCGCGCGCCAAGATCGCTGTCATCTCGCGCGATTCCTCGATTGATCCGGTCGGCGCCTGCGTCGGCATGCGCGGCAGCCGCGTCCAGGCGGTGGTCGGCGAGTTGCAGGGCGAGAAGATCGACATCATTCCGTGGTCGCCTTCGGCCGCTTCCTTCATCGTCAACGCGCTGCAGCCGGCCGAGGTCGCCAAGGTGGTGCTCGACGAAGATGCCGAGCGCATCGAAGTGGTGGTGCCGGACGATCAGCTGTCGCTGGCCATCGGCCGCCGCGGCCAGAACGTGCGCCTGGCCTCGCAGCTCACCGGCTGGGATATCGACATCCTGACCGAGCAGGAAGAGAGCGAGCGTCGCCAGAAGGAATTCGTCGAGCGTTCGGCGCTCTTCATGGAAGCACTCGACGTCGACGAGATGGTCGGCCAGGTGCTTGCCTCCGAAGGCTTCACCAGTGTCGAGGAAGTCGCCTATGTCGACTCGGGCGAAATCTCCTCGATCGACGGCTTCGACGAGGATACCGCTTCGGAAATCCAGACCCGCGCCCGCGAATATCTGGAAAAGATCGAGGCCGAGCACGACGAAAAGCGCAAGGCGCTGGGCGTCAAGGACGAGCTGCGCGAGATCCCCGGCGTCACCACGGCCATGATGGTGACGCTCGGCGAGGACGGCGTGAAGACGATCGAGGATTTCGCCGGCTACGCCGCCGACGATCTGATCGGCTGGAAAGAGCGCAAGGACGGCGAGACCAAGGTCTTTCCGGGCGTGCTCGCCAGCCATGGCGTGTCGCGCGCCGATGCCGAGCAGATGGTTCTGGCCGCCCGCCTCAAGGCTGGCTGGATCAGCGAAGACGAGCTTGCAGCCGAAGAAGTCGCGGCTGACGAAGCTGTTGGTGCGTGAGGTGAAACCGCATCGCACACAACCCGACCCAGGAAGAGATGAACGATCGCACTTGCATCGTTACGCGCAGGCAGGCCGAAGCGGATGAACTGATCCGCTTCGTCGTCGGCCCGGATTCGGCCGTCGTTCCGGACATCAAGAGAAATCTGCCCGGCCGCGGTTGCTGGGTCACCGCCGATCGCCTACATATCGAGAAGGCAGCGGCGAAGAACCTGTTTGCCCGTGCTTTCAAGGCACAGGTGACCGTTCCAGCCGATCTCGGCGGCATGGTCGACGGGCTGCTCTCCAGAACCGCTCTGGGCATGCTTGGCCTTGCTCGCAAGGCTGGCGCCATTGTTCTTGGCGCCACCAAGGTCGAGGCTGCGGTGCGCGACGGGCAAGCGCTGCTGGTGCTGCATGCGGCCGAGGCCTCGGACGACGGTGTCCGCAAGATCAGCCAGGCGCGGCGGGCAACCGTTCATCTCGGCGGCCCCGTCATCCTTGCCTACAAACTTTTCTCCGAGGCCGAGTTGAGCTTGGCATTGGGGGGTACAAATGTGATACATGCTGCCGTCCTCGCGCAGGACGCGGGACAGGCGGTTGAGAAGCGCGTTGTTGCGCTCGACCGATATCGGGGCGGTACCCCGAACGATCTGGCAATGCTTGCGGCCGTTGCTGACGAAGATGATGCCGCAGAGGATATGGAATGAGCGATACGAAATCGGGCGACGACAAGACGTTGAGCGTTACGCCGAAGAAGACCTTGACGCTGAAGCGCCCCGGTACCGAGCAGGGCACCGTGCGCCAGAATTTCTCGCATGGCCGCACCAAGCAGGTCCAGGTCGAGATCAAGAAGCGCAAGTTCTCGATGCCCGGCGACAAGCCGGAACCGGTGGCTCCGTCCGTCTTCACGCCGAAGCCCGCCGCTGCTGCCCCTGTTGCCGCCGCGCCTGTCGTGCAGGAAGCGCCGAAGGCGCCGCCCCCGCCGTCGTCGGAGCGTTCCGGCATGGTCCTGAACGAACTCTCGCGTGGCGAGATGGAAGCGCGCCGCAAGGCGCTGGAAGGCTCCAAGGCCCGCGAGGCCGAGGATCGCCAGCGCGCTCAGGAAGAGGGCAAGCGCCGCGCCGAGGAAGAGGAACGCCGCAAGCGCGAGCGTGACGAATCCGCGCGCCGTCAGGCCGAGGAAGAAGCGCGTCTGCAGGCCGAGGCAGAGTCGCGGCGTCGTGCCGAGGAAGAGGCTCGCCGTCGCGCGCCGCTGGCCGCCGACGTCGCCACGGTTGACGACGAGGAGGGGGCCAAGCCGAGGCGCACCGGCGCCGGCGGTGGCGCAGGCGCCAGCGCGCCCGCCCGTCGCCTTGCGACGCCGGAAGTGGCGCGGCCGGCCAAGCCGACCAAGGGCGAGGAAGACCGCCGCCGCGGCAAGCTGACGCTGAACACCGCGCTGTCGGACGAAGATGCGCGCGCCCGTTCGCTGTCGTCGATGCGTCGCCGCCAGGAAAAATTCAAACGCGCGATGCACAATGAGCCGCGCGAGAAAGTCATGCGCGAAGTGATCCTGCCCGAAACCATCACCATCCAGGAACTGGCGCAGCGCATGTCCGAGCGCGCCGTAGACGTGGTCAAGTTCTTCATGAAGCAGGGCCAGATCCTGAAGCCGGGCGACGTCATCGACGCCGACACGGCCGAACTGGTTGCTTCCGAATTCGGCCACACGGTCCGCCGCGTCGCCGAGTCCGACATCGAGGAAGGCCTGTTCAACATCGCCGACCGCCCGGAAGACCTGGTCTCGCGTCCTCCGGTCGTGACCATCATGGGCCATGTCGACCACGGCAAGACCTCGCTGCTCGACGCCATCCGCAACGCCAATGTCGTCTCCGGCGAGGCTGGTGGCATCACCCAGCATATCGGCGCCTACCAGATCGAGAAGAACGGTCAGAAGATCACCTTCATCGACACGCCCGGCCACGCCGCCTTCACGGCCATGCGCGCCCGTGGCGCCCAGGTCACCGACATCGCGGTGCTGGTGGTGGCGGCTGACGACGCCGTGATGCCGCAGACGATCGAATCGATCAGCCACGCCAAGGCGGCCGGCGTGCCGATCATCGTGGCCATCAATAAGATCGACAAGCGCGACGCCGACCCGCAGAAGGTGCGGACCGAGCTGCTGCGTCACGAAGTGTTCGTCGAATCGATGGGTGGCGAGGTGCTGGACGTCGAGGTTTCGGCGACCAAGGGCACCAATCTCGACAAGCTCCTGGAAGCGATACTGCTGCAGGCCGAAGTCCTCGACCTCAAGGCCAACCCGGACCGCACCGCCGAAGGCGCGGTCATCGAGGCGCAGTTGGACAAGGGCCGTGGCCCCGTCGCCACCGTGCTGGTGCAGACCGGCACGCTGATGCCGGGCGACATCATCGTCGCCGGCAACGAGTGGGGCCGTGTGCGTGCGCTCGTCAACGATCGCGGCGAGCATGTGCCGGAAGCGCCGCCGGCGATGCCGGTCGAGGTGCTTGGCCTCCAGGGCACGCCGCAGGCGGGCGACCGCTTCGCCGTCGTCAACAACGAGGCCCGCGCCCGTGAGATCACCGAGTACCGCCAGCGCCTGGCGCGCGACAAGGCGGTGGCCCGGCATGCCGGCCAGCGCGGCTCGCTCGAGCAGATGATGTCACAGCTGCAGACGAGCGGGCTGAAGGAATTCCCGCTGGTCATCAAGGGCGACGTGCAGGGTTCGATCGAGGCGATCAATGCCGCCCTTGAAAAGCTCGGCAATGACGAGGTGCGCGCGCGCATCGTTCATGCTGGTGCCGGCGGCATCACCGAAAGCGACGTCTCGCTCGCCGAGACGTCCGGAGCGGCGATCATCGGCTTCAACGTCCGCGCCAATGCGCAGGCGCGGGCGGCCGCGGCCGCCGCAGGCATCGAGATCCGCTACTACTCGATCATCTACAACCTCGTCGATGACGTGAAGGCGGCCCTTTCGGGCATGCTTTCGCCAGAACGGCGCGAGACCTTCATCGGCAATGCCGAGATCCTCGAGATCTTCGACATCTCCAAGATCGGCAAGATCGCCGGCTGCCGGGTCACCGAAGGCAAGGTCGAGCGTGGCGCGGGTGTTCGCCTGATCCGCGACAACGTCGTCATCCACGAAGGCACGTTGAAGACGCTCAAGCGCTTCAAGGACGAGGTTGCCGAAGTGCCGGGCGGTCAGGAATGCGGCATGGCCTTCCAGAACTATGAGGACATGCGCGTTGGCGACGTCATCGAGTGCTTCCGCATCGAGATGGTGACCAGAACGCTCTAAATTCGGTATGCTTGCCGAAATGAAACGGGCGGCGGCCGAAAGGCTGCCGCCCAGATCCCTTATGCATGTTGAGACATGTCGCGCGGTCCCATCCCGCGCTTCACGATTTCAGGACCGAAGAAAATGCCCCGTTCGACTACATCAGGCCCCTCCCAGCGCATGCTGCGCGTCGGCGAGCAGGTTCGTCACGCTCTCTCCGAAACCTTGCAGCGCGGCGAGATCATCGATCCGGTGATCGAAAACAGCGTCGTGTCTGTGTCCGAAGTGCGCATGTCGCCAGATCTGAAGATCGCCACCGCCTTCGTGTCGCCGCTTGGCACTGGCGATGCCGGCGCGGTGATCGAAGCGCTCAACAGGCATGCGAAGTTCATCCGCGGCCGTGTTTCCGGTGCGCTCAGGCAGATGAAGTACATGCCGGAGTTCCGCTTTAGGCTCGACACGTCCTTCGACAATTTCGCGAAGATCAATGAACTGCTGAAATCGCCCGAAGTCGCGCGCGATCTCGGCGACGGCAAGAACAACGACAAGGACGAGGAATAGGTGGCGCGTCGCGGCAAGAAGAAGGGACGGCCGGTCTCCGGCTGGGTGGTGCTGGACAAGCCGGTCGGCATGGGCTCGACCGAGGCCGTCTCCAAGATCAAATGGCTGTTCCAGGCCGAGAAGGCCGGTCACGCCGGCACGCTCGATCCGCTTGCCTCCGGCATGCTGCCGATCGCGCTCGGCGAGGCGACCAAGACCGTTCCTTATGTGCAGGACGGTGCCAAGATCTACCGCTTCACCGTCGCCTGGGGCGAGGAGCGCTCGACCGACGATCTCGAAGGCCCGGTGACCAACAGCTCCGACCGTCGCCCGGCCGAGGCCGAGGTGAGGACGCTGCTGCCGAAATACACCGGCGTCATCATGCAGACGCCGCCGCAATTCTCGGCCATCAAGATCGCTGGCGAGCGCGCTTATGACCTTGCCCGCGAGGGCGAGACGGTCGACATCCCTGCGCGCGAGATCGAGATCGGCCGCCTCGACATCGTCGAGCACGGTGCCGACAAGACCGTTTTCGAGGTCGAATGCGGCAAGGGCACCTATGTGCGCTCGCTGGCTCGCGACATGGGCCGCGACCTCGGCTGCTTCGGCCACATCGCCGAATTGCGCCGCGTCGAGGTCGAGCCATTCACGCCGCAGGATTTCGTCACGGTTGCCGAGCTGGAAGCCGCCCGCTTCGGCGACAGGACAGAGCCGAATCCGGACGAGGCCGAGACGCCGGTCGATTTCAGCGCCATCGACGCACTGCTTGTCGAAACGGCGGTTGCGCTCGACTGCCTGCCGCAGGTCGCCGTCAGCGACGACGCGGCGACGAAGATCCGCCTCGGCAATCCCGTCATCATTCGCGGCCGCGACGCGCCGGTAGAGGCCGATGAGGCCTGCGCCACCGCGCGCGGCAAGCTCATCGCTATCGGCGCCATCGAGCAGGGCATGTTCAAGCCCAAGCGGGTCTTTGCCGGGTGAATCCGTTCGTCTAAGCTCTGCTCAGCGCCGACGCTTCAGGGATCTCATGGCCAAGACCGATACGGGCAAGAAAAGGGCGGCGCTGAAAACCCGTCGACCACCGGTCGGGGCGTCTCCCGGCACGCTTATCGCCGATCCTTCGGCGCGGCGCAGCGAGCTTCGGCTGACGCTGATCTCGCCCGAGAAATACAAGACCATCGACAATGCCTCGATCGATGATCTCAACGCCCATTGCGAGAAATGGCCTGTCGTCTGGCTGGACTGCACGGGCCTCGCCAACATCCCGCTGATCGAGGAGATCGGCCGCATCTTCAACCTGCATCCGCTGGCGCTGGAGGATGTCGTCAACACCGGACAGCGGCCCAAGGTGGATTTCTTCGAGGATCATGCCTTCGTCATCATGCGGATGATCGACGATGTCACCTCGCACCGTTACGAGCAGATCGCGCTGTTCTTCGGCGGCAATTTCGTCGTCACCTTCCAGGAGCGCGAAGGCGATCCGTTCGATCCGGTACGCAAGCGCATTGCGGGCGCGATGCCCAACCGGCTGCGTTCGCGCGGCGCAGACTATCTCGCCTATGCGCTGATCGATGCCATCGTCGACAGCTATTTCCCGCCGATCGAGGCGGCGAGCGAACTGGTCGACGGCATCGAGGACGATATGCTGAACAAGCCGCACAAGCATCAGATGCGGCAGCTGCATGAGCTCAGGCGCGACGCCAACGTGCTGAAGGGCGTGCTGTGGCCGATGCGCGACGCGCTGGCGACGCTGATCCGCAACGACGTGCCCTTCGTGAAGGCGGAGACCAAGATATTCTTCAACGACACGCTCGATCATTCGCTGCGCCTGATCGAGCTGGTCGAGAACCAGCGCGACATGCTCACCGGCCTGATCGAGATGCATGTCTCGCTGACCCAGGCCCGCACCAACGACGTCATTTCCTATCTGACGATCGTCTCGGTGATCTTCATGCCGCTGACCTTCCTGGTCGGCGTCTGGGGCATGAATTTCGATCCGGAAACCTCGCCCTGGAACATGCCCGAGCTGAAGGCCTATTACGGCTATCCCGCCTCGCTGGTGTTCATGGCGGTCGTCGCGGTCGGTTTGATCGCGTTCTTCAAGTGGAAGAAGTGGCTCTAGCCTTTGAATTCTCCTAAAGCGCGTCGCGATCTTTCAGATTCGCTCCTTGCGCTTTAGGCTTTTGATTTTGCGCATGTCTTTGCCCCGAAACCGGTTCCCACTTTCGGGAGACATGCTTTGGTTTTCGCAACCAGAACCTGCGACAAGCCGGCTTGACAATTGGGCTGGTGTTTTTCCCGGAATTGCACTATATGCGCCGCAGCTTCGCGCCCTGACGCGTCGCTTGCACTGGCCCCTGCTGGACGACATCCCGGCTGTGGGCGCCCCGTTTCCTCCAACAGATAAGGAAAAGCACGATGTCGATCACTGCCGATCGCAAGAAGGAATTGATGACCGAATACGCAACCGCCAAGGGCGATACCGGATCTCCGGAAGTCCAGGTTGCCATCCTTTCCGAGCGCATCAAGAACCTGACCGAGCACTTCAAGGACCACAAGAAGGATAACCATTCCCGCCGTGGTCTGCTTGCTCTGGTCTCCCAGCGCCGCAGCCTGCTTGACTATCTCAAGCGCAAGGATGACGCGCGCTATCAGACGCTGATCGACAAGCTCGGTCTCCGTCGCTGACGAATTGACCGGCGGGCTCTCGAAGGGGGCCCGCCGGTCGCGCATTGGCGCATCGGATGGTCCGGTGCCTCGATGCTGGAAAAGTAAATTCCCCTCCGCGCATGGCGCGTTCCGGAAACAGTGGTTTCCGGCGTCATGCGCAAGGCCGACCAATCGGCCAATCGGGTTCCGGACTTGCAGAGGGCTATCCGGAACCGCCCATGGACGGTCATGGGGCAGGATTGCAGGATGCTCGCTCGGCTCTTGAGCCGGACTTGAACGAGCTTCCCGTTGTCTTGCCCGTGGCTGCCCGAAGGAAGCCAGGAAAGGGAGAACCCGCGACCGTTAAGACGGTGCGGCCCTTTCCGCATATGAAGGACAAGATATGTTCAATCAACACAAAGTGGAAATCGAATGGGGCGGCCGTCCGCTCATCCTCGAAACCGGCAAGATCGCGCGCCAGGCTGACGGCGCGGTGCTCGCCACCTATGGCGAGACCGTCGTTCTCGCCACCGTCGTCTCGATGAAGGAGCCGAAGCCCGGCCTCGATTTCTTCCCGCTTACCGTCAACTACCAGGAAAAGACCTACGCCGCCGGCAAGATCCCGGGCGGCTACTTCAAGCGCGAGGGCCGTCCGAGCGAAAAGGAAACGCTGGTTTCGCGCCTGATCGACCGTCCGATCCGCCCGCTTTTCGCCGACGGCTACAAGAACGACACCCAGATCGTCGTCACCGTCGTCCAGCATGATCTCGAGAACGATCCCGACATCCTGTCGATCGTCGCCACCTCGGCCGCGCTGACGCTTTCGGGCGTGCCCTTCATGGGCCCGATCGGCGGCGCCCGCGTCGGCTACATCAACGGCGAATATGTGCTCAACCCGCATATCGACGAGATGCAGGAATCCAAGCTCGACCTCGTCGTCGCCGGCACCACCGACGCCGTGCTGATGGTCGAATCCGAAGCCAAGGAACTCTCCGAGGACCTGATGCTCGGCGCCGTCGTGTTCGGCCATAAGAGCTTCCAGCCGGTGATCGATGCGATCATCAAGCTGGCAGAAGTTGCCGCCAAGGAGCCGCGCGACTTCAAGGCGCCGGACTACTCCGCGCTGGAAGCCGAGATGCTGAAGATCGTCGGCGACGAGCTCAGCAATGCCTACAAGATCACCGACAAGCAGAAGCGCTATGCTGCGGTCGACGCCGTCAAGGCCAAGGTCAAGGCGGCGTTTGCTCCGGCCGAAGGCGAGGAAGCCAAGCACACCTCAGAGCAGATCGGCTCGGTGTTCAAGGAGCTTCAGGCCAAGGTCGTGCGCTGGAACATCCTCGACACCGGCTCGCGCATCGACGGCCGTGATCTCAAGACCGTTCGCAAGATCGTTTCGGAAGTCGGCGTCCTGGCGCGCACCCATGGTTCGGCGCTCTTCACTCGCGGCGAGACCCAGGCGCTGGTCGTCGCCACGCTGGGCACCGGCGAAGACGAGCAGTATGTCGATTCGCTGACCGGCATGTACAAGGAGAAGTTCCTCCTTCACTACAACTTCCCGCCCTACTCCGTCGGTGAGACCGGCCGCATGGGCTCGCCGGGCCGCCGCGAAATCGGCCATGGCAAGCTCGCCTGGCGCGCCATTCGCCCGATGCTGCCCTCCGCTGACCAGTTCCCCTACACGTTGCGCGTCGTCTCCGAGATCACCGAGTCCAACGGCTCGTCCTCGATGGCCACCGTCTGCGGCACCTCGCTGGCGCTGATGGATGCCGGCGTGCCGCTGGCAAAGCCGGTCGCCGGCATCGCCATGGGCCTGATCAAGGAAGGCGAGCGTTTTGCGGTGCTCTCCGACATCCTCGGTGACGAGGACCACCTCGGCGACATGGACTTCAAGGTCGCCGGCACCGCCAACGGCGTCACCTCGCTGCAGATGGACATCAAGATCGATGGCATCACCGAGGAAATCATGGGCATCGCGCTTGCCCAGGCCAAGGACGGCCGCCTGCACATCCTCGGCGAGATGGCGCATGCGCTATCCGGCGCCCGTGCCGAGCTCGGCGAGTTCGCGCCGCGCATCGAGGTCATGCACATCCCGACCGACAAGATCCGCGACGTCATCGGCTCCGGCGGCAAGGTGATCCGCGAGATCGTCGAGAAGACCGGCGCCAAGATCAACATCGAGGACGACGGCACGGTCAAGATCGCTTCGGCGAACGCCAAGGAGATCGAGGCGGCGAAGAAGTGGATCCACACCATCGTCGCCGAGCCGGAAGTCGGCGAGATCTACGAAGGCACCGTCGTCAAGACGGCCGACTTCGGCGCGTTCGTCAACTTCTTCGGCCCGCGCGACGGTCTCGTCCACATCTCGCAGCTCGCCAATGAGCGCGTTGCCAAGACCTCGGACGTCGTCAAGGAAGGCGACAAGGTCTGGGTCAAGCTGATGGGCTTCGACGAGCGCGGCAAGGTCCGCCTGTCGATGAAGGTCGTCGACCAGGCGACCGGCAAGGAAATCGCTCAGGATAAGAAGAAGTCGGAAGGCGAGGAAGACGCCGCCTGATCGGGGTCTGACTGATAGAATTGAGACGGGCGTGCCGTAAGGTGCGCCCGTTTTGTTTGAAGGCTGGAGTAGATGGTCGCGGAGCCGCTGAAAACGCTGTTCTATCCATTTGAGGCCGAGGCGCTGCCTCTGCCGCGAAAGGATGCCCGCGTCCTTTTTCTGGGCGCTGAGCCTGGTTTCCGCTTGCCCGCCGGCTTCGATGCGACGCTGCATCTGGCGCAAGGTTTCCGGTCGCATTTTCGCGCCCTGCAGGCCTTGGGCCGTGATGTGACGCCGCGGGCGGAAGGGCAGGACTACGACATGGCTCTCGTGCTCGCCGGCCGGCATCGCGGGCAAAATGAGGTGCGCATCGCCGAAGCTGTCGAGCGCGTCGCACGGGGCGCGCCTGTCGTCGTTGCCGGCAGCAAGGACGACGGCGTCGACAGCCTGCGCAAGCGGATCAACGGGCTGGCGCCGCTCGAAGGCCATCTGCCGAAGCATCACGGCGTTGCCTTCTGGTTCCGGCGAACCGGCACGAACACGGCCGCGACGCTGCGCGCCGGCAACCCCGACCTTGTCGTCGAAGGCGGCTTCAAAACCGCGCCCGGCATGTTTTCCTTCGATCGGATCGATGCCGGTTCGAAACTGCTCGCCGCGAACCTGCCTGACGATCTCAAAGGCAATGTTGCTGATTTCTGCGCCGGCTGGGGTTATCTGGCGGCGGAGGTCCTGCAGCGCTCGCACGGCCTCACCGCGCTCGATCTCTATGAAGCGGATTTCGAAGCGCTGGAAGCATCCAGGCTGAACGTCCATGGCGCCATCGAGCCGCGCTTCTTCTGGACCGATCTTCTCACCGAAGCGGTCGACCGGCGCTACGATGCGATCGTCATGAACCCGCCCTTCCACAGCGGCCGTGCCGCCGAGCCCGGCATCGGCGCGGGCATGATCCGCGCCGCGTCGAAGGCGCTGAAGCCGGGCGGTCGCCTGTTCATGGTGGCGAACCGCCAGCTTCCCTATGAGCAGGTGCTTTCGGCAGCCTTTGCCAGCCATGCCGAGATCGCCCGCGACGGAATGTTCAAGGCGCTTTCGGCGCGCCGCTAGCAATTCAAGGAAAAGTGCGAAGCGGTTTTCCGTCCGGAAAAGCGGCGCTCGCTCTACTGCACGCTGACGATGCGGGCCGGCTCATGCGTGCCGAAGGCGGGCCGCGCTTCGCCGAGCTCGATCTTGAGCGGCGCCGGCCGGCCGAACAGATAGCCCTGCACCACCTCGCAGCCGGCCGCTCGCAGCAGGGTGGCCTGGTTCTCGGTCTCGACGCCTTCGGCGATGATGCTGACGCCCAGCGCCCGCGACAGGCCGACAATGGTCGAGACGATCGCCCCGGAGTTGGAGTCGGTATCGATGCGGCTGACGAAGGAACGGTCGATCTTCAGCTTGCCGAAGGAGAAATCGATCAGGTAGCTCAAATTGGAATAGCCGGTGCCGAAATCGTCGACGGCCACCGAAATGCCCATCTCGGCAAGCTGCTCCAGGATCGCCGCGGCGCGGTCGCGATCCTGCATCATCGCCGTCTCGGTGACCTCGAGCTCCAGCCGCGACGGCTTGATGCCGGTCGATTCCATCACCTCCCGCACAATGCCGACGAAATCCCTGGTCATGAACTGAACCGGCGAGATGTTGACGGCGACGAAGCAGTCCTCCGGCAGGTACCGGGCGTCGCTGCAGGCCTTGCGCAGCACCCACTCGCCGATCGGATTGATCATGCCGGTTTCCTCGGCGATCGGAATGAATTCCATCGGCGGGATCATGCCGCGCTCCGGATGCTTCCAACGGATCAGCGCCTCATAGCCGACGACGCGGCCGCTCGGCAGGTTGAGTTGCGGCTGATAGTGGAGGCTGAAGTCGCCGCGGTCGAAGGCGGTCTTCAGCTCCGACTCGATCCACTGCCGATAATCCGCCACGCGGCCCATGTCGGCGTGGAAGACGGACCAGTTGCCGATGCCGCTGGCGCGCGCGTTCTGCAGCGCCAGGTTCGAGCGGCGAAGGATCAGCACCGGGTCGACGCCGTCCTTCGGCATCGCCACGATGCCGACCGACAGGCTGACCGACTGCAGATGGCTCTGCAGCTGATAGGGCTCCATCATCTCGTTGATGAGCTTCTCGATGAGCCGCTCGATCGAACCCCTGATGTCGCGATCCGGCAGCAGCACGCCGAATTCGCCAGCGCCGATGCGCCCGATCACCGCGTTCTTCGGCATGTTCTCCTTCAGCCTGCTGGTGAAGGCGCGGATCAGTTCGTCGCCCTGGCTGTAGCCGATGGCGTCGTTGATCTGCTTGAAGCGGTCGATATCGATGTCGATCAGGAACACCGGCTCGCCGGTTCGGATCGTCCCGGAGGCGGCCTCGGCTATCTTGCCGACCATGGCCTGGCGCGCCAAAAGGCCGGTCAACTTGTCGAAATGGGTTTCCTTGAAGACATAGGCCACCGATTCATCGACGCCGGCGAAGAACGACAGCGCGGCACCGCCGGCGGCCAAAGCGCAGAGCGCGGCGATGACGCCGGCCATCGTCTCGGCTGGCATGCCGGCCATGCCGTCGCCGAAGCCGAACCGCAACCCCCATAGTCCAAGGATGAAGCTGCCCATGCCCGAGCTGGCGATGGTGATCAGCCGGAACAGCGGAGTCCGTTTGGGATTGCTGACTGCAGGCATGCATGGTCCCTAGATTACGGGGCCTTATAGCGGAAATCTCCTTAAAATGAGTTTCCGCCAATGCATCCAATTTTACTGGAACGCTACTATCGCAGCCGCAAACTATTCGCGCGTGCCGTCGTTCTGCTTCAATTCCTCCAATGCCGGCATCGAAACGATGTGATAGCCGGAATCTACATAGTGGATTTCGCCGGTGACGCCCGACGACAGGTCGGAGAGCAGGTAAAGCGCCGAGCCGCCGACTTCGTCGATGGTCACCGTGCGCCGCAAAGGCGAATTGCGCTGCTGGTAGGAGAACATATGGCGGGCGTCGGACACGCCGGAACCGGCCAGCGTCCGCACCGGCCCGGCCGAGAGGCCATTCACCCTGATGCCGCGCGGGCCGTAATCGTTGGCAAGGTAACGCACGCTGGCCTCCAGCCCGGCCTTGGCGACGCCCATGACGTTGTAGTTCGGCATCACCCTGACCGAGCCGGCATAGGTGAGCGTGATCATCGAGCCGCCATTGCCCATCAGCGCGGCGGCGTTGCGGGCGATCTCGGTGAAGGAATAGCAGGAGATCACCATGGTGCGCACGAAATTGTCGCGGCTGGTGTCGGCGTAAAGGCCCTTCAGCTCGTTCTTGTCGGAAAAGCCGATGGCGTGCACCACGAAATCCAGCCCGCCCCAGGCCTTGCCGAGGGTCTCGAAGGTCGCGGTGACCGAGGCGCTGTCCTCGACGTCGCAAGGCACGATCAGTGAGGCTCCCACCTTCTCGGCAAGCGGCTTGACCCGCCGCCCGAAGGCGTCGCCCTGGTAGGTGAATGCCAGTTCCGCTCCATGCTCCGACAGCTTCCTGGCAATGCCCCAGGCAATCGAATGGTCGTTGGCGACACCCATGACAAGCCCGCGCTTGCCCTTCATCAACCCTTCCATGCCTTGGCAATCCTTATGAAAAACGCCGTCTTATGCGGCATAGCGCTGGAAAATCAGCGTTGCGTTGGTGCCGCCGAAACCGAAGGAGTTGGACAGGACGGTGTCGATCCTGGCGTCGTCGATGCGCTTGCGCACGATCGGCATGCCCTCGAATTCCGGGTCGAGCGCCTCGATATGGGCGCTTTCGCCGATGAAGCCGCCCTGCATCATCAGGATCGAATAGATCGATTCCTGCACGCCGGCCGCGCCCAGCGAATGGCCGGTGAGCGACTTGGTCGAGGTGATGTAAGGCATCTTGTCGCCGAACACCTCGCGGATGGCGCCCATTTCCTTGGAATCGCCGACCGGCGTCGAGGTGCCGTGGGTGTTGATGTAGTCGACCGGGGTCGAGACGGTGGCAAGCGCCTGCCGCATGCAGCGCATCGCGCCTTCGCCGGACGGAGCCACCATGTCGTAGCCGTCGGATGTCGCGCCGTAGCCGACGATCTCGGCATAGATCTTGGCGCCGCGCGCCTTGGCGTGCTCCAGCTCTTCCAGCACCAGCACGCCGGCGCCGCCGGCGATGACGAAGCCGTCGCGGTTGACGTCATAGGCGCGCGAAGCGGCCGACGCATTGTCGTTGAACTTCGACGACATGGCGCCCATGGCGTCGAACAGGTCCGACATCGTCCAGTCGAGGTCCTCATGGCCGCCGGCGAACATCACGTCCTGCTTGCCCCATTGGATCAGCTCATAGGCATTGCCGATGCAATGCGCGGAGGTCGAGCAGGCCGACGAGATCGAATAGTTGACGCCGTGGATCTTGAACCATGTGGCCAAAGTGGCCGACGCGGTCGACGACATCGCCTTCGGCACCGCGAACGGGCCGATTCGCTTGGGGCTGTTGTTCTTGATCGTGGTTTCTGCTGCTTCGACGATGGTGCGGGTCGAAGGCCCGCCGGACCCCATCACGATGCCGGTCCGCTCATTGGTGATGTCGCTTTCACTTAAGCCGGCATCGGCGATCGCCTGGTCCATGGCGACGTGGTTCCAGGCAGCGCCCTGGCTGAGGAAGCGCATGGCGCGGCGATCGATCATCGGGGTGGGATCGAGCGTCGGCGCGCCCCAGACCTGGCAGCGGAATCCGTGTTCGGCGAAGGAATTGGAAAAGCTGATGCCGGATTTGGCATCGTAAAGCGAGCTCTGCACCTCGTTGGCATTGTTGCCGATCGACGACACAATGCCGAGCCCTGTCACTACGACCCGTCTCATTCGCAACTCCTTCCGGCGTATTCAGGCGAAAAACCTAGCCGGTTTTCACCTGTGATCATACGCAAATAAACTGACGTGGCGTCCATTGGCTACGCGGACGCCGTGGCGAAAAACGATCAGGCGGCCGACTGCTTGGACAGGCCGACCTTCAGATCCGTCGCCGCGTATATGGGTTCGCCATCCGCCTTGAGCCAGCCATCGGCGATGCCGAGCACCAGGCGGCCGCGCATCACGCGCTTGAAGTCGATGCCGTATTCGACCTTCTTCACCGACGGCGTCACCATGCCCTTGAACTTCACCTCGCCGGTCGACAGCGCCATGCCCTTGCCGGGTTCGCCCAGCCAGCCGAGATAGAAGCCGGTCAACTGCCACATGGCGTCGAGGCCGAGGCAGCCCGGCATGATCGGGTTGCCGATGAAGTGACAGGCGAAGAACCACAGGTCCGGCTTGATATCGAATTCGGCGCGGATGAAGCCCTTGTCGAAAGCGCCGCCTGTCTCGCTGATCTCGGTGATGCGGTCGAACATCAGCATCGGTGGGTAGGGCAGCTGGGCGTTGCCCGGCCCGAACAGGTCGCCGCGGGCGCAGGCAAGCAGTTCTTCGTAGTCGTAGCTGGACTTCTGACCCGCCATCAAATTTCTGTCCCCGTGTTCTTCGCGGGCGGCAGGGCGCCCTTGTCGTTGGTTTCCTAACACACTCTGTTTGCGGCCGGAAACCGGCGTTTGCGCTTAACCCGTGCGCCTGCCCGGGTCAATGCGCGCTATTGATCGCATTCGGACTACAGAATATATGTCGATCGGTGTCCGGGTTTGGCTTTTGACGTCTTTTTGCCATTCTGGACCTGTTGATGGGCTGGGCAACAAGCTTCGAAGCGAAGATGGATTCGGGCTACCGGAAGGAAAATGTCGCTGTGGACAAGCGGGTTCGCGAAGCCGGCCTGAGGCCGACGCGTCAGCGCATTGCGTTGGCCGATCTGCTTTTCGCCAAGGGCGACCGCCACCTTTCGGCCGAGGAACTGCACGAGGAGGCGATCGCCGCCGGCGTGCCGGTTTCGCTGGCGACGGTCTATAACGCGCTCCATCAGTTCACCCAGGCCGGCCTGCTGCGCATCCTGGCGGTGGAAGGCTCGAAAACCTATTTCGACACCAACACGTCCGACCATCATCACTTCTACGTCGAAGGCGAGAACCGGATTTTCGACATCGAAAGCGGACCGGTCACCGTCTCCAACCTGCCGGCGCCCCCGGAAGGCATGGAGATCGCCAATGTCGACATCGTGGTGAGATTGCGCCCCAAACGCTGCGATTGATCCGTCGACTATGCGCCCGGTCGACCTGATTGTCCGGTTTGAATGGGTCACCGTCGCTGCGTTGGCTATCGTTTGCTACGCAATGTCCAGCTTTTCCTGGTGGCTGTTTGCGCTGCTCATCCTCGCGCCGGACCTGTCGATGCTGGGCTACCTCGCCGGGCCGCGCTTCGGCGCCGTCACCTACAATGCCTTGCATATCCTGATCGCCCCGCTCGTCCTTCTGCTTGCGGGCGCGTTGCTCGCCGGCCCGGTCACGACCGCCGTGGCGCTCATCTGGATCGCGCACATCGCCATCGACCGTGCCCTCGGCTACGGCCTCAAGCTGCCCACCGGTTTTCAGGACACGCATCTCGGCCGTATCGGCCGCGACCGGGCGGCAGGTTAGGGTGTGTCGAGATTCGGGTCAGGCCCTAGTTCTTGACCTTCTCACCCGGATAAGCGCCCCACACCTGCGACTGGGCCATCCAGCCGGTGTGGCCGTCGAATGTCATCTCGCACCATTGGCCGTCGCATTTCTTGATCGAGCCGATCACGCCCGGCTCGATGATGGCGACGACGCCAGCATCCTTGTCGGGTTCGTCGAGCAGGTTGATTCGCCCGCCCTTGCCGCGCTGCCAGGGGGCGACGATCGCGGTACGGTGCCCGGAGAGCAACGACTGGTTGATCCAGCCTTCCGAGCCGTCGGCATCGCGCACGCGGCGCCAGGTGTCGAATTCCTGGATGACTTCCATCGGCAGGCCGGCCTTCATGTACATCCAGTTGACGGAATAATTGGCGCCAGGGCCGACGCGCGAATTGACGCGGGCCGGTTTCAAGCTGACGAAGCGCGGCAGCGGCAGGCCGCTGGGCCCGAGCGTTATGGTTTGCGCCGGCGCGGCCGCGCTCTGTGCGAATGCCTGCGGTGCGCAAAGCAGGGCGCCGAGAATGGCTGCGCTGAAGGCCAGGCGAAGCGACGCGAAACCAGACACTTTCGTTCCTTTCGGCGCCGGTCCGTCGGGACGGGCGCCCCTTTTTCTTTGTCTTCGGCGGCACCGCTTGTTACAGGAGTGGGCTGATGCCGCGATTGGCTGCAAGTTTCGCCGGTCTTGGTTAAAGAGGTCTCAACGAGATCGGTTTCGAGAGCATGATCCCGAAAAGTGGGAACCGGTTTTCGGAAAAGATCATGCTCCAAAAAAGAGTGGGATCAGGATGACGATTCAACGAGACGTCATCCTGATCCAGCAAGCTTCGGGGATAAAATGGCAGGCAAAAAACGGCCCCTCGTCGTCATCACGCGCAAGCTGCCCGATCCGGTCGAAACGCGCATGCGCGAGCTGTTCGACGCAAGGCTGAATGTCGAGGATCGGCCGATGACCCAGCCGGAGCTGGTTGCGGCGGTCAAGGAAGCCGATGTGCTGGTCCCCACCATCACCGACCATATCGATGCCGCGCTGATCGCCCAGGCCGGCGAGAACCTCAAGCTGATCGCGAATTTCGGCAACGGCGTCGACAAGATCGATGTCGCGGCGGCCGCCAAGAAAGGCATCACCGTCACCAACACGCCGAACGTGCTGACAGAAGACACTGCCGACATGACCATGGCGCTGATGCTCGCCGTGCCGCGCAGGCTGGCCGAAGGCGCCAACGTGCTGACGGGCGAGAAGAAATGGGCCGGCTGGTCGCCGACCTGGATGCTCGGCCGGCGCATCTGGGGCAAACGTCTGGGCATCGTCGGCATGGGCCGCATCGGCACCGCGGTCGCCAGGCGGGCCAAGGCTTTCGGCCTGTCGATCCACTACCACAACCGGCACCGTGTGCTGCCGGCGGTCGAGGAAGAACTGGAGGCGACTTATTGGGAAAGCCTCGACCAGATGCTCGCCCGCATGGACATCATCTCGGTCAACTGCCCGTCGACGCCGGCGACGTTCCACCTGCTGTCCGGTCGTCGCCTCGCGCTGATGCAGCCTTCGGCCTATATCGTCAACACCGCGCGCGGCGACATCATCGACGAGGAATCGCTGGTCAAGCTCATCCATGACGGTAAGATCGCCGGGGCCGGCCTCGACGTCTACGAGCACGAGCCGGCACTGAACACCAAGCTCTTGAAGCTTACCGCCAAGGGCAAGGTGGTGCTCTTGCCGCATATGGGCTCGGCCACGCTCGAGGGCCGCATCGACATGGGCGAGAAGGTGATCATCAACATCCGCGCCTTCTTCGACGGCCACCGCCCGCCGGACCGCGTCCTGCCGCTCAGGACCTGAAAGGTTTAGACGGCCACGGTAACGGCGCCATCCGCGGCGACTTTTGCTGTGGTTTCGCGATAGGTATCGAACTCGCCGCGTTCGAGCCGCACCGCCATAGGCGTTTCCCAGCCCATCTCCCGGGCGACGATCAGGCCGAGCAGCAGGATGGCGTCCGGCTCGTGCAGCACCAGGGCGGCCGGCGCGCGGCCGTTATGGACAAGCTCCATCAGCACGGCCGAGGCGGATGAGGAACCGATCGTGCCCGGCAGGAACAGCACCCGGCCGGCTATGACTTCGCCATGCTGCGGGTGGCGGACATCGGCGATGCGGCCGGTCTTCGGGTCGACGCCGCCCCAGAAGCTGATCGGCGCCGTCAGCACCAGCGCTTCGCCTTCGCCGGCCTTGCCCGGCACCAGGATTTCGGCTGCAGCGCTCATGCGGCGATCTCCGTGAAGACCGGCCTGCCGAGCACCGCGCTTTCGACGCAGTCGGCGAGCGAGGCGTAGAGCACCGCATAGCCGGTGTTGCCCGGCGCGTAATGCGCGAACTTGCCCGAATTGGTCATCAGCACGCCATTGCCGAGCTCTGGCATGATCGGCGTCACCACCACGCATGTATCGGCGACGATGACGACACCGCTGGCTTCGAGCCTCTTTCGCCCGCCGTCCCGCTCCAGCAAGGCGAGCGCGTGACGGCCGGTGCAGGCATAGATCGGGACAGTGAGCCGTCTGCCCGCGATGAACCGCTCCAGCATGTCGAACTCGGCAGGCGACAGATGCGGGCTGCCGATCGCCACCGCGTCGATGGTCTTGGCCGCTGCCGCGGTCGACAGGCCCGCGCGGGCCTTGGCAACCATCTGAGGCGTCACGCGGATCACCGCTTCCGGTTCCGGTCCGGCCAAAATGGTTTCGATGTCGGGCGCCTCGGGCGTCACGCCGGCAATGTGGAACAGGCCGACCGCACCGGACGATGCGGCCGCGGCGCCGAAGGCTTTCAGCGCGTCTTCGCCGGGATGACCGGCCACGCCGGTGACGACACCGATCGCATTGCCCACCTCGCGGCCATAAAGGCTGCCCAGCACCGGCCAGGCGATCTCCGAGGTGAGGAAGGATGACGAGAGGTCCGAGACATCGAAAACAAGCCTTGCACGGCGGTTTTCGGGCCGATGCAGACCATAATCCGGCGCGCGGCCGACAATCGCGCAGGCAATGTCGAGAAAATCGCCGTAGCGGTTGGTGCGCGCGCCCAGCACCGAGTTGCAGAACACCACGGCGTTGGACTCGCCCCAGGCCACGTCGCTGCCGAGTGCAGGCCTGTGTCCGGCCTGGTAGGGCGCGCAGGTCCAGCTCTGCTCGCAGCCGAGCTTGCGATAGGCCTCCATCATCCGCCGCGCCATGCCGCGCTGCGGCTCTTCCAGGCGAATGCGCGAGCAGCCCATCAGGTCGAGCGCTCCGACATTGAGCGTCGAACGCACCGCGACCTTCGCGCCGCCGTCAACGAGCCTCTCGGCAAACAGCGTGCCGGAATCGCCGTGGTACAGCGCGCCGTCGATATGGGTGGAGGCAATCGGGATCAGCCGCGGCGCGCCGAGCAACCTGGCGCTTTCGGCAACGATGCGCATTGCCATGCCCGCGCCGTCCTGGCGGGCGGCGATCGCCTGTTCTTCCGGGCTGAGTGAAAGGCTCAAGACAGCACCTTGCGCATTGTGATGGAGGTCGGCCTGTCATAGCCCTCATGCGCCGTGCGCTCGGTTTCCCGAAAGCCGAGCCGGGCGAAGGCTGCATGGTTTGCAGTGAGTTCGATACGGGTCTGCAGCTCGATTGCATCCTTGCCGCGTTCGCGGGCAAGATCTTCCACAGCCCGCATCAGCCGGGTTCCGATGCCTTGGCCTTGACGTTCTGGCCCGACCGCGAGCTTGCCGGCATAGAAATCCTGCGCCCGCTCCAGGGCAAAGACGCAGCCGACGATGCGGTCGTTCTCGATGGCCAGAAATCCCGCCTCCCGCTTCGCCTTCTCGGCAAGGCCGTCAGCGGTCAAAAGATGCGCCGATGACGGCGGATCGATGACGCCGTCCATATAGGCGAAGGCGCGCCGGATCAGCGCGAGCAAGTGGTCCCACCGGCCGAAATCCGCGGCAAGGCGAACCATGGAGATGCCGACGCTCTGGTCCATGCGCTCACACGGCCTTGTAGCGGATGGTGTCGAAACGGGCCGTGAGCCCGTCATAGAGCAGCAGCCGGCCGATCAGCGGCTCGCCTATGCCGGTGATCAGCTTGATCGCTTCCATCGCCTCCAGCGTGCCGATGACGCCCGTCAGCGCGCCGACGATGCCGGCAACGGCGCAGGACGGCACCAGTCCTTCGGGCGGCGCCTCCGGGAATAGGTCGCGATAGCTAGGGTTGCGCTTGCCGTCGGCGCCTGTCTCGAACGGTTTCAACACCGTCACCGAGCCGTCGAAGCGACCGACGGCCGCGGTGACGAGGGGTTTCTTCTCATTGGCGCAGGCATCGGCGACCGCGTAGCGCGTTTCGAAATTGTCCGAGCCATCGACAACGACATCGTAGCGGGCGACGAGGGCAGGGGCGTTTTCTTCCGTTAGCCTCAAGCGATGCGCTTCCACCGCCACATTGGGGTTGATGCGCATGATCGCCGCCGCGGCGCTGTCGGTCTTGGCCATGCCGATCGTGTCGCCGCCATGGATCACCTGCCGCTGCAGGTTGGACAGCGAAACCGTGTCGTCATCGACGATGCCGAGCGTGCCGACACCGGCGGCGGCAAGATATTCCAGCACCGGCGCGCCGAGCCCGCCGGCGCCGATCACCAGCACCCGCGCCCGTTTCAGCTTCTGCTGGCCTGGCCCGCCGATCTCGGGCAGCACGATGTGGCGGGCGTAGCGTTCGAGCTCTTCGTCGGTGAGGGCGGCGGCAGTGGTCATGGCTGGACCTTATCGCGGGCGGAAAACCTTGTCAGCAAGCGCAAGGCGAAGCCTTGTGGTCCACACGCAAGGCAAAAGGTTTGGCAGGACGCATGGCAAGGCCTTGTGGCGCGGTGCCGAAGTAGCTTCGCGGGCTAGCCGGTCAGCCCGACGCTGCCATGATCCACCGTCAGGAACTGTGCTTTGCCTTCAAGGCTCGAGAACAGCGCGGCATCCGTGCCGGTCATGAAGGCCTGGCAGTTCAGCTCCTCCAGGATCGAAAACAGCGCCGCGCGCCGGCCCGCGTCGAGATGCGCGGCGATCTCATCCAGGAGAAGGATCGGCGTCAGGCCCGACATCTCGCCGGTCAGCCTGGCATGCGACAGGACGATGCCGACCAGCAGCGCCTTCTGCTCGCCGGTCGAACAGAGCTCGGCCGGCATCGACTTCGGCTGGTGCCGCACCACGAGGTCGGAACGATGCGGGCCGTCCAGCGTGCGGCCGGCGGCGCGGTCGCGCTCGCGTCCATTGGCAAGCGCTGCGCGATAGCGTTCCTCGACATCGACTGCGGGTGCGCTGCCGAGCGCGCTCTCCAGATCGCCGGCGAGGCTGATGTCGGCCTGCGGAAACGGCCCGCTGCCGGGCAACCTGTCGATCATGGCGGCAAGCAGCCGAACCAGCTCGGCCCGCGCCGCGGCGATCGCGACTCCGGTCTCGGCCATCTGCGTCTCGATCGCGTCGAACCAGGCGCCGTCGCGGGAGCCTTCGGTAAGCAACCGGTTACGGCCACGCATGGCTTTCTCATAGTCGAGCGCACGCTGGCCATGGCCGGGGTCGATCGCCAGCACCAGCCGGTCGAGGAAGCGGCGGCGGTCCGCCGCCGGGCCGGGAAACAATCCGTCCATCGCCGGCGTCAGCCACACGACCCTCAGCCATTCCAGCATATCCTCGGCCGATCGCGCCGGCGCGCCGTTGATCCGCACCTTCCTGCCGCCTTCGCCTGCGGCATCGCCGCCGGAAATGCCCGTGCCGATCTCGACCTGGCCTTCCGGTCCTTCGATGCGCGCATGCAAGGCGAAGCCGCCATCGCCGCCTTCGCGTGCCACATCCGCATAGGGTGCGCGGCGCAAGCCCCGCCCTGGCGTCAGGAACGAGATCGCTTCCAGGAGATTGGTCTTGCCGGCGCCGTTGTCGCCCGACAGCACCACCGCGCCGGGCGCAAGCTCAAGCGACAGCGCCGCGTAATTGCGGAAATTCGTAAGTGTAAGCTTACTTAGATGGCTTTGCTGCCGAAGCTGTCTGGCATCCGCGGTCACGACGACACATCAGGCCGGCTAGAGCAATTCCAGGAAAAGTGCATAGCGGTTTTCCGTCCGGAATTGCGCCGAACCAAAGAGCAATTCCAGGAAAAGTGAATAGCGGTTTTCCGTCCGGAATTGCGACAGACAAAAGCGCAATTCCAGGAAAAATGCACAGCGGTTTT
>NZ_VFUA01000100.1 GCF_006440735.1 Mesorhizobium sp. B2-7-1 | reverse complement strand
TTCAAGAAGAACAAGATGGAGTACAACCCCGTCGTGTTCGAGAAGCTGGAAGAGGTCAACGCCGCCGTGACGGTGCCGCTGCTTGCCTTCCTCGCCGCGGGTGATCATCTTTTGATCGTCGACAGCGTGTATCATCCGACACGCCATTTCGCCGACACGATGCTGAAGCGGCTCGGCGTCGAGGTCGAATATTACGCGCCGCATATCGGCGCCGGCATTGCCTCGCTGATCAAGCCGAACACGAAGGTGGTGTTCACCGAATCGCCGGGATCGAACACCTATGAGGTGCAGGACATCCCGGCGATCGCCAAGGCGGCGCACGCGGCGAACGCCATCGTGATGATGGACAACACCTGGGCGACGCCGCTCTATTTCAAGCCGCTCGACCATGGCGTCGACATCTCGATCCACGCGGCGACGAAATATCCGGCCGGCCATTCCGACGTGCTGCTCGGCACGGTGTCGGCCAACGAGACCTATTGGAAGCAGCTCTATGAGGGCTTCTGCATGCTCGGCTGCTGCTCGGGACCCGACGACATCTACCAGGTGCTGCGCGGGTTGCGCACGATGGGGGTGCGGCTCGAGCATCACCGCCAGAGCGCGCTCGACATCGCGGGCTGGCTGGAGACGCAGCCGGGTGTCGCGCAGGTGCTGCATCCTGCGCTCGAAAGCCATCCAGACCATGCGTTATGGAAGCGCGATTTCTGCGGCTCGAGCGGCATCTTCTCGATCGTGCTCGACGGTGGCGGGCAAAAGGCGCAGCACGCCTTCCTCGACGCGCTGAAGATCTTCGGCCTCGGCTATTCCTGGGGCGGCTATGAGAGCCTCGCCGTTCCAGTCTTCCTCGGCGACCGCACCGTTGCCAAGGGCTCCTATGCCGGCCCGCTGATCCGCCTGCAGATCGGGCTGGAGGATGTCGAAGACCTCAAGGCCGACATTCTGCGCGGGCTCGCCGCGGCCGCGGCCGCGGGGTGACCGGCTGATCGGCGCAGGATACCACAACAGCGGCAGACAAGCCCCGGCCAAAGCAGTAGCATGGCCCGTGCAACCAACTCGGGAACCTTTTGCCGGCAGGCGCATCCAATCGCGGATGTAACAATTGCCGGGAGATCGGGGCGAGATGAGAAAGCCTGCTATTGAAGCCGCAGAGGTCAGCGCGGCCGAGGCCGGCGACTTGGCGTTGGTGCGCCGGGCTCTTGCGCGCGATCCGGATGCGTTCCGCGCCATCATCAAGACGCACAACCAGCGGCTCTACCGCATCGCGCGCGGCGTGGTGCGCAACGACGCCGAGGCCGAAGACGTCGTGCAGGAGGCCTATATGCGCGCCTTCGCCAATCTCGGCGCCTTTCGCGGCGAGGCGTCGCTTTCCACCTGGCTGTCCCGCATCGTCATCAACGAGGCGCTCGGCCGGCTGCGCAAGCGCAAGCGCATCGTGGCGATGCCCGAAAACCCGGAGGCGCAGATCATCCGGTTTCCCCTAAACCCAAGTGACGATCCGGAGCGGACGATGGCGCAGCGGCAGATCCTCGGGCTCGTCGAACGGGCGACCGACAGCCTTCCCGATGTCTATCGCACCGTCTTCGTCGCACGTGTCATCGAGGGGCTGAGCATCGAGGAAACCGCCGACCTTCTGGGCGTGCGGCCCGAGACGGTGAAGACCAGGCTGCACCGGGCGCGGACGCTGGTGCGAAAGGCGCTGGACGACGAGATCGGCCCGGTGTTGCTCGACGCCTTCCCCTTCGCCGGCCGGCGCTGCGAGCGGCTGACGCAGGCAGTGATGAGAAGGCTCGGATTCGAGCCCTGATTTCGGTCTTTTCCCGGGAACGTTTCGTTCTCGCCTGCGTCCAATGGCAGTCAACACCAGATGAAGCCCGGGGCCAGCGCCGCCGGGCGAAGGAGATGTCATGTTTATGCGACCGACTGCCGCCCTCGCCGCCCTTTTCTTCGTGAGCACGGCGCCGCTGGCGCTAGCCGCCGAAAAGCCCACCGATCCGCAGATCGCCCACATCGCCTATACGGCCGGCGCGATCGACGTCGAAGCGGCCAAGCTGGCGATCAAGAAGTCCAAGGACAAGGAAGTCGTCGACTTCGCCAAGGACATGGAGCGCGACCATGAGGCGGTGAACAAGCAGGCGCTCGACCTAGTGAAGAAGCTGAAGGTCACGCCCGAGGACAACGACACCAGCAAGGCACTGGCCAAGGCCGCCAAGGAAGAGCGCGCCAAGCTGGCGAAGCTGAAGGGGGCTGCCTTCGACAAGGCCTATATCGACAACGAAGTGGCCTATCACAAGCAGGTCGACAGCGCTCTCGAAACCCTGCTCATCCCCTCGGCTAGCAATGCCGAACTGAAGAGCCTGCTGGAGACCGGCCTCAAGATCTTCCAAGGGCATGAGCAGCATGCCGAACATGTCGCCGGCATGCTGAAATGAGGCCGCTGCTTCTTGCGCCAGCGCTGGCTTTGGCGCTCGGCTCATCCCCCGCGTTCGCGGCGACGATCGAGGTGACGATCGACAAGCTGGTCTTCTCGCCCACAAACATTCAGGCCAAGGTCGGCGACACGATCGAATGGACGAACAAGGACATTCTCGCCCATACCGCCACCGTCAAAGGCGGCTGGGATGTGATGATCCCGGCAACGTCGAAGGGCAAGGTAACGCTCAAGGCGGCCGGGGCGGTCGAGTATTTCTGCCGCTTCCATCCCAACATGAAGGGCCATGTCGAGGTGGCCCCGTAAACCGATCCAGCTGTCGAGCGAGGTGCGCCGCGCCTCGCTCGACTTAGCGATGGTCGTGATCCTTGTGCCGATGCCGATGCGCGGCCTGTTTTGCCCGATTGCCGCAGGCCGCCATGCTGCACCAGCGGCGCCGATGCCCGCGCGTATGATCGGCAAAAAGCAGCGTGCAGGCCGGACCTTCGCAAGCCTTCACATGTGAAAAATCCTCGGTGCAGACGAGTGAGGCCAGCGCCTCGCCGATCGGCAACAGGAGCGCCTCGGGCGTGCGCCATTTGCGGGCCGTCTGAAGGGCCAACGCCGCGCCGCCGTCGGCCGGCGCGATCCGGCTGAAGGTCTCGTCGCGTTCCAGCAGGCGGTTGAGCGGGTCGAGTTCCGCCAGATCTGCAGCCACCAGCGCCCGCCCCTTGTGCCCATACACAAAGCCCCTGAACCATTCGCGCAAATGCCGCGCCTGATCGGCGACCTTGTCGAGCTCGCCGGGCAGCGCCTGCCTGCGAATGGCTACCAGCGCCGCTGCCGGCGCCAGCCGCGCCTGCCCCAGCCAGTCCAGCAAGCCCTCGCCGTCGTCGATCCAATCGACAGGCGTGTCGAGCGGGGTCGCGATCGAGTTGAGGAAATCGAGGCCGGGCGCGTCGCCGACAAAAAGCGCGGGTGAACGAACCATCGAGAACTCCAATTCAGCGCCAGGCAGCTTTCGCCGCGGGCATCCATCGTGAACACGACTCCGTGATAACCGGTTCGCAGCTTCTTGACAAGTTATCCGCCCAAATCGTAACCGTTCTAAATAATTCAATATGGTTATCAATTCAGCAAGAGGAAGCGACATGTCCGCGAAGCAAATGAATGTCGTGCTGGTCCATGGCGCCTGGGCCGACGGATCGAGCTGGGCCAAGGTCATCGCGGCGCTTGCCCTGCAAGGCTTCAATGTCGTGGCGGCGCCGCTGCCGCTGATGTCCTTCCAGGATGACGTTGCGGCGCTCGACCGCACGCTGGAGCGCATCGAGGGGCCGATCACCCTGGTTGGCCACGCCTATGCGGGCGCGGTGGTCGGCGCCTCGCGAAGCGACAGGGTCGAGGCGCTGGTCTATGTCGCCGCGCTCGCGCCGGGCGAAGGCGAGACGGTGGCGGACGTGTTCACCCGTGCCGAACCGCACCCAAAAGCGCCGAGACTCACACCGGACGCACACGGGCTGATCTATCTGCCCGACGACGCCTTTGCGGATGCCTTCGCCCAGAAAGCCTCGGCGCAGGAGCTGTCTGTGCTGCGCGCGGTCCAGCGGCCGATCTCGCCGGCCTGCATCACGGTTCCCGTAGGGAGGCCGCTGTGGCGCGATCGGCCAGCCTGGTTCCTGATCGCAGAGGAAGACCGCATGATCGCCGCCGAAACCCAACGTTTCATGGCGGCGCGCATGAAGGCAAGGACGCGCTCACTGCCGCTGGATCATACGCCGATGGTCACCGCGCCCGACGCTGTCGTCGAGATCATCCTGGAGGCTACGCGGCGCTGACGCTTAGGCTTTCGAATAACCCCCAAATGCAAATCGACACAGTTATGAAAACGGAGAAAAAGATGACCGCTTACAGGACGATGAATGTCGACGGCTTCCATATTTTCTACCGCGAGGCTGGCCGGCATGGCGCGCCGAAACTGCTCCTGCTGCACGGCTTTCCGAGCTCGAGCCATATGTTCCGCGACCTCATTCCGCTGCTCGCCGACCGCTTCCATATCGTCGCGCCCGACCTGCCCGGCTTCGGCCGTTCCGACATGCCGCAGGCCGGCGAATTCACCTACACGTTCGACCGCATCGCCGAGATCATCGACCGCTTCACCGAGGTGGTCGGCTTCGATCGCTACGCCGTCTATGTCTTCGACTATGGCGCGCCGACGGGCTTCCGGCTGGCAGTGAAGCATCCCGAGCGCATCGCCGCGATCATTTCGCAGAACGGCAACGCCTATGAGGAAGGCCTGGGTGAGGGCTGGAACCCGATCCGCGCCTATTGGCGGGACCCCTCGCTCGCCAACCGCGAAGCGCTGCGCCCCGCCTTCAAGCCGGAGGCGGTCGCCTGGCAGTACACGCATGGCGCGCCCGCAGAGCTCGTTTCTCCCGACGGCCATTCGCTGGACAGTTTCTATCTCAGCCGTCCGGGCGCGGAAGAGATCCAGCTCGACCTCTTCGGCGACTACAAGAACAACGTCGCGCTCTACCCGGCCTTCCAGGCCTATTTCCGCACCCATAAGCCGCGCTTTCTCGCCGTGTGGGGCAAGAACGATCCGTTCTTCCTGCCGCCGGGCGCAGAAGCGTTCAAGCGCGACATGCCGGACGCGCTGGTGCGCTTTCTCGACACCGGCCACTTCGCGCTCGAAACCCATGCCGGGGACATCGCCGCCGCCATCCGCGACTTTCTCGGCTGACCAGGAAAAAGGAGATTCGCCATGTCGAAATCCGTCGCCGTCATCACCGGCGCCAGCCAGGGCATCGGCCAGGCCACCGCCATCCGGCTGACGCGGGACTTTTCCGCGCTGGTGCTGGTTGCTCGCAACCGGGCGAAGCTGGAAGAGACAGCTGAGGCTGCGAAAGCGGCCGGTGCCGAGGTGTTGGTCATCGATGCCGACCTTGCCCGGCCAGATGCCGCGCAAGCGGTGGTCGACCAGGCGCTCGCGAGGTTCGGGCGCGTCGACGCGCTGCTCAACATCGCCGGTGCCGTCCCGCAGATCGATCTGTTCGAGATGAACGACGAGCAATGGGACGCCGGCCTTGCGCTGAAGCTGCACGGCGCCCGGCGGCTGACCGTCGCTGCATGGCCGGCGCTGAAGGCGGCCGGCGGCTCGGTGGTTCTGATGTCCGGCAATTCGGCGCTGTTTCCCAAGCGCCTTGTGGGGCGGTCGGAACGATCAACGCGGCAATCGTGGCGCTCGCCAAAGCCTTTTCCGACCGCGGCATCGCCGAGGGCGTGCAGGTCAACAGCGTGCTGCCAGGACCGGTGATGACCGGCCGGCGACGCTCCTACCTCGAGCACTGGGCGCCGCTGCACAAGATGAGCGTCGAGGATGCGACGGCGAATTTTCCGAAGGAAGCCGGTATCGCCCGCCACGGCGAGCCGGAAGAGATCGCCGAGTTGATGGCTTTCCTCGTCTCGCCGGCGGCGCGCTGGATGACCGGCTCGACGCTGCGCATGGACGGCGGCGAAGTGAAGTCTGTCTGAAGGAGGACAATGAAATGATTGCCTGGGACCGCATGACGCGCGCGCATGTCTTGCGCGCGATAGAGGATTACGACCGGCCGGGGCCCGACCGGTTTTTCGCCGAGCACGGCTTTGCGCCGACGACGACCTATGAATTGGCCTGGGAAGACCGCCTCTACCCGCCAAAAGCCATCCTCGGCACCGCCTATGAGCTCGCCACGGGCGCGCGGCTCGCCTCCGGCGATTTCGAGGGCGGCAAGAGCGGCGCAGTGAAGGTGCTGGGCGCGCTGGGATTCATCGTCCGGCCGAAGCAAAGGTGACGTAGCCCGCGCTTGCCAGGTCGATTCCGCAAATGGTCGTAAGGCCTTGACGCGATTGAGAAAGCCGAGGCCGCTAGCGGCACCTCGTACACAATCGGCAGCGCAATAATATTCTCCTCGACCGTGGATATACGGATTGGTTTGGCTTCCAAATCCGGGTTTTCAACGGCATTGCGTGCAGCGCAATTCCACCCATTCGATCCAGGACCCGCCATGGCATTCCGCCTCTTTGTTCCGATCCTTGCCGGCGCCACGCTGCGTGAGCGGATGATCGCCTGCCTTGGCGCCGTGGTCGCCATCGCGCTGACCGGTGTGGTTAGCGGGCTGGCGATGGGCAAGGGTGAATACGTGGCGATGCTGGTGGCGCCGGTGGGTGCCTCCGCGGTGCTGCTCTTTGCCGTACCATCGAGCCCGTTGGCGCAGCCCTGGTCGATCATCGGCGGCAACACGATCTCGGCGCTTGTCGGCGTCACGGTGGCGCGTTTCGTTCATGACCCGGTGATCGCCTCGGGTCTCGCCGTGGCGCTGGCCATCGCCGCCATGTCGTTCACACGTTCGCTGCATCCGCCGGGAGGCGCAGCAGCTCTCACTGGCGTGATCGGCGGCCCGGCCGTGGCGGCCGCCGGCTTTCTATTTCCTTTTGTGCCGGTGGCGTTGAACTCGATCCTGCTGGTAGCGCTGGGCTTCCTCTTCCACAAGCTGTCGCGGCGCAACTATCCCCATGTGCATGTGCCCGCCGCCAGCGGTCACGGCACCGCGGATCGGCCACCGGCCGAGCGTGTCGGCTTCCGGCCCGAGGATGTCGATGCGGCGCTTTCCGCGCTCGACGAGACCTTCGACATCGACCGCGAAGACCTCGAACGCCTGCTGCGGCAGGTCGAGTTGCAGGCGATGGTGCGCTCGCAGCGCACGCTGCTTTGCCGGGACATCATGTCCCGCGACGTGATCTCGGTGCCGGAAACAGCCACGGTGGACGATGCGCGCAAACAGCTGATCGACCACAACATCCGCACCCTGCCGGTGGTCGACGCGGACGGCCAACTTACAGGGGCGGTCGGCCTGCGCGAGCTCACAAGAGCCACCGACACGGTGAAAGGGGTGATGTCGAGGGCCGGCACTGCCTCGCCCGACACGCCGGCGATGAGCTTGCTGCCAGTGTTGACCGACGGGCGCAGCCATGCCGTGGTGATCGTCGATAGCGAGCGGCATATACTCGGCCTGATCACCCAGACCGACATGCTGGCGGCGGCCGCGCGCGTGCGACCGGTGGGAACCCCTTTCGCCGAGGCGGCGGAATAGCCTGCCAAGCGCCTGGCTTGGTGGCTAAGTTACCCGGCTTTTCGAGGCAGGAGGGGCGACGCCGGGCCTGTCTCAAGGCGGCGAGACCACGAGGCGGCAAACGCGATTTGCGTCAGTTGCCGTCTCAGTCCCGCGCGGCGAGCAGCCAATCCATCACTTCAACGGCCTGCGCCGGCGGACGGTCGGGCGCCAGGATCGTCAGAGCAAGGCCGGTCGGGACGCGCAAAGCGGGGAACGGCGCCACCAGCGAGCCTGCGGCCAAGGCGCGTGATACCAGCGCCTCATGCCCCATCAGCACGCCGGCCCCGTCGACCGCTGCCTGCAGCGCCATGCTGTAGAGCGAGAATTCAGAACCCGCCTCGATCGACGGACCTTTGATGCCGGCCGCCTTGAACCACAGGCTCCAGTCGCCGGTCCAGGTCGTGTCCCAAAGCAGAAGCTGCGCCGCGAGATCGGCCGGAGCCTGCAACTGTTTCGCCAGCGAAGGCGCGCAGACCGGGAAGATCACATCGTCGCAAAGTCTTGACGAGCGCCCTACGCCCGGCCTGGTGAGAAAGATGGCAAGGTCGAAGGGCTCGCGCCGGAAATCGGGCGGCTCCTCCAGCGCATGGATGGAGGGGCGCAACGCCGGATGCGCCGCCCGCAACGCCGGCAAGCGCGGCGCCAGCCATAGCTGCGCGATCGAAGGCAGCGCCGCGATGCTGACCTGCGGCTTCGGCGCCGAGGCGCGCAGCTCCTGCACGGCCAGCCCCATGGCGTCAAAGGCGGTTGAGAAGGAGGGCAGCGCCGAACGGCCGGCCTCGGTGAGGTGCAGCCCTTGCGCATGGCGCACGAAGAGCGCCGAGCCCAGCCATGCTTCGAGCGCCTTGACCTGATGCGACACGGCGGCCGGCGTTACGCCTAGCTCATCCGCCGCCTTGGCGAAGCTTTCATGCCGCGCCGCCGCCTCGAACGCCCTGAGCGCATTGAGCGGCGGCATGCGAGGTCGCGGCGGATTGACGGCCATTGTCCGGCTTTCCCCCAAAAAGGGCAACCGCGGCCAGCGGCTGGCCGCGGTAATCTGTCTGTCGAAAAGCAGCCAGCGCCGGCGCCCCGCAGGCCTATTTGAGGGGCACCGGGGCCAGCTTGCCATCGACCTTCCGCCATTCAAATACGACGAAGCCCGGCTGCTTGATATCCCCCTTCTCGTCATAGGAGATGGCGCCAAGCACGGTCGGGATCGTGGCGCCCGAATGGAGATAGTCGGACGCCGCCTTCGGGTCGTCGGCCTTGGCCCTGGTGATCGCCTCGGCGAGGATCTGGGTCGCGGCATAGGCATAGAGCGTGACGGCTTCCGTCGGGACGTTCTTCGCCTTCAGGTCGGCAACGGCGTCCTTCGCTTCGAGGAATGTCGCTGGATCGGGGAAGGACGTCATCAGCGTGCCGGCCGCGCCATCACCGCCGATGGCGCCGAACTCGCTGTTGGATATGCCGTCGCCGCCCATCAGGACGGTTTTCACGCCCTGGTCGTGCATCTGGCGCACGATCAAGCCCGCCTCGGTATGCTGGCCGCCATAATAGACAAGCTCGGCGCCGGATTCCTTGATCTTGGCGACAAGCGCGCTGTAGTCCTTCTCGCCGGGATTGATCTCCTCGTGCAGCACCTCCTTGCCACCGCCCGAATTATAGGCCTTGGCCATTTCGTCGGCGAGGCCTTTGCCCGCCGTCGACTTGTCGTCGACGATCGCGACCTTCCTGTCCTTGAATTGCTCGAGCACGAATTCTGCGGCGATGATGCCTTGCTGGTCGTCGCGGCCGCAAGCGCGGAAGGCGTCCCAAAGGCCGCGCTCGGTGACCGTGGGGTTGGTGGCGGTGGGCGTGACGAACAGGATTCCGTTTTCGGCATAGACTTCCGATGCCGGGATAGTGACGCCGGAATTGTAATGGCCGACGACATAACGCACGCCGTCAGCAACAAACTTGTTGGCGACCGAGACGCCCTGCTTCGGATCGGAGACATCGTCGCCGACCGAGACGGAAAGTTTCTGGCCGAGAACGCCGCCATTGGCATTGATGCGCGCCACCGCCGTCTCGACGCCGACGCGGTACTGCTCACCATAGGCGGCGTTCGGCCCCGACATCGGGCCGGCGACGCCGAGCACGATATCGGCTCGGGCGGCACCGGCCGCGGCGGCCGTCATCAGTGCAGCAGTCATCAATCGCAGAATCATGCGCATGGTCATTCCCCTTTTTTGAAGATGCGGGCTCCCTGCCCGCTGGTTCAGGCGATCAGCTTACGAAGTGCAGCTTCGTGAACCGGCGCCGGAATTCACTGACGTCATTCGCGAGTTGCTCCGGGGCATCGTTGCCGCGAAGCCCCCTGGCAATGAGGGCGGCAAGCTCCGGCATGACCTTCTCGGTCATACCCCAGCGCACGATCTCCGGCGTGCCGATGCGCAGGCCGTTCATGTCGCCCTCCACCGCCTCGAGTGGCAGGCCGATGCCGCAGGTAAGGATGTTGGCGCGCCTGAGCCGCTTTGCGGCCACCTGGCCGCCGCCAAATTCGGCGGCTTCAATCGCGAACTGATGCGAAGTGGTGTGGCCCTTCGCAGTCGAGAACACTGGCAGGCCGCGATCCGCGAGTTCCCTGGCCAACGCCTTGGCGGTAGCAGCCATGGCGGCGGCATAGGCGCGGCCGTGTTCCTTCCAGTCGAGCATGGTGATGGCCAAGGCCGCCGACTTCGCTGCATCGAAATTGGCAGTCATGCCGGGAAAGGCGATACGGTCGAGCTTTTCGGCGATGCCGGCATCGTTGGTGACGATCAGGCCGGATGGCGGGCCACCGAGGCTTTTGTACGTGCTCATCGTCATCAGATGGGCACCTTCCTCCAGCGGTTGCTGCCAAGCATGGCCGGCGATCATGCCGCAGAGATGGGCGGCGTCGAACAGCACCAGCGCGCCAACCTCGTCCGCAACCGCTCTGATCTCACGGATCGGATGGGGCAGAAGATTGAGGCTGCTGCCGATGGTGATCATCTTCGGCTGTACTTGCCGGGCAAGCGCGCGCAGCTTGCCGACATCGACGGTATAGCCGTCGTCATCGACAGGTGCCGGGTGGATCGACAGCCCATAGAGCCCGGCGCAGCCCGCCATATGATGCGTGACATGACCGCCGATCGCAGGCGGTGGCGCAATGATCGCATCGCCCGGACGCGCCGCGACCATGAAGGCGTAGAGGTTGGCGATCGCTCCCGAAGGCACGCGTATTTCGGCATAGCGCGCGCCGAACACTTCTGCCGCCAGTTCCGCGGCAATGACCTCGATCCGCTCCACCCCCTCGAGGCCCATCTCGTATTTGTCGCCGGGATAACCGAGCGACGGGCGCGAGCCGAGACCGGAAGCAAGGGCCGCTTCCGCCTTCGGGTTCATAACATTGGTCGCCGGATTGAGATTGACGGCGTCATCCTCGTGGATCGACCGGTTGAGAGCGATGCCGCCCTCGATCGCGGCCAGGACGACCGCACTGTCCTGCCCGCCGGTGGCTCTGGCAAGGTCCTGGACGAAATCCTCGCAATGGGCGGGAACCCAGGGCCTGCGGGCGAGAGCGGTCATCGGTGCCTCCATGCTGGATCGGATGGAGCATCGTGGCGCGACCAAGGCTCGGCGCGCAAACGAGGAGTTCTAGCCGTTAGGCTTAGATTTTTGAGGGGTAAGAGAATCCTGTTCCCTGCCACTCCGCCTTGTCTCGTCCGGCCGTGTGATGTGAGTCCATGACCCGTCCCAAGCCGGCCTGCGTCTACCCAGCCACGCCGCCAGCCCTTCACCGAGATCGGCTGTCGGCGCCATGCGGGCGAATTGCTCGGCTTCGACGAGCAGGCCTTCGGCGATGCTCTGGTTGAGGCCGCGTGCCACTGCGGTGAGGATGCTCGCCACCGCCGGCTGCGAGTGGCTGACGATACGGCGCGCGAGGTCGAACGCGGCCGGCATCAGCTGACCGTGCGACACGACGTGGTTGACGAGGCCGAGCTCCAGTGCCCGGGCGGGTGAAAACGCATCCCCGGTGAGGAGCAGTTCCAGCGCGCGCTTGCGACCGGCCAGTCTCGGCAGGCGCTGCGTGCCGCCGAATGTCGGCGGCATGGCGAGTTTTATCTCGGGTTTTGCAAACAAAGCGCGATCGCTGGCGATCGCCAGCGGCACCGCTTCGGTGATTTCGCAGCCGCCGCCGAAAGCGAGACCGTTGACGGCGGCGATCACCGGCTTGCGGAAGGCTTCCAGCCGCGCCGTCAGATGTTGGCCGCGCGTCACGAAATCGCGCAGCGCGGCATCGGTGCCTTCGGCCACGCTCACTGCGAATTCACGGATATCGGCGCCGGCGGAGAAGGCGCGATCGCCTGACCCAGTGAGGATCACGGCGCGCACGCCATCGTCCGTCTCGACCTGGTCGAGAAGCGAAAGCAGCCGGTCGATCAGCGCGTAATTCAGCGCGTTCAGCTTGTCGGGGCGGTTGAGGGTAAGGATGACGACGCGGTCGCGCGTCTCGCTCAGCACAAGGTCAGTCATGACTTTTCCTTTCCGGCAGTTCGGCGGGATAAGGAGCAGGCTTTCGATTGCTTGTATATTCACTAGTCGGTATACTTTGAGGATGAGCGAAAAGACCAATCCCACCCGAAAGCGCCTCGTCGATGCGGCGACCAAGCTCTTTTATGCCGAAGGCATCGGCCGCGTCAGCGTCGATGCGGTGGCCGAGAAAGCGGGGCTCACCAAGCGAACGCTCTACTACCATTTCAAGAGCAAGGACGATCTGATCGCGGCCTATCTCGAGGGCCGGGACCAGCCCAATCTCGAGCAGATGGCCGGCTGGTTCGATGCGGCGGAGGGCGGCGCGGACAGAAAAGTAGAAGCAATCTTCACCAACCTGGCGCGGGTGGCGCGCCACCCCAAATGGAAGGGCTGCGGCTTCCTGCGCACGGCGGCCGAGTTGGCCGCGACGCCCGGGCATCCGGCGGTGAAGGCCGGGGCGCGCCACAAGACCAATTTCGAAAAATGGCTGGCCGGCGCGCTTTCAAGCCACCATGTCGGCGCGGCGAAGATGCTGGCGCGTGAGATCGTGCTTCTGATGGACGGCGCCTTTTCCAGCATGCTGATCCATCACGATCCCGACTACGTCGCCGCCGCCGGCCACGCCGCCGCGACGCTGGTGCGGGCGCGGATGGCAGGCAAGGACGGCGCTTAGGCCTGGACGCTCCTGATTGACGCGATCCGGCCGGGACGCGCCTTCAGGACCATGCCAGCCAGGCCGTACCGGCGAGAAGCGTCACCAGCGTCAGCGGCAGGCCAACCTTGAAGAAGGCGGAGAAGGAAAGCTCCTTGCCCGCCGCCTTCGCCTGCTCGGCGACGATCAGGTTGGCGACCGAGCCGAGCAACGTGAAATTGCCGGCAAGCGTCGAGCTCATCGCCACGACCAGCCAGGCGCGCTCCGGGTTTTCCAGCCCGGGAATGAAAGGCCGCAGCGCCAGCACCGCCGGCACGTTGCTCATGATGTTGGAAAGCACCGCGGTGAAACCGGAGAGCCGCCAGACATCGTCGAGGCCGATGTTCTTCGCCCAGGCGATCATATCGGGTGTGAGCAGCGTGCGTTCCGCGCCCGCCACCACCACGAACAGGCCGGCGAACATGAAGAGCAGCGGCCCGTCGATCTCGCGGTAGATGCGCCGCGGCTTGATCGCCCGCGTGACCAGCAGGAAGGCGCCGGCAATCAGCGCCGCCTTGGCGACGGGTACGCCGGCAAAGAAGGCGAGCGCCAGCAAGACACAGACGATGGTGGCCTTCAGCACCTGCCCGGGCAGCATGCGGCCGCGATAGACCTCCGGGCTGAGTTCGGCGGGGCGGGAAAACTCGGCGCGGTAGACGATGCGCACGATAAGGATGACGCAGAGCAGGCCGAACAGCGCCACCGGCGCGAGCGCCAGCGTGAAAGCCGGATAGGAAATGCCGGACAGCGCGCCGATCACCATATTCTGCGGATTGCCGGTAATGGTGGCGACGCTGCCGCAGTTCGAGGCCGTGCAGGTCGCGATGAGGTAGGGCACCGGATTGCGGTTGATGACCCTGGTGACGTGGACGACGATCGGCGCCATCACCAGGCAGATCGCGTCGTTGACCAGGAACGCAGAGAGCACGCCGGTCAACAGCGTCACCATCACCAAAAGCATGAAGGGAGCATGGGCGTGCTCGATGGCAAAGCCGCCGAGCGCCCGAAACGCGCCCGAAACCTTCAGATGCGCCACGACGATCATCATGCCGAGCAGCAGCGTTATGGTGTCGAAATTGATGGCTTTGTAGGCATCCTCGATGCGGATCGCGCCGATGGCGATCATGCCGGCGCCACCCAGCAACGCGATGCCGGCGCGGTCGAGGCGCAGGCCAGGAATGCGGCCAACGGCTACGCCGGCATAAGTGGCCACCAGGATGAAAAGCGCGCCCGCGCCGGTCCATGTCATTGCAAGAAGCTTCCCGTTGCCTGCCCTGCCCGTCAGAATCGGCCGGAGCACGGCGCGGCAACACATTTAGCAAGGGCTGCGCAAAGGGAAAGCACCCAAAGATGTGAAGCGCGCCGACGCTTTCGTGGCTTTCACATTCATAAACCCTAATGTAAAGAACAGTGAATTAACATATCTGACCGATAATCCAGGCGTTGGGGACTAAACGGATGAACACGGTCGTTGAGGCGGAACATCGCATCCCGTCACGGGAGGAATTGATGCGTCCGCAGGAATGCTCCCGCTGTCACGGGGCCAAGAAGGTTTTCGTTTGCGCGCGCTGGCTGAGCTCGAACGGCCATTGCTGCCCGGAAGGCACGCACAGGCTGAGTTGCCCTGGGCACAGCATCGTCTGTCTCGAGTGTAGCGGGCGCCAGAGCTAGAGCAATTCCAGGAAAGGTGTGAGCGGTTTTTCGTCCGGAATTGCGTAAAAAACAAAGAGATAGGGCGTTTCGCCGTTTTCCGTGAACGGCGAAACGCCCTAGCGAGACCCGTGGAGTGCCGGTCGGCCGCCAAACGCCGTCACAACGGAATCTTCCTTTCCCCATAGGCCGAGCCCGCTGTCATTAAAGTTTGACGCAGCCAGACCTGGCTAACTTGCTGCATTCATTGCCCGATGGACTCAACTATTGCCTTGCGCTTTGCCGCCGCCTACCACTTACTAAACTCCACGGTTTCCTCAGGCCCGACAAAGCAATGATCGTCCGACTGCGACGCGCCCTGCGATGGCAAGCGCTTCCGCTCCTTGCTGGCTTTGCCATTGTCGCGCTGATCATCGGCGCGCGCGCAATCCTCGCCGAAACGCAGACTGCCGACCGCAATGCCAGCCGCGAAGCAATCGAAGGCCAGCAATTGCTCGCAAGCCTGCTTTCGCTTGCCCAGGACGCCGAGACCGGCCAGCGCGGCTATCTGCTGACGGGCGAAAAGAGTTACCTACTGCCGTACCAGCAAGCGGTCGATGGGCTGCCGGCGCTGCTCAAGCGCATCGACGAGATGTTTCCGACCGGCAGCGACAGGGCGCAGCAGGTCGTCGGCATCAAGGACGCGCTTGCCCGTAAGCAGGCCGAGCTCAAGGAGACGATCGGGTTCTACGACACGGGCAACACGGCGAAGGCTCTGGACATCGTGCGCGGCGGCCGGGGCAAGCTGGATATGGACCAGATCCGAGCCAATATCGACGCGATCCGGCGCATCGATGGCGCGAGCCTCGCTTCCCGCGCGGAGCGCATGGAGCAGATCGAAGGCTGGTTGCGCGCCGGCTCGTTCGCCGCGCTGCTCGGCATCTACACGATCCGCCAATCCAGCCGCAGCTTCCAGGAGGTGGCTACGGCGCAGAACGCTTTGAGCGCCAAGAACGCGGCGCTGCTCAACGAGATCGAGACGCGTGAAAAGGCGGAGTCGCAACTTCGCCAGGTGCAGAAGATGGAGGCGGTTGGCCAGCTCACGGGCGGCATCGCCCTTGATTTCAACAATATGCTGGCGTCATCACGAGCGCCATGAACCTCGCGCAGCGCAAGCTCGCCCGCGGCGAGCATGACGTGCAGAGCTTCGTCGAGGCGGCAGCCGATGCCGCGGCCCGCGCCGCCAACCTCACGGCCAGGCTGCTTGCCTTTCCAGGCAGCAGCCACTGGCGCCGCAGATCGTCGACGCCAATCGCCTTGTCACCGGCATGTCGGACCTTCTGCGCCGCACGCTGGGCCACGCGGTCGAGATCGAAACGGTGCTGGCGGGCGGTCTCTGGAAAACGCATGCCGACCCGAGCCAGGTCGAGAATGCCATCATCAACCTGGCCGTCAACGCGCGCGATGCCATGGACGAAAAGGGCAAGCTCACCATCGAGACGGCCAACAGTTGTCTCGACGAGGCCCTATGCGGCGGCGCATCCGGAGGTGAAGGCCGGCCAGTATGTCATGATCGCGGTGACCGATACCGGCGCCGGCATGTCGCCCGATATCATGGCCCAGGCTTTCGAGCCATTCTTCACCACCAAGCCTGCGGCCAAAGGCACAGGGCTCGGGCTCAGCCGGGTGTTCGGCTTCGTCAAGCAATCCGGCGGTCCACGTTTCACCGGCCCGGAAGAGGCGACAGGCGCCGCCAGGAGCGATGTCCCGCAAACCGAAACCGTCCTGCTCGTGGAGGACGACGCCCGCGTGCGTGCTTCGACGGCCGCCACGCTGCTGGAACTCGGCTACACGGTCATCGAGGCCGCCAGCGGTGAAGAGGCGCTGCGCAAACTCGGCGAGAATGCAGCCATCGCGCTGATGCTGACGGATATCGTCATGCCGGGCATGAATGGCCGCGAATTGGCCGAACAGGCACGTAAGCATTCCCGCTCGCTGAAAGTGGTGTTCATGACTGGCTTCACCCGCAACGCGGCCGTGCACAATGGCGTGCTCGACCACGATGTGCATTTCATCGCCAAGCCGTTCACACTGGAACAACTGACGGCGAAGCTCAGAGCCGTCCGAGCACAACCAGAATGACGACGATGACAAGAACCAGCCCCAGGCCGCCGCCACCATAGTAGCCGGTGCCGTAGAACGGCCCGCCGCCCAAGCCGCTGAAGCCGCCAAGCAGGGCAAGAATGAGAATGATGATGAGAATTGTGCCGAGGCCCATGGTTTCTTCCTCTCTCTGACAGTGCGATCCCGCGCTTGTTATGATAAGATCAACTCGCAAGCCGCACGCATGTTCCGCTCATATGCGGCCTCTATTCACCGCTGACCGAGTGGGATGAAATGATCGTCTGCCCAGGCTTGGCCTCAAGCTTGATGGGGACCAGAAACATCAGCGCAATGGCAATTGCGATCGAGGCGATGATGGTAGCGGTGCTGAATATGTCCTTCATGTTCCACCTGAATATTCGAAGATGCTGAAGAACGATCGGCCTCGTCTCCTGTTCCACTTCATCCCGATGGAACCTTTTTCACGCACGCGACGTTTGAGGCAGCCCGCTTAGGGCGAGCGCGGGAACAAAACGGAGGCAGGCATGGGCGTACTTATCGGCATTCTGATCACCTTCCTGGTGGTGATCCTGGTGCTCTATCTCGTGCAGCGCCTGCCGCTCGATGCCCGCGCGCGCCAGATCGCGCAGATCATCGTCATCATCATCGGGATCATTTCGCTGCTCAAATATCTTGCAGTGTTCTAGCCGCGACCCATATTCGACACCTGGAAACGTCAAAGCCTGGTGTCCCATGAGGACCCCGTCGATTGCATTTGCCGCAGGCAAAATATTGTGGGCCGCCACGCTGTTGTGCAGCGTGAGCGCCGCCTACGCCCGACCAGACGCGCGCGCGATGACTTGTGCGCAGACGCAGGCGTTGATCAAAACCGGCCATGCCGCGGTCTTGACCACAGGTCCGGACACTTATGATCGCTTCGTGCGGCAATTCGGCAATGAGTGCGACTGGCCGGAAGTGCCTATCTCGACGACGATTCGGACCAAGGATGGCGAATGCCGGGTCTACCGGTGCGAGGAGCCGATCAACCTTCCGGATTGATCACGCTTCCAGCGACGCGGCGCGGAACCATTGGAACCTCATGCGGGTTGTAGCAGCCAGCAGCGGGAACGTGCCGGGCACGAGGGAACCTGGCTTCGCGCATGACCGCAGGAGGAAGGGCAATGCCTGAAATCGCGCGCAGCGGCAGTTGTCTGTGTGGCGGCGTGCAGTTCCGCGTCACGGGCGAGCCGCTCCGGGCCGGCCTCTGTCACTGCAAGGACTGCCGCAAGACAAGCGGATCGGCCTTCCATGCCTATGCCGTATGGCCGTTGCGAGCGTTCGAAACCACCGGCATCACCAGCGGCTATGGCACTCGAAGCTTTTGCCCCACCTGCGGTAGCCGCGTCCCGTTCGTCGGCGATGACGAGGCCGAGGTCACGATCGGCAGCCTGGATGTTTCGCCAACCGAAGGACTGGTACCGAGCTACGAACTCTGGGTCGGACGCCGCGAGCCCTGGTTGCAGCCCCTGCCCGCGGCGCGTCAGTTCGAGCATGACCGGGTCGCCGATGATTCGGCCGCAGGCGATGAACCCGGCGCGGAACCACAGCAAAGGTCGGCCTAGGTCGGGCTCATGGTGGACTTTGGTCGGAACGACAACGACCTTCAGTCCATCGGGACTCCCGGCGCGTCCGGGAAAGCGCTCGACCGTCAATTGATATGCTCGGACTTTTCTCGAAGTTTTGCCCTTTTTCAACCAGCGGTCGGTTTGCCGGCCAACCAGCGACCGCTAGCATTTGCAGTGCGGCTGAACATGAGGTCGTGGTCCCTGACGGTTCCAGGCACCGCACGCAAAGAGTTTCATTCGCTTTACAAAATATAAGAATTTTCAACCATGCTTCTTACGGCAATACAACCTCTGGGGTTGTTTTGCCTGCCTGGCCGCTGCGCTTATCATGTGAAATACCAAGTTGCAGTTGCAACACCAAAGTGAAAATTCTTTCGGCTCAAGAAATTTTCTTCTCGCGCTCTTTCTGGTCATATCAAATATGACGCCCCGAATTTTCAGCCGCAGCGGACCTTATGACTTTCGGCCTTGTACAAAAGGCCATCTTTGTTTCTTCTCTTTTTTGCGACATGGTACTGCCGAATCTTGAAACCGGACGGGGCGGCTTCATGACGGCGGCGCCTGAACACGGCCGAAACATGCATATGCGGTATCCGCCGATCGACGGGTTCTGGACCTGGGACATCAAGCGCGACCGTGTCTATGGCGACGCCAATCTTTCAGACTATTTCGGCTTGACGCTCGACGAATTCTCGCACGGCGCACCGCTGGAACGGTGGATGCAAAACATCGACCATGAAGACCGCCCAAGGGTTCGATTGGCTATTCGCAAGGCTATCGAGCGCAGGTCCGGCTTCAGGGAAGTGTACCGGGTCCGTTCGGAAAAGATGGGGCTGCGGCAAGATCCTGGCCGTCGGCCAATGCTATGTCGACGGGGTGGGCGAAGCGGCGCTCTATCCTGGCTGGTTCGTCGATCTGACGAAGGATGCCGCGTGCGAGGAACAGGCGCTGCGCGAGATCCACAACCATGTCGGGCAGGCCAAAGACATAGCGCGATCGATCGGAAACGACATGTTGTCCTACCTTCTGGACAATATCGAGGAAGAGGTCGAGCAGCGGCTTGGCGCAAGGCTGGGGAGGCGAAGATCGTCCTGAAGCTGCTTTCGCCGGTCGTCTGCGGGTCAGTTTCCGGGCCGCAGCTTGCCGCGCCTGCCGACTTCAGCCGCGACCATGCGCGCGAAATGCGACTGTGGCGATCGGCGCTCGATGAGCTTGGCCCGTTCCAGGGCCGCATCGCCGTAAAATTCAATCAGCACACCAGCGGCCTTGGCGGCGTCGGCCTTCAACCGGCTGAAATCCGTCTGCCCGCTCTCGCTCGAGGGCTCGCTCCTGGCAATCACGTCAAGCATGGCTTGCAACTTGTCTGGAGTGCCCTCGTCTTCGTGCATGGTTGCTATCCGATTGGGCGCGTAAAATATCGACATTTCCGTGCAATGTCCAACAGGTTCGTTGATCGGGCGTCGGTGCAACTGAGTACAGCTTCGCCGCGAGCAAGGCGACAATCCTCATACAAGCATAGTGAGCCAAACTTACCGCACAGACATTTGGGGGCACCCATGGACCAGCCTAGCAAAATGGAAAACCTGCAGTTCGCGCAGGGGATCTTGCGAGAACTTCGCCAGAAGGCCGAGGCCGATGGCGAGAAGCTTCTGACCTACCTGATCGACATGGCTTATCTCGAAGCCAGCGACCGCATCCGCGCCCACTGGATCGGCAGCCACGAACATGAAGGCCGGCGAGCCAAAGGCTGAGCCTGCCCGTCCGGACCGGAACGCAAAAAGCCCGCCATGCCTTGCGGCATGGCGGGCGGATCAAAGCGCGTAAGGCTGTGTCGACAGCCGGTCTATGACTACGACGCGACCGCCTGTTGGCGGACCGGAAGCTTCCAGCCCGGCCGCGCGAAATGGCAGGTGTAGCCGTTGGGATAGCGCTCGAGATAGTCCTGATGCTCGGGCTCCGCTTCCCAGAAGGGCCCGACCGGAGCAAGCTCGGTGACGACCTTGCCAGGCCACAGGCCGGACGCGTCGACGTCGGCTATAGTGTCCTCGGCGATTCGCTTCTGTTCATCGCTGGCGTAGAAAATCGCCGAGCGGTAGCTCGCGCCGATATCGTTGCCCTGGCGGTTCCTTGTCGTCGGATCGTGGATCTGGAAGAAGAATTCGAGCAGCGTGCGGAAACTGGTCCTGGCCGGATCGAAGACGATCTCGATCGCTTCGGCATGGGTGCCGTGATTGCGGTAGGTGGCGTTCGGAACATCGCCGCCACTGTAGCCTACTCGCGTTGAGATCACGCCGGGCAGGCGCCGGATCAGATCCTGCATGCCCCAGAAGCAGCCGCCGGCAAGCACTGCGCGTTCGGTGGAAAAAGCCATGTCACACCTCCTTTGGATTGCTCCATAGATAGGCGTTGTGGCCGGGTTCTTCCAGCGGCTCGAGCGGGCTGATCGCTGACATCAGCACCGAAGTATCCGGTGTGGACGATGTACCCGTCAATGTTTCGAAGATACATGCTTGCGCGGCTTCGATGCCGCCACGATCACGCATCCGGCGTTTGCTTGAATCTCCGCACTACCACCTCGAAGGGCATCTACACCGTCCGAGGAATCCTTGGCCGAAAAATCCTTGGGCAGCAGCGTCAGCACGACCTTGAGATACTGGTCGGGCTTTTCGGCCCTGACCGCGGCGATGACACCGGCGCCATGGGCGCGGAAGTCGGCGCGAAGGGCTGCCGCGAAGTCGTCGACTAACGTCTTTCGCGGGCGCTTCGGGCGGGTGCGCGGAGCGGTCCCGGCTTGAGTGGCCGTCGGCTTTCGGCTTACCCGCTTCGCGCCGGCGCGGCGCCTGTTTTCGTCAACCATGGGCCGCAGTGTCCGATGGCGCGGCTTTCGCCGCCTTGGCCTTGCGGACCTTGCGCGCCGGTTTCTTTCGCGGCTTGGCGCGTGTCGGCTTGGCGGGCTCGCCGTCGGCCGCCGGCGCGGCCATTACCTTCAACGTCGCGATGGCGGCGCGGGCTGCCCATGGACCAACGCCCTGGGGCGGAAAGCCGAAACCGGCGACGGCATCGACCGTGCCGCCACGGATCATGCCGATGCGCACGCCGGGCACGACCTGCTCGACATTGTGGCGCGGAAGGTCCGTGCCCTCAAATTCCGCGATGGCGCTGACGATCTCGGCGCCGTCATCGGCGGTGACGATGGTGGCGTAGCGTGGCATCTGGGCCTCGGTGTTGCAGGGGGGCGCTGTCCCGCCAGCGCTTAAAAAGAAATGGATGGACCAAAAAACAAAACCCGCCTGGCGGCGGGTCGTTGGCGCAAATCAGCACCATGGACAAAATAGTAGCATAGCTGCCCTCACCCTGCAATAGCTTCTAGGTACATTTTCCTACCTTTCCGGAAACCGGCCCTCCTCCAACCATCATCGGCGAACACCCGCCCTACAGCCACAGATTGAACCGTCAGCCCAAAGCCCGGCGAAATTTGTCGGAACCAACCTTGGTCCGAGGGGTTCCACCCTTGGTCGCAACGCGACAGACAACCGTCTCGCAACAGAGAGGAGAAGACCATGCTTACGAGGATTCTTGCAGCTTCCGCCCTGACCATCGGCCTCGCCACGGCAGCGATGGCCCAGACCGCCGGCACCGCCGGAGATAATGGCGGCGGCAGCGGTCAGACCATCACCGTCGACCCGAAGACGCCGGGCAGCCCGCCGCCCGACCAAGCCGCGCCCGATACCGGCACGACCGGCAGCGTCACCGGTGGCGACATGAATTCGAACGCCGACAAGAACTGCCCGACCAGCCCGCAGGGCGCGGTGGGCGATGCGAACAACTCGACCGCCGGCACGATGGCGCCGAACGTCAACGACAAGAATTGCGGCAAGTAACGGGCGCCGGGCTTGAAGCAAGGGCCGCGGAGCGTGCTCCGCGGCCCTTGCTTTCTGGCCGGGTAGGCAGCTTGCGGGAACCATGCCGCGGCTTGGCCGTTCCAGGAGGCAAAAAGGAGAAACCGATGGCAGACAACGACACAAGCACCGCCAATTCGGCCAACGGCAACACGAAAACCACCGCCGCGCGGAATAGTGCTGCGTCGCGCAGCAGCGCACGCGCATCGAGGGCATCGGAAGACGCGATGAAGAAACAGATCGCCGAGCTGAAACGCGAGGTGAGCCGTCTGAACCGCGCGCTTTCCGAACAGGCCGAGGAAGCCGCCGAGACCGCGCAGGGCTGGTACCGAAGCGCGGCCGACCGGGCGACGACCCTTTACAGCGGCGCCTCCGATCATGCGTCGCGCGCGGCGAGCCAATTGCGCACCCAGGCGCACAGCGTTTCGGAAACGGTGCAGCAGAACCCCGGCACCTTCTCCACCGCAATGCTGATCGGTGGCCTGGTCGGGTTGCTGGCCGGCATGGCGATCAGCCGAAACACCGATCCGGAGCCGGACTGGCTGCGTCGCTGGCATCGATAGGATTTCCCGCCCTGGCCGCATACGGCCCGGATGGTAGGAGGTCGTGAGCGAAGGCTGCCTTTGCAACGGCCGCGCCGAAGGAGGGCCAGGCCGTCGCGCCCGGCCCTTTTTTCTCCGTGTCTCAGGCTTTTTCTTTTCAAGGTTGTGTTGTCCTTGCCCTGTCGCTGTGGCCGGTTGTCCCCCGGGCTGGTCATTAGCCGGTGCTTATGGGATCATTCCTCAGGGAATCGCGGAGAGCGGCATGGACAGACCTGCCATGGCATCCGTTTTTCGGATGCGGCATGTGCCTGCAAGCATTTCGGGCGTTCGCAGCCTTGGCCGGGGCCAGGCCGATCCGATCTTCCATTCGAGACCGCTCGGCGAGGCAATCCGCTTCATTGCCCAGGCCGAGGGCCAATACGACCTCAGCGCGGTCGCCGTCTTCTACGGCGACCGCCAGACGCCGCCGCTCGGCAACCGCGAGATCAGGCAGCTCTGGAACGAATATGGCGAGCGGTGGATGGAGGCTTAGCCAGCGCAGCCTCCCCGGATCGGAAACGCCGCTCATGCGTTCTTGAGGCGAGGTCAATGGGAGGAACGCCATGAACGTCGCCAATCTCCAGCTCGAAGGCCTGCTGATGGCCGTCGCCGCGATCAACCATGTGCTTGTCAAGAAAGGCGTGCTGAGCGTCGAGGAAATCGACGTCGCGCTGCGCAAGGCCGAGGCCGGCGAGACCGGCGAGGAGCGCTCGGAGGCGATCTCGGCCTCGAACCGCGACGCCATCAATTTCCCGATCCGGCTGCTCGAGCTCGCCAACCAGTGCCAGCCCGAGGCCGACATGCCGTCCTTCTCGAAGCTGGCGCGCATGGTCGGGCAGATGAAGGAGCCGTATAACGACCAGATGTGAGGGCCTGAAGAGGCGCCTTGCCTCGAGATGCAGGCGCCGCCCCTCATCCGCCCTTCGGGCACCTTCTCCCCATGAATGGGAGAGAAGGAAAGGGTCATGCCCTACCCGGCCAGCCCTGCTTGAGCGCAAGCACGCTGCCCGGGCCATGCACGGCGGCGTAGAGCAGCCCGGCGGCGAACGGGAAATGCGACATGAAGGCACCGAACTCGGCCTGGTCCGCGGCCCAGTGCGACGGACCGTGAAAGGCAAAGCCGAGAAAGGTGACGTAGACCGCGCCAATCAGCGCCAGCGGCGTCAGATAAGCGCCGGTGAGGAAGGATATCACCAGCAGCGTTTCAAGGATCGCCGCGCACCAGGCCAGGAACAACGGGAACGGGAAGCCGGCGGCGGCGATGTAGCCGGCGGTAGCGCCCATATCCATCAACTTGAAGGCGACGCCCATGGCGAACATGGCGGCGAAGATCAGGCGGGCGATGAGAATGGCGGCGGTCTGCCAGGTCGATTGAACGTTTTCCACGAGTATCCCTCCGGATGGTTGAAGCGGTTGATGCCCCAAGGACGGACGAAGGGAGAGGATTCCGACAGGGGGGTGGGAAAAATTATGCGAAGCGGGGCGCCGCGCCTCTCCTTCTCCCTTGTGGGAGAAGGTGGATCGGCGCGTCAGCGCCGAGACGGATGAGGGGTGTTCCAGCGGAGTGAGACGTCGGCTTTCCCTGGAGCACCCCCTCATCCGTCGCCTTCGGCGACACCTTCTCCCACAAGGGGAGAAGGTGAATGATGCGGCGGGTGGCTGATCGATTCCCGCACGGTGCCGTACTCCGCGCCCCAGCGGTCGGTCATGTCGCAGCGTATGTCCCATAGCTCGGGGAAGAAGCGGTGGCGGGCGCCACCTTCGAGGATCTCTACCGGCCTGCCTTTCAGCGACTTGGCGCCCAGCCCGATCGAGCGGTGGATCAGATAGAGGTGGTTGGCGCGGAATTTCTGGAACAGCTCGTCGAACTCGATCAGCGCCTCGGCCACGACGTAAGCGGCGCCGTGGTCGTAGTGCTCGTCGTAGATATCCTCCACGGTCAGCCCGCGGCCATCGAGATAGGCATGCTTGAAGGCCCGCCAAAGATCAGGCGGCAGGCGCAGCAGAAGCTTGAAGCCCGGCGATTCCTGGCCGCTGCCATTGCCGAGCCGCAGGCGGATCTGCTGGTACTCCTTGGGCGACATCGTCTCCAGGAGATCGAGCTGCGCCGTCATCATGCGCATCAGCCGGTGCACGCGGCCCATCAGCGTGACGATGCGGTGCCTGTACGATCGGCGTGCAGGGCTCGGTTCGGGGAGGGCGCGCCGGGGTCTCAAATCACTTGCACCTACCC
>NZ_VFUA01000010.1 GCF_006440735.1 Mesorhizobium sp. B2-7-1 | reverse complement strand
AGCTGATCGGCAACGACTCGCTGATCTGCTCGGATATGGGTGGCACCTCCTTCGACATGGGCGTCATCACGCGCGGCACCAGCGGATCGGGATGATGGTGGGTCACCGCATGCAGGCGGTCGGCATAGGAATAGTCGGCCCAGGCCTGCAGACCGCGGCCCATCAGGATCATGTCCTCGAGGCCCTTGGTGGTGATCAGCCCTAGCTTGCGGCCGGTGCGCGACAACAGCGTGTTGAGCATGCCGGTGCCGGAATAGAGCACCACATTGACGCCCGAGAACAGGTCCTGCAGCGAGATGCCCCAGGCATCGGCCGCGTCCTCCGCTGAAGCGAGGAAGCCTTCGGCCTCGTTCTTCGGCGTGGTCGCCGATTTGCCGATCTTGAAGTGGCCGTCCTGATCGACAAGGATCGTGTCGGTCATGGTGCCGCCGGCGTCGATGCCGATGACGATTGGGTTGGTAGTGATCTGGTCCACGGGTCGCCTTCCCTTATCGAGAATGACCACAGGCTAGATTCCCGAAGCCGGATCGCGCCATATGCCTAAAGACACAATGACCGCGCGGCGCGGTTCGCCGAGAAAAGGGCATGCGCATGGGCAATATCTGGGCGCCGCTGGCCAAGGCGATCGCCGCCACCGGCACCGACCGGCATGTCGACTGCCTGATCGACCTGATCGGCGCCGACATCGCGCATGACCTGGTGACGGTGACGCGCTATTCGGCGACCAGGACGCCGGAATTCGTCAAGCACCGGCGCTTCTCCGACGAGATGGTGCGGCGCTACCTCGACAACTATTACGTCTTCGATCCCTTCTACGCATCCTGGCGACGCGAACGGCGCCTCGGCATCATGCCGCTCAAAGGGCTTGCCGACGAGGAAGCCAAGCGCGGCCAATACATAGCCGGCTTCCTGGCGCAATCGGAGATTTGCGACGAGGTCGGCATCATGCTGGCCGACGGCGGCGACTGGTGCCTCGGCATCTTCCTCGACCGCTCGACGGTGTCGTTCAAGGACAGCGAGATCGCGCTGCTGACCGAGCGGCTGCCGGTGTTCGAAGCGCTGCATGCGCTCGACATCAAGGCGCGCGGCTCAGACTTTTCCCGCACTTCGGCGCCGAGCGGTCCCGGCGCCTCGCCGCAGCAGAAGCCGAGCATTCCGGAAGGCCTCTGGCCCGAGCTTTCAGCGCGCGAGCGCGAATTGGTGCAGCTTATCCTCGCGGGGCATCCGACCGCCAACATTGCCGAGCGGCTCGGCATCACCGTCGGCACGGCGAAGAACCACCGCCGCCGCATTTACGAGAAGCTCGACATCACCACCGAGCGCGAACTCTTCCTGCAATTCTTCCAACACCGGATGGAGGTGTAGCCAGCAGCGGTGCTTCGACGATGCGATCAGGGCGCGGATTCTGCCTGCATAGATCGCAGTAACGTGATGAACAACCGGCGCAGTTCTCCATCCAGTGCTTGACGAGAATAGCGCCGGCAAAAAGGATCGAGCAGGAAATTCCGTGGGGTACTGGCGAATGCAGCCCGGGGGACTGACCGAATATGCCATAAGCCTGCTCGAGCGCGGCTATATCTGCTTGCCGCTTCGTGCCGGCGGCAAGCACCTCGACCTTGCAGCGATGGAGTATGACCCGCTGCACCTGCGGACGTTGCGCAAGGATCTGAAGGAGCTGGCCTTCACCTCCATCACCTTCCAATTGGCGCAGAAGCCGCCGACGAGCGGCGACACCGCGCGCTGGTTCCGCGACTTTGCCGGCAATGTCGGCATATTGGGAGGGTTTTCCAACCTGATGATCCTCGATTTCGACGACGCCGTCGGCTACCAGGCCTGGCTGGCCGATCACAAGGCGATCGCGAACGCGACGCCGATAGCAAGGTCGCCAAGCGGGTTTCACGTCTATCTGAGGACACGCGAGCCGATGGTCTCCTCCAGCCTCCATTTCGGCTTGCGCCGGGTCGGTCACGTCAAGGCGCTCGGCGGCTATGTGGTCGGCTCCCCTTCAGTGCTCAGGGACGGTTCCTCCTACAGCTGGGTCAAAGGCCAGTCGCCGTTCGATATCGAGCCGCGGGTCGTCGATGGTCTTGGCAGTCTTTCGCTGCGCCCGGTGTCGCTGCTCAAGTATTGCTACAACCGCCTGCTCAAGCGTGGCTTCTTCGAACGGCAATGAACGGCTCAGCGGTTATCAGCGTCGTTATCCCGGCAAGAAATGCGGCTGCAACGATCGAGACGGCGCTGGGCAGCCTTCTATCCGACAAGCCGCTTATCCGCGAGATTTTGCTGATCGACGACGGATCGGATGATGGCACGGCGGACATCGCCTTGCAGACCGCCCGACACCTCGGCCTGCCCATGGACGTGGTAAGCACGCGACTGGGCAGCGCGGGCGCGGCGCGCAATGCGGGGATCTCCCGGGCCAGGGGCGATTTCATCTTCTTTCTCGATGCCGACGATGCGGCGATACCCGGAAGCCTGTCGGCGCTTAGATCCGCCCTTGCCGGGAGCGGCGCCGGGCTGGCGATCGGCGCAAGCATCAGGCGCACGAAAGGCCGGCCGGACAAGGTCAAGACGCCCCATGGCTACGGTCCAGACAGGCGCTTGAACACAAGCCGGTATCTGCGCAACGAGCTGTGGCCGATCGCCATGGGAAGCGCGCTGGTGGCCAATTGGGCGACAGCGGGCATTCGCTTTCCGGAGACGATCGGCCTCGACGAGGACACCTGCTATTGGGCCGCGGTGCTCGCGCGCACCGATGCCGTCACGATCGACACGCCGGTGCTCCTCTACCACCATGACGAGGACCGGATGGCGCGGCGCTTCATCACGGCGCCGCGCAAGACGTTCCTCGTAATAGCGCGCGAGCTCAACGGCCTCGCGGCCGCCGGCATCGAGCGGGAGGCCTTGCAGTGGCGGAAAGCCTGGATAGCGCAGCGCATTGCCCGCCAGCTCATCAAGCACCGGATGTTCGCGGATGCGGCCGGCATGATGCGCGCTGTCAAGGCGCACAAGGAGCTCGGCCGGAGATGGAAAGCGCTGCAATATCGAGCCAGGATCGGTATCGGGCAATTGGCGAAGAGCAGGCCCTCCTTACCAGATCCGGCGGCGCCTCGGCGCACATTGATCATCAGCGTCGACCCGGCCTACCCGCCCGTCTCCGGCGCCGACCTCAGGACCTTCGGCAATGCGGCGGCGGCGGCGGAATTCGGACCCGTCTGCCTTGCCTCTGTGCGGCCTCCGGCAGGCCCGGGGCGCCCGCACGGCATCCGCATGGCCTGCCTGACCACGGGCTCGGACAAGCGCTCGCGTTCACTGGGCTGGGGCAGGATCAAGGGCGAGGTCCGGATTCCGCGACCTGCGTTGGCGCGCCTCGAGGCCCTGGTGCGCGCGTTCCGCCCGGACACGATCGTGGTCGAAAGCATTCCATTGTTCAAACTGTTGCGGCCTTTGCGGCCGCTGACCGGACAGCTCATTCTCGACATGCAGAATGTCGAGTCCGACCTTGCCGTCCAAATGTTGCCTGGCAACGACCCGCTTGCCATCTCGCCGGACATAAGACGGCTGGAACGGAAGGCAGCTGAAATCGCCGACCGCATCTGGGTCTGTTCGAGGACGGACCGGGAGCGGTTCAAGACCATCGCTGCGAATACGGTGCGGGTCGATATTGTGCCAAATGGCATTCCACGGGCCGAAGCTCTGCCCCGGACGCTTCCGGCGCCGCCCGGTCTGTCCGATGGATTTCCGGTGATCCTCTTTGTCGGCCATCTCGGCTACGGGCCGAATGTCGACGCGGCCGAGCGGCTGGCCGGCGCCATCCTGCCGCGCATCCGGCACGCCCTGCCGAGGGCAAGGCTGATCCTGGCCGGGCGGTCGCCCAATGCGGCCGCGCGCGCCCTGCCGACGCGTGACGGCGTCACATTGGTTGCCGATCCGCACGATGTGGGCCTCCTGTTGTCGGCCGCCCATCTCTGCATCGTCCCACTGCGGATGGGGGGAGGCACGCGCGTCAAGATCCTCGAGGCGATGGCTTACGGCGTTCCGATGATCGCGACACCGCTGGCGGCGGAGGGGCTCGACCTCACCGACGGCCAGGACTTGCTTTTGTCCGATACCGACGAGGGCCTTGCGGAACTTGCCATTGAACTTTGCTCCGACCCCGACCGTATGGCCGGCTTGCGCGCCTGCGCCCATGACACGGTCTGGTCCCGGTTCGGGCCGCAAGCGATCCGTGACGCGGTGCGCCATGGCCTGGGACTGGACGCTACCGGCCGATGACGCCAGAGCTAGTCCGCGGCAATCAGCGTTCGCGAAACTTTCCAGACAAACGGCGTAACCGCGTCGACAGGAACCTCTTAAAGCCCAATGGCAAATAAGGCCGCCCCGTTGGCGGGCCGGCGCGGAGAGACAGGCGTTGGCGCACCAATTCGGCGAGACGGTTTTCTGGCCGGCTGGCGGTCAGTTCCAATTGTCTTGTCAGACATTCCGGCAGCGGTTTCGAGCGCCAATCGAAATAGGCCTCATATGCTTGCGGCGTCTCGGCCAGATAGCGGAGATAGGCGGCGAGCTCGGCCGACGTACCGAAGGACGCGGCGTCGATATAGGAGCCGTCCGGGACGAACGCCGCGGCGTTGGGCGCGCCGAGATAGACGGGCACCGTGCCGGCGGCGAGCGGATCGAACATCTTCTCGGTGACGTAGTCCGGCGCGATGGAGTTCTCCAGCGCAAGGCAGAAAGGGTATCGGCCTATGGTTTCGAGCTTGGTCTGACGGCCGAGGTCGGGGCTCGCGATTTCGCGGTTGGGCCGATATCGGCCGTAGCAATCGACCGCGATGTGCCGGGACAGTTCGGTAATGAATGTGTCGCGACCGCTCTTGTTGAAGCTCGACGACTGGAAATGCACCGCCGGCGCGCTCTCGTACTTGAGCGGCATCGGCGCACGCCGCGCCGCTTCCCACCAGTCCGCATCCGGCAGATAAGGCGTCCAGATGTCCGTTCCCGTTTCATAGGTCATGGTGATGTCGAAGTGCCGCATGAAAGCCGCATCGGCCATCATAGGATAGTTGACGACGCTCTCCATCGACCAGGCGACCCAGAGCTGGCCGGGATATTTGCGAGCGTCGCCGATCTCGCGATAATTCGGCAGATGGAAAACCACCGCATCGGCCTCGGCAAGCCGGCGCCGGTCGTTGGTCCATTCGACTGGAACGGCGCATTGCGCTATGGCCGCGATGTCGACGGGTCGATTGAACCAGCGCGTCCAGAAGAGGATCAGCGGAGCATTTGACGGCATCGGGTCCTTCGGATCAGGCGACGCGCCGTCTTACGCCTTTCCCCGCAATTGCGAAAGAACAGCGCCTTTGCCGGGTTCAGTCGTGCAGGTCCCGTGAAATCGCCGGCCCGATCGTGAAGCCGGAAAATGTCACCTCAAAACCTTCGCGCTGCGGCGAGCAGCACATCATGCCGACATCGACCGATTTCGAGATCGGAAAGTAGGCCAGCCGCACCGGCTTCCAGTGGCCATCCGAGGCGTCCAGATACTGGATGCGGATCGCCTCGGCGTGACGAGTCAGGCGGATCCTGACGCCGTCCTTGCCGGCGGCGATGGCGACCAGCGACCAGTCGGAGGTGTCGTTGGTGACGACGACGGAGAAGTAAGCCAGGCCGTCGGTGTATTCGATGCCGGCCTTGATCCAGTGCGTTTCGCTGAGGCGAAGCATCAGCCCGGCCTGATCGTAGAGCACCTTGTAGTCGCCCTTGACGGTGACCTCGGCGCTGAAGTCACCTTCGACGGGACGGTAGAGGAAATGGCCGTTGTCGCGCCAGAAACCATAGAAGGTCTCGCGCCAAAAATCGGTCTCCTTGCCCGTCCGACAGGTGAGCGCGCCGTCGCCGACCGTGTGGTGCGGCGGCGGGTTGAGCCATATCATGTCGGCCACGCTCATCGATCTCCCCCGAACTTGATCAGCCGGCGAATGTATAGGCGGTCTTCACCGTGGTGTAGAACTCCATGGCGTAGCGGCCCTGCTCGCGCGGACCGTAGCTCGAGCCCTTGCGGCCACCGAACGGCACATGGAAATCGACGCCCGCCGTCGGCAGGTTGACCATGACCATGCCGGCTTCGGAATTGCGCTTGAAATGCGTCGCATGCTTCAGGCTGGTCGTGCAGATGCCGGAGGTGAGGCCGAACGGCGTGTCGTTGGCGACGCTGAGCGCCTCGTCATAGTCCTTGACGCGGATGACGTTGGCGACCGGGCCAAAGATCTCCTCGCGCGAAATGCGCATCGCATTGTTCGAGCCGACAAACAACGCCGGCTGCAGATAGAAGCCTGGCGTGCCGCGCTCCAGCCGGTCGCCGCCGAAGGCGAGCTCGGCGCCCTCCTGGCGGCCGATGGCGATATAGTCCTCGTCCTGCTTGAGCTGCGTCTGGTCGACGACCGGGCCGATCTGGGTCTTGGCGTCGAGCGCGTCGCCGATGACGAGCTTGTCCAGGCGCTCCTTCATGGCGTCGACGAAACGGTCGTGGATGCCGTCGGTGACGATGAGACGCGAGGACGCGGTGCAGCGCTGTCCGGTCGAGAAATAGGCGCCGTTGACGGCGCAGTCGACGGCGACGGCCAGATCGGCGTCATCGAGCACGACGAGCGGGTTCTTGCCGCCCATTTCGAGCTGGAACTTGCGCATGTGCTCGACGCTGGCGGCGGCGACGCGCTTGCCCGTGCCGACCGAACCGGTGAAGGAGATGGCGTTGACGTCGGGGCTGTCGAGCATCGCCTGGCCGACCACCGAGCCCTTGCCCATGACGAGGTTGAGCACGCCCTTGGGCAGGCCGGCGCGGTGCAGGATATCGACGATGGTCCAGGCGCTTTCGGGAACGAGCTCGGCCGGCTTGAAGACGATGGTGTTGCCGTAAGCGAGCGCCGGCGCGATCTTCCAGGCGGGGATGGCAATCGGGAAATTCCACGGCGTGATGATGCCGACGACGCCGACGCCCTCGCGGGTCATCTCGACGCCGACGCCCGGCCGAACGCTCGGCACCATCTCGCCCGACAGGCGCAGCGTCTCGCCGGCGAAGAAATCGAAGAGCTGCGCGGCGCGGATCGTCTCGCCGACGCCCTCGGCCAGCGTCTTGCCTTCCTCGCGGGCGAGCGAGCGGCCGATCTCGTCCTTGCGCGCCATGATCTCGTCGGAGGTTTTCTTCAGCACCGCGTGGCGGGCCAGCGGCCCGGAGCGCGACCAGGCCGGAAAGGCCGCCTTGGCCGCCGCGATGGCCTGCTTGGCCTGCTCCGGCCCGGCCGAAGCATATTCGCCGACGACATCGTTGGTGTTCGACGGGTTGATGTTGCGCGAGCCGGCCTCGCCAAGCCACTCGCCATCGATCAGGTTCTTGCGGTGCACGGTCATCTTGGTTCCTTGAATTTTGGTCGCGGCGGCCATCGGCCGGGTCAATTGTCAGACAAATGATATAGTCATTGTCCGGGAGGAGGTCTACCCGCGATCTTAAACCTAGAGCGTTCACCGTTTCAGGGAAACGGCGAACCGCTCTATCTCCTTGTTTGACGCAATTCCGGACGGAAAACCGCCCACACTTTTCCTGGAATTGCTCTGAAGCCGGATCGCGTCAGGTCGAGAACGACCAGAACAGGCAGGCGAGCGTGACCGCGCCGAAGACGACGAAGAACAGGCTTCTGAGCAGGATATTGCGGCGAAGATCGTTCATGGTGAGGTGTGCCGCCACGATCGCCGCGACGAACAGGAAACGCCAGTTGAAAAGCGCCCAAAGCACCTCATGCTGGCCGAAGGCCCATCTGGCGAGCAGCGAGCCGACGATGGTCGAAAACAGCATGAGCGTCGCCCAGAAGATCGCGTCGGCGGCATGGGTCAGCACGATGCCGGCGGCGCGGATCGGCAGGATCATCATCAGCGTCGCGCCAAAGAAATACACGGCGGCGATCGCCAGGAAGGAGCCGGCGTCGGCGATGCCGTCGAGACGCTTCACGCCATACGCGCCATAGGGATAACCGTGCCTCGCCACGGCCAGTGACAGCGCCATCAGCAAGGCGCTCAAAACCGTGACCAGTGCGAATGTGCCGAGAGCCTTGCTCATGCGATTTCCTGTCGAGACGAATCAACAGGGACGATTTTAGCCTACGGTCCTCCGGCCTGCATCGACGCCCTAGCCGATCCGGTTTCCGCTCTTCGGATCGAAGAGATGCAGCGCCGCCGGATCGGCGGCGAGGCGGATGGTGTCGCCCGGCCTCACGTCACTGCGGCCCATGACGAAGACGCAGATCTGCTGGTTGGCCAGCCTGACATAGAACTGCGTCGACAGGCCGAGCGGCTCGACCACCTCGACCTTGGCCTTGAGCGCGCCATCGTCGACCAGCTTGATGTGCTCGGGCCTAAGACCGATGGTCAGCGCATCGCCATCGCTCAGTGGCAGGCCATCCGGCAATCGCAGCTTCTGGCCGTCGGCGAGCACGGCGTCGACCTTGCCGCCCTTGGCCACCTTAGCCGGCAAGAAATTCATGCCTGGCGAGCCGATGAAGCCGGCGACGAAGGTGTTGGCCGGCCGGTCGTAGAGTTCGAGCGGACGGCCGACCTGCTGCACGTAACCGTCATGCATGACGACGATGCGGTCGGCCATGGTCATCGCCTCGACCTGGTCGTGGGTGACATAGACCGAAGTGGTCTTGAGCTGCTGGTGCAGCGCCTTGATCTCGGCGCGCATATGGACGCGCAATTTGGCGTCGAGGTTGGAGAGCGGCTCGTCGAACAGGAACACCTTCGGGTCGCGCACGATGGCGCGGCCCATGGCGACGCGCTGGCGCTGGCCACCGGAAAGCTGGCGCGGCAGGCGGCCGAGATAGGGGTCGAGGCCGAGCCGCTTGGCGGCGGCGCCCACCCTGTCGTCGATCGCCGTCTTCTCGGCCTTCTTCAACAGCAGGCTGAAGCCCATGTTCGAGGAGACATCCATATGCGGGTAGAGCGCATAGGACTGGAACACCATGGCGATGTCGCGGTCCTTCGGCGCGACGTCGTTGACCAGGCGCTCGCCGATATGGATCTCGCCACCGGTGACCTCTTCGAGGCCGGCGATCATGCGCAAGAGCGTGGACTTGCCGCAGCCCGAAGGGCCGACCAGCACGACGAATTCGCCGTCGGCGATTTCCAGATCGACGCCGTGCAGGATGCGCAGCGCGCCGTAATCCTTCTCGACGTTTTGCAGCGTGACGGAAGCCATCTTTTATCCTTTGACCGCGCCGGCGGTGAGGCCGGTGACGAGATAGCGTTGCAGGAAGGCGAAGAAGACGCAGACCGGGATCAGTGCCAGGATGGACGCTGCCATCATCTGCCCCCAGTCGACGGCGAACTTGCCAATGAAAGTGAGCAGGCCGACGGCAAAGGTCTTCTGCTCGTCGCTGGAGATCAGCATCAGCGCGAACAGCAATTCGCTCCAGGCGGCGGTGAAGACGAAGCCTAGCGTCGCGCCCATGCCGGGCAAGGTCAGCGGCACGATCACTCGACGCATCGCCTGCGCCCGCGTGCAGCCGTCGATCATCGCCGCCTCCTCCAGGTCCTTCGGGATGCCGTCGAAGAAGGACTGCATGAGAAAGGTGGCGAAGGCGGTGTTGAAGGCGGTGTAGATGATGATCAGCCCGATCAGGCTGTTGGTCAGGCCGAGATCGCCCATGATGCGGTAGATCGGCGGGATGACCATGACCAGCGGGAAGGTCTGGGTCAGCAGCAACAGGATCGCCAGCGTCGCCTTGCCGCGAAAGGTGAAGCGCGACATGGCGTAGCCGGCGAGCGTGGCGATGATCGTGACGAACGCCGCCGTCGACACCGAGACGATGACGCTGTTGAGGAAATAGCGCGGAAAGTCGGAGGCTTCCAACACCGTGGCAAAATTCTTGAGCGTCGTCTGCGACGGCCAGAAGGTGATGCCTTCGGAGTAGAGGAGGCGCTCGGGCGTCACCGAGATCTTCAGGGTCCAGAAGATCGGGAACAGCGCGAAGATCACGTAAGCGGCTATTGCCGCGTAGAGGCCGATGCCGCCGAAAATGCGCGAGGAGTTGGAGCGACCGGCGATCATCAGACGTGCCTCACCAGCGTGCGGCGGATGGCGATCAGCCCGATGGCGTAGGCGATGAGCAGCACCAGAAGCAGCACCGCCACCGCCGACGCATAGCCTTTGTCCAGCGATTTGAAGGCACTGACATAGATGTAGACCGGCACCGTGCTGGTCGAGCCGGCCGGCCCGCCCTCGGTCATGACGAAGATCAGGTCGGCGAAAGTGGCGATCCAGATGGTGCGCAGCATGACCGTGATGACAATGGTCGGTGCCAGGAAGGGCAGCGTCACCTTGGTGAAGCGCTGCCAGGGCGAGGCGCCGTCGATGGCCGCCGCCTCATGCAGTTCGGACGGGATCGACTTCAGCGCGGCGAGCAGCGTGATGGCGAAGAAGGGGATGCCGAACCAGATGTTGGCGACGATCGGTCCCCACATTGCGGTGGCGGGATCGGAAAGCACATTGGTCGGCTCAGCCTTCAAGCCCAGCGCGAACAGCCAGTGCGGCAGCGGCCCGATGATCGGGTTGAACAGCCAGGCCCAGGTGAGGCCCGAGAGGAAGGACGGCACCGCCCAGGGCAGGAACACCACCGCCTGCACGACCTTGCGCCCGTAGAAGGGCTTGTCGAGCAGCAGCGCCAGACCCAGCCCGAGGAAGAACTGAAAGAACAGGCTGGCGACCGTCCACCACAGCGTGTTGATCAGCGCCTGGCCGAGCACCTGGTCCGAAAACATCGCCTGGTACTGGGCAAGGCCGACATATTGCGACTTGAAGGCCGAGAATTTGCGGAAGGAATAGCTGATGCCGATGATCAGCGGCACCAGAAGCACCAGGACCAGCAGGACGATAGCCGGCGAAAGATAGAGCCATGGCTCGATCGCGGCCTTTGTCAGCCGCTGCTTGCGCGGCCGGGCGACGGATCGGACTTCGGACACTGCGTAGGTCATACGGTGCTCGCGTTGGAGGGTTGGTGCCGGAGACGGCAGCCTCCTTCTCCCCGCTCACGGGGAGAGGATGCCGGCAGGCAGATGAGGGGCAGCGCTATGCTCGCAGAACTTGGCGCTGCCCCTCATCCGGGCATTTCCGTGCATGTCGTTGTCCCAAAACCGCTTCGCACTTTTGGGCGGCATGCATCGCGTGACGCCTTCTCGCCGTCAAAGGGAGAGAAGGAAAGAAGGTCACTTCTTGTTCTTGGCCAGCCAGTCCTGCTGTTCCTTGGTCAGGAACGCCGCCCATTCGTCGGCCACCTGCTTGGCCGGCTTCTGGCCGAGCAGAACTTCCTGGAAATTCTTGATCGCCACCTGGTCGACGAAGTTGCCGAGGTTTTCCAGATGCGTCGGCGGCGTCACCATTTCATATTTCGAGCTGTCGCTGAGCTCGGTGAACCAGCCCTTGAACTGCTCGGTCTTGAAATGGGCGTCCTGGTCTGCGCCGTTGTGGATCGGCACGACGCCGACTTCCTTGGCCCATTCCAGATTGTCCTTCGGCGAAAGCAGCGTCGCCATCAGCTTCCAGGCCTCGTCCTTGTGCTGGGAGTTGGCGAACATCGCCCAGCCGGCATAGCCCAGCGTCGGATAGGATTTGCCGCTCGGGCCGACGGGTAACGGCGCGACGGCGAAGTCGTCGGCGCTCATCTTGTCGGCGATGCCGAGCAGCGCGTCAGGGTCCTGGTTGAGCATGGCGCAGGTGCCGGAATAGAAGCCGGTCACCGTTTCGTTGAAGCCCCAGCTCACGGCGTCCTTCGGCGCCAGGCCGCTCTTGTACATGTCGGCCAGCATCTGCAGGCCCTTGACCGAGCCTTCGTCATTGATGGTCGAGGTACCGTCTTCGTTGAAATAGCCACCCTTGCCGGCGGCGATGTTCATGAACATGTGCATCCCGTTGAAGGCGCCGGGCCCGCCGCGCAGGCAGTAGCCGTATTTGCCGGGAATGGCCGAGATCTTCTTGGAATCGGCGACGAATTCGTCGAGCGTGGCTGGCGGGCCGTCGAGGCCGGCTTCCTTGAACAGCTTCTTGTTCCAGAACAGCGCATTCACGTAGTAGCCGTAGGGGATCATGAACTGCGTGTTGTTGACGGTCGAGCCGAACTGCTTGGCGCGGTCGCCGAGCGTCTTGGCGTCGTCCCATTTGGCCATGAAGGGACCGAGATCCTCGAGCTGACCATTGTTGGCGTAGAGGCCCATCCAGCGTTCCGGCATCTCGACGACGTCGGGCGTGTCGCCGGCCTGCACCATGGTGAGGAACTTCTCGAAGGCCTGGCCCCAGGGCAGCGAGACCACTTCCACCTTGATGCCCGGATTGGCGGTCTCGAATTCCGCGATCTGCTTCTTCAGGAATTCGGTGCGCGGCGGGCTGGTGATGACCTCGACCAGCTTGATGGTGGTGTCGGCCAGCGCGCCGCTGGCGGAAACCGCCAGGCCGGCGACGGCGGCGAGCATGAAGGTCAGTCTTTTCATGTTCAGGACTCCCATTTTCGATCCGTTATTTTTTTGACTTGTCGAAGGCCTGGGCTATGTCGGCCCAGAGGTCCTCGACATTTTCCAATCCGACATTGAAGCGGATGGTTCGGGGGCTGACGCCGAAGCGCGCCATCGAATTGATGCCCGGCGTCTGCTCGAGCGAGGCTTTTGCCGGCACGACCAGGCTTTCATGGCCGCCCCAGCTGACGCCGATGCGGAAGAATTTCAGTGCATCGACGAAAGCCGGAATGTCGACATCCTCGGTGACCTCGAAGGAGAACAGCCCGGCATAGCCGGCTAAAGTCTTCTTGCCGGGGTGGTTGGAATAGGCGGGGTGGTTGACCCGCTCGACCTTGCCATGCGCCTTGAGCCGCTCGGCGATGGTGAGCCCGCTCTTCATGTGATGCGGCAGGCGCAGCGGTAGCGTGCGTAGGCCGCGCAGCAAGAGCCAGCCTTCGAAGGGCGACAGCTTGCCGCCGAGCTGGGAATAGGTCTGCTCGTTGATGTGCTTGATGTGGGCAGCCGAGCCCGCCACCACGCCGGCGACGGTGTCGCTGTGGCCGCTCAGATATTTGGAAGCCGAATGCAGCACCAGGTCGACGCCGTGCGAGATCGGCTTCTGGAAGACGGGGGTGGCCCAGGAATTGTCGATGGTGGTGACGATGCCCTGTTCCTTCGCCAGCCGCGTCAGATGCTCCAGGTCCTGCAGCTCGAACATCATCGAGGTCGGGCTTTCGAGGTAGAGCAGCCTGGCGCCGGGAAGTGCCGCGGCGACCGCATCAGGATCGGCGCCGTCGACATAGTCGACCTTGATGTGCAACCGCGGGAACAGGCGCTCGAACAGCCGATAGGCGTCGCCATAGCAGTTGCGCACGGCGACCATGCGCTCGCCGGCGCCGACGAAGGCGAGCACGGTGGCGCTGATCGCCGCCATGCCGCTGGAGAAGCCGCGCGCGGCTTCGGCGCCTTCGAGCGCCGCCACGCGCTTTTCGAATTCCATCACCGTCGGATTGTCGCCGCGCGAATAGATCGGCTGCTTTCTTCTGCCGGCAAAAGTGTCGGCCATGTCGGCGTAGTTGGCGAAGGTGAACAGCGACGTCTGGTAGATCGGCGGCACCACCGCGCCGCCGGGAAACGGCTCGTCATGCGCCAGAAGCGTCGCCGCCTCGCCGAGATAGTCGCTGGCCAGGGAGGCCGGATCGAAAGTGTTTGGCTGCTCGTTCATCTGCGGTCCGAAAGTTTGAGGTTGGCGGCACCGCGCTTCAGATCGTCCTCGACGGTGGCGATCAGCTTCAGCGCCTCGGCGCGAGCGCCGTCGGGGTCACGCGCTGCGATGCGGTCGAAGATGGTGCGGTGGTAGGGGAAGCTGGCGTGGCCGAAATCGCGCACGCCGAGCGGATGTTCCCAGAAGCGGTGGAACATCTCGTACATGGCGGCGATGATCTGCTCGAACAGCGGGTTGCCCGAGGCCCGGAAGACCGCCTGGTGGAATTCCCAATCCTCGTCCGAGGACATGCCGGCGCGGGTCCGGAAGGCCTCTTCCATGATGTCGAGCTTGCGCTCGATCTGGGCGATCTCGGCCTTTCCGGCACGAATGGCGCAAAGGGCCGCGGCCTCCGCCTCCAGCGCGCGGCGGATCTCCAGCGTGGACATCAGCCCGGCGAAGTCGTTGCCGCCGGCCAATGTCAGCGGCATGTGCAGCATGTCGGGCGACACGGCGGCCTTGAGATAGGTGCCGGAGCCCTGCCGCCGTTCGACGAGGCCGAGCCCCTCCCAGCGGGTCAGGGCCTCGCGCACCGTGTTGCGGCTGACCTTGAGGCGTTCGGCCAGGATGCGCTCGGTCGGCAGTTTTTCACCGGGGCCCAAGGCCTCTTGCCGAACGAACCCCGCCAACGCCTTCAGCACCGCGTCATCGCGGGCCGTCGTCTGGATGGGGGGCAGGAAATCGGTCACGCCGGTCGCGCCTAAAGTGGTTCAATGGTCCAACCAATTTCTGCACAGCACAGGGGACGTGTCAACAGTCGAAACGAGGCGGAGCCGAACTGCGTGGACAACTGCCATCCGGCTCTGTCGTTTCAGGCGCGGATGCGCGCCGGCGTGGCTGCGCCCTCCTGGCGCCAGCGCGCGAACATTTCCTCGCGCACCCGCCTCGAACCAGAAAGCCGCTGCTTTGCCTCCGCCAGGACAGAAGGCGAAGCCTCGGCGGGCGTGCCGGAGCGGAAGGGAGGCGCCGGCGCATATTCGAGCGAGAGCTGCACGATTTCCGCTTCGGCCTGGCCGAGCAGCCTTGCGACGAGCGCCAGGCCGAAATCGATGCCCGAGGTGACGCCGCCGGCGGTGATCAGCTTGCCATCCTCGACGACCCGCGCATCGACAGGGATCGCGCCGAACTCCTCCAAAAAATCATGCGCATACCAGTGCGTGGTCGCCCGCTTGCCCTTGAGCAGGCCGGCCGCGCCGAGCACCAAGGCGCCGCTGCACACCGAGGTGATGTAGCGTGCCTGTGCCGCACGCTCCCAGACGAAGTCGAGAACCGCCTTGTCCTCCAGCAGCGCGTTGACGCCGCCACCGCCTGGAATGCACAGCACGTCGAGAGGCGGACAATCGTCGAAGGTCGCTGTCGGCGTGAGGGAAAGACGCGTCGACGACGTCACCGGATTGCGATCCTTCCAGATCAATTCCACCTCGGCGCCCTTGACCGTTGCCATGACCTCATAAGGCCCGGTGAGGTCGAGCTGCTGGACGTTGGGAAATACGAGGATGCCGAAACGAAGCGACATGGGAATCTCCTTGGGTTGACTTCTGGCAGCCTACGCCATCATGCTTTGGCACGATTGCCATTCAGCCCTCGTTTCAGGCCAAACCCATGCGCCGTATCGAAATCCTCGCTTATCCCGACATCCAGCTCCTCGATGTCAGCGGACCGCTTCAGGTGTTCGCCAGCGCCAACGACTTCAGGACGCAGGCTGGCGAAGCGCCGGCCTATGAGGTCGTGGTCGTCGCCGCTTCGCCGCGTGTCAGGACATCGTCGGGTCTCGTGCTGGAGGCAGCAGCGCTGCCGGCGCACGGGCTCGCTATCGACACGCTGATCGTGCCTGGCGGATGGGGCGTCAACGCGGCCTGTGAAGACCCTGAGCTGGCGCAGTGGATCGTCGGCCGCTCGCGCGATGCCACGCGCACTGCCTCCGTCTGCAGCGGCGCCATGCTGCTGGCGCAGGCCGGCCTGCTCGACGGCCGCCGTGCGGTTACCCATTGGGGACGCTGCACGGAGTTCGCCAAGCGCTTCCCAGCGGTCCGGCTCGAACCCGACCCGATCTTCATCCGCGACGGCAATGTGTGGACCTCCGCGGGTGTGACAGCGGGCATCGACCTTGCGCTGTCCTTCGTCGAGGCCGACCTTGGCCGGCGCATGGCGCTGGCGGTGGCGCGCGAGCTGGTCGTCTTCCTGAAACGCCCCGGCGGCCAGGCGCAGTTCAGCCAGACCCTCAAGCTGCAGGAAGGCGACGGGCGCTTCGACCGGCTGCATGGCTGGATCCTGGACAATCTGAGCGGCGACCTTTCGCTGGAGCAACTGGCCGAGCACGCCAATATGAGCCGGCGCAGTTTCTCGCGGCGCTATCAGGAGGCAACCGGGCGCACGCCTGCCCGCGCCATCGAGGAGATCCGGATCGAGGCGGCGCGGCGGATGCTGGAGCGGGGACAGACGGTCCGCCAAACGGCGCGGCGCTGCGGCTTTGGCTCCGAGGAGACGATGCGGCGCGGCTTTCTGCGCGTGCTCGGCACCAACCCGCGCGACTACCGCGAGCGTTTCTGATCCACCAGCAGGGCGCGGACCGGGCGATCCGGCGCCGCCGGCATGCGATTGTTTGAACCCGTGTGCCGGGGCACTGATTCAGCGTGGGTAGTCGCCCAGACGGGACGCGAAGCGCTCCACCATCGCAAGGCCTGCCGCGCCCGGCCGCATCGCCGGCGCGCGGTCGTTTATCGCGATGCCGGCACGGGCGCCGAACAGGCGCTTGCCGTAGCAGACCAGGTTCTCGATGCCCTGCATGACGAAAACGGCCGCCGGCAACATCGCCGCATAGGCTGCCTCGGCTTCATCCTCCCGGCCGGCATGAAACGCCTCGTAGGCACGAACGGCGAAATCGACGCAGTCCGGCGCCAGGATCATACCCCGGCAGCCGATGCGGAGATTGTCGATCAGTTCCAGCCCGCCTCGCCCATTGAAAACCGGTACGCGGCCTTCCGTGTGCTCGATCAGGCCTGCAATGTCGACGACAGGGCCTTCGCCCTTGACCAGCCGGATGTTGGGGTGAAGCGAGACGAGGTCGCGTATCTCCTCCGACGTCAGGCCGCGACCGAAAAAGGCTGGCGCATTCTGGATTGCCACCGGCAGGTCCGTCGCCTCGGCGACACGGCCGAAGAAGCGGATATATTCCGGCGCGCCATAGGTTCCGGCCGGCGGCGGCTGCAGGATCACCCAATCCGCTCCGACGCTTTCGGCATGACGAAGCTGCGCCACCTGCTCGGCGACGGAGGAACCGAAGATGGTGAAGGCGAGCGGCACCTTGCCGGCGCAATCCTGCGCCGTCCAGTCCATCACCGTGCGGCGCTCAACCTCGGTCAATTTGGCGACTTCGGAGGCAAGGCCGAGCGCCGCCATGCCATGCACGCCGCAGGCCAGGCAGATCTCGACCTGCCTGCGCATGGCCGCGCGGTCGAGCTTTTCGTGGCCGTCGAACAGCGCGTAGAGAATGGCGTGGATGCCATGGATTTGATCCGGCGCGAATTTGGCCATCCGGCTCACCTTCAATGGCTTTCGCGCGGAATGGCGTGACCGCGGCTGCCGACGAGGAAATCGAGGTCGGCGCCACGGTCGGCCTGCAGGACATGATCGGCATAGAGGCCCTGATAGCCGCCGCGCATCGCCGGTTCAGGCGGCCGCCAGGATTGCCGCCGCCCCGCCAGTTCCTGTTCGGAGACATCGAGATGCAGCCTGCGTGCCCCGACATCGAGCTCGATGATGTCGCCGCTTCTGACCAAGGCCAGCGGGCCGCCCACAGCGGCTTCGGGAGCCGCATGCAGCACCACCGTGCCGAAAGCGGTGCCGGACATGCGGGCGTCGGAAATGCGGACCATGTCGCGGACGCCCTTTTGCAAGAGCTTCTGCGGCAGCGCCATGTTGCCGACCTCGGCCATGCCGGGATAACCCTTCGGACCGCAATTCTTCAGCACCATGACCGAGGCCTCGTCGATATCGAGCTCCGGGTCGTCGATGCGCGCCTTGTAGTCGTCGATATCCTCGAAAACGACGGCGCGGCCGCGATGCCTCGTCAAGGCCGGCGAGGCGGCCGACGGTTTGATGATGGCGCCCGCCGGCGCCAGGTTGCCGCGCAGCACCGCGATGCCGCCAGGCGGCGTGAGCGCCTTGTCGCGCGGGCGGATCACCTCCGGATTGTAATTCCGGGCATCGGCTATGTTGTCGCGCACGCTTTTGCCGGTGACCGTCAGCGCCTCGAGATCGAGCAGGTCGGCGATCTCCTTCATCACCGCCGGTATGCCGCCGGCATAGCAGAAATCCTCCATCAGGAAGCGGCCCGACGGCATCAGGTCGAGGATGGTCGGGACGTCGCGGCCATATCTGTCCCAATCGTCGAGGCTGAGCTCGGTGCCGACCCGGCCGGCGATGGCGAGCAGATGCACGACGGCGTTGGTCGAGCCGCCAATCGCGCCATTGACGCGTATGGCATTGGCGAAAGCCTGCTTGTTGAGGATCGCCGACGGCCGCAGATCCTCGTTGACCATCTCGACGATGCGCCGGCCCGTCAGGCGGGCGATGCGGCTGCGGCGCGCGTCGACCGCCGGATAGGCCGCGTTGCCGGGCAGCGCCAGGCCAAGCGCCTCGACCATCGAAGCCATGGTCGAGGCCGTGCCCATGGTCATGCAATGGCCGGGCGAGCGCGACATGGCGCTCTCGGCGCTGGCGAAGTCCTGCGCGCTCATCACGCCGGCCCGCACATCCTCGGAGAATTTCCACACGTCGGTGCCGGAACCGATCTCACGGCCCTGGAACCGGCCGTTGAGCATCGGCCCGCCGGAGATGACGATGGCGGGCAGGTCGCAGGAGGCTGCGCCCATCACCAGCGACGGCGTGGTCTTGTCGCAACCCGCCATCAGCACGACGCCATCCATCGGATTGCCGCGGATCGCCTCCTCGACATCCATCGAGGCGAGGTTGCGGAACAGCATCGCCGTCGGCCGCAGATTGGATTCGCCGCAGGAGAATACCGGAAACTCCAGCGGCAGGCCGCCGGCTTCCAGAACGCCAGCCTTGATGTGCTCGACCAGGCCGCGAAAATGCACATGGCAAGGCGTGAATTCGGAAAAGGTGTTGCAGATGCCGATCACCGGCCGGCCGTCGAACGCATCGTCGGGCAGGCCGTTGTTCTTCATCCAGCTGCGATGGATGAAGGCGTCCTTGCCGGACCCGCCGAACCAGTGCTGCGATCGTCTCTTGGTCATGTTCGGTCCTCGGCGATGCTCAGGCTGGATGCTGAAGCTGGCTCAGCCCGCCGTCGACGACGAGGCAGGCCGCGTTCATGAACGGGCACTCGTCGGAAATCATGAACAGCGCGGCGAGCGCGATCTCGCGCGCCGTGGCGATGCGGCCGCCGGGGTGCAGCGCCATCGTCCTGGCCCGCGCCGCGACCGGATCCGGGAAACTGTTCCAGTAATCGACGGCCTTCTGCGTTTCGACATAACCCGGCGCCAGCGCGTTCACGCGCACACCTTGCCCGGCATATTCGAGCGCCAGCGATCTGGTCAGGCCGAGCAGCGCGTGCTTGGCGACGGGATAGGGGAAGGTGTGCGGGATGATGGTGAAGCTGTGCGTCGAGGCGATATTGAGGATCGCACCGCCGCCGCTTGCCAGCATGCCCGGCAACACCGCCTTGCTGCAATTCCACGCGCCTTTGACGTTGACGTCGAAATTGCGGTTCCACTCCTCTTCGCTCGCGTCGAGCGGCGTCGAGAAGACATTCATCCCCGCATTGTTGATCAGCGCGTTGACCGGCCCGATTTCCTCGCTCGCGCGGCCGACGGCCGCCGCGATCGCAGCGGCATCGGTTATGTCGGCCTCGCAATGCCCGAGACGGCCGGGAGGCGCCGACAGGCCGGACGCGGCATTCCGCAACAGCCCGCCATCGCGATCGATCATGAACACGCCCGCTCCCTCGGCCAGGCAGGCTTCGGCGATGGCGAGGCCGATGCCCTGGGCGGCGCCGGTGAGAAAAATGCGTTTGCCTGAAAGGCGCTCAGTCATCGTCGTCACTCCAGTCGAAGACGGCCATGGCGATCCCCGCCCGTCAAGGTCCAGCCGGGAACGAGCCTGTTCAGCCCCATCGGTCCGACATCGGCATGCCGGTTCAGCGCCGCCCCAATGCCGAGGAGCGCAGATTGTCGAGCAGGACCGCCAGAAGCAGGATCACGCCGCGCACGATGTATTGGTAGAAGGCCGGGATGTTGAGCAGGTTCATCGCATTCTCGGCGATACCCATGATCAGCACGCCGACGATGACGCCCGACATCGTGGCCCTGCCGCCGGCGAGCGAGACGCCGCCGAGCACGCAGGCCGAGATCACCGACAGCTCCAATCCTACCGCCGCATTCGGCTGGCCGGAGGTGATGCGCGAGGCAAGCAGGATGCCGGCGATGCCGCAGACCACGCCCTGCAGCGTGAAGATCCAGATGCGCGTCCTGTCGACATTGACGCCGGCAAGACGCGAGGCCTCCGGATTGCCGCCGATGGCCAGCGTGTTCTTGCCGAAAACGGTGCTGTTCAACACAAAGCCGAAAATGGCGAAGAGCACCGCCAGCACCCAGATCGGCGTCGGGATGCCGAGCAGCTTCGACAGGGCAAGCTGGTAGAAATCCGGGCTGTTGATGCCGACGGCGCGGCCGTCCGACGAGATCAACGCGAAACCGCGCACGATCTGCATTGTGGCCAAGGTGGTGATCAGGGCGTTGATGCGGAATTTGGCGATGACGACGCCGTTGACCCAGCCGACGACGGCGCCGCAGGCGATTGCCGCGAGAAGGCCAAGCAGGATCGAGCCGGTGGCGTTCGAGGCCATCACCGCGACCATGCCGGCAAAGGCGACGATGGAGCCGACCGACAGGTCGAAGTCTCGCGCCGCGAGGCAGAACATCATCGTGCAGGCGACAATGCCGACGGTGACCACGGACTGCAGCAGGCCGAGCATATTGCGGTCGGTGAGGAAGTTCGGCACGAGCAGCGACACCAGCGCGAAAGCGACGATGAAGATGACGACGAGGCCTTGTTCGCCGAGCAGGACCTTCTTCAACTGATCGGTCATTGCAAATCCTCAGGATGCGATCGCGTCGGGGGTTTTCTTGTCGGGAAGCGCTGCGGCCAGGATCGCCTTTTCGGCGAACTGGTCGCGCGCGAGCTCGGCGCTGATGCGCCCGCCGCACATCACCAGGATGCGGTCGCAGATGCCCATCACTTCCGGCAGCTCGGAGGAGACGACGACGATGGCCATGCCGTCCTCGGCGAGCTGGTAGAGCAGCTCGTAGATTTCCGATTTGGCGCCGACGTCGATGCCGCGCGTCGGCTCGTCGACGATCAGCACGCGTATGCCCTGCTCGGACAGCCAGCGGCCGAGGATGACCTTCTGCTGGTTGCCGCCGGAGAGGTTGACGATGTCCTGCTTGCGCGAAGGCGTGCGTACCTTGAGCTTCTTGATGAAGGTTTCGGCCGTCGCGATCTCGCTGGCTCTTCTGAGCACGCCGAAGCGCGTGTGATGGCGCCTGGAAGAGATGTTGATGTTCTCCTCGATCGAGCGGCCCTGGATGACGCCGTCATGCTTGCGGTCCTCCGAGCAGAGCACGATGCCGGCGCGGATCGCGTCATGCGGGCTGGCGGCGGCAATCGCCTTACCGTCGACCGTGATCGTGCCGCCCGAACGCGGATCGGCGCCGAAGACAAGCCGCATCAGCTCCGAGCGTCCGGCGCCGATCAGGCCGAAGAAGCCGACGATCTCGCCGGCGCGGGCTTCGAAGCTCGCCGGCGTCCGCAGCCTGGCGCCGCTCAAACCATCGACCTTCAACCGGACCTCGCCGGTCTTGCGCGGGCGAAAACCCCAGATGTCGGAAATCTCACGGCCGACCATTTCGGCGACGACCTGATCGCGCGTCACACCTTTGAGCGATGCGTGATGCGCGGCGAGCTTGCCATCGCGCAGCACCGTCAGGCTGTCACAGAGCCGGAACACCTCGTCGAGGCGATGCGAGACATAGATGATGACCTTGCCTTCGCCGCGCAGCCGGTCGATCAGCTTAAACAGGATCTCGCTTTCGCGCGAGGACAGCGACGAGGTCGGCTCGTCGAGCGCGATGACGCGGGCGTCGAGCATCACCGCCTTGGCGATCTCGACCATCTGGCGTTCGCCGATCGACAGCGTCTTGACCTTGCGACGCATGTCGATGTCGATGCCGGCCGCTTTCAGCTTGGCGCCGACATCGTCGAGCATGCGGCGGCGAGCGATGACGCCGGCGCTTGCCGGAAAGCGGCCGAGGCTCAGGTTTTCGGCGACGGTCAGCTCGGGGACCAGCTGCAATTCCTGATGGATGACGATGACGCCGTTGTCGAAGGCGTTCCTGGTCGAGGCATAGGCCTGGACCTTGCCGTCGATGCTTATTTCGCCGGCATCGGCATGCTGGTCGCCGGACAGGATCTTGATGAGGGTGGATTTGCCGGCGCCGTTCTCGCCCATCAGCCCGTGCACGGCGCCCTTCTCGACGCCGAACGACACATCCGACAAGGCTTTGACGCCTGGATAAGTCTTGGTGATGTTGGTGAATTCGAGAAAGGACACCAGCCTCGATCCTTCTTGAGCATGCCAAACAGGCGGCGGCGTCAAAGCCGCCGCCTGTTTGTACAGGGAGGACTATTCGATGCCGAGGTCCTTGCGCACCTTCTGATAGTCGTCGCGCTTGGCCAGCGCGCCGGCGGTCAGCGTCAGCTTCGCCGGTTCCTTGTTGTTGGCGATCCAGTCATACATGTTGAGCGCCGTCTCGTAGCCGTGACGCTTGGGCGAGATGATCACCGTGCCGACGAAGCCGGTCGCGGCCGGTTTCTTGAACTCGTTGATCGCCGATTCCGCGCCGCCGATGCCGACGCCGATCATGCCGTCGGCCGGAATGCCGACGCTCTCGGAAGCGCGCACGGCGCCCAGCACCGCCTCGTCGTTGAGGCCGAAGGCAATCCACTTCTTGATATCGGCATGGGCATTGAGCACCACGGTCGCGGCATTGAGCGCGGCTTCCGTGTCGGTCTTGGCCTGCGGCGCGTCGAAGATGTCTTCCGCCTTGAAGCCGGCGGCCTTCAGCACCGAGATTGCGCCCTCGACGCGGTCGACGGCAGTCGGCAGCTGGTCGTAGGAAACGCGGATCGCGCCGACCTCGTCCATCTTCCAGCCGCGTGCCTTCATCTCGTCGAGGATGGCCTGACCGACCGCCTCGCCGATCTTGGTGGCGGAGATGCCCATATGCGGCACGTCTTCCAGGGGCTTGCCGTCGGCGCCGACGAGGCGGTCGTCCACCGTCATCAGCTTGAGATTGTTGGCGGCCGCCTTGGCGACGATGCCGGGGCCGAGCTTCACATCCGGCGTGCAGACGACGAACCCTTGAGCGCCCTGGGCGCCGAGATTGTCGATCGCCGACATCAGCTTCTCGCCGTCCTCGGCGCCGATCTTGACGAGGGTGAAACCCTTTTCCTTGGCAGCCTGGTCCGCGAATTTCCATTCGTCCTGGAACCAGGGCTCCTCGGGCTGTTTGACGATGAAGCCGATCTTGGTGTCCTGCGCATAGGCAGACGCGATTGTCGTGACCGACAAGACGGCGAGAGCGCCCGCGACGAGCGCGGTTTTCAAAAGTCGCATGTTTACCTCCCAGCGAACGGCCGGGCGCCGAGCCCGGGTCTCTCGTCTCTAATCAATTTCATCATACACGTCAATTGATCTGGTATGATAAATGATCTAAATAGTGTGAGCAGTAACGCTGGCGCAAATCACCGGTATCCGCTAAGGCCGGGCCGGGCGCGCGCAAACCAGGGTTCGCTGCCTTGGAGGAGGGGCTGAGGTGAACGAGACACCGAAGAAGGCTGACGAGGCGACGGACGAGCGCGAGACGGTGCGTCGCCCGCGCGTCATGCCGGATGTGACGAAGGCGCTCGCCTCCGACATCTTCTCCGGCCGCTATCCGGCCGGGTCGTCACTGCCGACCGAGAACGACCTTGGCGTCGAATATGGCGTCAGCCGCACCGTGATCCGCGAGGCGCTGAAAGTGCTGGCGGCCAAGGGCCTGGTGCTGTCCAGGCCGCGCATCGGCACGGTGGTCTGCGACCAGGACAACTGGAACATCATCGATCCGCAAGTGCTCGCCTGGCATGCGCCGCACGCCCTGGACGACAAGCTGTTCGACGCGATCCTCGAAACCCGTCGCGCCATCGAGCCGCTCGTCGCCGAGCTCGCCGCCGCGCGCGCCACGCTGCAGGAGATCGCCGACCTGGAAGCGGCATGGCGCGGTATGGCCGGCGCCGGCGAGGACCTCGTCACCTTCTCGCGCAGCGACATCGCCTTCCACCACATCCTCTATGCCGCCAGCCACAACCCGATCTTCCGGCAGATCGGCAATCTGATCGACACCGGACTGAAATTCTCGCTGGAGGCGACGGCGACCATTTCGCTCGACCGGCGCATGGAAGCAGTGGCGGCGCACCGTGAAGTGGTGGAGGCGCTGCGCATGCGCGACACCGAAGCGGCGCGCGGCGCGGCAAACAGAATCCTCGACCTGGCGGCGCGCGACCTCGTCAGCGCCAAGAAACTCAAGAACAACTGAGACCGGCCGACCGCATGAAAATCACCGCTTTGACCACCTACATCGTTCCGCCGCGCTGGCTCTTCCTCAAGATCGAGACCGATGCCGGCGTCAGCGGCTGGGGCGAGCCCGTGGTCGAAGGCAGGGCGCTGACGGTCGAAGCGGCGATCAAGGAACTGGCCGACTATCTGATCGGCAAGGATCCGCGTCTGATCGAGGATCATTGGACGGTGATGCATCGCGGCGGCTTCTATCGCGGCGGGCCGATCCTGATGAGCGCGATCGCCGGCATCGACCAGGCGCTGTGGGACATCAAGGGCAAGGCGCTCGGCGTTCCCGTGCATGAACTGCTTGGCGGCAAGCTGCGCGAGACGATCAAGGTCTATTCCTGGATCGGCGGCGACCGGCCGGCGGAAGTCGCGGCCGGCGCCAGGGATATGGTTTCGCGCGGCTTCCTGGCGCTCAAGATGAACGGCACCGAGGAACTGCAGATCGTCGACAGCCATGACAGGATCGATGCCGCGGTCGAGCGGGTCGCCATGGTGCGGGAGGCGGTGGGCCCGAATATCGGCATCGCGGTGGATTTCCATGGCCGCGTGCACCGGCCGATGGCGCGCATCCTGGTCAAGGAGTTGGAACCCTACCGGCTGATGTTCATCGAGGAGCCGGTGCTCTCCGAAAACCGAGAGGCGCTGAAGGAGATCGCAGCGCTCGGCTCGACGCCGATCGCGCTCGGCGAGCGGCTCTACAGCCGCTGGGACTTCAAGCCGGTGTTCGAGGAAGCTGTCGTCGACATCATCCAGCCCGACCTGTCGCATGCCGGCGGTATCACCGAATGCCGCAAGATCGCGGCGATGGCGGAAGCCTATGACGTGGCGGTGGCGCCGCACTGTCCGCTCGGTCCGATCGCGCTGGCCGCGTGCCTGCAACTCGATGCCGTGAGCTACAATTGCTTCATCCAGGAACAGAGCCTGGGCATCCACTACAATGCCGCCAACGACCTGCTCGACTACGCCGCCAACAAGGATGTGTTCCGCTATGAGGATGGCTATGTCGCAATTCCCGACGGACCCGGCCTGGGCGTCGAGATCGACGAGGATTATGTGAAGGAGCGCGCCAGGGAAGGGCATCGCTGGCGCAACCCGGTCTGGCGCCACCAGGACGGCTCGTTTGCCGAATGGTAACAGGCGCCAAGTGGTAAGCCGGCGAATTTTTCGCCACGCGATAGTTTATAGGGCCACCGCCGCGGGTGCGATCGCTGCGAGGCCGGCTTCGGTCAGCGCGTAGATGCCGCGCTCGGCCCGAGCGAACCAGCCGTAGTAATTATGTTGCAGGATGCTCGCCGCGCGCGGCGACAGGATCTTGAGGTCGCGCGGCCGTTTCGGGCCGTCGGCCATGGCCGCGGCGCAGGCAAGCGCCTCCTGGCGGTAGGCGGTCATGATCGGCTTCTTGCGCGTGCTGCCGCCGACGGACGGATCGCCCTTGCGGCGGTGATGCTCCTCGACCAGGCGCGAGCGCCGCCTGGGATCGCGGCGCGGCGGCAGGGCGGCGGGACTGAGCAGCAGCTCCACCTCGCCTTTCTTGCCGACGCCCAACAGGCCGAAGCCGAGACGGCGGCAGAGCGCGCGGAAGCGGCGGTCGTGCTCCCGACCCTTGCCGCGCGCCGACATATAGGCGGCCAGCCAGACCTCGTCACAGGCCGCCGCGCGGTCGACGGCCTGCAGGACGAGCTCGAGGTTGAATTGCAGCTTCAGCTCGCAGATGACGACCACCGGCGGTTCGCCGGCGCGCACACCGACCACATCGCAGCCGCCGATCTCGCCCTTGACGGCGAAATCCATGTTCTCGAGGAATCGCTTCACCGGCTCGTAGAGGGACGTTTCCTGCATCCGACAGGCATAGCCGATTCGCGGCCGGTCGGCCCAGCGGCGCCATTGCGGTCGCGGGCACCGATGTCAGGCGCGGTGCAGGTAGTCCTCGATCGATTGCGGCTTCATCTCGATCGAAAAGCCGGGTGCTGCCGGCGGCATATAGGCAGCGTCGCTTATTACGCAGGGTTCGATGAAATGCTCGTGCAGGTGGTCGACATATTCGATGACGCGGCCGTCCTTGCTGCCGGATACGGCGACATAGTCGATCATCGACAGATGCTGGACATATTCGCACAGGCCCACGCCGCCGGCATGCGGCCAGACCGGCAGGCCGAACTTGGCCGCGATCAGAAGCACCGCGAGCACTTCGTTCAGCCCGCCCATGCGACAGGAATCGATCTGCACGACGTCGATCGCGCCGCCGGCGATGAACTGCTTGAACATGATGCGGTTCTGGCACATCTCGCCGGTGGCGACCTTGATCGGCGCGACCGCCTTGCGGATCTTGGCGTGGCCGGCGACGTCGTCGGGGCTGGTCGGCTCCTCGATGAAGAAGGGCTTGGCGAAGGCAAGGTCCTTCAGCCAGTCGATCGCCTGGTCGACTTCCCAGACCTGGTTGGCGTCGATCATCAAATAGCGGTCCGGGCCGATGACCTCGCGCGCAATCCTAAGGCGGCGGATATCGTCTTCGCGGTCGCGGCCAACCTTCAGCTTGATGTGGTTGAAGCCGTCGTCGACCGCTTCCTGGCAAAGGCGCCGCAATTTGTCGTCGGGATAGCCAAGCCAGCCGGCCGAGGTGGTGTAGCAGGCATAGCCTTCGCGCTCGAGCGTGGCGATGCGCTCGGCTTTGCCGGCCTCGGCCTTCTTCAGGATCGCCAGCGCCTCGGCCGGCGTGATGGCGTCGGTGAGGTAGCGGAAGTCGACGATGCGCACGATTTCTTCCGGGCTCATTTCGGCGACCAGGCGCCAGACCGGTTTGCCGGCGTCCTTGGCCCACAGGTCCCAGACCGCGTTGACCACCGCGCCGACCGCAAGATGCATGGCGCCCTTGTCCGGGCCGATCCAGCGCAGCTGGCTGTCGCCGGTGACGTGATGCCAGAAGCGGCCGGGGTCCTCCTTCACCCAATCGAGATCGAGCCCGACGACGAGGTGGCGCAGCGCTTCGATCGCCGCGCAGCAGATCTCGTTGCCGCGGCCGATGGTGAAGGTGAGACCGTGGCCTTTCAGCGAGGGAATGTCGGTGTCGAGGATGACATAGGCGGCCGAATAATCCGGGTCCGGATTCATCGCGTCCGAGCCGTCGAGGCTTTGCGACGTCGGGAAACGCAGGTCGAAGGTTCTGAGGTCCGTGATTTTCGTCATTGCCTGCCTCTTAGCTGACCTGCCCTTTATCTCATGCTGACGGCCGAAACCGCCTCAGATCGACCAGCCGCCGTCGATATTATAGGCCTGCCCGGTCGTGTAGGTGGCGCCGGCCAGATAGACGGCGAGATCGGCGATCTCTTCCGGCGTGCCGATCCTGCCCATCGGCTGGCGGGCGATGAAGGCCGCGCGGGCGGCCTCATAGTCGCCTTGCGCCTGCATGCGGCCCTGAAGCGAGGGGCTCTCGACGGTGCCCGGGCAAATGGCGTTGCAGCGTATGCCTTTGGCGACATAGTCGGCGGCAATCGACTTGGTCAGGCCGATAACCGCCGCCTTGGTCACGCCATAAGCAAAACGGTTCGGCACGCCCTTCGGGGCGCCCGCCACCGACGCCATGTTGATGATCGAGCCGTCGCCGCGCTCCAGCATGCCGGGCAGCACGGCGCGGATGGTGCGGATCATGGCGCGCACATTGAGATTGATGGCGAAGTCGAGATCCTCGTCCTTCATCTCCAGGATCGAGCCGGCATGGACGAAGCCTGCGCAGTTGAACAGCGCGTCGACGCGGCCGATCTCGACGAAAGCGGCCTTCACCGCCTCATCGTTCAGCACATCGAGTTTTCGCGTCTTGATGTCGGGTGTCTTCGCGAGATCGGCCAACGCCGCCTCGTTGATATCGGTGGCGTGGACGACGGCGCCAGCCTTGGCGAAAGCCAGCGCGCTTGCCCGCCCTATGCCTTGCGCGGCCGCCGTGACGACCACGACCTTGCCTGTGATGTCAGCCATTCTTCTGTCTCCGTCTTTCAGCCGGGCCGTCGCTCGACGATGTAAATGTGATCCGCGGCCAGCACGACCTCGTCGCGCTGGTTCAAAACTTCGACGCGCTCGATGACGCGGCCGGCATTTGGCCGTTTCGGGTCGTCTTCCCTGGCCGCGATCGTGGTGCGCGTGCGGATCGTGTCGCCGATGAAGACCGGCTTGATGAAGCGCAGCCGGTCGTAGCCATAGGAGAAGGCGGCGGGATTGATGACGCTCGCCGTCAAGCCGACGCCGACCGAGAAGACCAGCGTGCCATGCGCGATGCGCTGGCCGAAGGGCGTGGTCTTCATGAACTCGGCGTCCATATGATGCGGGAAGAAATCGCCGGTGTGGCCTGCATGGACGACGAAGTCCGTCTCGGTGATGGTGCGGCCGCTGGTGAGGCGCGACGAACCGATCTCGTAGTCCTCGAAATAGGTGGTCTGTTCCATATCCTGCCTACGGCTTTGCGGCCAGCGGCGTTGCCGGCGCGGCGCTCGATTTATAGGCGGCCTCGACCAGCGCCATGGTGTGCCAGGCGTCCTCGACGGAACTGACGAGTTCCGCGTCTTCGCCGGCCGCGAAACGCTGGACATTGGCCATGCGCCCGACGAAGGCATCGGGGAACCATTCGCCAGCGAGCGGAACGCTGATCCAGTCCGACCCGCCCTTGGGATGGATTTCCAGGATGTCCGGCTCGCCGCGCGGATAGTCGAGGTTGAGCCCGAGCTTGACATAGGCAGCGCCCTCGGTGCCGCAGATGCGGAACTCGCAGGCCTGGTAGCGGCGCCCGAATTTGTGGTCGTGGTTGATCGAAAGCCCGCAACGCACCGTGTCGCCATAGTCGAGGATGGCGCTGGTGCGGGTCTGCGCGACCTTGTGATTGGGATGGCCGAGCGTCTTGGCGTGCACGCCCAGCGGATTGCCGAGAAGCTGGCGGATCAGGTCGAGATAGTGGATCGAATGCATGGCGATCTCGACGCGCGGCGCCTTGAGCAGGAACTCCCACAGCTGCCAGGGCGTGTCGAGCGCCAGCAGCGCGTCGAAATCGACGACCTCGCCCAGCCAGCCCTTGGCAATAGCATCCTTCAGCGCCAGCATCATCGGCGCGAAGCGGAGCTGCAAATTGACTGCGGCCTTCAGTCGCTTGGCGCGGCAGATTTCGAGGATTTCCGTCGCCTCGCCGAGATAATTGCCCATTGGCTTCTGGATCAGCGCCACCGCGCCATCGGGCAGAGCCTTCAGCACCTCGGCGTGACGACCGGGCGGCGTCGCAAGGTCGAAGATCGCGTCCTTCACCGCTGCCGCTTCCTCGACCGAACGGAACGCCGTCACGCCCCATGTCTCGGCGAGTTTTTGCGCCTTGACCTGGTCCGGATCGTAAAGACCGGCAACTGGAAAACCGCCCTTGCGGTAGGCGGGAAAATGCGCATCGCCGACGATCGAGCCGGCGCCGAAGGTGACGATCGGGCGCGGCTTCGAAGGTTTTGGCCAGGACTGCGCCAGCGATGCCGCATCGAAGGCATCAGTCATGATGGAAGACCTCGTCCATCGTCGCCCACCATTCGCCTTCCTTGCGGGTCGGCAGCGGCTCCTGGCAGGGCATGCAGACCGCCCACCATTCCTGGGTCTTCGGGTCGGCCGCCATCTTGGCCATGTCGGCTGCGTAGTCGGTGCCGTGATATTCGAAATAGGAAAAGAGCAGGTTCTCCGGCCGCTTCAGGTAGATCGAATAGTTCTTGATGTTGCAGGCCGAGATCATGGTCAGCACGTCCGGCCATACATCCGCATGAAGCCGGACATATTCCTCGACCTTCTCGGGCTTCAGCCCGAGCACCATTCCCATGCGCTGCATATCCGCCTCCCTATTTCGCGATCGCCGTCGTGAATTCGGCGATGCTTCTTGCCTTGACCGCATCCCAGTCCCAGTCGATGCCGATGCCGGGTTCGCTGGGCGCCAGCGCATGGCCATCCTCGATGCGCATCTTCTTACCAGTAAGCTCGTCGAGCTGCGGAATATACTCGACATATTTGCCGTTCTGGATGGCGCAGGTGAGGCTGACATGCAGTTCCATAAGGAAATGCGGGCAGACCGGCATGTCGAAGGCTTCCGCCGCATGCGCCACTTTCAACCAGGGCGTGATGCCGCCGATGCGGCCGACATCGACCTGGATGATGTTGGCGCCGCCCTTTTGCATGTACTCGCGGAAATGCCTGATCGAATAGAGCGACTCGCCAACGGCGATCGGCGTCGCGGTCGAATTCGACAGCCGCACATGGCCGTCGATGTCGTCGGCCGGCAATGGCTCCTCGATCCAGGCGAGGTCGAGCTCGCGCAGCCGCTCGGCGCGGCGGATCGCCTCGTCGACGGAAAAGCCCTGGTTGCAGTCGGTCATGATCTCGTAGCCGTCGCCGACCGCCTTGCGCACCGCCGACAGCCGCGCGACGTCCTCGGAGCCGTGCGGCTTGCCGATCTTGACCTTGGAACCGGTGAAACCTTTGGCCTTCGCGGCAAGCGCGTCATCGACCAGCGCCTGCGTCTCGATATGCAGCCAGCCGCCTTCGGTGGTGTAGAGCGGGCAGCGGTCCTTGGCGCCGCCGGCGAGCTTCCAGAGCGGCAGGTTCTGTTTTCTCGCCCGCAGATCCCACAGCGCCGTGTCGATCGCGGCCAGCGCGATCGCGGTGATGGCGCCGATGGTGGTGGCGTGGGTGGCGAATTCGAGATCGTGCCAGATCGCCTCGATCTGGTCGGCGTCGCGGCCGATCAGGCGCGGCGCGAGATGGTCGGCCAGAAGCCGCATCACCGACGAGCCGCCGGTGCCGATCGTATAGCTGTAGCCGGTGCCCGACGCGCCGTCGGAATCGGTGATGGTGACGATCGGGGTTTCCTGGCTGACGAAGCTCTGGATCGCGTCCGTGCGCTTGACCTTCGGCACGAGGTCGACCATGCGCAGTTCGATTTTCTCGATTTTTGCCATGTCAGTTCCTCAGCGATTTGCCGGTTTCGGCGGAGAACAGATGCGCGCGGCTCAGGTCGAAGCTCATGCCGATCCTGTCGCCGGCCTTCAGCGGCTTGGGATTGAGCATGCGCGAGACCCAATCGGTGCCGTTGAACTCGGCGAAGACCAGCGTTTCGTTGCCGAGCGGCTCGGTGATGCTGACCGGCAACTCGACGCGGTGGACTTCCGTCTCGCCGCCGGAGCTCAGGCCGTGGCCGGTCGGATAGAAATCATCGGGACGGATGCCGAACACGACCTTGTCGCCGGCCGCCGTCTTCGACTTGAACTGCCCGGGCAGCGGCAGGCTGTCGCCGCCGCTGAAGACCAGCCTGCCGTCGCTCACCGTCGCCTCATGCAGGTTCATCGGCGGCGAGCCGATGAAGCCCGCGACGAAGTGTGTCGCCGGGCGGCTGAACACCTCGTCCGGCGTGCCGACTTGCTCGATATGGCCTGAACGCATGATGACGATGCGGTCGGCCAGCGTCATCGCCTCGACCTGGTCGTGGGTGACGTAGATGACCGTCGACTTCACCTTGGCATGCAGCTTCTTGATCTCGGTGCGCATCTGCGTGCGCAGCTTGGCGTCGAGGTTGGACAGCGGCTCGTCGAACAGGAAGACATCCGGATCGCGCACGATGGCGCGGCCCATGGCGACGCGCTGGCGCTGGCCGCCGGAGAGCTGCGAGGGACGGCGTTCCAGCAGTTCGTCGAGGCCGAGGATGGCTGAGGCCTCAGCGACACGCCGGTCCATATCGCCCTTGGCGACGCCCGCGATCTTCAGCGAGAAGCCGAGATTCTCGCGCACCGTCATATGCGGGTAGAGCGCGTAGGACTGGAACACCATGGAGATGTTGCGCGAGCGCGGCGGCAGGTCGTTGACCATGCGGCCGCCGATATCGATGTTGCCGCCAGTGATATCCTCCAGCCCAGCGATCATGCGCAGCGTCGTCGACTTGCCGCAGCCGGACGGACCGACCAGCGCGATAAACTCGCGGTCGGCGATCTCGAGATCGATGCCGTGCACGATCTCCATATTGCCGTAGCGCTTGGAGAGCTTTTTCAGCGAAACCGTTGCCATGAAGTCAACCTTTCACCGCGCCGGAGGTGAGACCGCCGACGAGGTGTTTCTGGACGATGTAGGTGAGGGTCAGCGCCGGGATGATCATCACCACGGCCAGCGCGCACATGCCGCGCCAGTCGATGGTGAACTCGGCCGTGTAGTCGAGCAGCCCGACGGGCAGCGTCTTGGAATTGACGGAGCGGGTAAGCTGCGAGGCCAGCGCGAACTCGTTCCAGCAGGTGAGGAAGGCGAAGATCGCGGCCGATGCGATGCCGGGTCGCGCCAGCGGGAATTCGACCTGCCAGAAGGCCTGCCAGCGGGTGCAGCCGTCGATCTGCGCGGCTTCGGCCAAGTCCTTCGGCACCTGGCGGAAGAAGCCATCGATCAGCCAGATGGTGAAGGGCACGTTGAGCGCGACATAGGCCAGGATCATGCCGATATGGGTGTCGATGATGCCCAGCCGCACATAAAGGAAGAACAAAGGCAGCGAGAGCGCGATGCCGGGCACGGTGCGCGTCAGCATCAGGCCGAGGAACATGCCCGACTTGCCGCGGAAGCGGTAGCGGGCGAAGGCGTAGCCGCCGGCCATGCCGATCGCTACCGCGATCACCGTCGACGTGACCGAGATGATCAGCGAATTGCGGAAATAGTCGAGCACCGGAATGCCGCCTTTGCCGATACCGCTGAACATGGCGATGTAGGCGTCGAAGGACAGTTCCTGCGGGATCCAGACCGGCGGCTTGGCCATGATCTCGACCGTTGGCCGCAGCGACGACAGCACGATCCAGATGCCCGGCAGGCCGATGAGGAGCATGGCAAGAAACAGGCCGACGCGATGCGCGACGGTCAGCGCGCGGCGGGTGAGGCGGGCGGAGGCGTTCTCGTCCATTGTCACCACTCCGCGCCGATCTGCGCGCGCGCCGCGGCGAGCTTGTTGTAGAAATAGACGGTGAAGGCGATCGACAGCAGGATCGAGAAATAGGCCATGGCGTTGGCGAGACCCATGCGGGCGTCGCTGTAGGCGGTGCGCCCGACCAGCGTCCACAAAAGCTCCGTGCGGCCGGCGGGGCCGCCATCGGTCATGATCTTGACGATGTCATAGGCACGCGCGACATCGAGCGAGCGGATGGTCATGGCGATGTAGGCGAAAGGCATGACGAAGGGCCAGACCACGTAGCGGAAGGTCTGCCAGGGCGTGCAGCCATCGACACGCGCCGCCTCGATCGGCTCCTTGGGCATGGCGAGCAGCCCGGCCAGGATCAGGATGGCGAAGATCGAAGTCGACGACCAGATCTCGGCGATCGAGATGGCGATGAAGGCGAGATGGCCTTCGATCAGCCACGGGATGGCATCCTGCGTGAGCCCTAGCGATTGCAGCGCATTGTTCACCAAGCCGATATTGTCGTTGAACATGAACTTGAACTGGAAGCCGACCAGAATCGGCGAGAACATCATCGGAAACATCATCAGCGTGCGCAGGATGCGCTGGCCGCGTGTCGCCTTCTCGACCAGCATCGCCAGGCCGAGGCCGAGCAGCATTTCGAGGTTGAGCGCGATGGTGAGCAACAAAACGGTACGGCCGAAGGCCCACCAGAAATCGGCATTGGACAGGATCGAGAGATAGTTCCTGAAGCCGACGAAGACGAAGAACGTCTCGGGCCGGGTCAGCCGGAACGGGGTGAAACTGGAATAGAGCGACAGGATCAACGGCAGCACCACGACCGCCGCCAGCACGATGATGGCCGGAAGCAGCAGCAGGAACGGCGCGGATGGCTTGAAGCCCTTCATCAGGATCCTGTGAGGTTTTTTCATTCAACTTCGGGCCGCCCACCGGCGACGCCCCGACCGGAAACGGAAAGTCCGAACCGGCGACATACATCACCTCCCCCATTCGCGATGGGGGAGGTGATGTTGGCAGCAATGCTTACAACTTGCCGGCGTCCTGAAGGATCTGCGTCGCCTTGGCGGCCGCCTCGTCCAGGGCCTGCTTGGTCGTCTTGTCGCCAAGGATCGCCGCCTGCAGCTCGGGGTAGACGGCGTTGGATATCTCGATCCATTCAGGCGTCTGCGGCACGGCGAAGGCGTGCTTGGCTTCCTCCTGGAAGGCAGCGAGAACCTCCTTCTTGTACGGATCGTTCTCGGCCTGCTTCAGGTCCCAGTCCCAGACCGCGGTGCGGGTCGGCAGCGGGCCGGCGGCGGCTTCGAGCTTCTGGCTGTCCTCATTGGTCAGCCACCACACCAGCGAAGCGGCGGCTTCCTTGTTGGCGCAGTTCTCGGTCACCGAGAAGCCGTGGAAGCCCGACCAGCCGGTGCGCTTGCCGGAGGATCCCTTCGGCGCGACCTTGACGCCGACATTGCCGGCGACCTTCGAGGACTTCGGATCGTTGAAGAAACCGGCCCAGCCCGGCCAGTCGAGGTTGATCGCCACGGTGCCGGAGGCAAAGCCCTGGCCAAGATCGTCCCAGAGGTAGTTGGTGGTGCCGGCCGGCACGGCCTTGGCCTTGTAGAGGTTGACGAACCAGTCGAGCGCGCGGATGCCAGCCTCGGAGTTGAAGACGGGCTTGCCGTCCTTGTCGAGATATTCGCCGCCCTCGGCGACCACCATCTCGTAGAAGCGGCCGTTGATCGCCTCTTCCTTGCCGGCGAACTGGGTGCCGTAGAAATTGGGCGGGTTGGCGAAGAACTCGGCCTGGTCGGTGACCTCTTTCCAGGTGTCCGGCGGCGCAAGGTCGTAGCCGTATTTGGCCTTGAACTTGGTCTTGTTGTCGGCGTTCTCGTAGAGGCTCTTCTGGTAGTAGAGCGCCGAGACGTCGAACTGCGCGCGCGGCAGCATCTCAAGCTTGCCATCGATGGTCGCGGCCTTGATCGTCGAGGGCACGAAAGCGTCGATCTCTTCCTTCGGCAGGAGCTTGCTGAGATCGGTGTAGAGACCGGTATATTGCGGCGCGAAGGACGAATGGTTCCAGCCGACGCACCAGTTGGTGCTGCCCGAGGCGATGTCGGACTTCAATTCCTTGTCGATGTCGAAGCCGTTCTTCTTGGTCAGGATGTTGACCTTGGCGCCGGTCGCCTTCTCCCATTCGGGAATGCGCTCGTAGAGCTTCTCATATTGCTGGCCGCCGATCAGCTTCACGTCGATCGTCACGCCCGGAAATTTGCCAGGCAGATCGGCCGAAAACGCAGCATTGCTCAGCATCAGTCCGACCAAAGCCGTCGAAGCGGCCAGAAGCAGTCTCGTCATGTTCTCCTCCCATGAGCCTGTGGCGACGGCCCCGCAGGATGCGGAACCGCGCCGATCAGGTTTCATTCATATGCAAATAGCATTTTCATTCCCGGGTCAAGGCGATTATGCTTTCAGCCGAATGAAGTTCATGCATATATGCAGATCGAAATTCACTGGAGGGGCAGATGGCAGAGGAAGAAGATGGGGACCGCTACCGCGCGCCGGCGCTCGACAAGGGCCTCGACATTCTCGAGCTCTTGTCCAGCGTCGATGGCGGGCTGACGCAGGCGGAGATCGCCAAGCGGCTCGACCGCAGCCCGAACGAGTTCTACCGGATGCTCGACCGGCTGGTGCGGCGCGGCTATGTCACCAAGATCGACGGCGACCGCTATTCGCTGACGCTCAAGCTGTTCGGGCTGGCGCAATTGCACGCGCCGGTGCGGCGGCTGGTGTCCTACGCGACGCCGATCATGCGGGAACTGGCCGAAACCTCATGGCAGGCGAACCAATTGGTGGTGTTCGACCGCGGCGCCGCCGTGGTCATCGCGCAGCAGGAAGCGCCGCGCTACTGGGGCATCTCGATCCGCGTCGGCTCGCATATCAGCCTGTTCGACACCGGTTCCGGCCATGTGCTGCTCGCCTTCCGCTCGCTGGAAGAGCGCAAGATGATGATCGCCGAGCATCTGCAGAGCACCGAACAGTTCAACCTGACGCCGGAGTTCTTCGCCCGGCTCGACCAGGTGCGGGATCGCGGTTACGAGATGATGGCGTCGCTGCAGACCGCCGGCGTCTACAATCTCTCGACGCCGGTGCTAGGCCCGGACGGCAGGGCCATCGCGGCGCTGACCATCCCCTATATCACGCTCGTCAACGCGCCCACGGCGCCGGACATCACGCTGACGATCAGGCATCTGCAAGGCGCCGCCTCCAGACTGTCGCAGCTTGCCGGATCCGATGTTCCGCAATCGCAGTAATTTCTTATTTGAATAATGGATTTTTAGGCGGGATATTGTCTGGCACAACGGGAGGAGACGCTGCCATGATCATCGACACGCACCTGCATCTCATCGACCAGAGCGCGCTTCGCTATCCGTGGCTGGCCGGCGCGCCGGCGCTGAACCGCGATTTCTCCTATGAGGAATATGCCGCCGACGCCCGGCGCTCAGGCATCGAAGCGGTGCTGCATATGGAAGTCGATGTCGACCCCGCCGACATCGCCACCGAGACCGCCTATGTGAAGTCGGTCGCCGGCCGGGCTGGAAGCCTCCTCAAGGGCGCGATCGCTTCCTGCCGGCCGGAGGAGGCCGGTTTCGAGGCCTATCTGGAGACGGTCAAGGCCGACCCGTTCGTCAAGGGTTTCCGCCGCGTGCTGCATGTCGTGCCCGAGGATCTGTCGGAAGGGGCGTTGTTTCGCCAGAACATCAAGCGGCTGGCCGGCACCGGCCTGACCTTCGACCTGGTGGTGCTGCCGCACCAGATCCCGAAGGCGATGGCGCTTGCCGACCTTGCGCCCGACGTCCAGTTCGTCCTCGACCATTGCGGCGTGCCCGACATCAACGGCAATGCCGAGCATCCGTGGCGCGAGCATATGGAAGCCATCGCCAGGCGGCCCAACGTCACGGCCAAGATCTCCGGTGTCGTCGCCTATGCCGATCCGGCGACCTGGACGGTCGAGACGCTCAAGCCCTATGTCGAGCACACGATAAGCTCGTTCGGCTGGGACCGGGTGATCTGGGGCAGCGACTGGCCGGTCTGCACGCTGGGCGGCGGGCTGACGACCTGGATTGCCGCCACGCATGCGCTGCTGGCCGGCGCGAGCGAGTCGGAGCGGGCGCGCCTGCTTTCGGGCAATGCGCGCCGGCTATGGCGGTTAGGTGGTTAAATCGTCGTGCGGACGTGGCGCTCGCGACCGTAGAGCGACACCAGCAGCAGGATGACAAGGCCGAGCGCGGCCTGCACCGTCGACGGCCGGAAGCCTAGCCCGATCAGCAGCGTGTTGATTTCGGTCAGCACCAGAACGCCGGCGATGGTGCCGAGATAGCTGCCGCGGCCGCCGACGAGTGCTGCGCCGCCGACCACGACGGCAGCGATCGTCTGGAAGAGATAGGGCTGGCCGACATCGCCATAGGCCGAGCCGGTGAAGCCGAGCAAAAGCACGCCGGCGACCGCCGCGAAGAAGGCGCTCGCCGCATAGGTGACGATCCACATGCGCAGCGGATCGATCAGCGCCAGAGGTGCTGCCTCCGGGTTGCTGCCGACCGCATAGAGGCGGCGCCCGTAGGGCGTGCGGGCCAGCACCAGCACGATCAGCGCCGTCAGTACCACGAGGCATGGCACCAACAACGGCACGGGCAAAGGACCGACCGATCCGCCGATCGAGACGAAGCTGGACACGACCTGCGGCGCCGAGCCGGAAGGGAAACCCCCGGTCCACAACAGCACGGCGCCCTGGACGACCATGCCGATGCCGAGCGTGACGATCAGCGGATGGATATTGAGCCCGCGCGAGATCAGCCCGTTGAGCGCGCCGATCGCGATGGCAAGGATGCCGACGAGAACGCAGACAAGTGTGAAGTTCCAGCCCTGGCCGTAAAGCTGCGCCGCCACGACATTGGCGAAGCCGATGACGAAGGGGATGGAAAGATCGATGCCGCCGAGGATGACGACCAGCGTCTGGCCGATCGAGGCGACCGCCAGCAGCGAGGCGATGACCAGCAGCGCGCGGATGGCAAAGGGTGCCGAATAGCCCGGGATGAGCAGCGTGCCGACGATCTGCAACAGCAACGCCATCGCGAAGGCGCCGGCGATGCGGGCATTGGTGGACTGGAACCAGTTGCTTGTCATCCCGGTCAGCCTTTCCGCCTCGACAGCCGTTCCTGCACCGCCGTCAGCACCACGGCGATAACGAGGATCAGGCCATAGGCGATCTGCAGCACGTAGGTCGAGACGTTGAAGGTGGTGAGCAGGCTCTGCAGCAGGAAGATATCGATGGCGCCGATCGCGGCACCGCCTAGCCCGCCGCGCCCGCCGGCAAGGCTGACGCCACCGAGCGCCACGGCTGCAATCGCAATCAGCGTGTAGGTCGGGCCGATATTAGGGTCGGCCGAGCCGATCAGCGAGGTGAGCATCAGCCCGGCGCCGGCGGCGAAGATCCCGGTCAGGACATAGGCAATCAGCCGCACCTTGGTCACCGGCACGCCAGCCGTGTAGGCGGCGCGGTCGTCGCTGCCGACGGCCATCAGCAGGTCGTAATAGGGTGTGCGGCGTATGAGCAGCCAGCAGAGGCCGATCAGCGCCAGCGGCACGATCGAGAGCGGCCCCGCCATGGCCTTCAGCCAGTCCGGCGCCGGACCGATCGGGGCCGGCAGGATGGTGAGCGTGACGCCGGTGAGGATCAGATAGGTGCCGAGCGTCGCCACGATCGGCTGGATGCGAACGATCGTGGCAAGCACGCCGTTGGCGGCGCCGACCGCCGCACCGACCAGCAGTGCGGCCGGAACGATGACCAGCGGCGACGAGATGCCAAGATTGAGGAACAGCAGTTGGATGACCAGGGCGTTGACGAAGCCCATCAGCGGACCGACGGAGATGTCGATGCCGCCGCGTCCCGCCAGGATGACCGGCGCCGAGGCGACGGCCGCGCCGATCAGGGGTGCGGCCAGCCCGAGCAGCGTGCCCCAGGACGAGGGCTGAAAGCGCGCCGGATTGAGCGCGACGTTGAGCACGAGCAGGACGACCAGCATCACCACGGCAAAGCCGACGCCGCGCAATTTGCGAAGGACCGGGCTCATGCGGCGCGTCCGAACATGGCCGCGATCACCGTGTCGGTGGTCATCTGCGCGCCCGAGAACTCAGCCGACACGCGCTGCTCGCGGAACACCAGCACCCGGTGGCAGAGAAGCAGTATCTCCTCGATCTCGCTGGACAGGATCACCAGGGCCATGCCCTCGGCGGCGAGGTCGCGGAAGACGTCGTAGAGCACGTGCCGGGTCGCGACGTCGACACCGCGCGTCGGATCGTTGAGCAGGAGAAAATTCGGCTCCAGCGCAAGGGCCCGCGCGAGCAGCACCTTCTGCTGATTGCCGCCGGACAATGTCGTTATGGCCGCGTCGGGACGCGGCGCGACGATACTGAGCCTTTGCCGGTAAGCCTCGTAGCGACGACGCCGCGCAGCGAAGCTCAAGAGGCCAAAACGGCGGTCATTCGACACGGTGGAGATGGCGAAATTGTCGAGCACCGACTGCGTCGGGAAAATGCCTGTCGAGCGACGGTCGCGCGGCAGATAGGCGATGCCGCCGGCGACGGCCTTGCGGAAGCTGGTGATCGATCCTGCCTTGCCGTCGACGGCGATCTCGCCCGCGACCGGCCGCTCCAGCCCGGCCAGAGCGCGCAGGAAGCGTTCCTGGCCATGACCGTCGAGGCCGGCAAGACCGACGATCTCGCCTGGCGCGATGGCCTGGCTGATCGGATCGACGCCGGGCGCGATGACAAGCTCACGCACACGAAGGGCCTTTGCCTCAGCCATGCGCCAGCTCCGCTGCCGTCTGCGGCGCCATCGCCGCCAGAAGCTCGACCGGGGTCGATACGCCGCGCTCTTCTGTCTTAACGACGCGGCCGGCGCGCAGGATCGATATGCGGTCGGACAAAGCCATCACCTCGTCCATGCGGTGCGTGATGAACAGGATCAGCGTGCCCGACCCGGCCATGGCGCGCATCAGCGCGAACACCGACTCGCGGTCGGCGAAATCGAGCGCCGCCGTCACCTCGTCGAGGATCAGGACACGCGGGTTGCGGATGACGGCGCGGGCGAGCACGACAAGCTGCCTTGCGGCAAGCGGCAGCTCGCCGCATGGCCGGTCGAGATCGATCGGCGTCACCGCGAAGCGGCCGAGCGCCGCCTGCGCCCGGGCCTGTCGCTCGCCGCGCGGGACGCCTCGGCGCCAAAGCCCGTCGAGGCCAAGCAGGATGTTGTCGGCCACCGAGCGGTCGGGCGCGACCAGCACCTCCTGGAAAACCGTGGCGAAGCCGGCGGCCTGAAAGGCGGCGGGCTGCGCGCCGGGGAACGCCTTGCCGTCGAGCAGGATTGCGCCGCCATCCGGCTGCACGATGCCGGACAACAGCTTCACCAGCGTGCTCTTGCCCGAGCCGTTCTCGCCCAGGATCGTATGGATCGTGCCAGGACGGAAGGCGATTGATCCCTCGGCCAGCGCGACGGTTTCGCCATAGCGTTTGGAGACGCCTTGGACTTCGAGCATGTGTCTTTCCAAAAAGAGAGAAGCCGGCGCTCTCAAGGAGAGCCGGCTTCACGTGACATCACTTGGCGCAGGCGTCCGGCACCTTGGAATAATCCCAGCCCTTGGTCGGCGCGGGATTGGCGAAATAGGCGTCGAGCACGTCCTCGGGCATCGGGTCCGTCGGCGGCACCGGGAAGACCGAAACGGCATCCGGCGTCATGCAGTCCTTATACCATTTGTCGAGCTCGGCGGCATGCACCGGCGGGATCGGGATCAGCAGCGTGTTGAGCTTCGGCTTCTGGCCGTCGAGCATGCGCTCGCCGACGCGAAACAGCGTCTGCGCCGTCCAGCCGGGCAGCACGGCATGGCCCTCGAAGCGGTACTTGTCGGGATTGGCTTTCCAGTAGCCGAGCGCATCGCCGGTGATCGAGCCGGTGATCAGCGGCGCCGGCCGACCGGCTTCGGCGAAGGCCTCGGCGACGACGCGGCTTTCGCTGCCGGTGGTCCACACCGCGTCGATCGGCGCCGGATTGGTGGCGATGGCCTGCAGCACCACCGTCTTGGTGACGTTGGCCGTCCAGTTGCCGTTGACCGTGCGCGCGACCTTGAGGCCCTTGTTCTCGGCCAGCGCCTTGTCGGCTCCCTGCTTCTCCTGGACCACGATCGGATGGCCGGCGATGCCTTCGACCACCAGCACGCTGGCGTCGGGCTTGGCCTTGCCGATCGCAGTCATCATGTCATAGCCCCAGCGGGCATAGTTGGAATCGACATTGATGGCGTTGGGGCTGGTGATCGAGCCGGCCGCCGTGATGAAGGGAATGCCCGCCTTGGCCGCTGCATCCACGGCGTCGTCGAGCGCCGTCGCCGAGCCTGGGATCGAGGTGATGATCGAGCACTTCTTGTCGATGAAGGCGCGGATCTGGTTGATCTGCTGACTCGGGTCGTTGTTCGAATCCGAGACCTCGAAGCTCGACACCGTGCCGTCTGCGATGAGCCCGTCGACCAGCCGCTTCAGCTCCTTGGTGACCGACACGCGCCACGGATTGCCCTGGTAGCTCTCCGAGTGGCACCACTTCCACGGCTTGGGCGGCGGCGTGAAATTGTCCCAGGCCGAGGGCAGAACTTTCTGCGGGGCGCCGTCATACTGCGCCTTGAGATCGGCGGGCAGGCCGTCAATCACCGACTTCACGTCGGCGGCATGGGCCGCGAGCGGGATCGAGACTATGGCAGTTGCGGCGAGCATGCCGCGTATCAGGCTGGTCATTTTTTCCTCCCTTGGTGCACTGGAACTAACCGGCGATGGCCGGCGCGAAACTCTCCCGGAACAGGCGATTGATGTCGGCGACGACGCGGCGGGCGCCCTGCCGGCCGGCAAGACCTTCATTGATGCGGTCCGAGGCCCGCTGCTGGAACGCCATGTAGCCGTCATGGCGCGGGCGGACCCAGGCGCCTTCCAGCGTCGCGCGCGTGTCGCGATAGAAGTCGCCGGTCGCGGCGTTGACGGCATCGTCCTCCCAGGCCGCGGCATGGCCGGGTTGGCCGCCGGCAGTGGCGTAGGACCCGCGCTGCACGTCGCCGCTGGCGATCCAATAGGCGAAGTCGACCGCCGCCTCGCGCGCGGCGGAAAAGGCGGAGACGGCGATGCCGGTTCCGCCGAGCGCCGAGCCGACCGGGCCATTGCCGCCGGCGACCGGCATGTCGGCAAAGGCGAGGCGATGCGGCCGGAAACCCGCTACCGCGTAAGGAACATAACCGTAGATCAGCGGCGCGCAGGCGATGCGCGAACCGGGCTCGGCCATTTTTTCGAAGACGGCGATCGGGTCCATCGTCAGGCATGCGGGATCGACGAGCGCCGCGATCTCGCGCAGCATCTCGAAGGCGGTTTCGCCGGTCTCGCCGTCGGCAAGGTCGGCCGAGCCGTCGACCGTGCAGGGCCGGCCGAGATCGGCCGCCAAAGTGTAGAAGCACATCAGCGAATGCGGGGGCCGGAGCGGCAGGAGCACGCGCCCCTGCTCGGCGAGCGCCAGCACTTCCGTCCAGATCGCCGGCGCGGTCCCGATCAGGTCGGGCCGCCAGGCCTGCACCTGGGTCGCGGCATCGATCGGGAAAGCCCATTGCCGGCCCTGCCAGGTGTAGCTCGGATAGGATCGGCCGACGCTTCCCCTGGCCAGCGCCTCGCGTTCCGCTTCGCGTCCCGGCACATCGAGCGGCGCCAGGCATTTCTCGGCGGTGATCTGACCGACATGTGGATGGTCGATGACGATCAGATCATAGGCGCGGGCGAGTTCTTCCACCGGGAAGGACTCGAAGTCCTGCAGCGAGCGCTTTTCCCATTCGATCGAGACGCCGGTCTTTTGCTGCCAAAGCGCCGAGCACGCCACCATCGGGTCGTGGCCGCGCGGATGGCTCCAGGTCATGCCCTTCAACGAAACGCCGCTCACAGGCCGAACTCCGCGCGGATCTTTTCGCTGTGCTCGCCGATGCGCGGGGCGGCGCGGTCGACCTTGGCGCGCGCGCCGTCGACGCGCAGCGGCGTGCGGGTGGTGAGGATCGAGACATTGTCCTCGCGCGTCACGGTCTGCAGCATGTCGAGCGTCTTGAAGCCGTCGCTTTGCATCAGTTCCGGCCAGGTCAGCACCTTGGCGCACCAGACATCTGCTGGCTCGAGTATGGCCAGCCATTCGTCGATGGTCTTTTCGGCGATGCGCCTGGCGATGATCGCCTTGATCTCGTCGCGGGCGGTGAACCAGGTCGCGGGCTTGTCGCGGAACGGATCGAGCCCGGGCAATTCGAGCAGATCGGCAATCTTCGGGATCGGCGTCATGGCGATCGCCAAGTAGCCGTCCTTGGCCGGATAGACGCCGTAAGGCGCCGAGAGATAGGCATGCGCGCTGCGGAAGGACGAACGCTTCGGCAGGCGGCGGCCGTCGTTGAGATGCGTGGTCAGCACCTCGAACTGGAAATCGATCAGCGCCTCGAGCAGGCTGGTCTCGACGTGACCGCCCTCGCCGGTGATGCCGCGCCGCACCAGCTTGGCGAGGATGCCTTGGGCGCAGGCCGCGCCCGCCAGCATGTCGGCGATGGCCAGGCCGAACGGCACCGGCCCCTGCTCCTCGTCGCCGTTCAGCCACATCACGCCCGAACGAGCCTGGGCGAGCAGGTCCTGCCCCGGGCGCTTCACCCAGGGACCGTCCTCGCCATAGCCGCTGATCGAGGCGTAGACGAGCCGGGGGTTGATCGTCCTCACATGCTCATAGTCGAGGCCGAGCCGCTCGATGACGCCCGGCCTGAAATTCTGGATGAGCACATCGGCCTTGGCGATCAGCGCGCGCAGCATGGCGAGATCGGCCTCGTTCTTGAGGTCGACGGCCAGGCTCTCCTTGCCGCGGTTGATGGCGTGGAAAATGGTGGAATCGCCGCCGATCTCGGTGTCGCTGAGATAAAGCCGGCGCGACAGGTCGCCGCCGTCGGGCCGCTCGATCTTGATGACGCGCGCACCGAGGTCGAGCAGGCGCAGCGAGCAGTAAGGTCCCGACAGGAACTGGCTCATGTCGACGACGACGAGGCCGGTCAGCGGAAGTTCGGTGTCAGCGGCCACGGTTCACTTCTCTGTCTTGCCGACGAAATCGGCCGGGTTCTTGTATTTCACCGTCTGCAGATGCTCGCAGTAGAGCACCAGCTCTCCTTCACCCTTGAAGACTTCGTAGCTGGCGCGGATCAGGCCCATGTCCTGGTAGCGCGGCTTTTTGTCGAGGTTGGTGCGGATCGAATAGATGGTGTCGCCGATGAAGACCGGCTTGATGAAGCGCAGCTTATCGTAGCCGTAGGAAAAGGCGTTGATGCAGTTGGTGGCGACGAGGCCGAGCCCGGCCGAGAAGACGAAGGCGCCGGCCACCAGCCGCCGACCGAAGATGCCTTCCTTCCCGGCGAACATCTGGTCCTGCACGTAGGGATGGATATCCAGCACCAGCGTATTGAACATATGGCTTTCGCCCTCGGCGATGGTGCGGCGGAGCGAGCGGATTTTGTGGCCGGGCTGCCAGTCCTCGTAGAGCCAGTTTTCCGAATTCCAGACCGGGATTTCGGCATGCGCCTCAGGCATGTCGGCCGGATGCGTCGAGGCGACACCGACGGTCGGCGAGAATGCGCTCATGATCCTCTCCGGGAGCTTCCGGCGCGGCCTGCAGATCGGTTCCGGGCACGATGCCGAATGGCGAGATGCATGATCGCTCTCCTCCTGTGAGTTTTCTTTTGTGAATATTATTTTCACATATGGGATTGCCTTGCAAGCGATGATCGGCGAAATTTTTGGAGAGCCGGCGCGGGCGGACGAGCCCCCGGCCGTGAGCAGGAAGTCGCGGGCAAGCCCACGAATGCCTGCTCAGGGATTGTTGTTTTTCGCAGGGTTCTCTTCGCAAAACCGTGGGACACTTTGCGGAACCTGCTAGGAGGAAGATCGATGCAAAGCGCCTGTCTTGTCTTTGTCGGCAGCCTCAACCGCGAGGCGCCCTATTTCCAGGGCGCGCGCGGCATCGGCCTCGGCGTCTATGCCTTCGACGAGGCGACGCTTGCCGTGCAGAAACTCGCCGAGACCAACGATGTCGACAATCCGACCTTCCTGTCGGTGACGCCGGATGGCTCCCGCATCTATGCCAATTCGGAAGTCTTTGCCTGGCGCGAGGGAACGGTCTCGGCCTATCGCTTCGAGCGCGCCACCAACTCACTCGCCTATATCAACAAGCAGCCGTCGCTTGGCAGCATCACGGCGCACAACACGATCACGCGCGACGGCAGCAAGCTTCTGGTGGCGAATTACGGCATGGGCAGCGGCGGCCCCGACAAGGCGGTCGCCGTGTTCGGCTTTGCGGCCGACGGTGGCCTGACCGCGCCGCTGGCGAGCGTGGCGCATTCCGGCACCGGCCCCAATGCCGAGCGGCAGGAGCGGCCGCATGCCCACAGCGTCACCGAAACCATCCAGGGCGGCGTCGCCATCGTCGCCGATCTCGGCATCGACCAGTTGGTTTCCTACCGGGTCGAGCCGGACGGCGCGCTGGTGAAGCTCGCTTCCTCGGCGCTTGCGCCCGGCGCCGGGCCGCGTCATGTGGCGCTGCACCCGAACGGCCGCTTCGTCTTCGTCATGAACGAGCTGGGCTCGACGGTCGTCTCCTTGGCTCTCGACCCATCCTCGGGGCGGCTCGAGACAATCGACACCAAGCCGGCGGTTCCCGGAGAGGCTCGCGCGCATAATCACTGCGCCGACATCCAGATCTCGCCCGATGGGCGCTTCCTCTACGGTTCCAACAGAGGCCATGACAGCGTCGTCATCTTCGCCGTCGACCAGCAATCGGGGAAACTGGAGCTCGTCGACTTCGCGCCTTGCGGTGGCGCGACACCGCGCAACCTCGCGCTGACGCCGTCGGGCAAGCATCTGTTTTCGGCCAACCAGAACGCCGACCGCATCTCGATCTTCGCCCGCGACGAGCAGAGCGGCCGGCTGACCGACACCGGCCACGCCATCGAGATCGGAACGCCGATGTGCGTGCGGATCACGCGGGACCCGCTTCAATCTTAGCGACGGGCTTTTCTCACTGGCCGACCCGGGCGAACGAGCCGGCATAGGTCTGGCCGGCAAGCGCATAGGTAACGCTGAGCGTTCCCGGCGACGGCATCGTGGCGGTGATATCCGCGCCGTTCGGCAGGCGTCCGAGCTTCAACGTGTTGCCGGAAATCCTGCCAGAGCCATCGGCGACGCCCGGCTTATTGTCGGCCAGGTCGCCCCATGCATAGCTGGCCGTCACCTGCCCGCCCGAGGACACGGTCAGGACCGCCAGCTTGCCGTCATACATGCCGTTGAGCTGCCCTGCCCATATGCCGGAGAATGCGGCATATTTGGCCGGAACGCCCTTGCCGGGCGGAACGACCGTCACCGTCTGGTCCAGCATAGCCGAATTCGACGAGGCCGGAGCGGGAGCAGCGGCTGGAGCGGGTTGCGGGTCGGCAACAGGCCGTGTGTCTGGGGTCGATTGGCAGGCAACGAGCGCGAATGCCGAAAACCCAAGCATCGCGAGGAGACTGTTTGATCGCGCACCCAGTCCGGATCGAACCCGTCTCCGCACCTGATTCCCATCCAGAATCGGAATATTCATAAGCATCCCTCTGACAGGAAGCCCTTAGCCTAGTTGCCGCCACCGGCATAGGGCTTTCCTCGGGCGCTTTCCTTTGCACCCGGCGCGAACAATCGAACGAGCAAGTTGTCGTCGCCAAACCCGCCGGATTTCGAGACGATCGCCGTTCCGTCCCACGTGCCCGCGACCATCCGGCTCATCGCAACGCCCGGCTCGTACAGTCCCTCGCAAAGAAGATGGGAGGCGGCGCAAATGCGGAGCAGCAACCGCAAGGTCCATCCGCCCGTCACCAGCACGGCTCGCGGACGCGGCGCGGTGGCCACGAGCCGCGCGAGCGAACGCTCGATCATGGCGCGCGCTTCAGGAACCGAGACCGCATTCGAGGGAGAAACCAGCATGACTGGCGGCTCGGGCTGCATAGTGCTGCCGTCCATCATGAGCGACCGCAACCCCGGAACAGCCGCGATCTGACGCAGGGTCACCGGATGGTTCGTTCCGCAAATCGCCAGATCGAGCGTCGGCGGCGACAGGCTGGCAGATGCGCGCCCGGCAAGCACCGATGCCAGCCCTCCGGCGCCGATATAGAGATCGTCGTCGCCTTCCCCGAACGCCGCGACGGCATCCGCAAGCTCCGCGTCGCTGGAAGCGTCGGCGACGACAAATCCGCCCGGCACAGCATCTTTGCCCAGCATCGCCGCCGGGATGCCATGGCTTGACAGTGCATCGACCAAGGCCGGCCCGACCTGCACCTTGCCGTCCTGCGAGATCACAAGCTGCCGCCCGTCGACCGTCACCCTGCCCATCGCCGGAAAAGCAGGGGCAAAAAGCGCCCGCCGGAACCGCCCGGCGCGAAAGACGGCGACTGCCTCCGCGATCGGGTGGCCGCGCATGACGCTGTCGATCTTCTTGAATGAGAGCACGCCCCGCTCGCGGCCGGCAAAAATCTCGGCGACGCGCCCGCAAGCCGTTGTCTCGTCGAGATCACGCGTGTCGAGGTCGATCGCATTGCCGCCGGAAATGGCGGGCGGCCGATCGAGCCAGATTTGGATCGGGTTTTCGGGCGTGGCGAAATAGCCGGCCGTGTCGAGCGCGCCGGTAATGTCGTCGGCGACGATCAGCACATCCTGCTTGCTAGCGCCGCGCCCGGTCGGGCCAAGCTTCACGCAGCCTTCTCCGCGGTGAGCGACAAGGCGTAGTCGATCGCCTCGATGAGGCTGCTTTCCCGGGCGATGCCGCGGCCGGCTATGTCGAAGGCGGTGCCGTGATCTACGGAGGTTCGCACGATCGGCAGGCCGAGCGTGATGTTGACCCCGCTCAGGCCAAGCCATTCGCCGGTCCGCGGGTCGATCTGGAAGCCGAGCAGCTTCACCGGGATATGGCCCTGGTCGTGATACATGGCCACGACCGCGTCATAGGCGCCGCCGCGCATCTTGACGAAGACGGTGTCGCCCGGGACGGGACCATGGATATCGTGGCCCTGTGCCCTGTAATCAGCGACGATCGGCTCCGTCACGCGGATGTCGTGGGTGCCGAAAATGCCGCCTTCGCCGGCATGCGGATTGAGCGCTGCGATCGCGACGCGGGGGGCGGCGATCCCCAGATGCCTCAAGGCTTCGATCGTCAGGTCGAGAACCCGGCGCATGCGTGGCTCCGTCGCCCGCTTCGGCACATCCTCCAGGGCAATGTGCGTCGTGACATGGCTGACGCGGAAGGCTCCGTGCGCGAGCATCATCGCGCTGTCGCGCGCCCCGGTCAGCGCCGCCAGCAGTTCGGTGTGACCGGGGAATCGATGACCCGCCAGGTGCAGCGATTCCTTATTGAGCGGCGCGGTGACGATCGCCGACGCCTCGCCCGCCATCGTGCGGCGCACGCCCTCGGCCACGGCCTCGTAGGCCTGCCTGCCGCCTTCCGCGGAGACCTGGCCGATTGCGACAGCGGAACCCTCGATCGGCCAGATGCCGAGCGGCTCGTCAGCTTGCGCGACGGCGGGCAACGGCAGACCGAGCGACCGCGCCGCCTCGCCCAGCACCGACAGCGACCCGACTATGCGCAGCCGAAACGCGCCGGTTTCGAGTTGCGGCGCGAAATGCCGGCCGGCCTTGAGCGCGATCTCTGGCCCGACGCCCGCCGGATCGCCGACGGTGATGGCAATGGTTGCGGTCATTCAGCTCTCTCCAGGGGCCGTGCGGGCGTTGAAGACACAATCACGCCAAAGGCCGCCCGCCGTCGACCGGAATGACAACACCCGTCGCGAAGCGAAGCTGCGCCGCGGCCGCCAGGACCGCCTCGGCGACATCGTCGGGCGTGCCCAATCGCCCGAGCGGCGTCCGGCTCGCCTGTTCATCGCGCCAGGATTCGTCGCGGCCTTTGATGAAATCGGTGTCGACGACGCCGGGCGAGACCGACACGACCCTGATTTTCGGCGCGAGCGCGCGCGCCAGCGACTTGGTCAGGTTGTCGACCGCGGCCTTGGACGCGCAATAGGCGATGTTGCTGCCCATGGCGGTTACGCCCGCGATCGACGAGATGTTGACGACGACGCCGTCGCCAGTGCGGTCGAGCAACGGTCGCATCGCCCTTGTCGTGGCGATGACGCCACGCACGTTGACGCTGAGGATGCGGTCGATCAACGCATCGTCCAGGCTGTCGAGGTCCGGATGCGGGACGAAGCGGGTTATACCGGCGCAATTGACCAGGATATCCAGCCGCCCGAACCTCTTGTCGATCTGGCCGGCCAGCCGCGCCAGGCAATCGCTGTCGGTGACGGCCGCCTCGGCGACCATGTGATCGCCGGGCGCCAGCGTCGAGACCAGCGCTTCGGCCGTCTGCCGCGAGCTGTTGTAGCCTATGACGACCGAGGCCCCTTCCTGCGCCAGCCTGGATACGATCCGCGCCCCGATACCGCCGGTCCCTCCGGTCACCAGGGCGACCTTGTCTTGCAGCATTGCCGCCATGGCCGTCTCCGTGTCAGACGCCGGTGCGTCGCTTGCGGGCGACCAGCGCCATGAGATTGCGGTCGCGCCAGGTGCTGCGTTCGCCAAGCTGGGATAGCTCTAGCTTTTCGCGACGCTCGGCTTCGGCCTTGGCGATAAGCGCTTCGGACCACGGCGCCGGATCGCGCCTTGCCAGCGCGATCGCGTGGTAGAGCGGTCCCAGGCGTCGCGCATAATCCGCGATGCCGCCCGGCGCGTTGAGGTCGATCGTCTCGAACGGTCCCATGAAGGACCAGCGGTAGCCGAGCCCGTGCGACACGGTCAGGTCGATGTCGGCCGCACTTGCGACGCCTTCCTCCAACAAGGCCCAGGCCTCGTTGAGCAAGGCCCCCTGCAGCCGGTTGAGGACAAAACCGTCGACCTCCTTGCGCACGACGATGGCGGCCTGGCCCGCCTGTTCCATCTGCGCCCGCAGCCAGGGCAGGACTTCGGCGTCCGTCCAAGGTGCCGGAACAAGCTCGACCAGCGGGATAAGGTGCGGAGGGTTGACGGGATGCGCCACGAGGAAGCGGGCCCGGTTGACGCATTGTTCCGTGAAAGCCGAGGCGGGAATGCCCGAGCTCGAACTGCCCACGACCGCGTCCGGCCGCATGGCGCGGTCGATTTCGAGGCAGACGGCCTGCTTGACGTCACGCCGTTCGAGCACCGATTCCTGGATATAGTCGGCGTCGGCGACCGCGGCCTCCAGCGTGTCGGCTACGCACAGCCGCCGCATGACGGGATCGATGGCTTCGACCAGCCCGGCCCCCTGCATGTCGGCAAGACTGGCGCGGATCCTGTCGATCACCGCAGCACGGATCTCGGCGCTGCCATCGTAGATGACCACGTCATGCCCCGCCCGGGCGAAGACGATCGCCCAGCCGCGGCCGACAAGCCCCGCCCCGACAATAGCGACCTCGCGGATTGCCTCCATTACTGCACCCGCGACTTCTCGCCGTCCGCGAGGCAGATTTCAGTGATGCGCAGGCCGTCCTTGGTGATACGCGACGGGAAACGGTCCTTCAGCCGTTCTTCATGGATTGGAATGACGCGGCGCGCCTCGTAGTTCACCTGCTTCATCATCTCTTCTGTCGCCAGCACGAGATTGGTCTGGCTGCCGACCGCAAGCCCGACCGGGACATAAAGCGTCTCGACATCGACGGCCGCGCCCGAGCCCTCGATATTGTCGAAGACATAGACCAGATCGCCCGCCAGCACCCAGGTGTCTTCCTTGCCGTTGCGCACGGTGACCCACATCGAGCCATAGGTGTGGCTGTCGAAGGCGGGATTGAGGTCTACATTCGGCAACACGTCCTGCCTGGCGCCATCGAGCGTCACCAGCCGCTTCTGGCGGGCAAGATCGACCCCGCGCACGATATCGCCCGGGTCGACGGCGACGTTCATCCAGCGCATGCGGTCAGGCAGCGACATCGCCCAGACCCATTTCGCGATCTCCTTCTCCTGGATGTAGAAGGTCGCCTTGGGGAAGTCCTCGACATTGCCGAAATGGTCGAAATGGGCGTGGGTGATGAAGACCGTGTCGACATCCTTCGGCGCCAGGCCGATTTCGCCGAGGACGATCTCGGGCGAGCGCCAGTTCTCGACGCCGAACTTGTCGCCGAGATGCTTGCCGTAGTCCTTGTTGTTGTAGCCGACATCGACCATGGCGACGTGGCCGTTGCCCTTGATCAGCGCATAGCAATAGGGAAGCTTGACGTAGCCCTGGTTGTGGGCGCCGTAGAGCACGCCGCTCTTGTGGTAGTTGGTGACGTAGCTGTACTCAAGCACCCAGATCGAATATTGCCCCATCGTTTCCTCCCTGATGTCGCCAGCGCTGCGCGCAACTGCAGCAGGCATGATTGAAATCGACCGGCGTCATGCCGGCGCGCGGTTCGGACGCCGCCTGCAGCCAGGCATAGGCGTGCTTGATCCTGTCTCCTGCACGGTCGAGATGCTGCTGCCAATCGCGCTGCAGCCGGGCCAGACCGAAATCGTCGAGCACTTCGCCGAGCGTGGCGTGGGCGGTCTCCAGGCGGGCGAGGTGGCCCTCAAGGCCGCCCGGCGCCTGCAGGGCGCCCAGGCGCTGCTCGACCTCCGCCCAGCGCTCGCGCGCCGCCGGGATATCCGGCAGGTCGAGCACGTCGCGGCGGCCGCCGGCCTCGGCCAGGACCAGCAGGCCGGCGACCTGCCCGATCAGCCGGCGCAGGCCGTCATAGATGGGGCGGGCGGCGACCACATAGCGGACGACGGCCTCCTGGGCCGCAGGATCGTTCTCGATCGCCTGCTTGGTTTCGCCGCCTTCGGCATCCGACGGCGCCGCCGCAATCAGCTCGCAGTCGTAGCGGTGGATGGTGACGGCACGCTCGAAGAAATGCTTGGCGGACATGTCAGCCATGATGCCTCCGGCGCGTCGTCGCGCGCTCGATCACGGAACCTGGCGGAATCATCTGCACCACCGGCTCCCGCCCGGCATTCGTGCCGAGTTCCTTGGCCAGCGAGACCGTCGCCTCCAGCATCTTTTCGATGGGCTGCTGGACGGTCGTCAGCCCGTGCGAGGGCCAATGAGCCATCTCGATGTCATCGAAGCCGACGATCGATATGTCTTCGGGCACGCCGAGGCCAAGCTCCCGCCGCACCCCGTCGAGGAAGCCGATGGCGAGAATGTCGTTGGCGCAGAACACGCCGTCTGGCATCTCCTTGAGATCGCGCAGCTTGCGAGCGGCCTCATAGCCGGCGTGGTAGCTGAACTGCCCCGCCTCGATGACGACGGGCGCGGCAAGCCCCCGTTCGACCGCGCGCTCGCTGAAGCCGCGGTGACGGGCCACATTGGTCGAGGCGTCGGCCAGCGCGGCGATGTAGGCCAGGCGCCGGTGACCGGTGTCGACCAGATAATCGGCAATGCTGCGGCCGCCGAGGATGTTGTCGCAGGAGATGCCGAAGGCGTGGTCGTCGGCAGAGAGCCGGTTGAAGAAGATCACCGGCGTGCCGGCCCTGCGGCATTCCTGCGCGGCTTCCGAGGACAAGGTCGCCGCGAGGATGATGGCAAGGTCGGGCTGGTAGTTGAGGAGCAGGCGCAGCGCCTGGTCGACCTCGCCCGACTGGTCGGCCGCGACCAGCATCACGTTCATGTCGATGGCGCGCAGCTCGGTGGTGAGCCGGGTCAGCACTTCCGGATAGAATGGGTTGGTGATGTCGGCGACGACCACGCCGACGATGCGCGTCTTCTTGGTGATGAGGCTGCGCGCGAAGGGGTTTGGCGAATAGCCGATCTCCCGCGCGCGGTTCAGCACCACGTCCCGGGTGTCCTTGGCGATTACGGCATCGGCGTGGAAAGCCCTGGAGACGGTCGAAACAGACATGCCCAGATCGCGCGCCAGATCCTTTACGGTCACGCGGGGCTTGCTGTTCTTGTTGCGGGCGACGATCGACATGAAAACTCCGTTGGCGCGCTGCCTTAGGCCTCGTTGCGACCCCCGTAGCGGCGGACCCGGATGTTGGCCTGCTCCGCATGCCCGTAGAAACCCTCGAGGGCACACAGGCGCGAACAGTATTCGCCGATCATGGCGCTCGCTTCGTCGGTCAAGACGCGCTGATAGGTGCAGGTCTTGATGAACTTGCCAACCCACAAACCGCCGGTGTAGCGGGCCGCCTTCCTGGTCGGCAGCGTATGGTTGGTGCCGATGACCTTGTCGCCATAGGCGACATTGGTGCGCGGCCCCAGGAACAGCGCGCCGTAGTTGCGCATGTTGTTCAGGAAGTAGTCGGGATCGCGCGTCATCACCTGCACGTGCTCGGAGGCGATCCGGTCGGCTTCCGCGACCATCTCCTCGTAGGAATCGCACACGATCACCTCGCCATAGTCGGCCCAGGCCTTGGCGGCGATCTCGGCCGTCGGCAGCACCTTCAGCTGGCGCTCGATCTCCGCCATGGTGTCGCGCGCCAGCTTCTCAGAATTGGTCAGAAGCACCGCCGGGCTCGTCGGGCCGTGCTCGGCCTGGCCGAGCAGGTCGGTCGCGCAGATCTCGCCGTCGACGCTGTCGTCGGCGATCACCAGCGTCTCGGTCGGGCCGGCGAACAGGTCGATGCCGATGCGGCCGTAGAGCTGGCGCTTGGCCTCGGCGACGAAGGCGTTGCCGGGACCGACAAGCATGTCGACGCGACCGATGGTCTCGGTTCCGAGCGCCATGGCGCCGACGGCCTGGATGCCGCCCAGAACGTAGATTTCGTCGGCGCCGCCCATGTGCATGGCGGCGACGATGGCCGGATGCGGCCCGCCCTGGAAAGGCGGCGCGCAGGCGATGATCTTCTTCACGCCGGCGACCCTTGCGGTGACCACGCTCATATGCGCGGAAGCGACCATCGGATATTTGCCGCCCGGCACGTAGCAGCCGACCGTCTCGACGGGAATGTTCTTGTGGCCAAGGACGACACCCGGCAGGGTTTCGACCTCGAGATCCTGCAGGCAGGCGCGCTGCTTCTCGGCGAAATTGCGGACCTGCGCCTGGGCGAAGCGGATGTCCTCCAGATCCCTCGCCGAGACTTTGGAGATGGCCTCTTGTATATCGCTGTCGCTCAGCCGGAAGCTCTGCGGCGACCATTTGTCGAAACGCTCCGACAGTTCCCGGACGGCGGCGTCGCCCCGTTTCTCGATATCGGCGAGGATCGTCTCGACGGTCGTGCGAACAACCGCGTCGCCCTGGGCGACAGCCTCGGGATCCCTGCCCCGCTTCAGAAAGGTCGGCATTTTCTCATCCTTGTCTTGGGTGGGATGGACGGCAGGATGCCGTCCATCTGTCGCATTGCGATCGTCAGGGCCTAACCGTCGGCTCGATCTTGGTGAGCTTGTATTCGTCGGCCGGGGCCTTGCAGGACGAGCAGTTGATGCCGGGCGCGTCGGGCGCCTGCTTCACATCGGCCGGCAGCGGCTGGATCGTCGCACCCGGCGTCGGCTTGCCTTCCAGCGCCGACTGCAGCGACAGTTCCGGCAGGAGCTCTGGATTGAAGACCTCGGTGACGAAGGAAGAGGGCACCTTGTCGGACGGAAAGACGTTGCAGCCATCGGCGAAAGTATCGCCCTTGCAGGGCTTGACCTGATCGGCCGGCACCCACGGCAGCGGGTACTCGATGTTCATCGGCTTCAGCTCGCGCTTCTTGGTCAGGATCTCCATCATCAGCTTGAAGGCATAGCCGGAGGTCGCGGGCGGCGAGCCGGCCGAGACGCCCTTGAGGCCCATGCCCTGCATCTTCGGATCGGCCAGACCAAGGCGGAAGCCGTCGGAGTTCTCGCCGGTCATCGGCACGAGCTTGTTGCCCTTGTCGAGCTGCGCCTGGATCGCGCCGTATTCGCCGGCCTGGGCCCAGATGCCGTCGACGTCCGGATGCGCGGCGAGCGCCTTGGCCGTCTCCTGCTGCGTGGTGCGGTCGTCCCAGTAGGAATAGTATTCCGCGACAACCTTGATGCCGGGATATTGCTTGAAGATGTGCATGGCGCCGTCGGTGTGACGCTTGTCGACCGAGTTGCCCGGAACGCCGCGGCTCAAGAAGATGTTGCCTTTGCCGCCGAGGATGTTGACCAGCGCCTGGGCAGAGTTCTCGCCGAAACCAGCGGTGATGTAGCTGACATTGTAGGCGCAGGGCTCGGTCACCGTCGCGTCGTACATGAAGAAGAGCACGCCCTTCTGGCAGCCGCGATGGATGGTGCGGTTCAGCGCCGTCGACGAGATCGGGAAGCTGATGATGCCGTCGGCGCCATCCTGGATCATGCTTTCATAGGCGGAGATCTGCGCCTGCGGATCGGTGCCGGAGATGACCTCCTTCAGCTCCACCGTCTTGTCGTAGGGCGGCGTCTGCGCCAGCGCCTTGACGATGTTGGCGGCCTCCGACTGCCACGAGTTGCCGCTGTAGCTCAGCGACAGATAGACCTTGAGCTTCTTGTCCTGCGCTTCGGCATGGTCGACGACCGTCGCCACGCCCGCGGTCGTGGCAAGCGTCAGCGACGCGGCCAGTCCCAGTCTTCTTAACAGCTTCATTTCCATCAACCTCCCTTTGGAATTTGGCCCTTGCAGGTGCCGGACCAGAGCTTGTGAGAACGTTCTCACAATTGGACAAAAAGCATTGGCATGCGGGCGCATGGTCATTTCCTTCGCGTCAGCATCCGATTTCCGATGTGGGTCAGGAACTCGCCCCGCAGCAGCAGCAGCGCCCCGACGATGATCGCGCCCTCGATGATGGTGCGCCATCCTTCACTCAGCCCGATGGCCGAGATCATCGTGCCGAGCGTCGTGAGAAGGATCGCGCCGCCGACCGTCCCGATGAAGGTTCCGCTGCCGCCGAGGATCGAGGAGCCGCCGATGACGACGGCGGCGATCGAGGGCAGCATGTAGCTGTCGCCCATCCTGAGCGTCGCGCCGTTCGAGTAGCCGACCAGCATCATGCCGACGAAGCCGGCGCAGGCGGCGCTGATGGCATAGGGAACGAGCTCGAGCCGGTTGACGCTGACGCCGGCGATGAGCGCGGCGTTCCTGTTGGTGCCGAGCGCGCGCAGCCGGCGGCCGAGCGCGGTGAAGTTCTGCAACAGCCAGCCGAGCACGATGAAGGCGAGGGTGAAGTAGATGACCACCGGCACGCCGAGGAACCACGCCTTCATCAGCCACAGGAGGCCCGATGGCGAGCCGCCGCGCGGCGTGCCGCTGGTATAGCCGAGCGCCACCGAGGCGACGACGATCGACGTCGCCATCGTCATGATGAAGGGCGGCACCTTGAGCCAGACGATACCGATGCCGCTGACCGCGCCGACCATGGCGCAGATGACCAGGATGGCGGGCAGCACGTACCAGATGCCGGCGTCGCCCGTGCCGATCCAGGTCGTGGTCAGCACGCCGCCGAGCGTGATCAGGGCGGGGATGGAGAGATCCAGTCCGCCGATGAGGATGACCAGCCCCTGGCCGAAGGACAGGATGATCAGGAACGAGGCGAGGATCAGCACCGTGAGCACCTGGCTCCAGGAGCCGAGCGCCGGGCTGATGAACCGCGAGCACACCACGAGCACGATGCTCAGGCCGAACACGACAAGCGTGTTCACCGTTTCCCGGTCGAGCTTCTGCCTGCCGCGCTGGTCGGAGGAGGCGTCGAAAGGCATCGCTATGTCCTTGTGCGCGTTCACCGGGCTTCGTCCTTCTTGAGCAGGCGCGCCACCGTGTTGCCGAAGACGATCGCAAGCACCAGCACGAAGCCCTGGAAGATGCCGGTGTAGAAAGACGACACGCCGCCCGAGAACAGCACCTTCTGCAGAAGCATGAGCGTGCCGGCGCCGAGGATGGAGCCGACGAGGCTGCCGCGGCCGCCGCTGAGCGGCGTGCCGCCGAGCGCCACGGCGGCGAAGGTGAGCATCAGGAACGGCGTGCCCGCCGTCGGATTGCCGGTGGCGGTCTGGGCGCTCAGCATGAAGCCGGCGACGCCGTAGAGGATGCCGGCGCCGACGAAGGCGGTGATGCGAACGCCGGAGACGGCGACGCCGGAGAAACGGGCCGACTGCTCGTCGGCGCCGATCGCATAGAGGCCGATACCGGTGTTGGTTCGCCGGAAGGCCAGCCACAGCACGACGGCGGCGACCAGGAACAGGCCGGCGATCGGAACGACGCCGAAGAGCGTATCGGTCAAGGTGTAGGTGACGAAGTCGGCGACCGTGCCGCCGGGCGCGTCGAGAATGACCAGCGCCAGTCCCTGGCAGACGATCATGGTGCCGAGCGTCGCGGCGATGGTCTGAAGTCCGAGCCTGGCGACCAGGATGCCGTTGATCATGCCGACGAAGGCGCCAATGGCGCAGCACATCAAAAGGCTGACCAGCGCCCCGCCCGGACCGTCGAGCGGATAGACGGCCATCAGCACGTTGGTGAGCGAGACGACGCCCGCGACGGACAGGTCGAAGCCGCGGCTGATGACGACCAGCGTCTCGCCCGCCGCCGCGAGCGCCAGCGGCGTCGAATTGTTGACGAGGTCGGTGAATGTGTAGACCGAGAGCGCATCGGGCTGCCAGAACGCATAGAGCGCGTAGAGCAGCACATAGATCAGCGCGACGATGCCGGTGCCGCTGATGACGGCGCGCCAGAAGGGCGAGCGGCGGGGTGCCGTATTTGCCGCTATCGCGCTCATGCCGCCACTTCCGTCTTCGTGCCCCGGGCATGGCCGATCAGCGCGCCGACGATCGTCTGCTCGTCGATCGCGTCGCCCTGGTATTCGGCGAAGATGCGGCCGCCATAGAGCACGATGCAGCGATGGGCGAGATGGACGAGTTCCGGCAGCTCGGACGAATAGAAGAGCACGGAACCGCCATCGGCGGCGAATTTGCGGATCGCCTCGTAGATCGACTGCTTGGTTCCGACATCGACGCCTCGCGTCGGATCGAAGAGCAGCAGCGTGCGCGCGCCGGTCATGATGACGCGCGCCAAAAGCGCCTTCTGCTGGTTGCCGCCGGACAACTCGTCGATCTTGAAATGCAGGTAGCGCTCCTGCAGGTCGACCGCCGCGGCGGTTTCGCGCGCGACGCGACGCTCACCGGCGGGCCAGACGATACCGCCCCGCGCGATGCGGGAGATGATCGGCAGCACCATGTTGCTGGCCGTGGTGAGGCCGGCGAGGATACCTTCCGATTTGCGATCCTCGGGCAGATAGGCGAGGCCGTTGCCGAAATGGAGCGCGGCGCCCGGGCTGGCGATCTGGGCGCGCACGCCGTCGATCTCGACACTTCCGCCCTTGGCCTTGGTAAGTCCGATCAGCGTCCTGAACAGGTCGCGCTGGCCCTGCCCTTCGAGCGCGGCGATGCCGACGATCTCGCCCTGCCTGACATTGAACGACACGTCGCTCAGGATGCCGCCCGAGAGGCCTTTGACGCCGAGCGCTATGGGCGCGGTATCGCCCGTCGCCGGCAACGCGTTGACGGCCTCACGCGCGCTGCGGCCAACCATCATCTCGAAGATGTTTGCGTCGGAGGCGCCCGAAAGCTCGACGGTGCCGATGCTGCGGCCGTTGCGCAAGATGGTGGCGCGCGAGCACAAGGTGCGCACTTCGCCGAGGCGATGGGAGATATAGAGGATGGCGGTCTGCAGGGCCTTTTGCCGGCGCACGAGCTCGAACAGCCATTCCACGTCGGCCAGCGCCGCCGTCGGCTCGTCGAGGATCAGCAGTTTCGCGGCATGGGTGAAGGCGCGGACGATTTCGAGCCGCTGACGGTCCGACAGCGAAAGCACGCCCACCGGCGTGTCGGGATCGAAATGCGCGAGACCATAATCCTGGAGGATCCTGCCGGCGGAAGCCATGGCCGTGCGGTGCGAGGCGAGGCCGAGCATGCCCCTCGGCATTTTCGGCAGCATCAGATTCTCGGCGATGCTGAGGTTGGGCAGCAGGCTGAGTTCCTGGAAAGCGGTCGCCACGCCTTGCGTGCGCGCATCGACGATGCCGTGCGGCGTATAGGGCGAGCCTAAGATCGACATCGATCCGCTGTCCGGCCTCACCACACCGCTCAGGATCTTCACGAGCGTCGACTTGCCGGCGCCGTTCTCGCCCAGCAGCGCATGGACTTCGCCCGGACGCAGGTCGATGGAGACGGAATCGAGCGCGACGGTCGGCCCGTAGGATTTCGCAATCTTGGCGATGCGGACGGCTAGCCGCGTCTCGTCGGTGCTCATACCTCCTCCCAGGTAAGGTCGCAGCTGCGGTGAGAACGTTCTCTGAGAACGTTCTCACCGTTTCACAAAGCGATGTTCGTTGTCAACGGGGATTCCATCACAGCTGCGAGATGATCGCTTCGATTGCTGACGAAGAATCGCGAATCTCCCGCGCGTCGTTCAGGCGTTTCGCGAAACGATGGTCCAGGCTTGTAAAGGGCAGCGGACTATTTTCGGCCGCCGGAAAACTCGTGGTCGGAGAAGGACTGTTTGGTGGAGCCAATCTCCGCAAAAAAATCAAATCCGGAGAGTTATCTATGGTGAGCTTGAACACGCTCCCGCTCTTAGGACTTTCTGGCTAGGTCCCGGTCGAACTCCCGCCATGCACCTGAACCAGCATGGCGGCTCGATGCCGAAAGATTAGCCAGCCCAATGCACACGCCAGCCCGACATTCAGCAGCGCCAAGCCAACCAGAGCAGCAAGCGTGCCGTGAGCGCCGACATGCTCCAACAACAACGCCCCGACCGACGGCGCTGCTGCCTGAGCAATCAAGCTGGGCATGGCGAGACGTCCCATCATCCTCGCGTATCCCGTAGCGCCAAACAGGGCGAGCGGCAGCGTGCCTCGCGCTATCGTTTCGAGACCGATGCCGGCACCGTAGAACGCCAGCGCCACAGGCACCATCGCAACCCCGACCCAGAGCGCACCAATGCCGATGGCCACGAAGCTCACCGACGCGAACTTGGTCCAGATTGGATGATGGTAGCGGGCGATGACCATCTCGACGGCACGCGCCGACACCTGAGCCGGGCCGACCAGTGCCCCCAGCCCAACGGCGGCGGCGAGCGCCATGCCGCTGGCCTGCAAGATGGTGAGTAGATGAACTGACACCGTCGACGAAATGACCGCCGCCAAGGTCAGCGTGGCAGCCAGGACGACCATGATCGGAACTGAGGCCGGCTGAACGGGAGTGCCAACCTGCGCCTTCCCCGGTCGGTCTGGGACGCCGGGCAGCGGCACCCCACGCGGCAACATTCCGAGATAGAGGGGCAGGGCGAACAACAACTGGACCGAAGCATAGACGAGGCATGTGCCGCGCCAGCCCGTCTCACCCATCAGGAAGGCCGAGATCGGCCAACAGATCGTGCTGGCGAAGCCGCCGAACAACGAAAGGGGTGTGATAGCCGAGCGCGCGCTATGCCCGTAGAGCCGGCCGAGGGTCGCGAAGGCGGCATCGTACAAGCCTGCCCCCATCCCAAGTCCAACAACGAGCCAAGCAGCGATGTAGGCGAAGAGGTTCGGCGAGGCAGCGAGCCCTATCTGGCCGACGCCGATGCAGCCGGCGCTGAACGCAAGGACATTCCGGCCGCCGTGGCGCTCAATGGATGAGCCGACGCGAGGTGAAATCAGCCCGGCGACGAGCAGGCCGAGCGACAATCCACCGACGACCCAAGGCAGTGGCCAGCCGGTGTCGGCGGCGACCCTCGGTGCAATGACCGCCGGCAGATAATAGGTCGACCCCCAGGCCATGATCTGGGTCAGTCCGAGGACGGTGATGATCGTTCGGCGGCTGCGTTCCATCGGGGCGTGATGCGATTAGGCTGCTACCCCGCACCCGCAGCCACCCTTGCCAGCGGCCTTCGCTTCAGCATCGGCGACACAACAGGCGTCAGTCTTGGAAGGAGCGGGGCCACCACAGCATCCGCCAGCGGTCGCGCGTATGGTCGATTGGGGAACCGTACAGACGCCTGTTTCGGGTAGCACCAGTTGCACCGCATCCGCAGCCGCCATGTCACCAGCGAGGGCCGCCGCGACGGACCGCACCTGTTCATACCCGGTCAGCAGCAAGAAGGTTGGAGCACGGCCGTAGCTCTTAACGCCGACAGTGTAGAAGTCGGGCTCGGGATGGCCGAGTTCGCGATGGCCGTGCGGGGGCACGTCGCCGCAGGAGTGTTCGTTGGGGTCGATCAGAGGCCCCAGCGCCTTGACCCCCTCAAGCCACGGATCGAGGTCAAGCCTGAGCTCACGGGTGAGGGACAGATCGGGCCGCTGGCCCGTCGCTGCGATGATGCGGTCGAAAGGCCCGAGCGTTTGTAGGCCGTCCTTCGTTTGGCCTTCGACTGCCAGGCGGCCGTTTGCGCTTCGGATGACCAGTGTCGCGAAGCCAGTAACGAGCTTTGTGCGCCCGCTCTCCGCCAGTTCGCGAACGTCGGAACCAAGCTCGCCGCGCGCCGGCAGTTGATCCAAGTCTCCACCGCTGTAGATGCGAACCAGATCGGTCCCGCGTGTCGCCCAGACGAAAGCGGTTCCAGGCTCAAGGGCAGCCAGCCTATCGAGATCGAGCAGGGCATTGGCGGCCGAATGGCCCGAGCCGACAACAAGCGTGGCGCGGCCGGCATAGACGGTTCGATCACGGCCGAGAATGTCGGGAATGCCATAGGCGATCTTGTCTGCGCACTCCGCTTCGCCTTCCGCTGGGATACCACCGGCCCCAAGTGGATTTGGCGTCTGCCACGTGCCTGAGGCGTCGATGACGGCCCGCGCCCTGTCGCGTCTGACGCCTTCCCCGGTTTCGACCACCAGCATGAACGGTCGCGCCCTTCGATCTTTGCTCAGAACCTTGTCTGCGCCCCAACGGGAAACACCAACCACGCGCGCGCTGGTTTCGATGGATGAGGAGAGTTCAGGGAGCTTTGCGAGCGGCTCAAGGTAGCGGGCGATCAGTTCATCAGCGGTGGGGAAAGCCTCGGGCTCGGGCATCGTCCAGCCGCTCTCCTCAAGACGCTTTCGGGCTGCCTGATCAACGCAGTAGCGCCAAGGCGTGAACACGCGAACATGACCCCAGTCCTTGAGATTGGTGGCGATAACGGCGCCGGCCTCATAGACCTTCACCGGGAGCCCCCTTCGAATAAGCTGGACGGCAGCCGCCAGGCCGACCGGGCCAGCTCCGATGACGGCGACAGGGAGGGCGTCATGGTCATTCATTGACATTTTTTCCATCCTTCCGGGATCATAGAAATACGATGCAAAAAAAGAGACTATGCCGCCGCGTCGCTCTCCGTCGCGCTGCAAGCGGCGTCTGCACAGCACTCGTCAGCCAGGAAGCCGATCAAGTCGCGCATGATGGGATAGTTGGCCCGACAGATCAGGGTCGTCGCCTGCCGCTCCTGCGTCACGAGGCCGCTCAGAATGAGGCGATGCAGGTGATGGGACAGCGTCGAGGCCGCGATGCCAAGGGTGTCCTGCAAGTACCCCACCGGCCGGCCTGCTTCGCCGGCTCTGACCAGTGTGCGATAGAGCTTGAGCCGTGTCGGGTTGCCGATGGCTTCGAGCTGTTTGGCGGCTTGTTCGAGTTTCATGGAAATAGACTGCACCCGCCGCCAACGCAGGTCAACACCTATTTCGACAATGATCGAAATAGGATCAGACGACCCGTTTGCCGCTCTCGTCGATCACCACCTCGCCGTCCTCCTTGGTGGACGGGCCGATGTCGGGATTGGGCAGGATCGGCAGCACCGCCTCGGATGGTCGCGCTAAGACCGCACCCAACGGCGTCACCACGATTGGACGGTTGATCAGGATCGGATGCTTGAGCATGGCGTCGATCAGATCATCGTCCGACCACTTCGGGTCGGCAAGCCCAAGCTCGTCAAAGGGCGTTCCCTTCTCCCGCAGCAGGGCACGCGGAGTGATACCCATGGCTGCGATCAGCTCAACCAGCTTGGCACGCGAGGGGGGCGTCTTGAGATATTCGATGATCTCGGGCTCTTCGCCGCTCTGCCTGATCATGGCGAGCGTGTTCCGCGAAGTGCCGCATTGGGGGTTGTGATAGATCGTGATGGTCATTCGGCAGGCTCCACTTTCGTGAGGGCTTGGGGTTCCGCAAGTAGCCAGCTGGCGAGCGTCATTGCCAGCAGTGCCCCAGCGAGTTGAGCGGCGACGAAGGCGGGGACGTCGAGCGGCCGGATGCCCGCGAAGGTATTGGAGAGGGCACGGGCCACGGCCACCGCTGGGTTCGCGAACGATGTCGAGGCTGTGAACCAGTAGGCGGCCACGATGTAGAGACCAACCAGCCACGGGATGGCATCCGCGCGGAAGCGAAGACCAGCAAGGATGGTGAAGACGAGCCCGAAGGTCGCGACGGCCTCGGCGATCCACAGGCCAGACCCCGAGCGTATCGTGGTCGAGAGACTGAAGAGCGGCATGTCGAACATGGCATGAGCCACCAGCGTTCCGAGAATGCCTCCAGCAAGCTGGGCTGCCACGTAGGTGAAAGCGACGTCGCGGCCGATCTGGTGCTTCAAGCCGAACACGAGCGTGACCGCAGGGTTGAAGTGCGCACCGGAAATCGGGCCGAGTATGGTGATCAATACGACGAGTATCGCGCCGGTCGGCAGGGTGTTGCAAAGCAAGGCGAGCGCCATATCATGGGTCAGCCGATCAGCCATGATGCCGGACCCGATCACAGCCGCGACCAGCATGGCAGTTCCAAGTGCTTCGGCAGCGAGCCGTCGCGGCAGGTCAGCGGACATTGTGGCGGGGCTCCGGTGAGATTGAGGTGGTCAGCATTTGCAGGTCGCCGCTTGGATGACCGGCTGGCAAAGCTCTGGTGCGCCCCCGCAGCAGTCTTCCATCAGGTAGGCCAGCAGATCGCGAAAGACGTTCATGTCGACGAGATACCGGATGATCCGCCCGTCGCGTTCGGCGCGAACCAGCCCCGCGCGGTCGAGGACCTTCAGATGTGCTGACATGGTGTTCTGCACTGTTCCGAGCTGGGATGCGATCTCGCCGGCTGGGACGCCTTCTGAACCCGCTCGCACAAGCAGCCGGAAAGCCTCTAACCTTGTGTCCTGGCCAAGCGCGGCCAGCACGAGCAGAGCAGCAGCCTTGTCCATGCATCCATCCATCTAGATTTGTGGATGTTAAGCCAACAGCATGACGGTTGGATGACCGGCGACAATGTCCCTGCTTGATGACTTTCGCCATCCTGGCGAATAGACGGCGTAGGTCATTCCTCCACAACGCCTTCAAACTCCCGCTTTACGTCATCGCGAGAACCGGAGTTTGGCTTGGTCACGCGGAGGCTCCCATCGCTGACAGAAACCGTCCAAGTTAGGGTCTTGGTGAGGGTTGGCCGCGCCCATTCCCAAAAAAATTTGTTCTACCAACTAGATTAGAAGGACTGTTTGGTGGAGCCAATCGGGATCGAACCGACGACCTCTTGAATGCCATTCAAGCGCTCTCCCAACTGAGCTATGGCCCCACTCCCGGCAGTCAGCCGGTGCCGTTTCCGGCGAAGAGATCCGGCGCGGTTGGGAACCGCGCCGTCGTTTAGTGCTGGCGGCTTCTAGCGCCGCCTTCGGTCAAGATCAAGCCTTGAAAAGCCGCTTTTTCGTCACAGGCCAAAATGGCCGGCAAACGATCAAATCAAACCTCGTCCTCGTCGTCGCCGACGCCGATCATGTCGGAGACGTCGTCGTCCTCTTCTTCTTCGTCGGCAAGGAAGGTGTCGTCGTCATCGTCGCCGAGATCGACATCTTCATCCTCATCGTCGCCGAGATCGGGAAGATCGTCACCGCCGCCCTTGGCCTCGTCATCGGCTTCCTCGAGCGAAACGACTTCGGCGCTTTCTTCCTCGTCGCCGTCCACTTCCTTGTCAGCGACCTCCTCTTCTTCCTCGATGGCAGAAATCTTGCCTTCGTCGAAATAGGAGCGCGGATAGCTCTTGCCCGTATAGGGCGAGACGATCGGGTCCTTGTTGAGATCGTAGAATTTCCGACCCGTTTCGGGGTCGACACGCTTGGTGCCAAGTTCAGTTTTTGCCACAGCAGGCCTCGTCAACAAAAGAGTGGTCCCCTTAACCGCAGTTTCGGGCGCTGTCAAAGCCAAAAGCCGGCGTCGTAAAAGCCCGCGTTCGAACGGCCGCGCCAAGGGGATGACCATTGCAGCGCGCCGTGATACGAGACCGCCGCAACATGACGAACCGAGCCGGCCAGCCGGCATTTCATTTGGAAGACGAGGATGTCTCACTCCGCCGGCGCTAAGCCAGCCACGGCCCGCAAATCCCCTGCCCTTTCCGGCACCGCGCGCGTGCCGGGCGACAAATCGATCTCGCACCGCTCCTTCATGTTCGGCGGCCTGGCCTCCGGCGAAACCCGCATCACCGGTTTGCTCGAAGGCGAGGACGTGATGCGCACGGGCGCGGCCATGCAGGCAATGGGCGCGCATGTCGAGAAGAAGGGCGCCGAATGGGTGATCCGCGGCACCGGCAACGGCGCATTGCTGCAGCCCGAAGGCCCGCTCGATTTCGGCAATGCCGGCACCGGCTCGCGGCTCACCATGGGCCTGGTCGGCACCTATGACATGGAGACGACCTTCATCGGCGACGCCTCGCTTTCGGGCCGGCCGATGGGCCGCGTGCTCGACCCGTTGCGCCAGATGGGCGTGCAGGTGCTGAAGGCGGCACCCGGCGACCGCATGCCGATCACGCTGCGCGGCCCGAAACATGCCGCGCCCATCACCTATCGCGTGCCGATGGCGTCCGCCCAGGTGAAATCGGCGGTGCTGCTTGCCGGCCTCAACACGCCGGGCATCACCACGGTGATCGAGCCGGTGATGACGCGCGACCATACCGAGAAGATGCTGAAAGGCTTCGGCGCCAATTTGACCGTCGAGACCGACGAGCGCGGCGTGCGCCACATCTTCATCGAAGGCCAGGGCAAGCTCACCGGGCAGACGATCGCCGTGCCCGGCGACCCGTCCTCGGCCGGCTTCCCGCTGGTGGCGGCGCTGATCGTACCGGGCTCGGACATTACAATCGAGAACGTGCTGATGAACCCGACCCGCACCGGGCTGCTTCTGACGCTGCAGGAGATGGGCGGCCGCATCGACATCCTCAACCCGCGCAATGCCGGCGGCGAGGACGTGGCGGACCTGCGGGTCCGTTCCTCCGATCTCAAGGGTGTCGTGGTGCCGGCCGAGCGCGCGCCGTCGATGATCGATGAGTACCCGGTGCTGGCCGTCGCCGCGAGCTTTGCCGAAGGCGAGACTCTGATGCAGGGCCTGGAGGAATTGCGTGTCAAGGAATCCGACCGGCTGGCCGCGGTCGCCAATGGCCTGAAACTCAACGGCGTCGACTGCAGCGAGGGCGAGGCTTCGCTCGCCGTGCGCGGCACGCCGGGCGGCAAGGGGCTTGGCGGGCATCCGAACGGACAGGACACGAAGGTGCAAACACATCTCGACCACCGCATCGCCATGAGCTTTCTTGTGATGGGTCTGGCGACAGAAAAGCCGGTGACGATCGACGACGCCAACATGATCGCGACGAGCTTTCCCGAGTTCATGGGGCTGATGAAGGGCCTGGGCGCGGAGATCGAGTGAGATACGTCCACGTCCATTGGAAGCATGACAAACAGGAAGAGCCATCTCATCTCTGGTATGAAATTGCTGACGATTGCTTCCAGAACCGAACTATAGAGTTCTATGCCGATGGGTCTGTGGGCTTTGCCATCCGGGGCAAGCTTGTCGACGGATCGGATGATACCGAGGTTGGTGGAACAAGAAATTCCACCGAAGCTTTCCCCCGATCTCGATGAGATCAATTCGGACAGGCAGTTCGAGGCCTCCGAGACCACGGCGGCTGAATTCGAGCGCCGGTGGAATGAAGCGCTTGCAGCGAGGGTTCGAATGACGACCGGCTTCACCATCGCCATCGACGGCCCCGCCGGCGCCGGCAAGGGCACGCTGGCCCGGCGGCTTTCCGACCACTACCGGCTGAACCTGCTCGACACCGGCCTTACCTACCGCGCGGTGGCCCACAAGCTGCTCGAGCTCGGCCTGCCACTCGACAATGTCTCGGCCGCGGAAACCGCGGCGCGGCAGGTGAACCTCTCGAACCTCGATCGTACCGTGCTGTCGGCGCATGCGGTGGGCGAGGCGGCCTCCAAGGTCGCGGTCATCCCCACGGTGCGGCGCATCCTGGTCGAGAAGCAGCGGGCCTTCGCCACGGCGCCGCCGGGCGCGGTGCTCGACGGCCGCGACATCGGCACGGTGGTGTGCCCGGATGCCGACATCAAGCTCTATGTGACGGCAAGTGCCGCGGTGCGGGCGCGGCGCCGGCTGGCCGAGATTGAGAGCATGGGCGGCAGCGCCGACTTCGCCACCATCCTCGCCGATATCGAGCGCCGCGACGAGCGCGACATGGGCCGCGCGGACTCGCCATTGAAGCCGGCGGCGGACGCGCACTTGCTTGATACCAGCGAAATGGCTATAGAGGCCGCGTTTCTGGCGGCGATGGCGATCGTAGACGAGGTCCTTGCCAAGAGAAACAAGGCCTGATTCGGGTTTTCCTTGGGCTTCCGTTGCCGGAGGCAGAGAAAATACCCATATCGGGCACGAACCAGCCTGCCAGCATTCTCATGCGCCGGACTTGCCGCCTGAAAAAGCGGCCAAGGGCTTTCAGCCCGGAACGCCGGCAGGCTCAACGCAACGCTAACCCACGGCGCCCGCCCCGCTCGAGATGCGGGGTATTCCAGGAGAAACAATGTCAGTAGCTAATCCGTCTCGCGACGATTTCGCGAGCATGCTCGAAGAATCATTCACCGCCGGCCATTCCGGCGAGGGCCAGGTTGTCCGGGGCACGATCACCGCGATCGAAAAGGACATGGCCATCATCGACGTCGGCCTCAAGGTCGAGGGCCGCGTGCCGCTGAAGGAATTCGGCGCCAAGGGCAAGGAATCCGTTCTCAAGGTCGGCGACACCGTCGAAGTCTATGTCGAGCGCATCGAAAACGCGCTTGGCGAAGCCATGCTGTCGCGCGAAAAGGCTCGCCGCGAAGAGAGCTGGGTCCGTCTCGAAGAGAAGTTCACCAAGGGCGAGCGCGTCGAAGGCGTCATCTTCAACCAGGTCAAGGGCGGCTTCACCGTCGACCTCGACGGCGCCGTGGCGTTCCTGCCGCGCAGCCAGGTCGATATCCGCCCGATCCGCGACGTCACCCCGCTGATGCACAACCCGCAGCCCTTCGAGATCCTCAAGATGGATCGCCGTCGCGGCAACATCGTGGTGTCGCGCCGCACCGTGCTCGAGGAGAGCCGCGCCGAACAGCGTTCGGAAATCGTGCAGAACCTCGAGGAAGGCCAGGTGGTCGAAGGCGTGGTCAAGAACATCACCGACTACGGTGCGTTCGTCGACCTCGGCGGCATCGACGGCCTGCTGCATGTCACCGACATGGCATGGCGCCGCGTCAACCATCCGACCGAAATCCTCAACATCGGCCAGACGGTCAAGGTGCAGATCATCCGCATCAACCAGGAAACCCACCGCATCTCGCTCGGCATGAAGCAGCTCGAGTCGGATCCGTGGTCGGATATCGGCACCAAGTTCCCGATCGGCAAGAAGATCAAGGGCACCGTCACCAACATCACCGACTACGGCGCGTTCGTCGAGCTGGAGCCGGGCATCGAGGGCCTCATCCACGTTTCGGAAATGTCGTGGACCAAGAAGAACGTGCACCCCGGCAAGATCCTGTCGACGACGCAGGAAGTCGACGTGGTGGTGCTCGAGGTCGATCCGGCCAAGCGCCGCATCTCGCTCGGCCTCAAGCAGACGCTGGAAAACCCGTGGCAGGCTTTCGCCTCGAGCCATCCGGTCGGCAGCCAGGTCGAGGGCGAGGTCAAGAACAAGACCGAGTTCGGCCTGTTCATCGGTCTGGAAGGCGACGTGGACGGCATGGTGCATCTCTCCGACCTCGACTGGACCCGTCCGGGCGAGCAGGTCATCGAAGAGTACAATCGCGGCGACATGGTCAAGGCGCAGGTGCTCGACGTCGACATCGAGAAGGAGCGCATCTCGCTCGGCATCAAGCAGCTGGCCCGTGACACGGTCGGCGAAGCGGCCACCAGCGGCGAGCTGCGCAAGAACGCCGTCGTCACCTGCGAGGTCATCGGCGTGAAGGATGGCGGTCTGGACGTGCGGCTGGTCGACAGCGGCATCGAGACCTTCATCAAGCGTTCCGACCTTTCGCGCGACCGCGACGAGCAGCGCCCCGAGCGCTTCACCGTCGGCCAGAAGGTCGATGCCCGCGTCATCGCCTTCGACAAGAAGACCCGCAAGCTGCAGGTCTCGATCAAGGCACTGGAAATCGCCGAGGAGAAGGAAGCGGTCGCCCAGTACGGCTCGACCGACTCCGGCGCCTCGCTGGGCGACATCCTGGGCGCGGCGCTGAAGAAGCAGGGCAGCTAAGTCCCTCCGCCTACCGAAAAAAAACCCGCCGGAGCGATCCGGCGGGGTTTTTCTTTTGTCGGATATTCGTGCGGTCAGGCGCGGCCGTAGAGCGGGACCAGCGTGCCGCTCATCGCCTGGTTGGCGGGCGAAGCGAGATAGGCAATGGCCTCGGCGGCAGCCTCGAGACTGACCCATTTGGTGAAATCGGCGTCGGGCATGTCGGCGCGGTTGGCGGGCGTGTCGAGCGTCGAGGGCGCCACCGCGTTGACGAGGATGCCCTTGTGCTTCAACTCCTCGGCCATGGCCACCGTCATCGCTGCGACCGCCGCCTTGCTTGCGGCATAGGCGACCATGCCGGAACCGCGCCTCGGATCGAGGCCGGCGCGCGCCGTGACATTGACGATGCGGCCGGCCGTGTTGGAGGCCAGCATCGAGCGCACCGCGGCGCGGCTGCACAGGAAGGCGGTGCGGGCGTTGGTGTCCATCATCTCGGCGAAGGAGGCGGACTCGATCTTTTCGACCGGCGCCATGGTGAAGCCGCCGGCAAGGTGGATCGAGGCCCAGAGCTCCGGGACCTGATGGTAGAAGGCTTCGACCTTGGTCGAATCCGACAGGTCGACATTATGCGCCAGATGCACGCTGGCGTGGGCTGCGTAAGGAAAATGCGGCGGGGCCGCCGCGTGGGCATTGGGCACGTGGCAGATCGCGCCTTGCTCCAGCAATCTGCCGACAACCGCGCCGCCGAGCGCCCCAGTGCCGCCCGTCACCACGACATGCCTGCCATTCAGCGTTTCCGTCATACTTAGACCGCTCCTGTCATTTTCTTATGATTATATCTTGGGTTATGCCGCCCCAGGCTCGAACGTCGCGCCTTTCGCACTGTCACTCAATTGAAATATCGACATGGCTGGCGCAGCGTCTTTGCATGCGTCGTGTCGCAGCCGCGCGACGTCACGCGGCTACGACCCGACTGATGGGACAAGCGGTATTATTCGACCATATTCTGGGGAATCCGAGGCAGGGGCGACCTATTGGCAATGGCCATCAATATGCCGTTGAAGGGTCATCAGAAAACCTTTTGTTCGGATAATAACGCTTCTTCTGGCGCCTTAGTTCATAGAACAGTGTTCCGTGTATCCCACTAATCTCACTTTTCTTTTTTAGACCTTTATTCAGTGCACTTATAACTTCTCCTGATTTCTTGCGACCAATGCGTCTAACTAAGTCTTCAATAAACTCGATATCTTGACCATCAGGAAATATCAATTCGAACTTATCATCTGAAATCTCATAAACATTGTATGCAGCATTGTCGGCACCATCGATCACCTGAACATTTTTCATTTCAGCGTTGCCCCTCGCGAATCTCGTCCCACTCAGAACACCTAAAGCTCCTATTCCAACTCCTATCGTAATAGGGACGGGCAATATCTGCCAGGGCTACGGTGGTACTCGCACGGGTGCGCTGGTATTGCAGGCCGCGCCGGATAAGATCCTGACCGAGCGACTGGTCCTCGATGCCGTAGCCGGCGATGCGGGGACCCGTGTCGTGTTCGCGGCTTTCCTTCAGATCGTTGGCGAAGGCCGTGATACAGTGCGGCCCGACGGGGCCGACCACAGCACCAGTCCCGCCAAGGTCTTCAGTCCACGGTGATTTCTACGACGCGCGGTTTGCCGGCTGCGCGGGCACGCTTCAGCGCCTCGGTGAGGCCGCCGGCCCCGGCCAGCCGCTCGGCCTCGATGCCATAGGCCTCGGCGAGCTTGCAGAAATCGGGCGGTGCCGGCGACACGCCGACCGGCTCGACGCCGACATCGAGCATCGAAGTCTCGATCTCGCGATAACCGCGATTGTTCCAGACGACGAAGATCACCGGCGCTTCGGCATCGAGCGCGGCGCCGATCTCCGGCAAGGTGAACTGGAAACCGCCATCGCCGGTGAGGCACACCACCGGCGCGTCCGGCACTGCCAGCGCCGCGCCGATCGCCGCCGGCGGCCCGTAGCCCAGCGCGCCGAAGCCGGTCGCGGCGTTGAACCAGCCGCCGGGACGGTCGTGGTCGTAATAGAGGTTGGCGGCGTAGATCGGCTGGGTCGAATCGCCGACGATGACGGCGCCGGGCAGCGCGTCGCGGATCGCCTCCACTGCGCGCACCTGCGCCAGGTACTCGGGCTTCAGCTCGGCCAGCGCAGCGTCTCGCGCGGCGGCTGCGCGAGCTTCGCCATCGCTTGCCGCAGCATGGCCAGGCCCGATCGCCGCAAGCAAAGCCTCGATCCCGTCGGCGCAATCCGCCTGGATACCGACCGTCACCGGCCGGCGCGCGATCTGGTCGGCGCCGATATCGATGCGGATCAGGTTCTTCGGCAGCACGAAGCCGCCGTCGCCATAGCCGTCATAGTCGGTTGGGCCGAATTCGGTGCCGGCGGCAATCACCAGATCGGCGTCCGCCATCAACGCACGCACGGCCTTGAGGCTGGGACTCGCCGGCACGCATAGCGGATGGCGATGCATGAGGCCGCGCGCATTGGCGGTCTCGACGACCGGCGCGCCAAGTGTCTCTGCCAAGCGCCGCAGCGCCGCGTCGGCCTTCCTTGCCCCGCCACCGGCGAGGATCAGCGGCCGCCGCGCGGCCTTGATGAGCTTTGCCGCTTCGGCAATCTCCGCCGGGACCGGAGCGGGCGGCACGGCGTTGCTCAGCGCCGCCGCGATGCCGTCGGCGGGCTTGACCATGACGTCGGTGGGGATCTCGATATGGACCGGTCCCGGGCGCGCCGACGAGAACAGCGCGAAGGCGCGGGCGAGCACGCCCGGCAATTGATGGGCCTCGGTGACGCGCTCGGAAAACAGCGCCACCTTTTCCATCATGCCGCGCTGGTCGGGCAGCTCATGCAGGAAGCCCAACCCTTTTCCCAGCGTATCGGTGGCGTTGACGCCGGAGATGACCAGCATCGGCACCGAATCGGCGCGCGCCTGGCCCATGGCGGTGATGGTGTTGGTCAGCCCCGGCCCGGTGATGACGAAGGCGACGCCCGGCCGCCCGCCGGCGCGCGCATAGCCGTCGGCCATGAAGCCGGCGCCCTGTTCGTGGCGCGGCGTGACATGGCGGATCTTCGAGCGCGCCAGGCCGCGATAGAGCTCGACCGTATGCACGCCCGGAATGCCGAAGACTGTGTCGACGCCATGCGCTTCGAGCAGGGTGATCAGCGCTTCGCCGATGGTGGTCATTGGTTTTTTCCCCTTGGAGCTTTGTTTCCTACGCAATTCCGGACGGAAAGTTACGGCGAAGTGGCCGAACCTAACCGCTTCTCACTTTTCCTGGAATTGCTCTGGCGGCACGAGGCCGAGTTCGGCCTCGACAGTCTTGATGCCAATTGCCGCCAGTTCGCCGGGCGAGAACATCTCGCCGGCCAGGCAGCCTTCGATCCAGAGCCCGTCGATGATCGCGTTGATCGCGATGGCATGGCGGCGCAGCTCGGCTGCGTCCGGCTTGCGCCGTTCGGCGGCGAGCACTTCGGCCACGACCGCTTCCACCTCGTTGCGGAAGCCGAGATAGCCTTCGCGATGGGCGCGAGCGAGCGACGGATCCGCGCCGGCGCGGCCTATGAAGGTCGCCCAGAGCGAAAACACCCGCTGGTCGATGATCGGCGCGTTGAGGTTGGCCGTGACGAAAGCCGCAAGCCGTTGGCGCGGCGAGGCGTCTTCCATGACCAAGGCCGCTTTCGCCTGCTCGGTCATGCGGCCCATCAACGCCGCATAGGCTTCCTGCAGCAAATCTTCCTTGCCGGGGAAATAGTGGCGGATCAGCCCGGCGGTGACGCCGGCTCGCAAGGCGATGGTGCGGACAGTGGCGCCCTCGAGGCCATGCTCGGCCACGCTGTCCAGGGTCGCATCGACCAGATCCTGCCGCCGCCGCTCCTCGCCCTCACGGCGGAACTTGCGGCGCGCATTCATTGGCGCAGGATCGGCCGCGTCAGGCATGTCGGCCCGCCCTCACAAGCGATGCAGAGCGCATCCGCCTCGAAAATCTCGACCGTGCAACCGGCGGCTTCCATCGCGGCCTTGGTCTTGGGAAAGCCCGCCACGGCAATGACCTTGAGCGGGCTGGTCGGAAGCACGTTAAGGCTGAGGCCGTTGGAAGCGGCGAACTCTTGCGGGTCGCCTTCGACCAGCCGGATGCCGCGCGCCTTCAGCATCTGATAGAACGGGGCCGGCAGAAGCGGCGAATAGACCAGCGCGAGGTCGTCTGCCAGCGGGCTGATCACCGACATCAGATGCAGGCATGCTTCTTCGCCCTGCCACAGCGGCAGGTCGAAGCCGTAGACGGAAATGCCTAGCGGCGTCAGTAGGTTTGAAAGCTGCTGGATGCCTTCCTGGTTGGAGCGCAGACCGCGCCCGATCGCCAGCGTGCGGGCATCCAGCCACACGCAATCGCCGCCTTCGACCTGGCCGGGGGCTTCGACACGGCCGAGGATCGGAATGCCCAGCCTCTTATAGGTTTCCTCATGCAGCGAGGGCTCGCCGGCGCGCAAGGGCTTGCCCATGGACAGGATCAGCGCGCCGCGACCGGTCATCAGCGACGGGTCATGCGTGAACACCGAATCCGCGAGACCGTCGGCCGTGTCCTCGATCCATTCGATTTCGGCGCCGGAGGCCGCCACCAGTTCGGCAAGGACCGCATGCTGCTCGGCTGCTTTCGCCGGGTTGAAGCCGGGGCCATAGTGCCAGGCAGCCCTGTCGGCGCCACGCATGGCATTGGCCGCCGAACGCATCAGCACACGCCGCAGCGGCGCCGCCATGGACTGTGATCCGAAAGCGCTCATCGATGCCCTTTTATGCTGAAAAAAATCGAAAAAATTTCATGAGAGGCTATTTATACACTTGCACAACAACGCCGCAAGTGCCGTAATGAGCGGGATTGACGGGCTCGCGCTGTCGGGTCCATGCTGAAGTCTGGAGTGGGCATCACAGCGTATGTTGATTAGCCGGATAGACGTTCGACGACCTCCCTTCGAGGTCGCCCGGTGAGCGCGGCGGAAGCTGCCGCAGTCCAATCCGGCAAGGCGCAAAGCGGCGCCGCCGAAGCCATCCATGTCGAAAACCTGCATAAGAAATTCGGCCAGCTGCACGTGCTGAAGGGCGTTTCGCTGTCGGCGCGCGACGGCGAGGTGGTCGCCATCATAGGCGGCTCCGGCTCCGGCAAGTCGACGCTGTTGCGCTGCATCAACTGCCTGGAAAACCCGACCAGCGGCATCATCCGGGTCAATGGCGAGGAGATCAAGCTCAAGGCCGACAGCCACGGCCACACCGTTCCGGCCGACCGCAGGCAGATCGAGCGCATCCGCTCGAGGCTCGGAATGGTGTTCCAGAATTTCAACCTGTGGAGCCACATGACGCTGATCGAGAACGTCATCGAGGTTCCGGTGCACGTGCTCGGCGTCAAGCGCGACGAAGCGATCGCCCAGGCCGAGAAGCTGCTCGCCCGCGTCGGGCTGGCGGAGAAGCGCGACGTCTATCCGGCCTTCCTGTCCGGCGGTCAGCAGCAGCGCGCCGCGATCGCCCGGGCGCTGGCGATCAATCCGCGCGTCATGCTGTTCGACGAGCCGACGTCGGCGCTCGATCCGGAACTGGTCGGCGAAGTGCTGAAGGTGATCGGCGACCTGGCGCGCGAGGGGCGCACCATGGTGCTGGTGACGCATGAAATGAAGTTCGCCCGCGAGGTCGCGACGCATGTCGTCTATCTCTACAACGGGCTGGTCGAGGAAGAAGGTTCGCCGGAGCAATTGTTCGGCGCGCCCAAATCCGAAAGGCTCAAGCAATTCCTCCGCAATGTCGGCTAGGAGCCGGCATCAAGCGGAGCGAAAAACCGGGAACAACAACAAACTGGGAGTCCTGAAATGAAGACTGTTCTCAAGACATTCGCCGCCGCGCTGCTTCTCGGCGTCGCGGCGATGGGTGGCGTGGCCAAGGCCGAGCAGGTCAAGATCGGCGTCGCCGCCGAGCCCTACCCGCCCTTCACATCGCCCGATGCCAGCGGCAAATGGGTGGGCTGGGAGATCGACTTCGTCGACGCCGTCTGCGCCGAGGAGAAGCTCGATTGCGTGATCACCCCCGTCGCCTGGGACGGCATCATCCCGGCGCTGACGACGAAGAAGATCGACGCCATCGTCTCCTCGATGTCGATCACAGCCGAGCGCGAGAAGACGATCGACTTCTCCGACAAGTACTATAACACCCCGACCGCCATCATCGGACCGAAGGACCAGAAGTTCGGCGCCACGCCGGACGATCTCAAGGGCAAGGTGATCGGCGTCCAGGTCTCGACCGTGCATGCGGTCTACGCCAAGAAGCACTTCACCGGCGCGCAGGAAATCAAGGAATACCAGACGCAGGACGAAGCCAACAACGATCTGGCCGCCGGCCGCATCGACGCGGTGCAGGCCGACTCGATCGCGCTCGGCGAATTCCTGAAAACCGACCAGGGCAAGGCGTGCTGCGACCTGAAGGGCATGGTGGCTCCGGACGACGAAGTGCTTGGACCGGGCGTCGGCGCCGGCATCCGCAAGGAAGACACCGCGCTCAAGGAAAAGTTCAACGCCGGCATCAAGGCGATCCGCGCCAACGGCAAATATGACGAGATCTCGAAGAAGTATTTCGACTTCGACATCTATGGCGGCGCTGCGCAGTCGAACTGAGCCCTCTCGCACATGAGTGAGGGCATGGCGTCCGCGCCATGCCCAACCTTGCCACGCATGCCCGCCGCCGACCTTGCGGTCGGCGGCTTGCCAGCAATCCGGGGGCGAAGCTGATCGACGCCTTTCTTCCGGCCTCCGCGGCCGGCATCATGGAACTCCTGTCACCCGTGGCGCCCGGCTGGGGCGGCACGCTGCTGGTCGGGCTGCTGCATTCGATCGAGATCGCCTTGGGCGCGACCTGCCTCGGCCTCATGATCGGCACCGCCGGCGCGTTCGGCAAGCTCTATGGCGGCCCGGTGACCCGCGACCTGCTCGCGGTCTACACTACTGTGGTCCGCGCGGTGCCGGAACTGGTGCTGATCCTGCTGCTCTATTATGCCGGCACCGACCTCATCAACCAGGTGCTGACGGGGATGGGCTACAGCCGCGTCGACATCAGCGGGCTAGCGGCCGGCATCTTCGTGCTGGGTTTCGTCCAGGGCGCCTATTCGACAGAAGTCATCCGCGGCGCCATCCTCGCCATCCCGCAAGGCCAGATCGAGGCCGCACGCGCCTACGGCATGTCGCCGGGCCTGATGCTGCGGCGCATCACGTTGCCGGCGATGCTGCCCTTCGCCATTCCCGGCCTTGCCAATCTGTGGCTGATCGCCACCAAGGACACCGCGCTGCTTGCCGTCGTCGGCTTCTTCGAATTGACGCTGGCGACGCGCCAGGCGGCGGGCGTCACCAAGGCCTATCTTCTGTTCTATCTCGCGGCGGGCGCGCTCTATCTCACGCTGTCGCTGTTCTCCAACGTGATCATCGGCCGTGTCGAGGCCTGGTCGCGGCGCGGCATGCCTTCCGTCAAGGAGGCGCGCTGATGTCGGCGGAAGCGAGCGCGATCAATCTGGCGGCGCGCGCCTCGATCTGGCTCAAGCCGCACCGCATCGTGCTGATCCTGATCGCGCTGGCGCTGGTCTTCTGCGCCGCCTTCTTCATGCGCTGGGACTGGCTGCCGCAGTATTGGGAAATGGGCATGATGGGCATATGGCGGGCGCTCTGGATCCTCGCCGTCACCTGCGCGCTGGGCTTTGCGCTGGCGGTGCCGCTAGGGCTTGCCCAGGCCGGCGGGCCGTTCTGGTTCGCCGTGCCCGCGAAAATCTTCTGCACCATCATCCGGGGAACGCCGCTGCTCCTGCAGCTCTGGCTGCTCTATTACGGCCTCGGCTCGATCTTCCCGCAATATCCGTGGATCCGCGAATCCTGGCTGTGGCCGTATCTCAGGCAGGCCTGGCCATACGCTGTGGTGGCGCTGACCTTTTCCTTCGCCGGCTACGAAGGCGAGGTGATGCGCGGCGCCTTTGCCGGCGTGCCGCGCGGACAGTTGGAGGCCGCCCGCGCCTTCGGCATGAGCCGCTGGAAAATCTTCCGCCGCATCTGGCTGCCGCAGGCCTTCTACCGGGCGCTGCCGACCTTGACCGGCGAAACCGTGCTGCAGCTGAAGTCGACCCCGCTGGTGGCGACGATCAGCGTCATCGATATCTTCGCCGTCTCCTCCAAGGTGCGCCAGGACACTTACCTGACCTACGAGCCTTTGCTGCTGCTGGCGCTGATCTATATGACGATCACCGGCATCCTGGTCTTCGTCTTCAGCCGGATCGAGGCTCGGATCCCGGTCAAGATCGGGTAAGTGAGTAGTGAATAGTGAGTGGTGAGCAGTGGGCTGCTTGCTGGTTTTCCCCTACTGACTACTCCCTACTTTCCAACTCACTCAGGAGCAGCCCTGATGCAACTCAGTCTCGATCAGGCAACAGGCCTATGCCGGATGGCGGCGCTCGGCGCAGGCGCCAATGAGGAAGCGGCGCAGTCGCTCACCGCCTCGATCATCGCCGCGGAGGCCGAAGGCCTGTCGACGGTGGGGCTGTCGCATTTCATCGACTATCTGGAAGCGTTCGAAGCCGGCCGCATCGACGGCAATGCCGATCCGGCAATCACCCGGCCGGCGCTCGCCGTCTATCTTTCGGATGCGCGCGGCGGGCTTGCCCATACCGGCTTCGACCGAACGATCGACGATTTGGTCAAGGCGGCAAAGCTGTTCGGCGTCGCTATCTTCTCGCAAAAGAACGCCTATACATGCGGCGCGCTCGGCTATTTCACCGGGCGGCTGGCGGAGCAAGGGCTGGTTTCCTTCGCCGCCACCAACGGGCCGGCGGTGCTGGCCGGCTCAGGTTCGGTCAAGCCGGTCTATTGCACTAATCCGATGTCCTTTGCGTCGCCCGCCGCCGACGGGCCGCCGCTGGTGATCGACCAGTCGTCGAGCGCCACCGCCTTCGTCAACATCCGAAAAGCGGCCGAGGACGGCAAGAAAATCCCCGAAGGCTGGGCGCTGGACGCCAGCGGCAATCCGACCACCGATCCGGCGGCGGCGATGAAGGGGGCGATGCTTGCCTTTGGCGGCCAGCGCGGCGCCAACATCGCGTTGATGGTCGAGGTGCTGGCCGCCGGCATTTCCGGCGCCAACTGGTCGCTCGACGCGCCCTGGTTCACCGGCGGGCCGGACAGCCCCGGCACCGGTCTCTTCGTTCTCGCCATCGCGCCAAAACTGCTCGACCCGGATTTCGAGCAGCGTATGAGGGACCAGCTCGACCGGCTGCGGCGGCGCTATGGCGTGCATATTCCCGGCCGCTCCCGCGCCGAAGCAGCGGAGAAGGCCAAGGCGCGCGGCATCACCACGTCCAGGGCGGTCGTGCAGCGCATTTCGGAATTCGCCGAGCGCTATTCGGCCTGATTTTTCCTGCGCTGCCTGAACCTTTTCCTGACCTGACACGACACATCCGCGGCACCCCACGCCGCGAGCCGCCTTGGTTGGCTTCGTCCGGCTCGCGGTTGGCGGCGCCGCGCCGGGCGTTCAGGGCGGGCGGGCGTGCTTGCTTCACGCCACCTTGATACCGTCTCAGGTCAGGCCGCCTCATTGGACCCTGTTTCGGCGCGGACACTGCCCGGAAAACCCCGCTTCGGCGGGGTTTTCTGTTTTCCGTCGCCACGCACAAAACATGATTATGGAAGTTAACTTTTGTTAACTTGACTTGGGCGGGAGCGTCGGGCGGTTTGCGGGTATCGTCACAAAACAGGAGCTACGATGTCCGCCACCACCGACCCCTCCCGCGCAAAGCTGATCATCCCGGCGCTTGGCCGGCTGTATTCCTCGCTGCATGATGCCGGCGAAACCCTGCTGCGCATTGTGGCCGGCGGTTTCCTGGCCATCCATGGCTCGCAAAAGATCGTCAATCCGTTCGGGGCCACGGAAATGGTCGAGGGGCTGGGCTTTTATCCCGGCGTCTTCTGGTCGCCGCTGCTTGCCTGCACCGAATTCTTCGGCGGCATCCTGATCGCCTTCGGCCTCTTCACCCGCCCGGCCGCCTTCGCCGGCCTGATCGTGCTTCTGGTCACCGTGTGGTTCCACTGGGTAACGATGGGCCAAGGGTTTTCGGGCGCGGAAAAGTCGCTGCTGTGGGCCGCGATCCTCGCCTTCTTCGTCATCCGCGGCGGCAACCGGCAGTCGGTCGACGCGCGCATCGGCAAGGCTTTCTGAGCGGTTCTTGCCTGGACGCAATTCCGGCAATGGCGACCTCCGGTCGCTCTTTGCCTTTGGCGAGAAACGGATTAAGAAACGGCTTCAGCCAAGCACTCGCGCGGAGCCAGTCATGACCGAAATCCTGCAGACCCCCAAGCTCGTCGTCGTCTTCGGCGGTTCGGGTTTCGTCGGTCGCCATGTCGTGCGGGCGCTGGCCAAGCGCGGCTACCGCATCCGGGTCGCCTGCCGGCGGCCCGACCTTGCCGGCCATGTGCAGCCGCTCGGCAATGTCGGCCAGATCCAGCCGGTGCAGGCCAATGTGCGCGTGCGCTGGTCGGTCGACCGCGCCGTGCAGGGCGCCGACCATGTCGTCAACCTCGTCGCCATCCTGCATGAGACCGGCCGACAGAAATTCGGCGCCGTGCATGATTTCGGGGCGCGCGCCGTCGCCGAGGCCGCGCGCTCGGTCGGCGCCGGCCTCACCCACATCTCGGCGCTCGGCGCCGATCTGAATTCCCCATCCGACTATGCCCGCACCAAGGCGCTCGGCGAGAAAGCCGTGTTCGACACGATCAGCGATGCCGTCATCTTGCGGCCGTCGATCAATTTCGGGCCGGAAGACGGCTTCTTCAACCGCTTCGCCAACATGGCGCGCTATTCGCCGGTGCTGCCGCTGATCGGCGGCGGGCAGAACAAGTTCCAGCCGGTCTATGTCGGCGACGTCGCCGAAGCGGTCGCGCGCTCGGTCGACGGCAAGATCAAGGGCGGCCAGACCTATGAGCTCGGTGGCCCGCAGGTGCTGACCTTCAAGCAATGCATGGAAGAGCTGCTGATGGTCATCGAGCGCCGCCGCCTCCTGGTGCCGGTGCCGTTCTGGGTGGCGAACATCCAAGCCTCGATCCTCCAGCTGCTGCCCAACCCGCTGTTGACCAAGGACCAGGTCATGCAGCTGCGCGAGCACAACATCGTCTCGGACGAAGCCGCCAAGGCCGCCAGGACGCTGACAGGCCTCGGCATCCAGCCGCAGGCGATCGCCACCATCCTGCCCAGCTATCTCTGGCGCTTCCGCGCCGCCGGCCAGTTTCAGCAGCGCCGGCCGGTCGCCGACCGGTAATCAAGAAACCACTATTTGCTTTACGCAATTCCGGACGGAAAACCGCTTCACACTTTCCCTGGAATTGCTTTAGCGACGCGAGACCTGCATCGGCAGGCCACCCTGCGGCTGCGTGGTCAGCTTCTGCACCGGCCATGGCCGCGTCTCGGGCGTCGCGTCGAAGCGGAAACGCGACAACAGGATCGCCAGCGCGATGATCGCCTCCTGCATGGCAAAGCTGGCGCCGATGCAGACGCGCGGGCCGGCGCCGAAGGGCAGGTACTGGAAGCGGTCGATCCGGTCGCGGTTTTCCGGGTGGAAACGCTCCGGCATGAAGGCGTCCGGCCTGTCCCACAGCTTGCGGTGGCGGTGCACGACCCAAGGCATCACCAGCACAGCGGCGTATTTCGGGATATAGAGGCCATTCCAGGTCTCCGGCTCGATCGGCTCGCGGTTGATCGAGGGCGCCGGCGGATAGAGCCTCAGCGCCTCCTCGAAAGCGGCGCGGGTGAGCGGCATGGCATCCAGCCACTTGGTCGGATCGGGCTCGCGCGCCAGCACCGCGTCGATCTCCTGTTCCACCTTGTCGCGTTCCCAGGGCGCCTCGGCGAGGCAATAGATCGTCCAGCCGAGCGCCCGCGCGGTCGTCTCATGGCCGGCGCCGATGAAGGTGATGATGTTGTCCTCGACTTCGGCGCGCGTCAGCCCATCCGGCCCTTCGGCCCGAAGCAGAAGCGTGAGGAAATCCTGCGGCACGCCGCCGAGATCGCGCTTCATCCGCTCCTCGCGCATCCTCACCGTGCCGGCGACGATGTTGCGGAAATAGGCCATGGTCTTGCGGCCGCGGATGCGTGTGAAGCGCGGCAGCCATTCCGGCGCGCGCAGCAGGTCGAGCGGATCGACGCGGCCCATGGTCTCGAACAGGCGATCGATCTCCCTGGCGAAGCTGCCCGGCTCGCCAGCGATCTCGCCGGAAAACAGCGTCTCGGCCAGGATGTCATAGGTGAGCAGCGTCATGTCGTGGGCGACATCGGTCTCCCCGCCGGCCTCGTAGCGGGTTACGAACTCAAGCGTGCGCTTCAGCATCGGCCCGGCGAAACCGAAGATGTGGCGTGGCGTGAAGACCGGCGCCATGGCCTTGCGGGAACGCTTCCAGACCTCACCCTCGGCGGTCAGCAGCCCGTCGCGCAGGATCGGCCGCAGCACCAGCTGGCGCACGGTCGCCATCTTGTAGTTCTTGGCATTGTCGATCAGCACGTGGCGGATGAGGCCCGGATCGTTGGCGACCACCAGCGGCCCGCCCACGCCGGTCACCGAAACCCAGGGCTCGTTGTAGGTGTGCTCGCCCCACAATTCGAGCGGGTTGCGGTAGATGATGCGCATCATCTCCAGCGTCGAAGGCGGCTTTGTGCGCGGCGTCGGCGCCGGTGGCACGAAGGGGGCGGGCTTGGTGTCCATGAAGCATGCTCCGCTGACAGTGCCGAATGTAGTGTCGGACGAAGCGGGCGTCCATGTGGCCGGGCGGCGGACCGGGAGTTTTGCTTTCCGCATACTACGCCTCGCCAGAATGTGACCGGAACCTGCGAATGCCGGCTTGTTGCAGGGGGAAGCTTACGTTAGTCACCAACGGATACCGTCAAGCCAGGAGCCGCAAATGAAGCACCGTCTGGACATCATCATCGGCAGCACGCGGCCGGGACGCGCCGGCCCGATCTTCGGCGAGTGGCTGGAGGGCTTCGCGCGCCAACATGGCAAGTTCGAGCCGGTGCTGACCGATATCGCCGCGTTCAACCTGCCGATGCTCGACGAACCGCACCATCCGCGCTTGCGCAAATACGAGAACGACCACACCAAGGCCTGGTCGAAGGCGATCGATGCCGCCGACGCCTTCGTGTTCGTCGCGCCGGAGTATAACTATTTCGTCGCGCCGGCGATCGTGAACGCCATCGACTACCTGGTCCATGAATGGCGCTACAAGCCGGCTGCGATCTTCAGCTATGGCGGCGTGTCCGGCGGCCTGCGCGCGGCGCAGGCCTTGAAGCCGCTGCTCACCTCCGTCGGCGTCATGCCGATCCCGGAAGGCGTGGCGCTGCCGGCCTATGCGACGCTGCTCGACCAGGAGCGCGCCTTTCATCCGAGCGAGCAGGTGCTGGGTGGCGCGAAGACGATGCTCGACGAACTGTCGCGCTGGAGCGAGGCGCTGAAGACGCTGCGCGCCGCCGGATAGGCGCGAAACTCCCCCACGAAGGCAGGTTGCGAGGCCGCGCTTCGGAGCAGCTTCCACAGCCGGACGCCCCCATGCCGCGGACCGGCATATCGCGCGGACGTGAAGAGGGCGCCCGCCAAGCCGGCAAAATGCCCACAAACCTTGGAAAAGCAGCCGTTTGCGCCTATATCTAGGACATCAAAACGGCGCGATTCGGGGCCATTTTTCCGCGCCTGACCATCGACATCAATCAGACAGGTTTTCATGAGCGACCAGACCGAAAGCGCCAATGGCGCGGAAGCCGAGTACGGCGCCGATTCCATCAAGGTTTTGAAGGGGTTGGATGCCGTGCGCAAGCGGCCGGGCATGTATATCGGCGACACCGACGACGGCTCGGGCCTGCATCACATGGTCTACGAGGTGGTGGACAACGCCATCGACGAGGCGCTGGCCGGCCACGCCGACCTCGTCTCGGTGACGCTCAACCCCGACGGTTCAGTGACGGTGATCGACAATGGTCGTGGCATTCCGACCGATATCCACCCTTCGGAGGGCGTTTCGGCGGCCGAAGTGATCATGACGCAGCTGCATGCCGGCGGCAAGTTCGACCAGAACTCCTACAAGGTTTCTGGCGGCCTACATGGCGTCGGCGTCTCGGTGGTCAACGCGCTTTCGGCCTGGCTCAAGCTCAAGATCCGCCGCAACGGCGAAATCTTCGAGATGGGCTTCACGCATGGCAATGCCGACGCACCGCTGAAAGTCACCGGCAGCTATGTGCAGGACAAGCAGCCCGGCACCAACGAAGGCCGCAGCGGCAGCGAAATCTCCTTCTTCCCCTCGTCCGAGACCTTCACCATGGTCGAGTTCGATTTCGGCACGCTGGAGCACCGCCTGCGCGAGCTTGCCTTCCTCAATTCCGGCGTGCGCATCATCCTGACCGATGCGCGGCATGCCGACCTGGTTCGCCATGAGCTGCATTATGACGGCGGCCTGGAAGAGTTCGTCAGATATCTCGACCGGGTAAAGAAGCCGCTGATCGAGGCGCCGATCGCCATCCGCGCCGAGCGCGACGGCATCACCGTCGAGGTCGCGATGTGGTGGAACGACAGCTACCACGAGAATGTGCTGGCCTTCACCAACAACATCCCGCAGCGTGACGGCGGCACGCATCTGGCGGGCTTCCGCGCGGCGCTGACCCGGCAGATCACCGGCTATGGCGAATCGTCCGGCCAGACCAAGAAGGAAAAGGTCTCGCTCACCGGCGACGATTGCCGCGAGGGCCTGACCGCGGTGCTTTCGGTCAAGGTGCCGGACCCGAAATTCTCCTCGCAGACCAAGGACAAGCTGGTCTCGTCCGAGGTTCGCCCGGTGGTGGAGAGCCTGGTCAACGAGGCGCTCGGCACCTGGCTGGAAGAGCATCCGAGCGAAGGCAGGGTGGTGGTCGAGAAGGTGATCCAGGCGGCCGCGGCGCGCGAAGCCGCGCGCAAGGCGCGCGACATCACGCGCAAGAGCACGCTCGGCGTCACCTCGCTGCCGGGCAAGCTCGCCGACTGCCAGGAACGCGATCCGGCCAAATCCGAAATCTTCATCGTCGAGGGCGACTCGGCCGGCGGCTCGGCCAAGGGCGGGCGCTCGCGGCAGAACCAGGCGATCCTGCCGCTGCGCGGCAAGATCCTCAATGTCGAGCGCGCGCGCTTCGACCGCATGCTCTCCTCCGACATGATCGGCACGCTGATCACCGCGCTCGGCACCTCGATCGGCAAGGACGAGTTCAACGCCGACAAGCTGCGCTACCACAAGATCATCCTGATGACGGACGCCGACGTCGACGGCGCCCACATCCGCACGCTGCTGCTCACCTTCTTCTTCCGGCAGATGCCGGAGCTGATCGAGCGCGGCCATCTCTACATCGCCCAGCCGCCGCTCTACAAAGTGACGCGGGGCAAGAGCTCGCAATATCTCAAGGACGAAAGCGCCTATGAGGAATATCTGATCGAATCCGGCCTCGACGAGGCGTTGCTGACGCTCGCCTCGGGTGAGGTGCGGACCGGCCAGGATCTGCGTGGCGCCATTGACGACGCGCTGGCGGTGCGCCAGCTGATCAACGGCCTGCACACGCGTTACAACCGCAGCGTCGTCGAGCAGGCGGCGATCGCCGGCGCGCTCAACGCCGACGTGCTTGCCGATCTCGGCCGCGCCAACGCCATGGCCGAGCGCGTCGCCCGGCGGCTCGACATCATCGCCGAGGAGACCGAACGCGGCTGGACCGGCCGGCTCTCGACCTCCAATGACGGCTCGGGCGGCTATGTCTTCGAGCGCACCGTGCGCGGCGTCAAGGATGTTGCCCAGCTCGATGCCGGACTGATCCACTCGGCCGATGCCCGTCAGCTCGACCGCTATGCCCCGCGCCTTGCCGAGATTTATGGCGAGCCGCCGGTGCTGCGGCGCAAGGAGACCTCCGAGACCATTTCTGGCCCGCTGGCGCTGCTCAACGCGGTGTTTGCGACCGGCCGCAAGGGGCTCACCATGCAGCGCTACAAGGGCCTTGGCGAGATGAATGCCGAGCAGCTCTGGGAAACCACGCTCGACCCGAATGTGCGCTCGCTGCTGCAGGTCAAGGTCAACGACGCAACCGATGCCGACTCGCTGTTCTCGCGCCTGATGGGCGACGAAGTGGAGCCGCGGCGCGAGTTCATCCAGGACAACGCGCTGTCGGTGGCCAACCTGGATATTTGAGCGTTCGTTCGAAGAAACTCGCCAGCGCCGTGTTCAGGCGCTGGTGAAACGCCGCCCGGTCGAAGCCGGGCGCGTAGATGGATCTGCCGGGGCGCGATGGCGCGTAACCGGGCGCCGCATGGCGGCAGGAACCCATAGTGGCCCGCCACGGGTTCGACACGATATTCCGGCGGATGCGGCAGCGCTGGACGGACGTGCTCCTCGTACCAGGGGTCGGGTTGATGCCGGTCGTCGGCCGCGCGCCACAGCAGCACCGGTATCTCCACCGAAGCGAGGTCCGTGCGGTCGAAGACGAAGCCGAACGCTGGCGCGGCGGCCGCGATGGCGCGTATACGTCGATCGGGCTTCCAGGCCTCCGGCGGTGGCTGGGGCGCCTGCGCTACCGAATGGATGCCCGCCGCCGCCAACGCGGTACAAAGATCGTGCCCGGGGTTTGCCGCGCAATATGGGTCGATCCTGTCGAGGTGCGGTATTCCGCCCGCTTCGACGAGCACGGTGAAGCCGCCATTCGAGAATCCGAAGGCCCCGATGCGCTGCGGATCGATTTCGCCGCGACCTCGCCAGTCTCCCAGCATGAAATCGATCAGCCGGCTCAACTGGGCGGGCCGGCGCCACAGCATCAGCACCTTGCTCTGATCATCGTAAGTATCGCCGGCGTGGCTGACCGCGGCGACAATGAAGCCGGCTCTCCCCAGTGCGAGCGCCGTATCATAATGCGCAGCGTAGGATCCGCCGCCGCCGTGCGAGATCACGATGAGCGGCAGCGCATGGCCGTCGACCGGGCCGGATGGCGCAACGCGTTGTTTGAAGCCCTCCAGGGGCACCTCATGCGGCTCGCCGGTGGTCGGATACCAGACACCGGCAATCAGCGGCGGTTCGCCGCCGTTGGGAATATGAACGACTTCAAAGCCTACCGGGGAAAGACCGGCATTATCCCTGGTCGCCACACTGGTCGACGTCGCACCGGTTTGCGGAACATTCGCGGCCAGGCTCTCGCCCTGGGCGAACAAGCCCGAGAGCATGATTAGGCCGATGGCTACGGCTTTCCGCATCTCCGAGACTTCCTTCAGAACGATTTTGTCCGTCCAACCCGGCAAGGAAAAATGGCGCTTCCAAGGAATTGATGCGGGCAGCGGAAGCGGCCTTGTTGACGATTTGTTGAACTCCCTGGGCTGCCGTTCAAAAGCAAAAGCCCGGCGCGAAGCCGGGCTTTCTGGAATCCGATGGCTGGCCAGGCCGACAACCTTCCTGCGGAAGGTTGCGGCTTATCAGTGATCCATGGCCTTGACGATTTCCTCGGTCATCTTCTTGGCGTCGCCGAGCAGCATCATGGTGCCGTCCTTGTAGAACAGCGTGTTGTCGATGCCGGCATAGCCGGAGCCGAGGGAGCGCTTGACGAACAGGCAGGTGCGGGCCTTGTCGACGTCGAGGATCGGCATGCCGTAGATCGGCGAGGACTTGTCGTCGCGCGCGGACGGGTTGGTGACGTCGTTGGCGCCGATGACATAGGCGACGTCGGCCTGCGCGAACTCGGAGTTGATGTCCTCGAGCTCGAACACCTCGTCATAGGGCACGTTGGCTTCGGCGAGCAGCACGTTCATGTGGCCGGGCATGCGGCCGGCGACCGGGTGGATGGCGTATTTGACGTCGACGCCATTGGCCTTGAGCTTGTCGGCCATTTCGCGCAACGCGTGCTGGGCCTGGGCGACCGCCATTCCGTAGCCGGGCACGATGATCACCTTCTGCGCGTTCATCATCAGGTAGGCGGCATCCTCGGCCGATCCCTGCTTGACCGTGCGCTCGATGCCGTCGTCGGCGGCCGCGGCCGTCTCGCCGCCGAAGCCGCCGAGGATGACGGAGATGAAGGAGCGGTTCATGCCCTTGCACATGATGTAGGACAGGATCGCACCGCTAGAGCCGACCAGCGCGCCGGTGATGATCAGCGCCAGATTGCCGAGCGTGAAGCCGAGCGCCGCCGCCGCCCAGCCGGAATAGGAATTCAGCATCGACACCACGACCGGCATGTCGGCGCCGCCGATCGGGATGATCAGGAGCACGCCGAGCACCAGCGAGGCGGCCACGATCAGCCAGAAGACAAGCTTGGATTCGGTGGTGACCAAAAGCACGATCAGCACCACCAGGGCGACGCCGAGCGCGATGTTGATCAGGTGGCGGCCGCCGATCATGATCGGCTTGCCGGACATGCGGCCGTCGAGCTTCAGGAAGGCGATGACCGAGCCGGTGAAGGTGATGGCGCCGATGGCGACGCCCAGGCTCATCTCGACCAGCGCCTGGGCGTGGATGTCGGCAACCGTGCCGATGCCGAAGCTTTCAGGCGCATAGATGGCGGCGGCGGCCACCATGACGGCGGCAAAGCCGACAAGGCTGTGGAAGGCCGCGACCAGTTGCGGCATCGAGGTCATGGCGATGCGGCGCGCGGTGACGGCCCCGACCGAGCCACCGATGGCGAGGCCGAGCACGATCAGGCCGAAGCCGCCGGCCGAAGGGACTGCCAGCGCCAGGGTGGTGGCGATGGCGATGCCCATGCCGATCATGCCGTAGAGATTGCCCTGACGGCTGGTGGTCGGATGCGACAGGCCGCGCAGCGCCAGGATGAACAGGATGCCGGAAACAAGGTATAGGAAAGAGGCGAAGTTGGCGTTCACTTCACTTGTCCTTCTTCTTGTACATGGCCAGCATGCGTTGGGTGACCAGGAAGCCGCCGAAGATATTAACCGAGACCAGCATCAGGGCGACGAAGCCGAAGCCCGTAGCGATGCCGGACGCCGAGATGCCGACGGCGAGCAAAGCGCCGACGACGATCACGGAAGAGATGGCGTTGGTGACGGCCATCAGCGGCGTGTGCAGCGCCGGAGTGACGGACCAGACGACATAGTAGCCGACGAAGATCGCCAGCACGAAGATGGCGAAGCGGAAGACGAAAGGATCGATGGCGCCACCCGAAAGCGCGTGCGCGGCATTGCCGGCCGCCTCGCCGGCGGGCGCGTTGGCGAGATCCTGCACCGCCAGCCTTACGGCGGCGCTCGCCTGATCGAGCTGATCGAGAGCTTTCTGCAAGGCGTCCATCACGCGGTCCCCTTAGGCTTGGCTGCGGACTTCTTCTTTGCCGCCGGCTTTGCGTCGGCGGCATCGGCAACCATGGTCGTCGCCGGAATGGCCGCCGGCTCGGTGCGCGGCTCTTGCGCCGCCTTGGCGAAGTTCGGATGCACCACCTTGCCGCCGTCGGTCAGCATGGTCGCCTTGACCAGCTCGTCGTCGCGCTTGATGGCAAGCTGTTTCGCCGCCTTGTCGACCATCGTCTCGAGGAAGGCGTAGAGGTTCTTGGCGTAGAGCAGCGAGGCCGACGCCGCGACACGGCCCGGCACGTTGAGGTGGCCGACGATCTTAACGCCGTTCTCGGTCGTCACGACCTTGCCCGGCACCGCACCCTCGACATTGCCGCCGCGCTCGACCGCAAGATCGACGATCACCGAACCCGGCTTCATCGAGGCGACCATGGCCGCCGACACCAGCTTGGGCGCCGGGCGTCCGGGGATCAGCGCCGTGGTGATGACGATGTCCTGCTTGGCGATGTGCTCGGCGGTCAGCGCCGCCTGCTTGGCCTGGTATTCCTTCGACATTTCCTTGGCGTAGCCGCCGGCGGTCTCCGCCGCCTTGAACTCCTCGTCCTCGACCGCCAGGAACTTGGCGCCGAGCGACTGCACCTGCTCCTTGACCGCCGGGCGCACGTCGGTGGCGGTGACGACGGCGCCAAGACGGCGCGCCGTCGCGATGGCCTGCAGGCCGGCGACGCCGACGCCCATGATGAAGGTTTTCGCCGCCGGCACGGTGCCGGCCGCGGTCATCATCATCGGCAGGGCGCGGTCATATTCGGCGGCCGCGTCGATCACCGCCTGGTAGCCGGCAAGATTGGCCTGCGAGGACAGCACGTCCATGACCTGCGCGCGGGTGATGCGCGGCATGAATTCCATGGAGAAGGCGGTGATGCCGGCCTTGGCCATCGCGGCCACCGCGGCATCGTTGCCATAGGGATCCATGATGGCGATGACGGCGGCGCCCGACTTGTAGCCCTTCAGCTCCGCATCCGTCGGCCGGCGCACTTTCAGCACGACATCGGCCTTCTTGGCGTCGGCCGCCGTGCCGATCGCGCCGCCGGCAGCAGCGAAATCCTGGTCAGGGATGCGCGAGCCGAGGCCAGCGCCCTTCTCGACGATCACGTCGAAGCCAAGACCCACCAGGCGCTTGACCGTATCCGGCGAGGCCGCGACGCGCGGCTCGTTCGGGTCAACCTCACGAGGTATGAATACTATTTGTCCCACCGGATGATCCTTTCGGCTGGAACCTTGATTGCGCAAGGCGTCGGCCGGGACGTCCGGTGACGTCGAGTGCAATTGGCTTGGGAAAGCTACCGCAGAATGAGGGTGCCGACGGCCATGATCAGGATGAACAGGATCGTCGCCGAAAAGAAGCCGCCGACGAAGAAGCCGAAGGCCATAGCGATAAGGATGGCGGCACAGAACAACGAGCCGTATTTGGCAAGACCGAGGAAGCCCTTGTAGGTACGGTCGTGCTCGGCATAGTCCATCTGCGCGCCAAGCTCGACAGGACCTGCGGGCGAGTGATCAGCCATGGAAGTACCCCTTCGAAAATGCCTTTGAGGCACATAGCGAAAAGCCGCACCAAGAGCAATGGCGCTATTGCCGCACAACCTGTGACAACAGCGTCAAAGGAAAGTTGAAATTGAACGGCGTGGCTGCGTCCGCGCGGCCGAGGCGGTTCCTTCAGCTGGCGAGATGCGGGAACAGGCCAAGCAGGCCGACCACGATCAGGTAAAGCGCGACGATGTAGTTGAGGAGCCGCGGCATCACCAGGATCAGCACGCCGGCAATCAGCGAGATCAGCGGCGTCAGCGCAAGCGAATGGATGGTCATGGCGGAATCCTTTCCTTTGACAGGCGATCGCCCGTCACACGGGCTGCGGATTGGATTGTTTTGACGCAATTCCGGACGGAAAACCGCTCACACTTTTCCTGGAATTGCTCTAACAACGCCGCAGCCGACGAAAGGTTCAGGGCCAGCGCTCAGGCAGCGGCGCGATAGTACTTCGCCGTCGGCACGATGGAGAGGGGCGTCAGCCGGTTGATGGCCGGATTGCCGAACATCAGCCGCTGCTCCATCGCCGTCGACTTGAAGAATGGCAGCCGTTCGAGCGTCAGGCGCATGTTTTCGCCGGCAGGAATTTCGAACAGCGCGATCGGGGCAAGAACGCCCGGGAACTGCTTGGCCTCGCTCCGCTGCACGGCATTGAAGAAGCGCGCGTAGAAGGCGGAATGCTCGAGCTTGACGGGCGTGAGCACCGAGTCCTGGCCGAAGTAACAGGAGGCGACCATGGCGATTCTGAGCGTCAGGAAAGGCAGCACTCCGGGCGCCGGCGCGCAGTCGGGATCGGTTGCGAAGCGGGTTCCGTCGATGAAGGTTTCGCCGCGGGCGAGCCGGGGAAGCAAGACTTCGGGATAGGCATCGATGGAAGGCGAGTATGGCTGCTCGCTGGAAATATAGTGGAAGCGCAGCGTGCTGACCAATTCACCGTAACAATAGACGCCGAACCGGTAGGAATTGGGCAGATTATCCCAACGGTCCTCGAACATGCCGCTGGCGATCGGGCCACACATACCTGAGCGCAGATAGGAATTGTAGCGAAGCCGGTAGATCGCCTCCAGATCTTCACCCCCGGTGATGAGACGATATTCGACGTGGTCCAGTAATTGCATCATGGATCGGTTGAGCGCGGAGTCCATCCTCGCGCTGGCGCTAGCCGACGCACTCTTCCTCGCAGCATCCATTGTCAGTCCTCGAATTCCGCCTGCAATTAGGCTATTCGAGTTGAAATGAGACACAAGCTGAAAATTCGATATTGCTGATTTACCGCTTGTTAACGTTAATGGCCGGGCAGATTTTCGTCGATCCTGCACAGGAAAAAGCAAAACTCGGCGCCGACGGCTGTCGGACGCGACCTACCGGCGATCACCGAGATCATTTCAAATTCAGAGCTTGAAAAGCGGCAAGGCGCGGCGGGTTTAAACTTGCGCCAGGGCAAGCGTCATTTTCCGTGAGCTGGAAGTCCGGATCATGCCACTCTCGAAGCGAGAGCGTTGCCCCGAAACCCGGTCAGCTGGCTGTCCGTTTGCCGGCGATATGCAGGTCCGCTGCAAATGGCCATGTGACGCTCGACATCGTCTCGATGCCCGACGCGCTGAGCGCGGCGCCGAAGAGGAAGCCCTGCACGAAGTCCGGCTTGACCAGATGGACTAGCGTCTTCAGCTGCTCGAAGGTCTCGACCCCTTCGATGGTGACGGAAAGACCCAGCGTCCGGGACAGGCTGACGATGCCCTTGAGAAGATCGAGCGACTGCCGGTTCTGGTTGACGTCGACCAGGAAGGAGCGGTCGATCTTGATCTTGTCGAGCGGCAGCTTGTGGAGATAGCTCAGGCTGGAGTAGCCGGTGCCGAAATCGTCAAGCGCGATGCGCGCGCCGAGCGCCTTCAGTTCCTCGATCGACTCGCGCGTCAGCGACTTGTCGTCCAGCAGCGCGGTCTCGGTGACCTCGATTTCGAGCCGGTGCGCCGCCAGGCCCGACTTGGCCAGGGCGTCCCTGACCTTCTGGACGATATCGCGATTGCGGAAATCCTTGGCCGAGAGGTTGACCGACACGCTGGTCTGGGCCGGCCATTTGGCGCATTCGGTGCAGGCGGCCTCCAGCACGAACGTGCTGATGTCGGAAACGATGCCCATCTCCTCGGCGAGCGGGATGAAGACGCTGGGCGAGATCGGGCCGAGATCGGGATGGTCCCAGCGGCAGAGCGCCTCGCAACTGGCGATGCGCATGGTGCTGACGGCCACGATCGGCTGGTAGACGACGCGCAACTCCCTGGCCTGCACGGCATTGCGCAGGTCGGCCTTCATCAGCTGGCGATTGCGGAAGGCGGCATCCATGGCAGCCTCGAACAGCCGCCAGCTGTTCTTGCCGAGCTCCTTGGCCTTGTAGAGGGCAAGATCGGCCTTGACGATCATGGCGTCCGCGTCGGTGTCCTTGACCTTGGAAAGCACGGCGCCGCCGCTGGTCTGGATGCGCAGGCCGTGGCCGGCGACGTCCACCTCGCCCTGCAGGTCCGCGAAAATCTGGTCGAGCAGCGTGCTGAGGTGGCTTTCGTCCTCGACACGGTCGAAGAAGATCATGAACTCGTCGCCGCCGAAGCGGCTGACGGTGATGCCCGGCCCGGCGATCGCCGCGAGGCGCTCGGCCACGGCATAGATCAGCCCGTCGCCGACCGGATGGCCGAGCGTGTCGTTGACGCTCTTGAAGTCGTCGAGATCGAGCACCGCGAGGCCGCAGAGCCGGTCCTGGTCGCCGGAGGCCATAGCCTCGCCGACCAGCTCGTGGAAATAGGCGCGGTTCGGCAGTCCGGTCAGGTTGTCGTAACGCGCCATGAAGCGGATCTTTTCCTCCGCCTCGACGCGCGCCGTCACATCCTCGAAGGTGATGACGCCCAACTCCTGGCTGCCTTCGCGGGCGGAGAATTCATAGTGCTGGCCGTTGGCTAAGGAGACCAGCACCTTGCGGTCGCGGCCTTCGCGCAAGGCGCGTGTCAGCTGCGCTTCGATGTAGCGGCAGTCTTTCGGCGCCAGCATGCCGCCGGCGACGCCGCGCATCAAAAGACCGTGGATCGAACGTCCAAGCAAGGCATCGCCCGATCTCAGCGACATCAGGCGGGCGGCTTCGGCATTGGCCACCGCGACGCGGCCGTCCGGCCCCAGCATGACCAGGCCGTGCGACATGGTGTTGAGCGCGCGATCGAACCGGCGCGTCAGGTTCCTGGCCTGCTTGTGGCCGATGACGGCGGAGAAGAGCACGTTGCGGACGTGGTCGGCGCTGTTGATGGTGATGAAGGTCAGCGGGATGATCATCAGGCCGAGCAGGACCGACGGGAAATCCATGCGCAGCAGGAGTCCCAGCGCCGCCGGACCGATGAAGGTGACGGAGAAAATCCGCACCATCTGCGGGGAACCGTAGTTGCGGCCGACAACCGTGACCAGGGTCGCGATCGTCAGCGACGTCGCGGCCAGCTCGGCGAAGGGATCGGGATAGACGTAGATCGATATGAAGCAGAGCGAACCCAGGCCCAGGCCCTGCAGGCTGCCCTTGAGGATATAGTTGCGCTCCCACCGCCTCGCCTCTTCGACATTGGCTATGGTGCCGCCTGTCTTCAGGAAGGTGCGAATGCCGAAGTAACGGAAAAGGCTGATGGAGAGCAGACCGAAGGAAAAGGCCAGAAACAGCGGATTGTGCGTCCGCCAATAGATCATGAATCCGAGGATCCAGTAGCAAACGCCACCGATCACCAGCATGTGGGCGTTGTCGAACAACGACCGCACAAACTGGATATAAACATCCGCCGGGATGTTCTCGGTCTTTGTTCTACCCATGCCGTTGGCCCAACACTACGCCTTGTCATGCCACACCCGCCTTAAAAAAGGCTTAGAACGGCACTCGGCCACGGTTGCAGAGGGTTGCGACACGCGGAACAGACCGGGAAATTAAGGAGGCTTGGCGCAGCGTCAGCGCGCCGGCGCGATCATTCCGCTGCCCGAAGGGCCAGCTCCGCGGGAGCCTGCGCCAAACGCTCGACCAAGCGCGTCCGCTCGCCCGCCGCCTTCTCGGCGCTGGCCTGCCGGACATGGCCGTAGCCGCGGATAAGCGCCGGCACGGAGGCCAGGGCCGTCGCGGCCTCCACCCTGCCCGGCGCCAGCGCGCCGGCAATCAGGTCGAGATCGGCTTCGTACGCCCTCAACGACTGCCGCTCGATGCGCCGCTCGGCGGTGTAGCCGAAAAGGTCGAAGGCGGTTCCGCGCAGGCCCTTCATCGCCGCCAGCAGCCGAAAACCCTTCATCATCCACGGGCCGAAGCTCGATTTCCGGGGCTTGCCGTCATTGCCGCGCCGGCCGAGGATCGGCGGCGCGAGGTGGAATTCGAGCTTCTCGTAGCTCTGGAACTGCTTGGCGAGGTCGGCGGCGAAGGTGCCGTCGGTGTAGAGCCGCGCCACCTCGTACTCGTCCTTGATCGCCATCAGCTTGAAGAGGTTCCTGGCGGCGGCCTCGGTCACCGCGGTCGAGCCGGGCACAGCCTTGGCTTCGGCGGCGCGCAGCGTCGCCACGCGGTCGGCGTAGCGCCTGGCGTAGGCGGCGTTCTGATAGGCGGTGAGGAAGGCGACGCGTCGGGCGATGACATCGTCCAGCGTCTCGGCGGGTTTTGACGCCGGCTTGCCGGTTTGGGCGACCAGGCCGCGCACGAATTCGGGCTGATGCGCGGCACGACGGCCCCAGCGGAAGGCGGCGACATTCATCGCCACCGCTTCGCCGTTCAATTCTATCGCCTTTTCAACGGCTTCGGCCGAAAGCGGCAGGCCGCCGTGCTGGAAAGCGAAGCCGAGCATGAACATGTTGGCGCCGAGCGAATTGCCGAACAGAGCGGTCGCCGTGCGGGTGGCGTCGAAGAAGTGGGCCTTGTCGTCGCCGGCAGCCGCCCGGATCGCCTTCTTCAGCCGCTCGACCGGAAGCGAGAAATCGGCGGAACGGGTGAATTCGCCGGGCATGATCTCGGCGGTGTTGGCGAGGAAGATCGTGTGGCCCTCGCGCACCGCGCCCAGCACCTTCTTGGCGCCGGAGACGACGAGATCGCAGCCGAGCACGAGGTCGGCCTTGCCGGCCGAAACGCGAATGGCGTGGATGTCCTCGGGCGTCGGGGCGATGCGGACATGGGTGAAGACCGAGCCGCCCTTCTGGGCGAGGCCGGCCATGTCGATCATGCCGCAGCCCTTGCCTTCCAGATGCGCCGCCATGCCCAGCATGGCGCCGACGGTGACGACGCCGGTGCCGCCGACCCCGTCGATGATCGCCGCCCAGCCCTGGCTGCCCATGCGGAATTCCGCCGGCGCCGGCACGCCGTCGAGAGGATCGGCCCTGCCGGCAATGCCTTCGGCCTTCCTGATCTTGCCGCCATGCACGGTGACGAAGGACGGGCAGAAACCGTTGACGCAGGAAAAATCCTTGTTGCAGCTCGACTGGTCGATCCGGCGCTTGCGGCCGAATTCGGTCTCGACCGGCTGAATGGAGACGCAGTTGGACTGCACGCCGCAATCGCCGCAGCCTTCGCAGACCAGTTCGTTGATGAAGACGCGCTTGTCCGGATCGGGGAAGGTGCCGCGCTTGCGGCGCCGGCGCTTCTCGGCGGCGCAGGTCTGGTCGTAGATCAGCACCGAGACGCCCTTCACATCGCGCAATTCGCGCTGGACGAGATCGAGGTCGTCACGGTGATGGATGCTGATGCCGGCCGGGAAATCGGCCTTGCCGGCATATTTGTCCGGCTCGTCGGTGACGACGGCGATGCGGTCGACGCCCTCGGCGCGAACCTGTCTCGCGATCATGTCGACGGTCAGGCCGCCCTCATGCGGCTGGCCGCCGGTCATCGCCACCGCGTCGTTGTAGAGGATCTTGTAGGTGATGTTGGCGCCGGAGGACAGCGCGAAGCGGATCGCCAGCGCGCCGGAATGGTTGTAGGTGCCATCGCCGAGATTCTGGAAGATATGGTCGCGCTTCGAGAACGGCGCCTGGCCGACCCATTGCGCACCCTCGCCGCCCATGGCGGTGAAGCCGACGGTGTTCCTGTCCATCCACAGCGCCATGAAATGGCAGCCTATGCCGGCGGCGGCCAACGAGCCGTCCGGCACCTTGGTCGAGGAGTTGTGCGGGCAGCCCGAACAGAAGAAGGGCGTGCGCGAACCGATATCGACGGTATCGGCGAGCATCGCCTGGAACTGGCGCAGCTTCGCCACCCGCGCGGCGATCTCTTCCGACGAGCCGATGGTGCGCAGGATCCTTTCGCCGAGCGCGATGGCGATCTCGTTCGGGTCGAGCGCGCCCTTGGCCGGAAACAGCCAGTCGCCGCGCTCGTCCTTCTTGCCGACGATCACCGGCTGCGTGGCGGTGCCGTAGAGGTTCTCGCGCAGTTGCACCTCGATCAGCGAGCGCTTCTCCTCGACGACGACGATGGTGTCGAGGCCGCGCGCGAACTCGGCGATGTGCTGCAAGTCGAGCGGCCACGGGCAGCCGACCTTGAACAGCCGGATGCCGATGCGGTTGGCGGCCTCCTCGTCGACGCCGATATCCTCCAGCGCCTGGCGGACGTCGAGATAGCTCTTGCCGATGGTGATGACGCCGAGCTTGGGATTGCGGCCGCCGGAATACACGATGCGGTTCAGGCCGTTGGCGTGAATGAAGGCCGACGCCGCGGCGCGTTTATGCTCATGCAGCCGCTCTTCCTGACCGAGCATGTCGATCTCGTGGCGGATGTTCAGGCCGCCCGGCGGCATGTCGAATTCGGGAATGACGATGCCCAGACGCTCGATCGAGGCGTCGACCGAAGCCGTCGATTCGATGTTGTCCTTGACGCATTTGATCGCCGCCCAGGTGCCGGCGAAGCGCGACATGGCAAAGCCATAGAGGCCGTAATCGATGATTTCCTGGACGCCGGCCGGATTGAGGATCGGCACCATGGTGTCTACGAAGAGGAATTCGGTGGCATGCGCATTGGTCGAGGATTCGGCCATATGGTCGTCGCCCATCAAGGCGAGCACGCCGCCATGCTTCGACGAGCCGGCAAGGTTGGCGTGACGGAAGACATCGCCGGAACGGTCGACGCCCGGCCCCTTGCCGTACCAGACGGAAAAGACGCCGTCATGCGTGCCCTCGCCCAGCAATTCGGTCTGCTGCGAGCCCCAGCAGGCGGTGGCGGCAAGTTCCTCGTTGAGGCCGGGCTGGAAGACGATATCGGCTTGCGCGAGCTGCTTCTTGGCTCGCCACAGCTGCATGTCGAGGCCGCCCAGCGGCGAGCCGCGATAGCCGGAGACGAAGCCCGCCGTGTTGAGGCCGGCACGGCGGTCGCGCTCGCGCTGCATGAGAAGCATGCGCACGACCGCCTGTGCCCCGGATAGGAAGATGCGCTCCTTGCCAAGGTCGAACTTGTCGTCGAGCGCGACGTCGTGCAGCGTCATCAGGTATTTCCTCTGCGGAGGCAGCCCCAAATCAGGCAGCCAACGTCGGAGTGGGACGCCGCAGTCTTTCTTCCCTTGCGGGAGAGGTCAAACAAAATCGCAGAGGCCAAATAACACGCAACAATCGGTCTGGCGAGTGGCCGGCGGCGCATACAAGATCATGCTAACCGCTTCGTGAGGAACAAAAATTTCGCGCGAGCCCCTCCGTTTCAGGTCGCTTTCGAGCAATCCGGCTTCGGTTCGCCTGGCAGCTTGCCGTTGGGATGGCCGGCCAGATCGGCATTGAGCTCGTAGTTCGGCCCGATCACCAGCGGCCGATCCGGCAGCATCGTCTGATCCTCGGACGACGTCATGGTGGTGTCGATAGCTTGCAGCAACGCGCCGCTCGCGTCCTCGATGCGGATCGAGACGGAATAGGGTTTGTCCTTGACCACGCAAGTGAGCGGCGGACTGGTGAGCGTGATGTGGGGCAGCTTCGGCCAGATCTTCTGGTTGACGATGAGCGGATCGCCGCCGGCCGGGTTCTGGAAGCTCACGACCGCGACCTGGCCGTCGACCATCGGTCGCAGCGGCTTCAGCGTGATGACATAGGTGGCGATGGCGAGCCGGTAGTTGAACTCGAACAGCTTGCCGGAGATGGCGAAGAGCTGGTCCTTGCCGGTGTCGCGGCAGGCGCCGAGCGCGATCGCGGCGATCAAGGCGGCGCCGACCAAAGCCGAGCGCGACAATTTCCTAAGCATTGCTGACCTCCCTCGCCGCTGTACGGCGGCGGTAATAGCGGTTTGCCTTCTGGCGATTGCCGCAGACGGCCATATCGCACCACAAGCGGCTGGCGTTGCGGCTGCGGTCGACGAACAGCCAGCTGCAGTTGGGACAGATCCTCAGCCTCGCCATCGTCTCGTCGCGCAGCAGCGACAGCGCCGAAACGGCCAAGGCCGCTTCGAAGGCAATCGGTGTCCGTGGATCGCCGAAAGGCTGGCCCGGCGTCCCGATCTCGATCGCGCTGCCCGCCAACCCGTCAGCGCAGGCCGTAAGGAAGCCCGGCAGGTGGCTGGTCGCGACCGCGCCGTTCGATACGGCATGGCGAAACAGGCGATCGGTCGCCTCGCGAATAGAGACGACGGTTGGTTTTATCTCGCCCGGCTCCGGCGCCCTCAGCCGCCGGCCACCGAGCTCGGTGGCGCGAAAGCCGCTCGCCGCCTCGGCGAAGCGGGCGATCTCGGCCGGATCGTCGAAACGGTCGAAGGACTTTTGCGGATCGTTGCGCAGCACGACGGTGTTCGCCGTGTCGAGCGCAAGGATGCCGCCGGTGAAGCGGTGCGGGGTCCAGGATACCGTCATGAGAGAAATCTAACCGATAAAACGTATTTGACAAGTTAGATTCCGAGTGTAACGCTTCGAGTGCGGCCAAGGGGACGCGACGGCCTAGGGATGCCGCATGCTCTATTTCTTCCAGCAGGTGCTGAACGGGCTGCATTCGGGCGCGCTCTATGCGCTGCTCGCCTTCGGCTATGTGCTGACCAACGGCATCCTGCACCGCACGAACCTGGCTTACGGCGCGCTGTTCGCCTTCTGCGGCCAGACGATGATCCTGACCGCCGCCTTCGGCTACCAGGCGCTGTGGCTGACGCTCGCCGCCGCGGTGGCCCTCGGCGTGGTCGCGGCCATTCTCTACGCGGCGCTGATCAGCCACGTGCTGTCGCGCAGCGTTTTCGAGAGGCTCGCCGACCGCTCGCCCAACGCCATCGTGGTGACGACGCTCGGCATCCTGCTCTTCCTGTCGGAGGCGAGCCGCATTGCCGCCGACACGCATGATCTCTGGCTGCCGCCAATGCTCGCCACCCCGGTCATCTTCGCTGAGGGTGACGGCTTCAAGGTCACGCTCACCGTCATCCAGCTGCTCGACTGCGCTTGTGTCATCGCGGTGGTGGCGCTGGCGGCCTGGCTGTTTTCGCATTCGCGCTTCGGCCGCGCCTGGCGCGCCGTCTCCGACGACCCGAAGGCGGCGGCGATGTGCGGCATCGACGTCACCGCCGTGTTCCGCCGCGCCGTGCTGTTCGGCGGCTTCTGCGCCGCCTTGGCCGGCGTGCTTGCCGGCCTCTATTACGGCAATGTCTCCTTCGGCACCGGGCTGATCTACGGCCTCAAGATCCTGTTCGTGACGGCGGTCGGCGGCTATCTGTCGCCGCTCAAGGCGGCGCTTGGCGCCGCGGCCTTCGGCATGGCGGAATCGCTCTGGGCCGGCTATTTCCCGCTCGAATGGCGCGACGCCTGGATCTATCTCTTCCTCGTCGCCATGCTGGTGCTGATCGGCGCCGGGCGCGACCAGGCCAAGATCGCCTAAGCTCCCAGACTTTCGTTGCATGACGTACCGTCATGCGGCGGCATTCCGGCCCTGCGCGGCTTGCCGATCCGTTTGCCGCGGCTTTGTCATGTTGACCTGCCGGACCACGCACTGCATATCGTTGGGCCAAGCGACGCGACACCGGAGGGGGAATCGGGCGCGCCGCCTGGCACTTTTGAGTCTACGCATCGTGCTTTCCGAAAATCGAACATGGTTTTCGGGTCGATGCGCGAGGGAGGATATGCATGGCAGGGCTGCTCGCTCTATCCAGGACGATCGACCGCATCAACGAGTTCATCGGCCGCTGGGTGTCCTGGCTGATCCTGCTCGCGATCCTGGTGAGCGCCGGCAATGCCGTCATCCGCAAGGTGTTCGACACCTCCTCCAACGCGTGGCTCGAGCTGCAGTGGTATCTGTTCGGCGCCGCCTTCATGCTCGCCGCCGCCTACACGCTGAAGCAGAACGACCATATCCGCATCGACATCGTCTACGGCATGTTCTCGCGGCGCGTGCAGCACTGGATCGACCTGCTCGGCCACCTGTTCTTCCTGATGCCCTTCGTGGTGCTGATGGTGATCTATTTCGTGCCCTATGTGTCGCTCTCCGTCCGCAGCGGCGAGATGTCGACCAATGCCGGCGGGCTGATCGTGTGGCCGGCCAAGGCCATCCTGCTCGTCGGTTTCTTGCTGCTCGCGCTGCAAGGGGTTTCCGAGATCATCAAGAAGATCGCCATCATACGTGGCGACATGGAGGACCCCAATCCCTTCGTCTCGGCGCATGACCAGGCCAAGCTCGAGGCCGAGGCGCTGGCCGAAGAGGCCAAGTCGATCGCGGGCGAGGTGCGCCCGTGATCGAATTCATCGCGCAGAACATGGCGCCGATCATGTTCGCCTCGCTGATCGTCTTCCTGTTGATCGGCTATCCCGTCGCCTTCTCGCTCGCTGCCAACGGCCTGCTGTTCTTCTTCATCGGCGTGGTGCTGTCGCCTTATTCCGGGGGGTCGATCAACCTTGCGTGGCCGCTGCTGCACGCGCTGCCGGACAATTTCTACGGCACCAGGGTGATGTCCAACGACACGCTCCTGGCGATACCCTTCTTCACCTTCATGGGCATCGTGCTCGAACGCTCCGGCATGGCCGAGGACCTGCTCGACACGATCGGGCAGCTGTTCGGGCCGATCCGCGGCGGCCTTGCCTATGCGGTGATCTTCGTCGGCGCGCTGCTTGCCGCAACGACCGGCGTGGTCGCGGCCTCAGTCATCGCCATGGGCCTGATCTCGCTGCCGATCATGCTGCGCTACGGCTATGACCGCAGGGTTGCCTCCGGCGTCATTGCCGCCTCCGGCACGCTCGCCCAGATCATTCCGCCGTCGCTGGTGCTGATCGTGCTTGCCGACCAGCTCGGACGTTCGGTCGGCGACATGTATGCCGGCGCCTTGATCCCCGGTCTCGTGCTGACCGGCCTCTACATGCTCTACATCCTGATCATGTCGATCGTCCGGCCGAACTCGATGCCGGCGCTGCCGCCCGAGGCGCGTACACTCGGCCATGGCGTGATGTCGCTGATCGTGGCGCTGCTGGTCACCGGCGCCATCGCCTACGGCGCCTATCGCTATCTTGCGCCGACGCAGGGCGACAATGCCGACATCCTCGGCTTCGCCGTCGGCGTCATCGTCATCTATGTGGTCGCCGTCCTCGACCAGCGCCTGCGCATCAACATGATGTCGAAGCTGGCGCAGCAGGTGGTGATCGTGCTGATCCCGCCGCTGGCGCTGATCTTCCTGGTGCTGGGCACGATCTTTCTCGGCATCGCCACGCCGACCGAAGGCGGCGCCATGGGCGCCGTCGGCGCGCTCATCATGGCTGCGATGAAAGGCCGCCTGACGAGGGACGTCGTCAACCAGGCGCTGGCCTCGACGACCAGGCTTTCCTCCTTCGTGCTGTTCATCCTGATCGGTGCGCGCGTCTTTTCGCTCACCTTCTACGGCGTCAACGGCCATATCTGGGTCGAGCACCTGCTGATCTCGCTGCCCGGCGGCGAGACCGGCTTCCTGATCGGCGTCAACATCCTGGTCTTCGTGCTCGCCTTCTTCCTCGATTTCTTCGAGCTCGCCTTCATCATCGTGCCGCTCTTGGCGCCGGCCGCGGACAAGCTCGGCATCGACCTGATCTGGTTCGGCGTGCTGCTCGGCGTCAACATGCAGACGAGCTTCATGCATCCGCCCTTCGGCTTCGCGCTGTTCTACCTGCGTTCGGTCGCGGCCCGCGTGCCTTACCTCGACAGGATCACCGGCAAGCAGATCGCGCCGGTCAGCACGGGCCAGATCTATTGGGGCGCCGTGCCGTTCGTCCTGATCCAGGTGATCATGATCGGACTCACCATCGCCTTCCCGCAGATGGTCATGCGCTACAAGGGTCCGGCGGTGGAGCCCAGCACCATCGACATCAAGCTGCCGGACATGCCTTCGCTGTCGCCGCTCGGCACGCCGCCGGCGGACAATGGCGCGGCCCCGGCCAATGACGGCGCGCCGGCGGCGCCCGGCACGCCAGACCTGTCGCAGCCACCGAGCTTCGGCGATGCGCCGGCCAAGCCGGCCCCCGCGCCTGATCTCTCGCAGCCGCCCAAATTCAACTGAGGTCAACGCCATGAGAGCCGTGCGACTGGAAGCGGTGGGCAACATTGGGTTGCGCGAGGTCCCCAAACCCGTTCCCGGGCCTGAGGATGTTCTGGTCAAGATCGAGGCCTGCGGCGTCTGCGGCACCGACCGGCACCTTTTCCATGGCGAGTTTCCCTGCACGCCGCCGGTGACGCTCGGCCATGAATTCTCCGGCATCGTGGAGGCCGTGGGCGAAGCGGTGTCCGGCATTGCCGTTGGTGACCGCGTCACCGGCGATCCCAACATCGCCTGCGGGCGCTGCGCCCACTGCCATGCCGGCCGCGTCAATCTGTGCAGCAATCTCAGGGCCATCGGCATCCACCGCGACGGCGGCTTCGCCGACTATGTGCTGATGCCGCACAAGCAGGCCTTTCGGCTGCCGGCGGAGCTCAAGCCGGCGCATGGCGCCTTCTGCGAGCCGCTCGCCTGCTGCCTGCACGGCGTCGACCTTGCCGCGATCCGGCCGGGCGCGTCGGTCGTGGTGCTCGGCGGCGGCGTCATCGGCCTGCTCGTGGTGCAACTGGCGAAGCTCGCGGGCGCGGCGGCCATCATCCTGTCGACCCGGCAGGCCTCGCGCCGCGCGCTTGCCGAGGAGCTCGGCGCGACCGCGACGATCAACCCGAGCGCCGGCGACCCAATCGCGGCCATCGCCGGGCCAAACGGCCTGGTGCCCGGCGGCGTCGACGTGGTGCTGGAATGCGCCGGCGTGCGCGACACGGTCGAGCAGTCGCTGCGGGTGGCAAAGGCAGGCGGCACGATCGTCATCGTCGGCGTGGTGCCGCAAGGCATGAAGGTGGAGATCGAGCCGTTCGATCTATTGTTCCGGGAGTTGAAGGTGCTCGGTTCCTTCCTCAACCCGTACACGCATGGAAGGGCGGCGCAGTTGATCGCCTCCGGCGCGATCGTGATCGACAAGCTGATTTCGAAACAGGTCAGCCTGGAAGAAGCACCGGGCGTGATCGCCAACCCGCCAGCGCCGGGCGAGGTCAAGGTGCTGGTGGTGCCGGGCAGAGGCTAGGCGCGGATGGCATCGATGATGCACTAGTCGACAGGCTGCTCCAAGACAACGTCGAGAATGATCATCGCGGGGTTGAGCTCGGTGGCAGCAGTATGGATCACGCGCTTCACGCGGTACAAATCCTGACTCAATACGCCCCGGTCGTCGCGCTTGCCGTCGCGTGAAAAACCAATAAATTCACCCGCCCTCGGCACTTCACCAAAGGTGAACACAGGCAGCACGCCAGCTCCCACCCTGGGGTCGTCGCCAATGATCTTGATGTAGCAGCTTATCGCCATAGCGTCCCATGCCGGCCGGGGTCGTAGGACAGATAAGAAAAAGGACCTCGGACGCAGACCGAGGTCCTTGAACGAACTTGTGATGGACGGCCTACAGCTTGCCGTTGCGCTGCTGCACCATCATGAAGGTGTCGTAATTGTATTCGGCGACCTGGGCCCAGAGATAGTGCTCCTTGCGGAAGGCCTTGATCGATTCCCAGATCTTCTTGAACGGCGCGTTGTTGGATTCCATCTCGGCATAGACCTCGTTGGCCTTCTCGAAACAGGCCGCCATGATCTCCTGGCTGAACGGCCTGAGCTTGGCGCCGCCGGCCACCAGCCGCCGCACCGCCGGTGGATTCACATAGTCGTATTTCTGCAGCATGTTGGCGTCGGCCGCCTGCGCCGCGGTGCGCAGCAGCGATTTGTAAGTCGGCGAAAGTTCTTCGTATTTCGCCTTGTTGAACAGGAGATGCACGGTCGGGCCGCCTTCCCACCAGCCGGGATAATAGTAATAGGGCGCGACCTTGTAGAAGCCGAGCTTCTCGTCGTCATAGGGGCCGACCCATTCGGCGGCGTCGATGGTGCCCTTTTCCAGCGCCGGGTAGATGTCGCCGCCGGCGATCTGCTGCGGCACCACGCCGAGCTTCTCGACGACCTTGCCGGCAAAGCCGCCGATGCGCATCTTGAGACCCGACAGATCGGCGACACTGTTGATTTCCTTGCGGAACCAGCCGCCCATCTGGACGCCGGTGTTACCGCCCGGCAGGCCGAACAACCCTTGCGCCCCAAGGAATTCGTTGAACTGGTCGATGCCGCCGCCATGATAGTGCCAGGCGTTCATGCCGCGCGCGTTGAGCGAGAACGGCACGGCGGCGCCCAGCGCCCAGGTGGGATCCTTGCCCCAGTAATAATAAGCCACGGTGTGGGCCGCTTCGACGGTACCGGCGGCGGTGGCATCGGCCGCCTGCAGGCCGGGCACCAGCTCGCCCGACGCGAAGACCTGTATCTGGAAATTGCCGTCGGTCGCTTCCGACAGCATCTTGGAGAAGACTTCGGCGCCTCCATAGATCGTGTCGAGCGACTTCGGGAAGGACGACGCAAGCCGCCAGGTCACTTTCGGATTGGACTGGGCAATCGCCGGCGTGGCAAGCGCGGCGGCCGCTGCCGCGGCGCCCACGCCGGACGCCCCGGCCTTGCGGATGAATGAACGACGATCCATTAAGTTTCCTCCCTTGCGGATCAGCTGACCGATGCCGGGACTTCCTCGGTGTCCGGACCGGTTGGGGGAGAAACATACACAGGCAAGAAGTCGAGTCCAGCGCCGCGGGCTGCGGTGGCCGCCATTCGGCAACCGCCTGCAACTATAGTCTAACGTTCCCTTCACTGGCCCATGCGAGGCGGCGAAACTTGCCATGGAAAAGCCGCGGCGGATCGCTTATTTTATAGGCAGAACAGTTCCTTGGCCTGATGGAAACCAAACCCAAAATGCAGCAGCCGCTCGTCGCAGTCTCGTCCGACGTCCGCCAGTTCGACAACTACACCTGGCACGCAGCACCCCAGCAATATCTGGAAGCCGCGGTCGCCGGCGCCGGCGTGTTCCCGCTGCTGGTGCCGTCCTTCGGCGACCGGCTCGACCTCGACGAATTGCTGTCGTCGGTCGATGGCGTGATGGTCACCGGGTCGAAGTCCAATGTACATCCTTCGCTCTATGGCGGCGATCCGAGCGAGGCCAACGGCCCTTACGATCCGGCACGCGATGCCACCACGCTGCCACTGATCCGCAAGGCGATCGAGCGCGGCGTGCCGCTGCTTGCCATCTGCCGCGGCATCCAGGAACTGAACGTTGCGCTCGGCGGCACGCTGGGCACCGAAATCCAGGAGCGCGAGGGCTCGCTCGACCACCGCGCGCCGGTGAGCGACAATCAGGACGAGCGCTTCGGCATCCACCAGACGATTTCGATCAAGCCCGGAAGCTGCCTCGCCGGCGTGTTCGGCGCCGGCGAGATGAAGGTGAATTCGCTGCATCGCCAGGCAATCGACCGGCTGGGCTCCAAGCTTCAGGTCGAGGCTCTGGCCACCGACGGCACGGTCGAGGCGGTCTCCGTCAAGGACGCCCGCGCCTTCGCGGTCGGCGTGCAATGGCACCCCGAATACTGGGTGAAGTCGGACAGCAATTCCGCCAAGATCTTCAGGGCTTTCGGCGATGCCGTGCGCCTGCACGCGGCGGCGAAGGCCGGCGCCCGCGCAGCGGCGGAATAGAAATAGCGGCGCTTCAAGCGCCGCCTTTCGCCACTCAGATCAGAACTTGTAGCTGAAGCCGACGCGCACGGCGTTTGTAGTCACATGCGTCGGGTATAGGTAGCCGCTATCGGTCGCCGGATTGTCGGTGAATTTGCCGAAGTCGCTGTAGCGATACTCGACGCGCGTCGTCCAGTTCGGCGCGAACGCATATTCGATACCTGCGCCCACCGTCCACCCGGCCTTAGTGTTGGATGAGCTATCAGTCGTTACGCCATTATCGTACTTGGTGTCGAAATGAGCAACCGCCAGACCGCCCGTGGCGTAAAGGAGGGCCGGCCCCATCGTATAACCAAGGCGCGCCCGCAGCGAACCCTGCACGTCGATCTTGGTCTTGATGTTCCCGGCAAATGCCGAATCCACTGAACCGCTCATCCCCGAGGCTTCAATGTCGGCTTCGGCACCAAGGACGAATTGATCGTAAGCCTGGTTGTAGCCGATATGAATACCGCCAAGAACTCCATCGCTGTTCCAAGAATCGGCCCAGTCGGAAGCGCCACTGCCTATCTCAGAATCGTGACTGTCGACTTTTCCCCAACCGTAGCCGAGCTGGGCACCGGCATAGAAGCCACTCCACTCATAAGTCGCCGGAGCAGCAGCAGAGAGCGCGTCGGCGGCGAACGCGCCGGCCGGAAACAAGGCGAGAATGGTTGAAGCAAGAAGCAAGGACTTCATTTAAGCACCCCAAAGCTCAGCCAAATTTATTCGGCTTTGGTTGCGTTGCAAAGACAGGCGAGCACATCAGAGATGTTTTCCTATCCGAAGTTGCAAAAAGACCACGCCTTGACGGTTTACTGACTGTCGCTGTTCAGCGCCAGAAGCGGCGCGGCCGGTGCATAGGATTCGTAGCCATCGCCATCGGCAATGCCGAAGGTGACGATCGGGTCGACGCCGTTCTCGCTGAACGCGACCGAGCCGTCCGCCTGCTCGCGCCAGAATCTCACCCGCTCGATGCCTGGCATCAGCTTGCGGCAATCCGGAGCAATTTCGAGCCGCGACAGGCCGTCGGAGACCGGGGCTCCCCGCTGCACCGCGCAAGCGGCTTCGTCGCCATTGGCCGTCAATCGATAGGTGCTCGAGGAGGCGGTCTCGACAGCCGTGCTTGGGCTCTTGCCGTCATACAGGACATGCGCGCCCCCGAACAACGCAACCGACACAACCAACCCGGCAACGAGCTTCACGCCGCGTCTCCACGCTCAACCAGTATGGAAAATGATTTCAAAGCGTTAAGCGGGCGTTAATGGCGATACGAAAGCATTAACAAATGTGGCGAAGGCGTCGGACGCGATCCGACATCCTGGGCGGAAAGCCGCTTCCCTGAGACTGCTCTAGCCGCGCGCCTTGACGTTGATGGTCTCCGGCACGGGCGTCAGCGGCCGGCGCTCGGTGAACCAGGCGACGAGATTGTCGACGCAGAGATCGGCCATGGCGCGGCGGGTGTGGTCCGACGCCGAACCGACATGCGGCAGAAGCGAGGTGTTGGGCGCGTCGAGCAGGGCCTGCGGCACGTTCGGCTCGTCGGCAAAGACATCAAGCCCGGCGGCCGCGATGGCGCCGCTCTCGAGGGCCGCGGCAAGAGCTGCCTCGTCCACCGTCGAGCCGCGGCCGATGTTGACCAAGACGCCGTTCGGCCCCAGCGCCGACAGGATCCCGGCATTGATCGCCTTCTCCGTGGCAGCGCCGCCCGGGGCAATGCAGATCAGCGTGTCGACAGCTTCGGCTAGGCCTTTCAGCGTGGCATGATAGTCGTAAGCCAGGCCTTCGACCTTGCGGCGGTTGTGATAGGCGATCGGCAGGCCGAA
>NZ_VFUA01000001.1 GCF_006440735.1 Mesorhizobium sp. B2-7-1 | reverse complement strand
GTGAAGAGACGGTCAGTCGTGTCGCCGCCGCCCGTATAGCGCAGCGTCGAGCCGCTGCCGATCACAAGATTGGAGGCTAGGTTCGTCGATTGGCCGATCGAGCTCGCCTGGCCGCCATCGCCAAGCTTATCGACGGCGAGCACGCCGCCGCTGATCGTCGTGGCGCCGGTATAGGTGCTCGACCCGTTCTTCAGCACCCAGGTGCCAGTCCCGGTCTTTGTCAGCGCAGTGGTGGCGCCGGCCGGATTGTCGATGCGAGCCGCAAGCGAGTTGCCGGCGGTGTTGGTGCCGGTCAGCGTCAGCGTGCGGTTGCCGGCACCGCTGAGCGCGGCCGCGCCCGTGTTTGTGAAGCTGACCGCGCCGGTGCCCGAAGCGTCGAGAGAGCCGCCGCTGGCCCCAAGCGTGAACAGCCGGTTGGTGCTGTCGCCGGTTCCAATATATTGCAGCGTACCGCCATTGAGGACGAGCTTGTCCGGTGTGGCGGCGGACGATCCGATCGAGCTGTTGCTGCCACCATTTGCAAGCCCCGTCACGGCGAGAATGCCGCCATTGATGACCGTGGAGCCTGTATAGCTGCTGACACCTGACAAAGTTTGCGTGCCGGCGCCGCTCTTCACCAGCCCACCAGTGCCGCTGATTGCACCACTGAAATTCTGGGAAGCGCCGTTGCTGATGGTGAGCGTTGCAGAACCCAGCGTCACGTTGCCGCCGCCCGCGAGACTGCCCACTGTGTTGCTTAGATTGGCAAGATCAAGGGTGGCTCCAGTGTTGACGGCCATCCCGCCAGTCCCGAAGGCGCTCGTCGATCCGGCCCGCAATGTGCCGGCCGTGACGGTCGTGCCGCCGCCATAATTATTCGTGCCGGAGAGTACGAGCGTGCCTGCACCGAATTTAGAGACGCCGCCGTTTGACCCGGTGACTTGGCCGCCAAAGGTAAGCGTCGTCGCGGCGTTCTGCACGCCGATCGCGCCGCCGACGAATCCCGGCATCGAGAAGCCGCGGTCGGTGGTGACGGTGCCACCGGTATAATTGAGCGTGCCGTTGATGAAGACCAGATTGGTCGAGGCACTCCCGGAAGAGCCTATATCGCTCTGCAACCCACCATTGGCCAGACAACTGACGTTCAGCGTGGTGCCGCTCTGGATCGTGGTTGGGCCAGTATAGCTGTTGCCGCAACCGGCGAACGTCTGCGACACTGTGCCCGGCGCGATGGTGACGCCGCCCGTCCCACTGATGCTACCTGAAAAGCTGCCACTGCCGTTGGTCGTTAGCGTCGCGGCGCCCAGCAGCACATTTCCGGTCCCACTAAGCCCCCTTACCGTGTTTGCGCGGCCGGCTAGGTCGAGTGTCGCACCGGTGTTCACCGTCATGAGGCCCGTGCCGAACGCACTGGTCGACCCGGCGCGCAACGTGCCGGCGCTCACAATCGTGCCGCCGGTATAATCATTCGTGCCGGACAGGATCAAGGTGCCGGTGCCATTCTTGGTCAGAGAGCCAGCGCCAGTCGCCACGCCGCTGAGCGTCAGCGTCGTAGAGGTCTGGGCGACCCCAATGGCGCCGCCTCCGGAGGCAAGCGTGAAGCCGCGGTTGCTGCTCGCCGTCGCGCCGAGATATTCTAGTTCCCCCCCGCTCTGCAGCACCAGGTTCGAAGACGCATTGGACGATGCGCCGATGCTGCTGTTGGCGCCGCCATTGGCCAGTGTGCTCGCAGCCAGAGTCCCCTGGTTGACCGTGGTGATCCCGACATAGTTATTGCTGGCGTTGGAGAGCGTCAGCGTACCGAGGCCGGTCTTGGTCAGGCCGGAATTGTCCGGGCTTGTGACTGCGCCCGAAAATTGCAGGTCCGTGCCTGCCTGCGTCACGTCGATCGTGCCTGCGGTTACGGCGCCGTTGGTGACAAGGGTGAAGCCGCGATCGCTCGCTGTCGAGAGCCCCGTGTAGCGCAGCGTGCTGCCTTCGAGCACCAGGTTGGAAGACGCGTTGCTCGAGGCCCCGATCGCGCTTGCCGAGCCGCCATTCGCGATCGTGTTGACGGACAGCGTGCCTCCGCTCACGATCGTAGCCCCGGAATAGGTATTTGACCCGGAAAGCGTGACAAGCCCCGTGCCCGCCTTGGTGAACCCGGTCCCGCCACCACCGTTGTCGACGATGGTCGACGCGATGGTGTAGTTGCCGGTGCTATTCTGCAGCACGCCGAGCGTACCGCCACCTGCAGGGCCGGTCAGTTGCCCGCCGGTTATTGTCTGCGCATTGTTGCCGACCGACGAGGAGACGATGATGGTGCCATCCACGCCCAGTGTGTTGCCGACGCCGATCGTCACAGTGCTTGACCGCGCGACCGTATACTTTAAGCCACCGAGTTGGACATTGCTCCCGACCGCGCCGAAGTAAGGCGTATTGGCGTTGCCGCCCTCGTCGCTGACGACATCCCCCGTTATCCAGGTGCCCGCATCGTCCTTGGTCGCATAGCTGACGCGTGCGATGATGTTGCCGGCACCATCAACCTGGGCGTAGTCGGTCGTGACGCCTGTGGTGACTGTGGCCCAGCCGCCCAGAACCGTACTCGGCGTGGTCGTGATGCTGCCGGTGGTGGGCAGGACGAAATTGACGAGGCCGCTGGACCGGTTGATCGCGCCGAGATTGAGGGTCACGTTTCCCGATCCCGCGATGGTGTTGCCCCCCGCGGTGATGTTGGTCGCGGCGAAACTTTGCGTCTGGCCCGCCGAGCCTGTCACCTTCAACGTGCCCCCGGCCATGTTCAGGGTGGAGGCGCTGGAAATGATGTCGGTCGCCGGCGCGCTGGCCGCCGAGAAGTCCAGCGCCAGCGTGCCGCCACTGACGTTGGTCGTGCCGTTGTAGGTGTTGGCGCCGGTCAGCGTCAGAGTGCTCGCGCCCTGTTTGGTAAGCCCACCGGTGCCTGTAATGCTCCCGGCAAACGTCGTGCCGCCGGACGCGGAATTGACCGTCAGGGTTCCACTCCCAAGGGCGATCGTTCCGCCGGTTCCGGCCAGACTCGTGGCCGCCAGGTTGAAATTGTTCAAGTCCAGCGTGCCGTTGTTGACGGTCACCGTCGTGGTCGTGCCGAAGGCTAAGGCGCTTCCCGCGCGCAGCGTTCCGCCGTCCACCGTTATGCCGCCAGTGCGGGTGCTGGCGCCGGTGAGTTCCCAGACGCCGGCGCCGTTGCTGGCGAGGTTGCCCGAGCCGGAGATCACGCCCGAGAAGGTATTGGGACCGCCCGTATAGGAGCCGCCGAAGGTGAGGGTTGAATTGGTATTGAGCGTGGCAGCGCCACTTAGCGTCAGAGCGCCCGTCGTGCTGTCGTTGTTTATCGTGCCGTTGGCGTTGGCCGAAACCGTCCAGGTCCGGTTGCTGGAGGCGGCGCCGCCCGTATAGCTTAGAACACCGCCATTGGCCAAATTCACGCTCGTCCCGGCGCCGAGCGAGCTGTTCGCCCCACCATTGGCCAGCACGCCCGCTTTGACGGTGACCGAACCGATCGATGCTGGTGCGTTGAAGCTGTTGGAGTCGCCGAGCGTTATGGTGCGTGTATTGCTACTGCCTGAAAAGGAGACGCTGCCGAGACTGCCGCTGATTTGCCCCAGGAGCTGCAGGTCCGCGGAATTGGCCGCGAAGCCGACCCCTGTGCCAGCCGGGCCACCGAGCGCGATGTTCCCTCGTAAGATCAGGGTTCCCGTGCCGCTGTTCACGAAAGACAGGTTGCCGCCCGTGGTGGGCAAAGACCAATCCCGGTTGGAATCGCTTCCGGTCCCGACATAGGAGAGTGTGCCGGTGGCGCCGTTTATGCGCTGAACGATAATGGTTCCATTCGAGCCGGCACCAGCCCCGAGCGCACTCACTTCGCCAAGATTGCCGACTGAGCTGAAAGTGATGTTGTCGCTGGTACTGACTTGGATTGTTGTCTGTCCGGCATAGTCGTTGGCGTTGTTGGTCAGTGATGTCCTGAAAGCCGTAAGGCCACCGGCGCCCGTGTAGTACGTGGAGGCGGCGCCGACACCTGCGATGGTGGTTTGTCCCCCGGCGCCAAGCGTGACGACGCGGCTTCCACTGAGAGCGCCGTTAATCGTCAGCTGCGTCCCTGCGGTGGTGAAAATTCCATTGCTCGAATTGCCGAGCGCCGCGTCGTTAGCGACGTTCAGGAAGCCGCTGTTCAGGTTGATATTGCCGGTATACGTGCCGGAACCGGCGAGGGACAGCGTACCCCCATTGACGTTCACGTCACCAACGAAGGTGTTCGCGCCACCGAGCGTCAGCGTACCGCTGCCTAGCTTCGTCAGGCCGGCATTGCCGGCAATTATCGAATTGATGGTGGCGGTGCCGGCGGCAACCGAAACGGTCGGCGTAGCGCCGGCGAGCGTCAGCGTGCCGCCGCCAATCGAGTAGCCTCCGACATTGAAGGTCAGGCTGCCTGCCGAGATCGAACCGCCGAGCGTTACGGCACCCGCCGTGCCGTCGAAGATGGCATTGTCGCCTGCGGCATTGTTCCAGACGTCCATCGGACCCGACACGCCGTTGCTGCTTTCATTCCAGAAGGGAGACGACGTGTTCCATGAGCCGATCCCGCCGAGCTCCACTCCCGTGCCGTTTACGTCCCAGTAACGATCGGCGGCACCGGCAGGGAGGGCTCCGAGCCCGACGAGCAGCGCGACGGGCAGGCGCGCGCCACGCAGGGCCGGAGCTGTCGTCGAAACCAGCTGGGCCAGATTGGGCGCGAAGCTGGCCGCCTGCCCCTTCCATTTGGTCATGCGGCCGCCGCGCAGAAGCTGCGAGTAAACAGACCTGTCGGCTTGCCTTGCCGGCTGCCCCTGGAGGCCCGAACGCGCCTGGGAGGATGCGCGTCCGGGATGCCGGTGCCCGGCTTTCGATCTCGGATCGTGGCCGCCGTCGTCGTCGGCCCTCTGGTCGTGGATCGTCCCGCCGCAGGCCAACCCAGCCATGTATTCCCCCTAAATTAGCAAGCAATAATGCATCACGCTCCGATGAATCAGAGCACAATGTCGAAACAAGGCATGGAACCGCTGCTGCGTATTTCAAAAAACGGCGAAGTTTTGCAAAAAACTGCGGCCCGCTTACGGCCGAGCGCACCCTTGAGTGAAGCTGTTACATGAAAGGCACAAGTTGTTGTTGCACAATACTAATATAGGCTTAACGGCAGGCCGGTTCGCCTTCAGGATGAGGAGCGTAAGAGAGTCGGCGTGATGCCCCGATACTTTTTCATCGCCGCCGTCAGATGGCTCTGGCTGGAGAAACCGCTGAGATAGGCGACATCGGCAATCGTCAATTGCCCCTCCGCGAGAAGTCCCGCCGCGTGGTCGAGCCGCAAATCGAGGAGATAGCGATGCGGCGATTTTCCAAAGGTTTTGGTGAATGCGTGTGTAAATTGACGGGGCGACAGGTTCGCCAGCGCGGCAAGCTCGTTGACGGAGATCTTCTGTGCAAGATTGGCCTTCAGGAAGTCCTGAAGGCTGCGCGTCGCTTTCCGCGCCAGGCCGCCCTTGAAAGGTTGGGGCTCGGTGTCATCGGGCGCGGCATAAGCGTGAAGGAGATGCACGCCGAGGATCGCAATGAGGCGCTCGACGTAGAACTCGCTGGGGCCATGCTCCCTTGTCAGTTCTGCTTTGAGCAATTGCGCAATGCTCAAGGCGGTGTGGTCCACAGCACCGAAAGGTGGGGGCCTTAGCTCGGCTTGGTCAGAGCCGAATTGCTGCCGGGCAAGCTCTTTTAGGCTGTCATCCGGATAGACGATGATCGCGCTTTCCCGGGCCTTCGACAGATGGAGGCCAGCTTCGAGATCCGCCTGCTTGACGATGATGTCGCCCGCAGGAGCGTCATAGCGCTCGGCTTTGCCGTCGCCCAGTCTGGCGCACGTGCCCGGCGCAGATTCAAGGCCGACATAAACGACATGGTGACTGGCCGAAAAGGTGTGCAGCCCAGCCGGCAACAGAGAGTACGCGGCCACTCCCCGCCCGGTGCGTATCGCCGAAGCGTCGGCCGTCGAAAATATAGAGTCCAAATCAGCATCTGCTGAATGAGGCGCAGCATCAAGACGGTTTTCAGAAGAAGTCATGACGTTCGGCCCGCAATGTAGGCCATGCTTTATCAGCACTACCTAATATTGATTCGTTTTATTGGATCAAGGTTGCAACGTGAAACTGTACGATCGCGTTCCAACCGAGTCGTATTTATTAAACGAGCTACATTGGTCCATCTATCGGTGTCGGAACAGGAAAAACATTTGGATACTGCCCGGACTGGCCGCAAGGAATATGACTTTCGTCATCATCCCCAACGACAAGCTGATCGTGCGGGCTTCGATTACATGATCGTCGTCGGAGAGCCGCCAAGCTCGACCTTGATGCGTCGAACGCTAGGCGCGATTTCCCACGGGCTTTACGCCGGCCCCGACTTCCTGGCCCGGCACGGAACGCCCGAAACACCGGCTGATATCGAGCGGTTGAACGGCGATCTACATGCGCAACAGCGTTGGCCGAACGTTGGCGGCTCCGCGAGGCCAAGATCTTGCAGAGGCGAGGCACATCGGCAAATTCAAGGTCAATGACTACTGGATGACCAAGTACTTCACGGCGATTGGGTCAGCGATCAGCTACCTGCCCGACTTCTTCATCGAGTATGAAGTGGCGGCCGGTGCGCTGGTTCCGGTTCCGCCCGAAAGGCATTGGGAAAAGCGGTCGATCTATGCGCTTTCTACCCGGCACAAAGGCACCGCAGCCCGCGCGTGATGAAGTTCGTGGACACCGTGTCTCGCGAGTTCGACCAGGTCATCCGGTATCCCGGTTATCTGCTGGTCAAATTGCAGGAGAACTCCGAGGATGCGGCTTAGTCAGAACGACTCCATCGGTGAGCTTGGTGCTGCGGAACCGTCAGAAAATGCTGAGCTAGGGTTGCTTCGGCGACGTTGGGTGAGAGGCTGGATCAGGCAACAGCGGTTTGCCGATGCAGAAGCACCCAGGAAGAACATTGCCCGGCTTGAAGAAGAGCTGATTGCGGCACGCCCCGATAAACGCGCCAAGCTCCATGAGATCGGCGTTCAATTGCGGGCTCACAAGTCCCGGCTGGAGCAGCTGCAGCGCTGCATTCTCCCGATCGGCGGCAAGAAGATCAAAGGCCCAGCACGGTTTAATGCACTCGCACTGCACAATTTGCCAGTCCTTGCAGCGTCGGTTCGATCGAGGTCGTCCAAATCAGGACGCTGAGAAGCCGTGGAGTTTGTCTAGGTTCCAACTTGTTGTTTCTGGCGGCCGAAGATACTGTGGGCCGTCACCAAGGGGGATGGGACGTGGGGCTGCTGCTTAGGCGTATCTGGCTTGCGCTGACGGCAGTCATGGCGATCGTTCTCGCGACCCTGTCCATCCTGACCGTTCTCCAGCATGACGCCATATTGTCGAACCTGATCAGGCAGCGGCTTTCCGTCGTCGTCGGCTCGACCGCCGCGCCCTTCCGTTCCGTCGTCGACCTAGGCCTTCCGGTGTCGATGATGCGCAATGCCACCGAACTGCTCCTGCGCGCCCGGGAAACTGACCCCCTCATCAAGGCCGTCCACCTGATAAATCCTTCGGGGATAGTGGTGGATTCCACGCTCGCCGGCGACGTCGAACCGATGCCGCGCGAGATCGTCCGCGCCCTGGTCGACAGTGCGAACGGCAGGTGGACCGCCGAAACCGATACCGACCTGATCAGCGGCTACTCGATACTGGACGAAGGAGGGAGTCCTGTAGCTGGCGTTGTCGCCTCATACCCGAGGATCGAGTTGGAGTCGCGCAGTTGGGCGATCAGGCAGCGCATGGGGCTGGTCTCAGCCGTCTTGCTCGTGCTGTTTTCTGTGGTGTCCTACTTGGCACTCAGAGTTAGGATGCACGGCCCGATCGGCGAACTGCGGCGGATCGAGAAGCAGCTGGACGGTTCTGACGAACAAGCTTCCGCGGCGGCTTCCTTCCCGGAATTTTCGGAGATGCTGGAGCGAGCGTCGCTCGCCTACCGTTCCGCGCTGTCGGAACTCGCAAAATTCGGTCCACCGGCGCCGGACGCGTTGCCTGGCAACGATGCCGCCGCCTCAGTCAGGTTCGTCGGCATTGCCGAGACCGACCTCGCCAGGAACATCGCCAGGCGCCTGATGCCGCTGGTCGCAGCCATGGTGTTCGGTTCGGCGCTGGCGCTCGCCTATGTGGCCTATCTCGGCATCGACGAATCCTTCTCGCCCGAGATTGCGAAACGCACCGAGCTCATTGGTACCGTCGCTAACGCCAACATACAGCGTGCCATCGAGGCCGGCGTGCCGCTCGACCAGTTGGTTGGCGGCCAGGACTATTTTCAGGATCTGACGCAGAACCTTCCGGAGATATCCTATCTGGGGATCCTGCCGGGGAAGCCAATCCTCGAGATCGGCAAGAAGCGCTCGGCCTCGGAAGGCGTCTCGGAATTTCCGCTGTTGCTTGACGGGGAGACGATCGGAACGATCGTCACCGAAACCGATCCGCTCTATTTTGCGGCGCAGTTCCGCGACATGCTGCTCGACCTAAGCGTCGTGCTTCTCGTGATCGTGCTCTTTGCGTTCGAACTGGTGGTCGTGATGATGGCTTCGTCGGTGACGCTGCCGATCGACGGGCTCCAGCATGTCGCAGGGCTGCAGGCCGCGAGTGATTTCTCCAAGCGCTTGGCCGCCTCCGGCATGAACGTCATCGGCAGGCTGACCAATAGGATCTCGGAAAGAGCCGTTCGCCTCAATGGTATGTTTGCGGAGGCCTGGCGATCGGCGTTGGCCGGACAAAACCCGGAGGAAAGGGAGAGGCTCCTCGAATCTCTGGGACGGAGGTTCGAGCTTAGCAGATCGGGCGCCGAGGTCCTGCGTTTCTGCAGCTTATCTGACGTCCGCCTCCCGCTCTTCCTCTTCGCAATGGCCGACGAACTGCCGCTGTCCTTCTTCTCGCTCTACGCGAGGGACGCTGACAACCCGATCACCTGGATAAGCCCCGGCATCGTGATCGGCCTGCCACTGGCCGCCTATCTGCTGGCGACCCTGTTCGGGGCGCCGCTGGCGCGGCCACTCGAACGCCGCTTCGGCTACAGGAACCTGTTCCTGGCGGGTGCCGGCATGTGCATGCTCGCCAATGTCGGCCTCTTCGCGGCCGGCAACATCGTCCACCTGATCGCCTGCCTCGCCCTCAACGGCCTCGGCTTCGTCCTCGCCTCGCTTTCCTGCCAGGACTACGTTCTGGACATGCTGCCGCCGGCCGTGCGGTCGCGCTCGATCGGCCTCATCAGAACCGCAATGTTCAGCGGAGTCTTCGCGGGCACTGCGCTTGGCGGCATCATCGCCGACCGGATGGGCCAGCGGGCGGTGTTCATCGTCTGCGCGGTGGTGATGGCCGTGTCAGCCGCTTTGATCTGGCACTACGTGCCGCAGTTCCGCGCCGGCATCCGCCAGACCGGCGAGCAGGAGGACACCCGGTTCTCGTTCAACCTTCTAGCGCCGATGCGCAGCGCGCGTTTTGCCGCCACCGCTTTCGGCATCATCGTTCCGCTGGAGATCGTAAATCACGTCTTCGTCTCCTATCTTCTGTCGCTGCAGATGGATGCACTGGGGTCGTCGGCCGCTGGCATCGGCCGCGCCATGATGTGCTTTTTCCTGATGCTTATCATTGGCGGGGCTATCCATGATAAAGTGCCGCAACGATACTCGAATCCGGCGCTGGTCGCCTTCGCTTCGTCGGTTGTCTCGGGCGCAGTTCTGCTCGTTGCCGCCGCCTTCCCGTCGAGCGCAAGCATGTTTCTCGCCGCCGCAGGAACCGGGCTCGGATTGGGGCTGTCCGGCGGACCACAGGCGGTGCTGGTCATGGACCTTGCCGAAGGCCGGCTGTCGCATCTCGGGTCGAGCGTCGTACTCGGAACGACGCGCCTGCTGGAGCGAGGCGGCGCCGTCGCTGGCCTGGTGTTGACGGGCTTGCTCACCGGTTACATCGGATATTCCGGCGCCGTCGGAGCGATCGGGTGCCTTGTCCTGTTCGGGGCCGTTGTCTTTGCCTTGCTTCACACCGTCGGTAGAAATTGATGAGGAGGAATGTCATGAGAGGCATAACTGGAGCTTTGCTTGCTTTGGTGCTTGCCGCAGACTGGTTTGCCTCGCCGGCGGAGGCCGCAAGGAAGACCATCGCCATGGTCGTCTGGATAGGCTGCGAGGATGTCTGTCGGGGGGTGAAGGATTTTGTGGCCGACAGCGGGTTGGATGCCGATGTAACCGTCTTCGACGCAGCCGAGGATCCGTCGAAGCTGCCCGGCATCGTCGAGAAACTGCGCAAGACGCGGCCCGACCTGGTGATCACCTGGGGAACCAAGGTGACGCTGGGCATCGTCGGCTCGCTCGACGAGCGGAACGATCCGCGCTTTCTCAGTGATATCCCCGTGGTCTTCACGGTGGTTTCCAACCCGGTCGGCACCAAGATCATCGAAAGTTACGAGCAGACTGGCAGGCCGAACGTCACCGGTACCCGCAACCGGGTGCCCGAAAGCGTAAACATCAAGAGCATCCGCCGCTACATGAAAGACTTCGCACACCTCGGAATCCTCTACGACGCCAGTGAGGCGAACTCCGTCGCAAAGGTGGACGAGATCAAGGCGCTGACGGGGGAGCTGAACTTCTCGCTGACGGCGCTTCCACTCGCCGCGAAGGCCGACGGCACGCCGGACCCGGCATCGGTCACGCCGAAGATGCAGGAGTTGAAGCAGGCTGGCGTGCAGTTCGTATATTTGGGATCGAGCACGTTCCTGGAGAAGCAGCAGGACCTGTTCACCGGGGCTGCCCTGGAAGCGGTTTTGCCTGTGCTGTCGCCCTATGAACATCTGGTCACCGAATCCAATGCGCTGATGTCGGTGGCCGCGCGCGACTATGACGTCGGCAGGCTTGCAGCCCGGCAGGCAAGTAGAATCCTCGTGGACGGCAGCCAGCCAGGCGACCTCCCGGTGCTCGCTATGGAAGAGTTCGCCTATCTGGTGAACATGCGCGTTGCCAAGCAACTCAACCTGTTTCCGCCCGTCGAATTTCTACAATTTGTCGAGAAGGTCGAATAGGCGGTCGAGACTAGCCGAAGTGCGGAAAGTCAGTCGCTCAATCTGAGCGGATCACAAAGTCCGGAAGCGCCGCAACCATGACCTCCTGCGTGATAGCCGGCAACGTCTGCTTTCAGGATGTTGCGAAGTCGATCTCTACCACCGACATGAGGCGCGAAGCTGCCGTTCAAAGCATGGTACTTGGAAGTCGTACCGTCGCGCTATCGGGCGCAACGTGCCAAGGGGTCGATCCCTTCCAGAGCCATGCAAAAGCCGAATCTAGTATCCTACTTTGTCCATGAGCAGCCCCAATTCGGACTGCGGAGCGACCCAGAAAGTTCGAAAAGCTTCCAGGAACTCCAGCCACAATTTTCCGCTCATTGCCAGACGCCACAACGGCGCGTTCCCCGAAGCTCGCAAGGCGATGATTGCCATGTGCTGATCAACGCTCAGGTTTCCGGGCGGTCGCTATCTCAGATCGCGCCCCAAGTGTTCGACGACAAATGTTTCGCTGTCGGCATTACCGGCCAGCAAATATCCAATTGGTTGTCGGACGGCAGCCCGTTTCGCATCCGCGTCGGGTTGCGGGCGTCCTGTGCATATTTCAAGGCCGCGCCCATGCGGTTCAACGTCTTCATTATCGACATAGACTTCATCCTATTCGCCATGGCTGTAACGAGAACAAACCTCGCCGCCTTCACCGTGGCGATCTAAATGATCAACGATCGTTTCCGCCGCATTGCACGCAAGCACGAGGCCTGTAACGGGAACGACTGCCTTTGAAACATTTGTATGCAAACGAGCCGTCATGGCTTGCGAGGCGCCCCGGCAGCTTAGCCGGCTGCCGTTTGCCCAGTTGCGATTTCGAAACAAAGTCGCGCCTAAGCGCCATCAAACCGAAACCCAACTGCACGAAAACGGCCATCGACCGGCACGACCGGATTTTAGACAAAGGAAACTCGAAATGTCCAAGATTCTTCGCAATGCAATCCTCGCCGTTGTTGCTGTCTCTGGCCTGGCCGGCTCGGCTTATGCTCAGCAGGCAACTATCAATGCCTGCACCAATCATGGCGATTACTGGACTCAGTGCCTGAATGGTGCGCATGGCAGCCACAATGACGGTCGCGGAAGCGATCGCCGTTAATCGGCACGTCCACTGAAAAAGAGCCCCGCGGGCATCTCGTCCGCGGGGCTCTTTGTGCCTGAAGTGGTGCCGTGACCGGCAAGCGAGTTTGCGCTGATTGCCAAATGGCGCCGGATTGACCGCGATAGAGGGCAATATTTCCCGCCACCGTCCCGCCGATTTCTCGCATTCAGGGGATGGTGCGCGCACGCCGGCTCGTCTTGCCGGCAGTTTGACTACAGCAATTTTTCCCAAGCCTGGAACCGACAACGCTGCAAGGGTCAGAGCATGGCCGCTGCCCTGTCGTTCCGTTGGAGAAAGATCATGCCAATGTCCACGTTTTTCACCGCCCTCATGTCCGAAGCTCCAGCGCCCGAGCGGTGGAAGGACATGGACCTCTACGGCTGGCTGATCGGCAGCTGGGACATGGATACGCTCCACCACCTCGGCGACGGCACGGTCGAGAAATGGGATGGCGAATGCCATTTCGGCTGGGTGCTCGAAGGCCGCGCTATCCAGGATCTTTGGATCAGGCCCAGGCGCCCTGCCCCGTCCATCATGTCCGGCCCGACCTTGCGCGTCTTCGACCCTTCTATCGGTGGCTGGCACATCATCTGGAGCGATCCGCTCAACCAGGATTATGGGCGCCAGATCGGCCGGGCGGAAGGCAAGGATATCGTCCAGATCGGCGAGGATTCGCGAGGCCTGCTGGCGCGATGGCGCTTCACCGGGATCGCTGCCGACAGCTTCCATTGGATCGGCGAAGAGCGGGCCGCCGAGAGCAACCCCTGGCGCGTGACCTATGAACATTTTGCGCGGCGGACGGGCTCCTGAAGCGTTGCCGGCGCGGACCAGCGCGGCCGCCCCAAAATTGCGGGCGGCACCGTATGGCTACTGGAACTCCGTCAGAGGCAAAACGATATCGTTGCACAGATTGCTGCAGAAGCTTTGCAGGGAGGCGCGGTCTATGCCGATCTGGCGGGCGCGCGCGAAAGCCTCCTTCGCCTCTTTGGTCTTGTTGGCTTTCAGATAATCGGACGATTTGACCAACCAGGCGGTCGTCACGAGCGAACGGCTCCAGCCGGATGGATAAAGCGAATACGCCTTCTCTCCGTATTTGATGGCGCCGTCGATGTCGCGAAAACGGAACAGCCTCAACCCGGCATAAGTGGCATTGGCCGGGCCGGATGTCGCGTTCAGTTCCAGGTCGCGCAGGTAGATCCTGTCGGCGACACTGCGGTCGCCTCCCCAGTCATAGGCGAGGGCCAGCAGAGTGTCCTCGGGAAGCCTGCGCCTCTGGTAGAGGTTCATCACGTCGACATATCTGCCCTGTGCAAACAGCAGTTGCGCTTCGTGATAGCCGATCGACGTGGCGTCGTAGCCTTTCAGGCCAGCTTCATCGAGAAGCTTGGTCATGGCCGCGACGTCGCCAAGACTGAGGGCCAGGTCATATCGGGTGTTCCATATTTTCTGAGCCAGTTGCGGATCGTCCCTTATCTTGTCGAGGATTACGACCGCGGCCGCGGCATAGTCCGGCCGGTACCGGGGCATGACGCCGTCGTTGTACAGATAGCCAATGGCCAGATCGAGGCGCGCGATTTCGTACCAGAGAGCGTTTGTCAGGGCTTGTCTCGCTTCAACTCGTTTGGTGATCTCAGTCAGGGCATCCAGCAGACCGGGCTGGTAGCTGTAGCCGGACAGGCATCCGTCGATGACCTCGGCGAGTTTGTCCATGTCCGGTTCGAGCGCCTGTATCTGATCGGCCAGCGCAACCGCTGCCTCGTGGTTGGCAACGCCCTGCAAATTGGTAATCGCGAGGATTGCGCCAACCATCGCCTTGGTATTTCCGGCCGTCTTGGGTAGCGCCGTCTTCGCCCAGGTCAGCGCATCCTCGCGGTGATCCAGGTGTTCGAGCATCAGGGACCAGGTGATGTCGACCCAGGGGTTCGCGGCATCCAGGGCAAGCGCCTTATCGAGCTGCTTGCGCGCGCCGGCCGGATAGCCGGAATAAATATATGTCCGCGCCCCGTAGACGTAAGCCGGCGGATAGGAAGGGTCGAGACGCTCCAGTTCCTCGAAGACGATGAAGAAGGATTTGCTCGACAGGGCCATCCCCATGCCGCTGGCAATCCTCATCCACTCTGCCCGGGTCGCCTCGACCCGGGCGGGAACGAAATCCGGATGTGCATCCACGAATGCCTTGAGGTCGGCCTTGATCTTGTCGGCCTTGTCGGCTGTCCAGCCATCGACCGTATCGATCAGCTGCGTGAACTTCTGCCGGTCCGGCTCGCCGAGCTTATCCAGCCATGGCTGCCCCGCCCAAGCGACACCCAACTGGGCGCCCAGCATCAGAGCGGATGCCAGGAAAGACGCAATCCACGTCTTAACAGCCAAGAGACGCATGCCGTTCCCACCGGTTTTCATGCGGCAAGAATGCAGCGTGCGCCGTTAACGCCGGCGCAAACCGATTGTTCGAGTTTTACTGAGTTCTTCGCGGCGGTTATTCTTTGAGCGCAACAACTGAAACTATAGCATTTTCTAATGTGCAGAAGCGTTTGCAGGCTTGATTACAGCCCGAGGTATTGAGGGGATGTTCCTTCGCTCTTCAAACCGCACTCGATGCTCTTGGCCAGGTCATCGCTCGAAGCTCCGCGAGAACGGCGTTCTCGAAGTCCGACGGCTGGTGAAACTCGCTGGTGACCACGCCCAGCTTTCTCGGCGGCAGACCATCCCGCAAGGGAACAACGGCCAAGCCGGGCAGCGGGCACGATCTCGCTGCGATCTCGGGGACGACGGTCAGGCCGATATTCTCCCGCGCGAGCTGACAGCCGGTCATCAGCTGGCGCACCTCGACGACGGTTTTTGGCTGCAGGCCGGACCGTTCGGACATCATGGCGAGCCAGTTGCCCGAAGTCGTTCCCGAGGGGAAGCGGATGAAGGGTTCGGCGAGCACCAATTCGTCGGCAAGCTCGGACCGCGCCGCAAGCGGATGCGACGCCGCCATGACGACGCAGGCGCCGTCCTGGCAAAGCGGTTCGAACAGCAGGCCGGGCGACGGAACAAAGACGCTGCTGATGCCGAAATCGATCTCGTTCGACCGGACGAGCTGAAACGTCTCCTCGCTGTCGATCTCCACGATGTCGAGCACGTGGTTGGGGAACCGGGGCCGCAGCGCGTGGAAGGCCGGGCCGATGAACATCGCGGCGAAAGACGCCACGCTCGCAACGCGCAGGATCTGCTCGGTGCCGAGGCTGAGCGAGGCGAGCTGATCCACGATCGCCTCATTGCCCGCAACGAGCCGACGCAGCCCCGGCAGCAGCGAACTGCCGGCGGGGCTGAGCCGGAGCCCTTCGCGGTCGCGCACCAGCAGCGTGAAGCCCAATTGCCTTTCCAGCTGCGTGACATGCTGCGAGATGGCCGGCTGGGTGAGGCCCAGCTCTTCCGCGGCCTGGGTGAACGAGTTCAGCTCCAGCACCGTCAGCAGGCTGCGCACGCGGCGCACGGATATCTCATCGCGTCGGGAAAGCATGACGGCACCTTCATAAGCGTCTTCTGGCGACCATAACGAAACGCTATTTCCTTGCTTATTCATAAGCAACTAGCGTCCGCCGCAACGATGTGCGGAGACTTGGGATGACGGTTCGGGATTCAGGTGTTCAACGAATTCAAGCCCGCAGGAATCATTCCTGCTACGGAATGGGCCTGGGCATCATCATCCTCGACGAGGTGTATCCAGGCTTCCCGGGCGATGTGCGGAACGCCAGCGCCTATCCCTTTCCGATCCAGTATGAAATCGCCGAAGGCGTCGACATCCAGAACCTCGTGCGCGGCGACGACAAGAAAGCCCTGCTGGAGCCGATCGTCAGGGCCGCGCGGAAACTGGAACGCATGGGATGTCGGGCAATCGCCGCCGAATGCGGCTACTTCGCCTGGTTCCAGAAGGAGATCGCGGCCAGCGTCGACGTGCCGGTCTTCGCGTCGAGCCTGCTGCAGGTGCCTCTCGCCCAGATGACGATCGGTCCCGAAAAGGTCGTCGGCATTCTTGTCGCCGAGGGCGATCGGCTCAGTGACCGGCACCTGACTTCGGTGGGCGTGACGCTTGGCACGAACTACGTCGTTCACGGCGCAAAGGACGACGGCAAGACGCCCCAGTTCGACACGCTCTGGACGAAGGAGATCCGGCCCGAAATCCCGACCGCGGATTACGGCCTGGCGGAGCGCGACATCGTCAAGGTCGCGAAGGATTTTGCCGCCGCTCATCCCGACATGGGAGCCATGGTGCTCGAATGCACCGGGTTTCAGCCCTTCGGCCGGGCGATACAGCGCGAAATCGACATGCCCTTGTTCAGCTGGTCGACCTTGCTGGACTACGCCTATTCCGCCGCCGTGCACCGGGATTTCTACGGTCATGTCTGACGTGCGACATCAACCGAATGAAAAAGGCGCGGCCGAAACCGCGCCCTTCTCAAGTCGCTTCGAAGAGCCTTGGCTCTCCGGCTCCTAACCCGTGAGCTTTATTCCGCCGCCTCGTAGCCGGCGATGCCTTTGACCTCGAGGAAATCCTCCAGGCCGTATTCGGCATATTCGCGGCCGTTGCCGGACTGTTTGTAGCCGCCGAAGGGCAGGCCAGCGTCCCAGGTCGGATAGTTGATGTAGACATTGCCGGAGCGCATGCGGGCAGCCACGTCGCGCGCCTTCTCGATGTCCTTGGCCTGGATGTAGGAGGCAAGGCCGTAGACGGTGTCGTTGGCCTGCTCGACCGCCTGCTCGACCGTATCGTAAGGCATGATCGACAGCACCGGCCCGAAGATCTCCTCCTTGGAGATGCGCATGTCATGCGTGACGTTGGCGAAGACGGTCGGGCGGACATAGTAGCCGCGATTGAGCTCGGCCGGGCGGCCGGGCCCACCGGCGACCAGGGTGGCGCCCTCGTCGATGCCGCTCTGGATCAGATCCTGGATCTTGTCGAACTGGATCTGGCTCACCACCGGGCCAAGCTTGGACGCGGGCGCGTCAGCCGGGCCGACGGTGAATTTTTCCGCCGCCTTCTTCGCATAGCCGGTCGCCTCGTCGAGACGGTCGCGCGGCACGAACATGCGGGTCGGCGCGTTGCAGGACTGGCCGCTGTTGCCGAAGCAGCCGGCGACGCCCTTGGTGACGGCCCGCTCCAGGTCGACATCGGGGAACAGGATGTTGGCCGATTTGCCACCCAGTTCCTGATGCACGCGCTTGACCGTATCGGCGGCCGCCTTGGCGACCAGGATGCCGGCGCGGGTCGAACCGGTGAAGGACATCATGTCGACATCCGGATGGCTGGCCAGCGCCTGGCCGACGGTCGGGCCGTCGCCGTTGACGAGGTTGAACACACCCTTCGGCACGCCGGCCTCGTCGATGATCTCGGCGAAGATGATGGCGTCGAGCGGCGCGATCTCGGACGGCTTGAGCACCATCGTGCAGCCGGCGGCGAGCGCCGGACCGACCTTGCAGGTGATCTGGTTGAGCGGCCAGTTCCACGGCGTGATCAGGCCGACGACGCCGATCGGCTCCTTGACGATGAGCGACGAACCTTTGACGTGGCGGAACTGGAAGCTCTTCAGCACCTCGGCCATCTTTTCCAGATGCGCCTGACCGACGCCGACCTGGCTGTCCAGCGCCATCTGGCGCGGCGCGCCCATCTCGCGCGAGACGGCAAGCGCCAGGTCCCTGCTGCGCTTCTTGTAGATTTCGATGACGCGGTTGAGGATATCGAGCCGCTCCTCGACCGAGGTGAAGCCGAACGTGGCGAAAGCGCGCTTGGCGGCGGCCACCGCCTTGTCGACATCGGCCTTGGAGCCGAGTGATATCTGCGCGAAAGCGTCTTCGTTCGAAGGATCGATCACGTCGAGAGTGTTCGGCACCACGGGATCGACCCAGGCGCCGTCGATATAGAACTGCAGATCGTGTGACATGGTTTCGCTCCTTGCGGGCCGGTTTTGCTCGATTGTGGTGAGGTGATCGTCGTATATCGTCAGAAATAACGATGCGGCATGCACTCTGTCAAATGCAAGCTTGAAGTGCTTGAGCCAGCACGTCGGGTGTTGCGCCAGAGAGCCGGTACCCTGATGGGATGGGCTAGAGCAGCGTATGGCCCGCCGCGCCCAGCAAACGTATCGCCGCGGCCCGGTCCGAGGCCTTCACCAACAAGTGGTCGCCGTCGAAGGTAGAGACGACGAAGACGCCCAGACCATTTTCCGACAGCGGCCTGACGACCGACAGCACGATGCCCGTTTCGCCGAAGGCGAAGGGGCCTTCGAATTTGAAGGCGACCCAGTCGTTGTCCTGCCTGACGGCAGCCGGTACACGCTCCTGCAAACAGGCGATCGACAGTTCATTCTCCGTCCTGCTGATGCTGACGAAGCCCGGGCCGTCCGCCCAAGCGGGAATGCCGTCTCCAGCCTCAAGCCTCGAAATCGCATAAACACCGGGGAGTTGCTTCAATCTGATCCGGGCAGCCATTCGTTGGACTCCGTCTCTGGTTTACGCGGTCACGGAAGGTTCTTGCTCATATAGACCGTCGTGCCGTTCATGAACGGCTCCTCACGGTCGATCGCATAGCCGAGCCTTTTGGACAGCGACACATTCGCCTCGAAGGCGCCGTTGGTCAGCAGGCGAAGTTCGCGCAAGCCTGCTTCATCGGCCGTGCGCTCGGCGCTTTCAAGTAGCTTGCGCCCGATACCCCTGCCCTGCGCCTCGGAGGCCACGGCGACGTTCTCGATCCAGATATGGTCGTCATGCGTGATGGTTTCGATCAGGCCGACGATGCGGCCGTTCTCGATGGCGAGATCGAATTGGTGCTCCTGAAGCGCCTTGTCGTAATCGGCGCGCATCGGCAAGGGCTCGCGGCCGATCACCGGCACCCATCTGGCATAGGCTTCGCGCACGATGTCGCGGATAGCGGCGGCATCCGCCGCCTCGGCCGGCCGAAACCGGATGGAGGAATTGTTGGCCATCAGAGGCTCCAGATATGAAAAACCCGCCGGCGGGCGGGTGGCGCGGGAAACGAACGAACCGGACTATGTCGTCGGGTTTTGTCGTCGCGCGATCAGCCTGCCGCTTCGCATTGTGCGGAGGCAGCGTCGCTTGGTGTCGGCAGGCACAGCGGCAAACATGGCGGCATGGTTGGAGCAGGAACCGGCGAGCGTCAAGACATCGCCCGGTCCGGCCATTGGGCCAACCGTCGGCAAGGCGGCCGGACATTATCCAGAGCGGATGTCCTCAAACCGATGCGGCGTGCGTCACGCTCGGCCAGGCCGCCAGCAATTCCTTCGTATAGGCCTCGCGCGGCGCACCGAAGAGCGCCCCCACCTCGCCGATCTCCACCACCTTGCCCGCGCGCATCACGACGGCGTTCTCGGCGATCAACCGCACCACCGCCAGATTGTGGCTGATGACGACAAGCGTGATGTTCTGCGCGCGCCTGATGTCCTGCAGCAGATTGAGCAGGTCGCCCTGGACGGAGACGTCGAGGCCGGCGGTCGGTTCGTCCGCGATCAGGATGGAGGGCTTCATCAAGAGCGCGCGCGCGATCGCCACCCGCCGCGCCTGCCCGCCGCTGATCTCATGCGGGTATTTGTCGATGACACTGTCGGGCAGGCCGAGCCGTTTCAGGATGACCAGCAGACGCTCATGCGTCGCCGCATGCGGCTCTTTCAGCACCGTGCCGACTTCGTTCATCAGCGTGCGGATGCGGCTGCGCGGCGACAACGAGGCGGCTGGGTCCTGGAAGATCGGCTGGACAATGCGGGCGCGCCGCGTGAGCGCGGCGCGCCCTTGCTGCAAAGGGGTGCCGAGGATGCGTATCTCGCCCGCGTCCAGCCGCTGCAGGCCGAGCATGGCGCGCATCAGCGTCGTCTTGCCGGATCCGGATTCGCCGACGATGCCGAAGCATGTGCCCTGAGGGACCGACACCGAGACGCCCTCCAGCGCCACGGTCTGGCCAAAGCGCAGTTGCGCGTCATGAACAGCGATCGCATCGGTCATGGCGTCACCAGCCGAAGGCAGCGGGCGGCATGCGCCGCGTTTCCGGCAACGGGATAGTCGCCGGGGACCACCTTCGCGCAATCCTCGAACGAGACGTCGCAGCGGCCGTTGAAGATGCAGCCGGGCGGCCGCCTGCGTGGATCGGGCAATTCCCCGGCGATGACGGTGAAGCGATTCTGAGCGGCGTCGGCATGGCGCTCGCGGTCGATCGGGACCTCGCAGTCGAACAGCATGCGCGTATAGGGATGGCCGGGCTGGCGCTGGACGTCCCGCACCGAACCGCTTTCCAGCCGCTCGCCGGCGTAGAGCACCGCAATGCGGTCGCAATGCTCGGTGACCAGACCCAGGCTGTGCGTGATCAGCAGCACGGCGCAGCCGATGCGATCACGCAGACCGATGATTTCGCGCATGATCTGCGCCTCGACGGTGACGTCGAGGGCCGTGGTCGGTTCGTCGGCGATCAGCAATGCCGGCTCCGACAGCAGCGCCATGGCGATCACCACGCGTTGGCGCATGCCGCCGGAGAGTTCATGCGGATACTGTTCCATCCGCTGCTTCGGATTGCCGAGCTTCACCTTCGCAAGCGCATCCTCGGCCTGGGCCATCCGGGTCTTGCGGTCGCTGGCGGGCGAGCGCCGGCGCAGCACCTCGATCAGCTGCGTGCCGATGGTGAAGACTGGATTGAGCGACAGCATCGGATCCTGGAAGATCATCGCCATGCCGCGGCCGCGCAAGGGTGCCGTCGCATTTGGCCTAGTCAGGTCGAACCGCCTGCCTTCGATGGTGGCGGTGCCCGAGGTCACCCTGGCATTGTTGGCGAGCAGTCCCATCAGCGCGAAGGCGACCGTCGATTTGCCGCTGCCGGATTCGCCGACAAGGCCGAGCATCTCGCCCTTCTGGATGTCCAGCGACACGTCGCGCAAGGCATGCGCCGTGCCGATCGGCAGGCTGTAGTCGACCGAGAGATTGCGCAGCGAAATCGCCATCAGCGCGCCCCCGCCGACTTGGGATCGATGACACGGCGCAACGCTTCGCCAAGCAAGGTGGCGCCGAGCGTCGCGACCGCCAGCACCAGCGCTGCGGTGATGGTCGGCCACCAGGATTGGTTGATCGACACGAAACCATCCTTGATCAGCGTGCCGAGCGAGGATTTCGGCGGCTGCACGCCAAAGCCGAGGAAGGACAGGGACGCCTCGAAGGCGATAACGACCGGCAGGTTCATGCTGGCGAGAACGATGATCGGTCCGGCGACGTTGGGCAAATAGTGCCTGACGACAATCGTCACGGGATGCACCGCCAGCATGCGCTCGGCCTCGATGAAGCTCAGATTGCGCAAGGTGCGGGCCCGCGCCCGGGCCATGCGCCCGAATTGCGGGATGAAGACGACCGTGACAAGAAACACGAAGGTGGCCGAGCCCTTGCCGTAAAGCGCGATCAGCGCAAAGGCCAGGATCAGCGGCGGAAAGGCGTTGACGATATCGAAGACCGCCGTCACGGCGCGATCGACCCAGCCGCCGGCAACACCTGCGACAATGCCGATCAGCGAGCCGATCACCGACGAGATGACGACGATCAGTACCGCCAGCGTCAGCGCATAGCGCGTGCCGACCGAGGTGCGCGCCAGGAGGTCGCGGCCGAGATTGTCGGTGCCGAGCAGATGCGCCACGCCCGGCGCCGCGAAACGCGCCTTGATGTCGAGGACATTGGGATCGGGACTGACCAATGGCCCGAGCAGCGCGAACGCCAGGATGGCAATGGTGAAGGCGAGGCCGAGGCGGCCGTCGCGTTCCGAGCAGATGCGCTTCAGCGCCCAAATCGCCTCGCTCATCCGCGCCCCGCGGCAATACGGGGATCAAGCAGCGCGTTGATCATGTCGACCACGAGATTGGCGAGGATGTAGAAGGCGACGATGAAGACCACGCAGGCCTGGACCACTGGATAGTTGCGCTGCGCGATCGAGTTGAAGATCAGGCTGCCGATGCCCGGCCGCGCGAAGATGATCTCGACCACGACCGAACTGCCGATCAGGTCGCCAAGCCCGATGCCCAGGATCGACACCACCGGCACCAGCGCGAGCTTCAGCGCGAAGAGGCCGACGATGCGGTATTCGGAAACGCCATAGGCGCGCAGCGTGCGCACATGAAGCTCGGCCAGCGTGTCGAGCAGCGCTGCCCGCACCAGCCGCGAAATATAGCCGACCCAGCCCAGCGCCAGCGCCACGCTGGGCAGCACCAGATGCTGCAGGCGGTCGACGATGTCGCCGGGATTGCCGGCGCCGGCCACCGGCAGCCAGTGCAAGCCGATGGCGAAGACGAGGAAGAGCACGACCGAGACCACCAGCGTCGGCGTGGTGATAAAGGAAATCGACAGCAGCGCCAGGCCGCTGTCCAGCCACGAGCCGGGCTTCAGCGCGGCGATGACGCCGATCGGGATGCCGACGACAAGCGCCAGCGCCAGCGCGCTGAAGGCCAGCGCCAGCGTGTTGGGGATGACCTCGAGCACCAGATCGAGGATTGGCCGGTGCGAGACGACATCCTCGCCGAAATTGCCCGTCGCCGCGTGGCTGACGAAGAGCCAGAGTTGTTCGGCCAGGCTACGGTCGAGGCCCATGTCATGCACGATCTGCGCGCGCAAATCCGGCGTGGCGCGTGGGCCGAGCATCACCGAGGCGAAGTCGCCCGGAACCAGGCGCACCATCAGGAACAGGAGCAGCGTGGCGCCGACGATGGTCAGCATCACCGAAGCAAACCGCGTCGCGATGAAGGCGGCGGTCCGTTGCCATCTGGTCATCCGGCTGGCCCTTCCAGGTCCATCGCTTTTCTCTTGTCCGACGTTGTCCCGGACGGAAGGCTACGGCGAAGGCGCCGAGCCCGACCGTTTCCGGGCAGAAAGTCGTTTCACACTTTTCCTGGATTGCTCGGTCGCCCTCACGCCTTGTCGAAGAACTCGAACTGCCAATCCTTGCCGTTGGGAAGGAACATCGGCTTCAGCCAGGTCGCATCGACAAAGAAGTTGCGGCCATGGGTGATCCAGATGCACGAGACCGATTCATCGAGCAGTTTCTGCATCTTGATATAGATTTCCTCGCGCTTGGCTTTATCCAGCGTTTCCAACCCTTCCTGATGCAGCTTGTCGAATTCCGGGCTGTTCCAGCGTTGCCAGTTCCACAGGCCGATCTGGCTGGCCAGGAACCACTGTGTCTGGAAGCTCGGATCGAATTTGGACGTATAGGGGATGAGCGTCAGCTCGAGGTCCTTGCTGGCATTATCGGCGCCGAGCGCCCAGTAGGCGCCTGAATCCATGGCGTTGATGTTGATGGTGATGCCGACCTCGGCAAGATTGGCCTGGACGATCTGAGCGACGGCCAGCGACGTGGCGTCGTTGAGGCAAGTGAAGGTGAAAGTCAGGTTGGACTTGCCAGCCTCGCTCAGCAGTTGCTGGGCCTTGGCGACGTCACGGTTGTAGAGCGGCGCGTCGGCCCAGTTGCCGAGCAGGCCAGGCGCCAGCAGCGTCTTGGCGCGCGAGGTGGCGCCGGAATAGGCGCCCTGGATGATGGCGTCGATATCGATCGCCCAGCGGATCGCCTGGCGCACCTTCAGGTCAGCCAGATCACCCTTTTCGACGTTGATGCCGATCCAGGTGTAGTCGATGCCCGGGATATCGATGACCTTGGTGTCCGCCAGCCCCTTGGCGGTGTCGAGCTGATCGGCATCGAAGGCGGTGAAATCGAGTTCCTTGGCCTGGTAGGACAGGAACGAGGTCTTGTGTTCCGGGATGATCTTGCCGGTGATCTCCTCGAAATGCGCCTTGTACGGGCCCTTGTAGTCGGGGTTCGCGGCAAGCACGAACTGTTCCTTCGGCCGCCATTCCCTGAGCACCATCGGACCGGATCCGATCAGCGTCGTGGCGATCTTGTCGCCGAGCTCTTCGGTCGCCTTTTTCGACAGAATTGCGCCCGAGGCGTCGCAGATACCGATCAGCCACAGCGCCGCCGATGGATGCTTGAGGGTGAGCTTGCCCGTGTATTTGCCGGTGACCTCGACCGACTTCAGCGCTTCCATGTCATCGGCATAGGTCAGTTTCTTGCCGTTCTTGTCGCCATTGATGTAGCGGTCGAAGGAGAATTTGACGTCGTCCGCCGTCATCTCGCCATAGCCGCCGGTGAACATTTGACCCGGATTGAGCTCGAAATCGAACTCGGTATCGGAAATCTGCTTGATCTCCTTGGCCGCGTCGTTCGTCCAGGTGAGCTTGCCCGGCTCGAAACGAACCAGCGTCTGGCAGACCGAGCGGATGATGTTGCCTTCGGTGGTGCCGACGCGGTTGCCCGGGTCGAGATTGCCGATATCCGTGTCGAGCGCGATGATCGGATTGGTTCTGGCGGCGGCAAAGGCGAAGCGGGCGTAAGGCAGGATCGCCAATGCCGATGAGCCCGCCAGGAAGGTTCTGCGGTCGAGTTTCATGCGCATTTCATTCCCCTTTTTTGTTGGTTATATGCCTGTCGATCACATGCAGTCGCGTGGAATGACCTCGTCATAGTTCCGTTCGGCGAAGATCGCTCCCCGTTCATAGGCTTTGACCCAGCCGCGAGCATAGAAATTGTCGCGGTCGCAGCTGAAGCTGATTTCGCAATCGACGCGCGCGTTCCAGTCAGGCCGGGTGAATTCCTCGTGGCACGTCACGGTGGTGGCGCAGCTCGCCGGATCGTCGCCGGAGACACCGTACACCTTGCGGCGCCATGACGTGATCTCGGTGCCGGTATCCTCCAGGATGAAACGCCCGTCATCCGACATCGCGGTCAGTTCGGTGCGTTCTGTCGGCAGATCGGTGGTCAGCGAGCGCAACTGGCGCGCCGGCTCCTTGACCGTCACCGGTCCGGGCTCGGCCCAAAGCGGCTCCGCGAAGGCCACCGGGACCAGTCCCTCCTCGCTGGCCAGCACCGCGAGGTCGAGCCGACAGCCTGACGGATCGAAGGTCAGGATGGTGCGCTCCGGCGACGGCCATGCCATCGGCCAATAGGACGAAGAGATCGCCACGCGCAGCCTGTGACCGGCGGGAATAACCTGCGCCACCGGTTTGAGGGACAGTTCGAGCTCTTCGAAGCGACCGGGCGTCAGCGGCACCGGGAATTCGTGGCTGTCGCGATGCGTGAGGTTGAGCAGCGCGAAGGTGACGAAGGACGAAGTTCCGTCGGGCGCCAGATCGGTCAGCCGGACGCAGACCTGCGCCTGTGGCTTGTCGGCGGCAACGCGCAGCCTGATCTTCGAGACGCCGGTCAGCGGCAGATCGGTGTCCATCATGGCGCTGTCGAAGCAAAGCGAACCGCCATCGTCGGCGCGCTGGTCGCGCGCACCTTCAGCGGAGATGCGACCCTGGCCGTAAGGGCACCATTCTTGCCCCTGCACGCCCGTCGTCAGCGGCGACGAGATCACCGGCTTGATGCCGCCGGCATCAGGCGCCTCGGCGAGCCTGCCGTCGCCGTTCAGCCAGAAAGTCCGGACGCCGATCTGCTTCGCCGGCCATTGCGGCAGGCCCAGCCACCGCCCGACCGGAAATCCATATGCGAATGTGGCCTGGCGTAGTCCATCAGGTAGAGCCGCATGTCGGGATCGCTGTCGACACCGTTGTCGATGCCTTTCAGCCAGTGATCGTACCAGCGGAGGCATTCCTGCAGATAGCCGACGGCAGGCCCCGGAACGCCGTAGTTCGGCTCCTTATGGCCCCAGGGGCCGCATAGGCCCTTGGCGGGCGCCTCGAGATTTTCGACCAGGTTGAAGATCGTCTGGGTGTAGCCGTCGAGATAGCCGCCGACCGCGAGCACGGCGCATTCGATGGCGGAGAAATCCTCGCAGACAGAACCCTGTTTCCAGAACGCGTCGCGACGCTGGTGCTTCAGCCATTCGGCAGCGTGGTTCTTGTGGTCGTCGAGCCGGCTCTTCCACATTTCGCGCCAGCGATCCTCGCCGACGACGGCGGGATCGGGCGGCAGCGCCGAATAGCCGAACAGCGCTCCGCCCCAGCCGAAATTGTCGTTGATCAGCAGGCCGCCATTGTAGTGGGCGTCGCAGGCGTATCGGTCGTCGGTGGAGCAGGACGTGACGATCGCCTTCAATTGCGGCGGACGGCGCGCCGCGACCTGCAGGCCGCTGAAGCCGCCCCAGCTGTTGCCGATCATGCCGGCGACGCCGCTGCACCAAGGCTGGGAACACAGGTTGTCGAGGATCTCCAGCGCATCGTCCTGCTCGCGCCGGACGTATTCGTCGTCCAGCAAACCGTCGGAATCGCCCATGCCGGCGATGTCGACGCGGGCGCTGGCGTAACCATGACCGGCAAAGAAAAGATGCATCTCCTCGTCGCCGGTGCGCGTGCCGTCGCGGCGGCGATACGGTATGTATTCGAGGATTACCGGGACGGGGTTTTTCTCGGCGTCTTCCGGCAGAAACAGGCGGGCGGCCAGCTTGCGGCCGTCGCTTAGCGGAATCCAATGGGTTTCGACCGTTCTGACCCCGGAAATGGCGACGCTGGGCATGAGGACTCCGGCTTGGATTAAATGACGATATAATATATTGAATAGCCAATCAATATACCAACGCAGAGGCAATGCAATGGCAAAACGATCCATCAAGGCGATGCGGCGCGACGAGCTGATGGACGCCGCGATCGCCGTCATCTCCGAGGAAGGCATGCCCGGCGCCACGATGGCCGTGATCGCCCGGCGTGCCGGCATGTCGGCAGGATTGGTCAACCACTATTTCGACAGCAAGGAAGAGCTTATCGCGCTCGCCATGCGCAGCCTGTCGAACCTGTTTCGCCAGGACATCATGCGATTGGCGCCTGCCAATCCGACGCCCGCCCAGCGGCTGAGGGCGATTGTCGACGGATCGTTCGCGCCGCGACATCTCGGAGCGCCCAAGCGGGCAGCGATGTGGATGCAATTCATGATCGCCGCTCAGACTGAACCGCGCATCAAGCACCTTTACCACCTGACCGGCGCGCGCTTCGTCTCCAACATCCGCTATGCCGTCAGGAGGCTGGTTCCGGCGGATCAGGTCGACGATATCGTCGACGGCATCGCGGCCCTCATCGACGGCTTCTTCTGGCAGAATGCGGGCGAGTATGAGGAAGAGGACCTGGAACGGGCACGCAGGATCTGCTGGCGCTATGTCTGCCTGCAGATACCCGGCATCGAGGCGTAAGCTCGAACATCTGATCGGTTCAAGATCAATCGTTCGTAAAAATCGATCATTGTAACTCGAATAATTCGTTGGAAGGATTGGTTCTGGAATGGCATTCCGGCGGCGAAAGCGCCTGGAGAATTGAATTGTCCTTCCTGCCCGCCACCGCGAACGATCTTCCAAATGGCCTGACCCCGGCCACGACCGGGCGCAAAGGCCCCGCCCTAACTGCTATCTCGGCCGGCATTTTGCCGGGACTGGTGCTCGTGGCGATGATCACCAGCGTCGCCTATTCTGCGCGCGGCTTCTCCGGCCTCACTCTGTTCAGCCCGATGATTCTGGCCGTCGTCGCCGGCATGATTTATTCCAACGTGCTCGGCCTGCCCGCCCATGCCAAGGCCGGCATCGCCTTTTCGCAAAAGCGCCTGCTGCGCTTCGCCATCGTGCTGCTCGGCTTCCAGCTGACGCTCGGCCAGGTGGCGGGCATCGGTCTTGGCGGGGTAGGCATCGTCGCGGCCACGCTCGGCGCCACCTTCCTGTTCACCGTCACGCTCGGCCGGCTGATCGGCGTCGACCGCAAGCTCGCGCAGCTGATCGCCGCCGGCACCTCCATCTGCGGCGCTTCGGCAATCGTCGCCACCAACATCGTCACCGACGCGCGCGACGAGGATGTCACCTATGCCGTTGCCGCGATCACGCTGTTCGGCACCGTCGCCATGCTCGGCTTCCCGCTGCTGGCGCCCGTCCTGGGGCTCGACCAGCACGGGTTCGGTCTCTGGGCGGGAGCCTCGATCCACGAGGTGGCGCAGGTCATCGGCGCCGGCTTCCAGAACGGCACTTTTGCCGGCGAGACGGCGACCGTCGCCAAGCTGACACGCGTCGCGATGCTGGCGCCCATGGTCATCGCGCTCGGCGTCATGGCGCGGCGCGGCAGCACCGACGCTTCCGGCGCAAAGCCGCCGATGCCCTGGTTCGTCGCGGCTTTCGTCGCGGTCGTGGCGGTGAACAGCCTGGTCGATATCCCGGTGCAGATCCATTCGGCGATTGCCCTCGCAGCACAGATCATGCTGACCATGGGGCTCGCCGCCATGGGCCTTCACGCCGACATCTCACAGCTGCGCTCGCGCGGCCTGCGCCCGCTGATGCTTGCCTTCTCGGCCTTCGTCTTCATCGCGGCTTTCAGCCTGACACTGGTGAAGCTCGTCTGAGGCAGGCCGAGACCGGCCTCACCTCTCAGTCCTCGCCATCATCCTCGAACTCGCACGCCGCGACATAGATCGCGGCGAGCTTCTCGATGCCTGCCTGGTCTTCCTTGTCGAAGCGGCCGGGCAGCGGACTGTCAAGGTCGAGCACGCCGAACGCGCCCTCGGCATCGCGCAGAAGCACGACCAGCTCCGAACGCGAATCGGCGTCGCAGGCGATGTGGCCGGGAAAGTCGTTGACGTCCTTGACCAGCATAGACATGTCGAGCTCGATGGCCTTGCCGCAGACGCCCTTGCCGACGGCAATGCGAACGCAGGCCGGCTTGCCCTGGAAGGGTCCGAGCACCAGCTCGTCCTCGGAGGCGAGGAAATAGAAGCCGGCCCAGTTGAGGTCGGGCACCATCTGGTAGATCAGCGCCGCCGTGTTGGCCGCATTGGCGATGGAATCGCCCTCGCCTTCCAGCAGCGCTTTCAATTGCGTGGCCAACTCCTTGTAGAAGGCCGGCTTGTTGCTTGTGTCGATTGCCGTTGCAGCGAACATCGCTTGATCTCTCCGTTGCAAGCCGGCCGCGCGGCCAGCTACAGTTCACCTCTCTCTGCCACCAAAACCGCCGCCGGGAAACAGCCTATCGTGACCTCCAGTCATTCCGGAACGCCAAGGGCGAGGACGATCCGCATCGCCGCAGCCGTCATCCGCGACGACGGCGGCAGGCTGCTTCTGGTGCGCAAGCGCGGCACCAGCACCTTCATGCAGGCGGGCGGCAAGATCGAGCCGGGTGAGTTGCCGGCCGCCGCTCTTGCGCGCGAATTGCGCGAGGAACTGGGCGTTGCCGTCGATCCGGCCACAGCCTTCCATCTCGGCTCCTTCTCGGCGCCAGCCGCCAATGAGCCGGATGCCCGCGTCGAGGCCGAGTTGTTCGAACTCTCCATCACCGGCGAGCCGGTCCCGGCGGCCGAGATCGAGGAGTTGATCTGGTTGAACCCGGAACTGGCAAGCGGCATGGAGCTGGCGCCGCTCACCGCCGATATCGTGCTACCGCGCTACGGCCGCCGGCCATGAGTTCGCGCAGCCAGGCAAAACAGGCAGCGAGCGGCGCCCCCCTCACCTTCGCGGTGCTGGTTTTTCCCTGCTTTCCGATGATGGCTTTCTCTTCCGTCATCGAGCCGCTGCGCGCCGTCAATATTCTCGCCAAGCGCGATTGCTATCGCTGGGTGATCGTCGGCGCCGATCCCGGCACGGTCGAAGCTTCGAACGGCGTCGTCATCCAGCCCGGCTTTTCCGCAGCGGACGCGCCGAAGGTCGACCGCATCGTCGTCTGCTCGGGCGGCGATGCCGACCATGTCGTGGCCGACGAGGCGATGAACTGGATCCGCAAAAGCCTGCGCGGCGGCGCGCATATCGGCGCGGTCGCCGACGCCGCCTTTTTCCTCGCCCGCGCGGGGTTGCTCGACGGGCATGCCTGCACCTTGCACTGGACGAGCCAAGCCGCCTTCACCGAGGCTTTTCCGGATATCGAGCTTCGGCGCGATCTCTTCGTCATCGACCGCAAGCGTTTCACTTCGGCCGGCGGCGTCGGCAGCCTCGACATGATGCTGGAAATCATCACGCAGGACTGTGGCGCCGAGATCGCGGCGAGTGTCGCCGAATGGTTCGTGCACTCTCCCTTGCGGTCCAGCGTCGACCGCAAGCTGATGCCGCTCAGGCTGCGCACCGGCGTCCAGAACGAGCTGGTGCTGTCGGCCATCGCCATCATGGAGGATGCGGTCGAGGAAAGGCTTGGCATGGCCGAGCTGGCGGGACGGCTCGGCGTGTCGGCCGACAAGCTCGAGCGCAGTTTCCGCGCCGAGCTGGATACCTCGCCCAATGGCTATTACCGGCGGCTCAGGTTGAAGCGCGCCGCCGATTTGCTGGCGCATTCGACGCTGATGGTGCGCGATGTGGCTTTGGCTTGCGGGTTTGCCTCGATGTCGAGTTTCGCAAGGGCGTTTCGCGAGGAGCATGGGCACGCGCCGAAGGCGATGCGTAGGCATTAGTGCGCCTATCACTAATACGCCGAGTTCCTTCACACCCCCCTCTGGCCTGCCGGCCATCTGCCCCGCAAAGGGGAAGATCAGCAGTTCCGCCGACGGCGTTCTTTCTGCAAAGTCTGCGATTGGCGAAAGCGACGACGACATCCAATCTCCCCCCTTGCGGGGGAAATGTCCGGCAGGACAGAGAGGGGTGCTGTCCCGCCGAAATCTCTGCGGCATCTGGCACGACATTTGCGGAATGCCGCACAAGCTCAAAACCCTGCCCGGCTATGTTCGCGAGAACAGGAGACTTTCCCATGAGCATCGTCGTATTCGACCCCGACAGCACCGAGGATGTGGACTTCAAGGACCGCATGCGCCACCCGGCCGCGGCCGACCCTGCCGGCGGCATGTGGCTCTCCGACACCGAACCGTCCTTCATCGACGCCGACGCGTTGCGCAAGGGGCGGCTGGCCAAGCTGCGCGCCTGGATGCGCGAGGCGGGCTATGGCGGCATCGTGCTGTTCGATCCATACAACCAGCGCTACGCCACCGGCTCGCGCAACATGTTCGGCTATTTCCTGCGCAACTCGACCCGCTACTTCTTCATCCCGACCGACGGGCCGATCGTGCTGTTCGAATATCCGCAGAGCTACCATGTCTCGATGGTGCTCGACACGATCGACGAGGCGCGGCCATCGAAGCTGGTCTGGTCGTCGGTCTCGGGCCGCGACGACGAGACGGCCGGACCGTTCGCCGACGAGATTGCCGAGCTTCTCAAGAAGCATGGCGGCGGCTCGATGAAGCTCGGCCTCGACCGCTGCAGCCACCTGCAGGCGCTGGCCTTGGAAAAGCGCGGCTGCGAGGTTCGCGATTGCCAGGGCGAAATCCTGGCGGTGCGCGCGGTGAAGACGCATGAGGAGGTGAAATGCCTGCTGGCGTCGATGGCGGGCGCAGAAGCCGCGGTGGCGGCGGTGCGCGAGGCGATCAAGCCCGGCGTTTCCGAGAACGAGCTGTTCGCCATCATGTATGGCGAGGTCATCCGCCAGGGCGGCGAGTTCATTGAGACGCGTCTGCTGACGTCGGGACAGCGCACCAATCCCTGGTTCAACGAGGCGAGCGGCCGCAAGATCCGGCCGGGCGAATTGCTGGCGCTCGATACCGACACAATCGGCTGCTACGGCTATTATTCCGACTTCTCGCGCACCTTCCGCTGCGGCCCGGGCAAGCCGACGCCCTACCAGAAATCACTCTACCGCATGGCGCATGACCAGGTGCAGCACAATATCGGCATCGTGAAGCCCGGCATGGCCTTCCGCGAGATCGCCGAGAAGGCGTGGAAGATCCCGGACCGCTTCGTCGACCAGCGCTACACGTCGGTCATGCACGGCGTCGGCATGCATGGCGAGACGCCGTTCATCGCGCATGCGATGGACTATGAGACCTATGGCCGCGACGGCATCATCGTGCCAGGCATGGTGGTGAGTGTGGAAAGCTATATCGGCGAGAAGGGCGGCCGCGAAGGCGTCAAGCTGGAGGACGAGATCCTCATTACCGAGACCGGCACCGAATTGCTCTCGCGTTTTCCATATGAGGACGAGTTTCTTGACAAGTAGCGCCTACGCATCGACAGCAATATCTACATGAAAACGCCCATCTCCATCCGACGCGGCACTGTCGCCACGGTGTTCATCGATCTCCAGGAGGAGCATCGCAAGGACAAACGCTATCTGGTCGAGGGGTTTGCCGACATCCTCGCCAACGTCCAGCGCCTGCAGGAGGCGGCGCGGCGCAATTTCGTGCCGCTCCATCACTGGGCCTACATCGTCGATCTCGCCGCGGCGCGGCCGTTCCACCCGGTGGACGAAAGCGGCAAGTCGGCCTTTTCCGACAAGGACGATCCGCTGACCGCGATCTGCCATGAGGTCGCGCCGCAAAACGGGGAGGCCACGCTGGTCAAGCAGGAAGCCAGCGCCTTCGGCAAGAACGATTTCGGCGACAAGCTCAAGGCGGCCGGCATCGAATGGCTGGTCATCGCCGGCGTCTGGACCGAGGCCTGCATCGACGCCACGGTGAAGGACGCGGTGGCGCGTGGTTTTCGCGTGCTGCTGGTCAAGGACGCCTGCGGCAGCGCGAGTGCCGCCATGCACCAGACCGGCATCCTCAACCTTGCCAACCGCCTCTATGGCGGCGCCGTCACCAACACGCTCGACGCCTGCCGGCTGATGGCCGGCGATACGGTCAGTGTCTGGCAGGTCGAGGGCTCGGTGTCGTTGCGCTTCACCTTCGAGAACGCGGCGCGGCTCTACGCAGAGCTCTGACGGCAGTGGCCAGCAATCCGACCGATCCGGCAGGCCGCGGCAAATACGCCGACCGGCTCGATCCGGAGCTCTGGGACTATATCGACAAGGTCAACAGCTGGTACCCGCCACAGATCGTCGCTGCCCCAATCGCCGAGCAGCGCGCCGTGTACGACAAAATGTGCGTCGCGTTTCATCAAGGCCATCCGGAAGGCGTTACGACCAGCGATGGCGTCGTCGCCACCGCCGCCCATGCGATCCCGGTCCGACGCTACCGCATGGCAAACGGGATCGCGGCGGCGGTTGTCGTTTATTGTCACGGCGGCGGCTTTGTGCTCGGTGACCTCGACAGCCACGACGATATCTGCGCGGAAATCTGCGCCGGCACCGGTTTCGAGGTGGTCTCGGCCGACTATCGGCTGGCGCCGGAGCATCTCCATCCGGCCTCTTTCGACGATGCTTTTGCCGTGTTCGAATGGGTCGCCGCGACCTGCACGCTGCCGATCGTGCTTTGCGGCGAGAGCGCCGGCGGCAATCTCGCAGCCGCGGTGGCGCAGGGGACGCGGCATCACCCCCGACATGCGATCGGCCAGGTGCTGATCTATCCCGGCCTGGGAGGAGACGAAAACGGCCGCTCCTATGTCGAGCATGCCGAGGCGCCGCTGCTGACGCTCGCCGACATCGACTTCTATCGGCGTGTCCGGTCCGCGCCTGGACAGTCAGCGGACGACCCAACCTTCTCGCCGCTCAAGGATCGTGACTTTTCAGGCCTGCCGCCGACGATCATCGTCACCGCCGAATGCGATCCGCTGTCGTCGGATGGCGAGGCCTATCGCGAACGGATTGTTGCCGCCGGCGGGCAAGCGTGGTGGCGCGAGGAGAAGCGGCTGGTACACAGTTTTCTTCGGGCACGCCCGACGGTGCCGCGCGCGGCGGAGGCGTTTGGGCGGATTGTTGCGGATATCGCAAGGCTGGGCGCTGGTGGTGGAGCGCTAATCTCCCCCCCTCGTGGGGGAGATGGCCGGCAGGGCAGAGGGGGCGAAGGATCGCAACCCTTCGGAAGCTTGAGCAGCTCAAACCATTCGTGATCGCAGCGGGGCTGAGTAATTGAGACGCTGGCGGGACAGCGCCCCCCTCTGCCCTGCCGGGCATCTCCCCCACGAGGGGGGAGATCGGCTGTATCGACACCCTGCGGAACAGCGCACAAGAACTGCGGAAACCCGACCACTTCGCTACGATAAGCGGACCTATCATCCCTCAGCAGGCAACGGTGCCCCGGCGGTCGCATCCGCCCCCGCGCCTGGCGATCCCGGGGCGCCCAACAACAGAGGGAACGACGATGAAATTCATGCTGACCGACAGAAAACTGCACCCGCGCGCCAGGCCGATCGCCGACGATTTCAAGAAGGGCGCGATCAGCCGGCGCGAATATCTGGCGCTGATGGCCGGCTTTGGCGTCAGCGCCGCCGGCGCGATGGCGCTGGGCGGGATTGCCCCCTCGCCTGCACGCGCCGCAGAACCGGAAAAGGGCGGCGTGCTGCGTGTGGCGATGAACGTCAAGGGTTTTAAAGACCCGCGCACCTTCGACGGCGTCGAGATGTCGAATGTCGCGCGCCAGTGCAACGAATATCTGGTGCGCTGGAAGACCGACTTCTCTTTCGAACCCTGGCTGCTGGAAAGCTGGGAAACCAGCGACGACGCCAAGACGATCACGCTTCACGTGCGCAAGGGCATCACCTGGTCGAACGGCGACATTTTCAACGCCGACGACGTGATCCACAACCTCAACCGCTGGTGCGACGCCTCGGTCGCCGGCAATTCGGTCGCGGCGCGTATGGGCGCGCTGGTCAATGCCGACACCAAGAAGCCGGTCGACGGCGGCATCCAGAAGGTCGACGACTACACCGTCAAGATCAACCTGCCCAAACCCGACATCTCGCTGATCGCCGGCATGGCCGACTATCCGGCGCTGATCATGCACCGCTCCTATGAGGGCGATGCCGATCCGAAGAAGGCTTTGGCGATCACCACCGGCCCTTGCGAGCTGGTGAGCTGGGATGCCGAGACGGGTGCGGAGGTGAAGCGCAAGGACAAGCCGTGGTGGAAGGGCGAGTTCTATCTCGACGGCATCAAATGGGTCGATTACGGCTCCGACCCCAACGCCATGCTGTCGGCCTTCGAATCCGGCGAGATCGACACCGACCATGAGACCACCTCGGATGCGGTGTCGCAGACCGAGCAGATGGGCTTGCAGAACTCAGAGATCGCGACCGGCTCGACCATCGTCGCGCGCTTCAATGTCTCCAACGCGCCCTATGACGACGTCAAGGTGCGCCGCGCGGCCCAGCTCGCCGTCGACAATGCGGCCGTGCTGAAGCTCGGCCTCGACGGGCGCGGAAAACCCGCCGACAACCACCATGTCGGACCAATGCATCCGGAATTTGCCGATATAGGCCCAGCCAAGCGCGACGTCGATCAGGCGAAGAAGCTGATTTCGGAAGCCGGCAAGGCCGATCACGAATACGAGCTGATCTCGGTCGACATCGAATGGCAAAAGAACACCGCCGACGCGATCGCGGCGCAGATCCGCGAGGCGGGCTTCAAGATCAAGCGCACCGTGCTGCCGGCCGCGACCTTCTGGAACGACTGGAGCAAGTTCCCCTATTCGTGCACCGAGTGGCTCGGCCGCCCGCTCGGCGTGCAGGTGCTGGCGCTGGCCTACAAATCGGGTGGCGCCTGGAACGAAAGCGCCTATTCGAACAAGGAGTTCGACGAGCTTCTCGACAAGGCTCTGGCAACGCCGGACGCCGCCAAGCGCAAGGAGATCATGACCAAGATCGAGACCAATTTGCGCGACTCCGGCGTCATCATCCAGCCCTACTGGCGCTCGGTCTACCGCACCTATCGCAAGGGCGTGCAGGGCTGCGAACAGCACCAGGCGCTCGAGCAGCATTTCGAGACCGTCTGGCTGGAGAGCTGATCCTCCCGGGACCTAAAGCGCGTCGCGATCCTTCGGATTCGCTCCATGCGCTTTAGGTCTTTGATTTTACGCATGTCTTTATCCCGAAACCGGTTCCCACTTTCGGGAGACACGCTTTAGACAGTCGGCGCGGCTCTGCGGGACGCGCTGACTGTCTCCATTTGCCAAGCAATCGCATTTCGGCACAGATTGTGCTCGACCGGCTTGCTGCCGGCCCGGAATGCGAGAAGACAGCAAGGCATGGACCATTTCGACCTCGGCACCTATCGCCGCCCCATCTCCACTTCATCGGCCGAGACGCAGCGCTGGTTCGATATCGGGCTGAACTGGTGCTACGGCTTCAACCACGAGGAAGGGATAAAGTGCTTCGAGAAGGCGCTGGGGACCGATCCAGCTTGCGCCTTCGTGCATTGGGGCATCGCCTATGCCGCCGGGCCTTTCTACAATTTGACCTGGAAGGAACATGGCAAGGCCGAGGCCGACCATGTCGCCAGGCGCTGCTTCGAGCATGTGCGGCTGGCGCAAGCCAATGCGGCGAGCGCGAGCCCTGTCGAGCAGCGGCTGATCGAGGCGCTGGCCGCCCGCTTCCAGCAGCCGCATGGCGTGAGCGCCGCGGAATTCGAGAAATGGGACGACGCCTATGCCGCCGCGATGCGCCAGGTTTATCGCGATTTCCCCGACGACCATGATGTGATGGCGCTGACCGTCGAGGCGCTGATGATGCGCACGGTGCGGCGCCTATGGAACCTCCGGAACGGTGCGCCGGCGCCGAATTCCGATGTGATCGAGGCACTGGATATCTGCGAGCGCTCGATCCGGCTCTCGGACGAGGCAGGCACCGAACCGCACCCGGCGGCGTTGCATCTCCACATCCATCTGCTCGAAATGTCGACGCAGCCCGAGCGCGGCATGCGCTCGGCGGAGCGGCTGGGTACGATGTGCCCGGATGCCGGCCATATGAACCACATGCCTGGGCACATCTACGTGCTCTGCGGCGAGTATGAGAAGGCGAAGATCGCCAGCGAGAAGGCGGTGCGCGCCAACGACCTCTACCTCGCCTATGCCGGCGAGCCGACCTATTACCTGCTCGGCTGCTGCCACGACCTGCACCTGATGATGTTCACCTGCATGTTGCTCGGCCAGTATCGTCCGGCGCTGTGGGCGGCGGACAAGGTGCGCAGCCTGGTGACACGCGATGTCGTCAGCATCCCCGAACGGCCCAAGCTGACGCAGACGGTCGAGGGCTATCACGCGATGAAATCGCACGTGCAGGTGCGCTTCGGGCGCTGGCGCGAGATCGTCGACGAGCCGATGAATGGCGAGCCGGGCCTCTATGTGCTGACCACCGCGCTGCAGCATTACGCCAAGGGCGTGGCGCATGCGACGCTGCGCGACTTCGGCTCCGCTGAGCGCGAACGCGATTTGTTTAGCCGGCAAATCGAAAGCATTCCGCCCGAACGCCGATTCCTCAGCAACCCGACAAAAGCCTCGCTCGCCGTGGGCGCGGCGCTGCTCGATGGCGAGATCGCCTACCACCAAGGCCGGCATGATGAGGCCTACGAGCATCTGCGTCGCGCGGTCGAGCTCGATGACAATCTCTCCTACACCGAGCCATGGGCCTGGATGCACCCGCCGCGCCACGCGCTGGCCGCGCTTCTGCTCGACCGGGGCCACGCGGACGAGGCCGAGCAGGTCTATCGCGACGATCTGGGCTTGAGCGGCGCCGTGCAGCGCTGCGCCCAGCATCCGGACAATGTCTGGGCGCTGCATGGGCTGGTCGAATGCCTGAAGCGACGCGATGAGAGAGAAGAGCTGCCGGAGTTGCGGGCGAAGTTAACTGCGGCGGTGGCCAAGGCTGATGTGGCGATCACCTCGTCGTGCTTATGCCGGACGAGCGTGGAGCCGGACCACTGCTGTTGCCACTGAGGCAGGGGGTCAGCGCCCTCGATCGAGCGCAGCGGCGCGGCGTTCCTTACGAGAATATCTCCGCCAGTTCGTCGACGCCGGTGCCTTCCTTGACTCGCCGAAGCTCGACGTAGGCGGTCGTCATGGCGATTGACGCCACTGTCCAAACAATCGCCGAGTCAATGAAGCTTGGAATTGTGCCGATGATCAAGACAGAGGCCGAAGGAACAGCGTTAGCGGCAAATCTAACTCCAAAAGCCATGGCCACCCGCATCAAGAACATCAGCGCCAGGACTATCAGGAACAGGCCGAATATCGGCCAGCGGTATCCTTTGGTTAGGGCACGGCTGCGCGCCATCGAAGCCATTGCTCCAAGTCCTTCGCGCATCGCTGCGGGGATAGCCGTGAGGGCAGTCAGCACCCACGCGACGCAGGGCAAGACCAACAGCACGAACGCCGCGCCGCCACCGAAAGACGGAAAGAGCAATTCGGCGCCGATCATCGCTTGTTGCGCGAAGAACCACACCAGATAGATCGTGAAGCCTATTCCGAGCACGGGAGCGGCTCGGCGGAAGGCCGCTCCTATACTGCTGCCGATCGACGGGCGACGGCCGTTGCTGCCGTCCATGACGGCTATCGACAGCACTGCGTGGCCCAGGAAGCTCGGCAGCGCGCCCAGGAGCCCGGCAATCAGCAAGAAGCCCACATACACCGCAACGGACAAGGGTTCGGCGTCGCCGCCGCCGACCAGATATGCCGCCCTCTCCCGATAAGCGAAGGTCAACAGGCTGCTTAAAACCGACGGCAAACCGAAAAAGAATGCGGCGACCGCCAGCGTGAGGGCAAGATTGCGGCCAATGAAAGAAGGCGTATCGCTGACCACCCTGCCCAGCCGGAATTCTCCGGCTGCGCCAGGACTGCCCGTGCCTTGAAGTCGATCCTTACGGTCTACGAGAAGATCTCCGCCAGTTCGTCGATGCTTGCACCTTCCTTCGCCTGGCGCAGCTCGACATAGCTCACCGCCGTGGCGATCGACAGCACCATCGACACCACGGTCTGCACCAGCGCGGCTCCGATCTCGGCGATGATGCCACCGAACAGCACGAGAACCAGCAATATCCCCCACTGGATGATCATCGCGATGATGATGAGAATGAGGAACAGACCGAAAAGTGCCCAGCGGCTGCCCTTGGTCAGGGCCCGGCTGCGCGACATCGAGCCGAACACGCCCCGCCGCTCCTGGATGAGGACCGGCACCGACATCGACCAGCCGAGCCAGAGGATGATGCCGGGCACGATCAACAGGACAAGACCGATGCCCGCGCCGAGGCCGACAAGAAGGCCGATGGCCAGCGTCGGCAGCAGAAAGCGGATCGCAATCTGGATACAGTCGCCGAAGGACGGCCGCTTGCCGTTGAGGTCCTCGATGGTCGCCCGCACGAGCGCCGACTGGAGCAGCAGCGCGCATACGAACGAGATCAGCCCGGCGATGATGGTGATATAGGAATTGCGAAACATGGCGCCTGGGTCGGCCATGGCGGCGGGGTCGCGGTGCATCATGGCGTCGATCTGCGGCTGGGTCCACAGCCTGACGAGCAATGCCGGCAGGCCCGCAAATAAAGCCGCCAACCCCACGCAAAGTCCGATGTTTCGGCCAATCACGCCGAAGGTGTTGCTGAACACCCTGCCGATCTCGAACCTGCCGGGTCGTCCCATTGTCGCAGTGGTCATGATAATTTCCCCCGAGTCACCGCCGCAGCCAATCGGTGACTTCAAAGTAAATTTGCCAAGATTGAGGGGTTACGTCCAGTGCGCTTGCAATTGTCATGGCGGATTGCCAGTGTCGGCCCCGAACCGCAGGTTGCAGGGGGAACGAGCGGGTGACAGCCGCAGGGACGGAAGAAGCCGGACGGCTGGCGCAGTTGCACAAGCAGCTGCTGGCCGACGATTCGATCCAGTTCGGACTGCCGACCTATGTGCGCACGGAACCACCGGAGTGGTTGAGGCCGCTGCTGGAATTCCTGGCCAAGTTCGTCCCCTACATGGTCTATATGTTCTGGGGCGCGGTTTTCATCGGCGTCGCGATCATCCTCTTCCTGATCCTCCTTGAAGCGAAGGGTGTCGCCTGGCGGCTGCCCTTGTGGCGCAAGCGCCATGAGGCAGAGGCGAAGGAGGAATGGCGCCCGGATGCCGGCGCGGCCCAGGTCCTGCTCTCCGAGGCCGATGCGCTTGCCGCGCGCGGCGAATATGACGAGGCGGTGCATCTTCTGTTGCGCCGCAGCGTCGCCGACATCGCCACGCGGCTGCCGGACTTCCTGCGCCCATCGCTCACCGCTCGCGATATCGCGGCCGCGGGCTCGATCCCCACCCGGCCCCGCACCGCCTTCAGCGAGATCGCCCGGATCGTCGAGGCAGCCTTGTTTGCCCGCCGACCCGTCGGTGCCGAAGGCTGGCGGCAGGCGCGCGGCGCCTATGAGCGTTTCGCTTTCCAGGATGCCTGGGCATGAGCGAGCAACCAGCCGAGGCAGACGAGGCCCCGTTCAGCCGCAAAACCCTGTTCTGGGGCATTTTCGCCAGTCTGCTGGCGGCAGCCGGGTTTTTCCTGCTGTCCACCTATGCCCCGGATTTCCGCGCGCCCGAAGGCGGCGCCACGCCGCTTTCGAAAGGCGGCACCGGCTATGCCGGGCTTGTGGAATGGCTGAAGCTGACCAACGGACAGGCGCCGCCGATGGAGCGTGGCGAGAAGGACCTTGCGTCCCCGCTGGCATCGACTTTCCTGCTCGTCGTCACCATCGCGCCCGACAGCGATCCGGCCGCGCTCGATCGCCTCATCAAGCTGCGCTCGGGCAAGGACACGCTTTTCGTCCTGCCGAAATGGCGGACGTTTCCCTTGCTGGACCATCAAGGCTGGGAGACAAAGGTGGAGCGGCTGCCCAATGCGGTCGTCAACGACTGGCTCGGCCGCATCGCCAAGGCAAAGCTCGGCGAGGCAAAGAACACACTCTCGCAGATCAATATTGCCGGCCGCATGGTGACCGCGCCGGGCGAGCTGCAATGGGTGGCGGATGACCATCCGCTGATCGCGGCGGGCGACGGCAGGGCTATCCTGACCGAGCTCGACAACGAACCCTTCTACATCCTCACCGACCCCGATTTCATCAACAACTTCGCGCTGAACGACGAGCGGATGGCGGTCGCCGCCCTCGACATGATCGCCATGATCGAGCCCGCCAAGGGCGCCGTCATGTTCGACCTGACGCTGCACGGCATCGGCCAGAACTATGACCTCGCCAAGCTTCTGATCGAGCCGCCCTTCCTGGCGCTGACGCTGTCGGTGCTGGTGGCGGCCGCGCTCGCCTTCCTGCATGGGCTCGGCCGGTTCGGGCCGCCACGGGCGGAGGGCCGTGCCATCGCCTTGGGCAAGCGGGCGCTGGTCGACACCACGGCGATGCTGTTGAGGCGCGCCGGGCGGCTGCAGGGGCTCGGCGACCGATACGCGGCGCTGGTGCGGCAGCGCGCCGCCGCGCTGCTTGGCGCCCCGCATGGATTGCAGGGCGAAGCGCTCGACCGCTGGCTCGATTCCCGCGACAAGAGCGAAGCGCAGGGCTTCACCCGGCGCTTCACGGCTGCGAACGAATCCAACAATCTGGCCGCAATGCATGAAGCAGCCGAACAGCTGCATGACTGGACGGCAAGGAGGCTCGGTGAACGTCGATGAAGTGAAGGCCCTGGCGAACGCGATCAGGGAAGAAGTCGCGAAAGCGATCACCGGACAGCGCGACACGGTCGACCTGATGCTGACGGCGTTGTTCGCCGGCGGGCATATCCTGCTCGAAGGCCCGCCCGGCACAGCCAAGACGATGACGGCGCGCTGCTTCGCGCAGGCGCTGGGCGTCGCCTATGGCCGTATCCAGTTCACGCCCGACCTGATGCCCGGCGATATCGTCGGCTCCAACATCTACAACTTCCAGACCGGGCAGTTCACGCTGACGCGCGGTCCGATCTTCTGCGATCTTTTGCTCGCCGACGAAATCAACCGCACACCGCCGAAGACGCAAGCCGCCCTGCTCGAGGCCATGCAGGAGCACGCCGTCACCTTCGACGGCACCACGCATTCGCTCGGCCGGAACTTCATGGTGGTGGCAACGCAGAACCCGATCGAGCATCAGGGCGTCTACCCCCTGCCCGAGGCGCAACTCGACCGCTTCCTGTTCAAGCATCGGGTGAGCTATCCGGATCCCGCGGAAGAGCGCGCCATCATCGTCCATCACGGCGGCGGCTCGGCCTCGCACGACATCGAGCAATACGGCATCAAGGCGCGGACCGACCGCAAGACGCTCGAAGCGGCTGTCGCCACGGTCGGCGACGTCACGCTGGTCGACGATGTCGTCGGCTATATCGCGGCCCTTGTTCGCGGCACGCGCGAGAGCCCCGACCTCGAAGTCGGCGCCAGTCCGCGCGCGGGCGCCATGCTGGCGAGGGCCGCGCGCGCCAGGGCGGCGCTCGACGGCCGCAACTACGTCATCCCGGACGACGTCAAGGCTTTGGCCGTGCCTGCGCTGCGCCACCGCGTCGTGCTTTCGCCGGCGGCGCAGATCGACGGGCGGCTGGTCGAGCAGATCGTCTCCGACCTTGTCGACCACACGGAAGCGCCGCGTTGATCTATCCGAGCGGGCGAGCGGTCTGGGCAGCGGCGGCGGGGGCGATCCCCGCCTTCCTGATCGCGCTCGCGCTTCCGCATGTCTGGTATCTCGGCCTGTTGTGGATCTGCGTGGTTCTCGCCTTCCTGGCGGTGGACGCGGCCGCGGGCAGAGGCCGCGCCTCGCTCAATGCCACGCTGACGGCGCCGCCGCAGGTGGGCGTCGGCGGACGCTTCACGCTGCACATCGCAGCCGGCCTCGGCGCGAGGCTGCGGCGCCTGCAGGCGCGTGTCGGGCACGACCAGCGGCTGCAGCCGGTCGCCGGCACCGGCGGCGCGCTGCCGGCCAATGGCGGCACGCTCGACCTCGAATTCGAGGCGATCCGCCGTGGCATCGCCAGCTTCGACCGGCTGTGGCTGCGCTGGCAAGGCCCGTTCGGCCTGGTGTGGAACCAGGTCATATTGCCGGTCGACCGCAAGGTTGCGGTGCTGCCCAACGTCAACAGCGCGCGCGACGAGGCGATCACGCTTCTGCAGCGCTCGGCTCTTGCCGACGGCCATGCGCAGAAGCGCGCCGGACAGGGCCGCGAGTTCGAGGCGCTGAAGGACTACCAGCCCGGCATGGGCCGGCGCATGATCGACTGGAAGCGCAGCGCCCGCCACGGCAAGCTTCTGGCGCGGGAATTCCGCATCGAGGAGAACAACAACATCGTTCTGGCCATCGATAGCGGCCGCCTGATGTGCGAGCCGGTCGACGGCGTGCCGAAAGTCGACCGCGCGGTGACGGCCGCCCTTCTGTCGGCCTTCATCGCGCTCAAGGGCGGCGATCTCGTCAGCCTGTTTTCCTTCGACGCGAGGCCGCGCGTCTCCAGCGGCGCGGTGCGCGGCTCGGCGAGCTTCACCATGATCCAGAAGCGCGCCGCCGAGATCGACTATTCGACCGAGGAGACCAATTTTACTCTCGCGCTGACCACGCTTTCGGCCAGGCTCGACCGGCGCTCGCTGGTCATCGTCTTCACCGATTTCGTCGACCCGATCAGCGCCGAGCTGATGCTGCGCACCGTCGGCCGGCTGACCGAGCGGCACCTGGTGCTGTTCATGCTGATGAAGGATGTGGAGCTTGAAACGCTCGCCGACATGGCGCCGGCGGCGCCCGAGGATGTCGCCCGCTCCGTCACCGCCGGCGACCTCCTGCGGCAACGGCAGGTGGTGATCGGCAGGCTCAGGCTGCTCGGCGCGCATGTCATCGAGGCCGACCATCAGCGGCTCGGCCCGGCGCTGGTCGAGCGCTATATCCAGCTCAAGGAGGAGAACCTCTTATGACGCTGTCCGCCGGCACCGACGCGGTTCGCCAGTCGCTGGCAAGCTTCCGCCAGGAACGCGAGGCCGACTGGAAAGCGTTCGAGGCACTGCTGGCGCGCGTTGAAAAGCGCGCGCCGCGCGCGCTGTCGGAAGATGAGCTACTATCGCTGCCGCTGCTCTACCGCTCGGCGCTGTCCTCGCTGTCGGTGGCGCGCGCGACCTCGCTCGACAGCGCGCTGATCGCCTATCTCGAGGCGCTGTGCCTGCGCGGCCATTTCTATCTCTACGGCGCGCGGCGGAGCTTGAGAACGCGCATCGGCGACTTCTTCCTGCACGACTGGCCCGCGGCGATCCGCGACCTTTGGCGCGAGGTGTGGACATCGGTCGGGTTGACGGTGATCGGCGCGATTGCCGGCTACTGGCTGGTCGCTTCCGACAAGCGCTGGTACGACGCCATCATTACGCCCAGCCTGGCGGGCGGGCGCAATCCGGATTCGTCGGCCGAGACGCTGCGCAGCGTGCTCTACGGCGGTGGCGATCATTTTCTGTCGGGATTTGCCGCCTATCTCTTCACCCACAACACGCAGGTCTCGATCCTGGCCTTCGCGCTGGGGTTCGCCTTTGCCGTGCCAAGCGTGCTGATCATCTTGATGAATGGCTGCATGCTCGGCGCCATCTTCCAGATCTATGCCGCCAAGGGCCTGGGCTTCGAGCTCGGCGGCTGGCTTTCGATCCATGGCACGACGGAACTCTTCGCCATTGCGATTGCGGGTGCCGCCGGCATGCGCATCGGCACCAGCATCGCCTTTCCCGGCGAGCTGACCCGCATGGCCGCCGCGGCCCGGGCCGGACGCGTCGCGGCGACCGCCATGATCGGCGTCACGGTGATGCTGCTTTTCGCCGGGCTGCTCGAAGGCATCGGTCGGCAGACGATCACCAGCGACATCGCCCGCTATTCGATCGGCGGCGGCATGCTGGCCTTGTGGCTCTGTTATTTCTACCTGTTCCGGATGGTGCGGCATGGCGACCGCTAGGACAGCGAAGGTCAAGGACCCGGCAGCGCTGATCCGTCCGCTGGTCACGCCGGAAGGCATCGACATCAGGGTCAAGCTGGCCGATGCCGGTACCCGCGCCTCGGGCTTCCTGCTCGACGTGGTGATCATCGTCACTGCGGCCGTGGTCGTCTCGCTGGTGATAATCTTCGGCCTGGCCGGCCTCGGCTTCCAGGACGCGCAGCCGCTTTTCATCGTCTGGGTCATCTTCATCTTCTTCCTGCGCAACGTCTATTTCATCGCCTACGAAGCGGGACGGCGGGCAGCCACGCCAGGCAAGCGCATGGTTGGCATAAGGGTCGCGTCGCGCAGCGGCGCCGGCCTCACGCTCGACCAGGTCATCGCGCGCAACCTGATGCGCGAGATCGAAGTCTTTCTCCCGCTGTCGATCCTCGCCGCCCGCGCCAGCGCCGATGTCGCCGACACGCTGACGACCATCTTCGGCCTTGTCTGGGCGCTGCTGTTCTCGCTGTTCCCGCTGTTCAACCGCGACCGGTTGAGGATCGGCGACCTGCTCGCCGGCACCTGGGTGGTCGAAGCGCCGAAAGTGGCGCTGGTCGAGGATCTTTCGTTGCGCAAGGATCCGGTCGCGGCGCGGTTCCAGTTCAGCCCGGCGCAGCTCGACGCCTACGGCATCGCTGAGCTGCAGAAGCTCGAGGAAGTGCTGCGCCGCGACGATTATTCCGCGCTCAGGGCAGTGGCGGAAACCATCGCCCGCAAGATCGGCGCCAGAGTCGAGCCGATCGATTCAAAGGCTTTTCTCACCGCTTATTATGGCGAGCTTCGCGCGCATCTGGAACGCAAGCTGCTGCTCGGGAACCGCAAGGCGGACAAGTATGCGCGGTAACGAAGCGTCCCCGCCTATCCCACCCACTTCTCATAGTCCGACACCAGCAGATGCAGCGGCGCGACGTCCTCATCGATGTTGGAGAAGCGGCCGATCGGCTCGCGGAAGACGTTGTCCGTGAGATCGTCATTGACCGTCGAGACCTCGCCGATCAGCACATCCTTGCCTTCGGCCCAGAAGGCATGCCAGACGCCGGGCAGCAGCGTCACGCTCTGGCCTGGATCGAGCTTCAGCAGCCCGCCCGCCGGCAATCTGGTGATGGTGCCGTCGACCGGCACCGAGACTTCGGCCTTCGGGTCGATGCCGCCGTCACGGTCGTGCATGAACAGTTCCAGCACCAGCTTGCCGCCGCCGCGGTTGATGATGTCCTCGGCCTTGATGTTGTGTCGGTGCATGGGCGAGAGCTGGTCCTTGCGCGAGATCATGATCTTCTCGGCATAGAGCATGCCCATGCCGAGCTTCATGTCCTCGTAGCGGCCGTTGCGCACGGTGAACAGGAACAGGCCGAGCTCGTCGAACTTCTCCTGGCCGTAATCGGTGATGTCCCAGCCGAGGCGCGAGGTGAAGACGGCGGAGGAGTCGGCCTTGTGCGCCTTCATCTCTTCGGGCGACCAATAGGCGAAGGGCGGCATGATATAGCCGAAGGAGCGGATGAAGGCGTCGGCTTCGCGGATGATGTCGTTGATCTTGGAGCGCTTCATGGTTCCCTTCCTTCCGGCCGCTGCCTGCTCAAATCTGTCCCTCCGAATAGCCCAATGCCGGTCCGCTGTCGACGCAAACCGGCGGCTCTGGACCGTGACATCCGCCCGGATCGGGGCCATAAACCCAGTCAGTTTTTGAAACGCATGTCCTTGTGCCGGAATCGGCTGGCATGCTTTGGACGGTGATCCCATGCCAAGCATAGACGACCTCGACACGCCGGCGATCCTGATCGATGCGGCCCGCGCCGAAGCCAACATCAAGAAGGCGCAGGCACATGCCGACGCGCATGGGTTGAAGCTCAGGCCGCACATCAAGACGCACAAGCTGCCCTACTGGGCAAAGAAGCAGGTCGCCGCCGGCGCCGTCGGCATCACCTGCCAGAAGATCGGCGAGGCCGAGGTGATGACCGATGCCGGGCTGACCGACATTTTTCTCCCCTACAACATCCTTGGCCGCGCCAAGCTGGAGCGGCTGAAGGCGCTGCACGGGCGCGTCACGCTATCGGTGACGGCGGACAGCTATGAGACGCTGGAAGGGCTGGCCGCCACCTTCACCGACGCCGGCCATCCGCTGCAGGTGTTGATCGAGTGCGACACCGGCATGGGCCGCTGCGGCGTGCAGAGCGCAGACGAAGCGCTGGCGCTGGCCAAAGTGATCGACAAAGCCAAGGGTCTCGCCTTCGGCGGATTGATGACCTATCCGGCGGCCGGGCGCGCCGCCGAAGCGGACGCCTGGCTGAAGACCGCGCGCGGGGCGCTTGCGGCGGCGGGGCTCGAATGCGAACGCGTCTCCAGCGGCGGCACGCCAGACATGTGGCGCTCCGGCGAGGACAGCATCGTCACCGAATACCGGCCCGGTACCTATATCTATCTCGACCGCTACCAGGTCGCCAAAGGCGTCGGCACGCTGGACGACTGCGCGCTGACGGTGCTCGCCACGGTGGTCAGCCACCCGACGGCGACCCGCGCCATCCTCGACAGCGGCAGCAAGGCGCTGTCCTCCGATACGCTCGGCCTGCCGGAGTTCGGCGAGTTGCTCGGCGTGCCCGGTGCGCGGGTCACGGGCTTGAGCGAAGAGCACGGCAACGTCACGCTTGCCGACGGCGCCAAGCTACGCATCGGCGAGCGCGTACGCGTCGTGCCCGATCATTGCTGCGTGGTGACGAATTTGTTCGACCAGGTGCATCTGATCGAAGGCGACAAGGTGCTGGAAACGCTGCCGGTGGCGGCAAGGGGGCGGATGGGGTGAGCAGCGCATTTCCCTTCTCCCCTTGTGGGAGAAGGCTAAACCCGCTCCGCCTGCCGTGCCGCAACCCGGCGCATCGCCGTCACCCGGCGCCGGAAAATCTCCGTGCGCATCGCCATCAGGTGCAGCGCGAAGAACAGCAACGTGAAGCCCAGCGCCATCACGGCCAGCGGCCACAGCATCGATGGGTCGATGGTCGGGCCGCCGAGGCGGAAGACCGAGGCCGGCTGGTGCAGCGTGTTCCACCAGTCGACCGAGAATTTGATGATCGGGATGTTGATGAAGCCGACCAGCGTGATGATGGCGGCGGCCCAGGCGGCGCGGCCGGCATCGTCCAGCGCGCGGGTCAGCGCGATGATGCCGAGATACATCAGGAATAGCACGAAGACCGAGGTCAGCCGGGCGTCCCATACCCACCAGGTGCCCCACATCGGCTTGCCCCAGATGGAGCCGGTGATCAGCGCCAGCGCCGTGAAGGTGGCGCCGATCGGGGCCGCCGATTTCAGCGCCACATCGGCCAGAGGATGGCGCCAGACCAGCGTGCCGAGCGCCGCGATCGCCATGATCGTGTAGCACATCATGGCGAGCCAGGCGAAAGGCACGTGGATATACATGATGCGCACCGTGATGCCCTGCTGGAAATCCTCCGGCGCGGTGAAGCTCATATAGAGGCCGACGCCAAGAAGGGTCGCCGCAACGGCCGCCAGCCATGGAATGACCTTGTCGGCCAGCCCGACGAAGCGCGTCGGGTTGGCGAGATCGGCCCAGGCGCTCAAGCGTGAGGTGGTGTCGCTCATGCCGACCTAAATAGACCGGCAGTGTGCCGGGGGCAATTCCCCTTCTCCCCTTGTGGGGTGAGCAGCCGGTTCGCGTAGCGAATTCATCGTGCCAGTGGCACGATGAAAGGCCGGCGAACGCCGGGACGCTGCGGAGCAGCGGGGACCCGGCCGGGGTGGATCGGCCACCACCCGGCCCTTCGCAGGCTCAGGGCGTTCGAAGCTCGAAAAGCCAACCAATTGGCTTTTCGTCCGCTAGCGCGGACCGCTTCTCACCCCACAAGGGGAGAAGGGAAGAGCTTAAGCCGCTTCGTTGACCGGACGGCTGAGGCGGCGGACCTCTTCGTCGTTGAGCAGACCGCCGGCGCGCAGCAGGGCGGCGAAGCGGCCATTGCGCAGCGACAGCTCCGTGAAGCCGCCCATCTCGACCACCTTGCCCTTGTCCATGAAGACGACGAGATCGGCGTCGCGGACCGTGGTCAGGCGGTGAGCGATGATGAAGGTCGTGCGGTCCCGGCGCAGCTCGTCGATCGCTTCCTTGACGCGGTCCTCGGTCTCGACGTCGAGCGCGCTCGTCGCCTCGTCGAGCACCAGGATCGGCGCGTCCTTCAGCACGGCGCGGGCAATGGCGATACGCTGGCGCTCGCCGCCCGAGAGCTGGCCGCCACGCTCGCCGACGACGGTGTCGTAGCCGCCGCTCTTCGACAGGATGAAGTCCTGCGCCGCGGCGGCATCGGCCGCGGCATGGATCTCATCATAGGTCGCATCGGCGCGGCCAACGCGGATGTTGTCCTCGATCGAGCGGTTGAGCAGGCCGGCGTCCTGGAAGACGGTGGCGATCGAATGGCGGAGCGACTTGCGGGTCACCGTCTTGGTGTCGATGCCATCGATCAGGATGCGGCCGCTGGACGGCGTGAAGACGCGCTGCAATAGGTTGATGAGCGTCGTCTTGCCGGCGCCGGTCGGGCCGACGATGGCGACCGTCTGGCCTGCCTGGACCTCGAAGGAGACGTGCTCGATACCGTGGCCTGAATTGGCGAACTCGAAGCTGACGTCCTCGAAGCGGACATGGCCGGTGACGTTGGTGAGATCGCGCAGGCCATCCGGCTCGGCGGTTTCGGCAGCCGAGTCCTCGAGGCGATAGAAATCCTCGAGCTTGGCGCGCGCCTCGGAAATCTGGGTGGTGAAGGCCGACATCTGGTCGAGACGGGCGATCAGCATTCCGGCAAAGCCGGTGAAGGCGACGACATCGCCGACGCGAAGCTCGCCGCGGGTGACGAGATAAGCACCGATCGAGAGCACGATCATCATCGAGATGGTCGAGGACAGGCGGTTCAGCGCGTTGGCGATCGCCCACCAGTCGAGCACAGGGTTCTGCGCGTCGAGCAGGTCCTTGACGTAGCGCTTCAGCGTCGCGGTCTCGTGGCCGATGCGGTTGTAGCTCTGCAGGACGGCGACGTTGCTGACGCTATCGGTCACATGGGCAAAGACGGTGTGGTAGTGACGCTCGACGGCGGTCTGCCCCGACTTGGTGTGGCGCATGACGATACGGCCGATGCCGACGTAAAGCACGCCGAGGCCAAGCAGCACGATGGACATGCGGATATCCATGGCAAGCGCGGTCGGCACCAGCAGCACCAGCGCGATGGCGGTCGAGAGATGCACGCGCATGAATTCGAGCCACAGGCTGAACAGGGTCTCGACAGCGCGCAGCAGCGTGTGCAGCGAATTGGAGGTGCCGCGCTGGTGATGCCAGGCAAGCGGCATGGTGATGACGCGCTCGAAGGACTGGCACAGAACCTCGGAGCGGCGGGCATGGGCGAAGCGATCGGCGCCGCGCGCCACCAGAACGAAGGCGACGACGTTGAAGACACCGATGGCTGCCCAGACGGCGAGCGTCGAAAACACCGCGCCTTTTTCGGAAATGGCACCGATCACCCGACCCAGCAGGATCGGCTCAAGGATCGCGATCGCCGCGAGCGCGACGTTGGCACCGCAAATCAGCGCGACGCGCTTCTTGTCGGCCGCCAGATAACCCAGCGCTCTAAAGTAGATCTGCAGAAGTGACACTTCAGCTACTCCGCCAAACTCTTGTCAGTGCTCAATGCCCGTATTGTGCACCGCACCATTTTTTGACACGTACCGGTTAATGTGTCGCGAAACAATGCGTCGTCTATCCCTTCCGTTCCCATTTAGCGAACAAAAGATGACGACGGTACGAAATCTGGCGTGATCACCTAACGGTTTGAGATAAAAGGTGAAATGTCAGCCTTGCGGCAAAATAATGGCACTTGCCCCGCGCTGCCACATTTTTAATCACAAGCTGCTTGCTTAGCCTGCCCTAAAGGAAGGCACGCGACCGGGCGCAAAAGCCGCGCCAAGTAAAAAACGGCGATTGGCCGCGCATCCAGACGGACGCGCGGCCGGCAAGCCAAGCCTTTGACTTTACGCAGGTATCCTGACGACGACCTCAGTCTTGTCGCCGGCTTTCGGCTCGAAAGACGCCGATTTTTTCTTGGAGCCGTCGACTTCTAGCGAGATCGACTTGGTCTTTTTGTCGCGGATGACGCGAAGCTTGACCTCTGCGTCGAACATCTTGAGCGTCGCGGCGTAGCCGTCCCAGTGCCCGGGCAGCTTCGGCCTAAACGTGATCTCTTTGCCGCGCCGCTCGATGCCGAGGATGCCCTCCACCGCGGCGCGGTAAAGCCAGCCGGCCGAGCCCGTATACCAGGTCCAGCCGCCGCGGCCGCCCTTGCCTTCGCCGGAATAGATGTCGGCGGCCACGACATAGGGCTCGACGCGGTAGTGTTCGGCCGCGGCCTCATCCGAAGCATGGTTGACCGGGTTCAGCATCGAGAAGCAGCGATAGGCCTCGTCGGTGCGGCCCATTTCGGCCAGCGCGATCACGAACCAGGTGGCGGCATGGGTGTACTGGCCGCCATTCTCCCGCACGCCCGGCGGATAGCTCTTGATGTAGCCGGGATCCTTCTCGCTTTTCGAGAAGGGCGGGGTGAACAGCTTGACGATCTTGAGCTCATCATCGACCAGCATCTCGGTCGCCTGCTCCATGGCCGTGGTCGAGCGCGCGGGATCGCCCTCGCCCGACAGCACGCTCCAGGACTGGGCGATGGAGTCGATCTTGCACTCGTCCGAATTGTGCGAGCCGAGCGGCGTGCCGTCGTCGAAGCTGCCGCGCCGATACCACTGGCCGTCCCAGGCGGTGCTTTCCAAGGCCCGCTTCAGCGCGTCCGCGTGCTTGGTCCAGGCCTGCGCCCGCTTGGTGTCGCCCTGCCCCTTGGCGACAGGCGCGAAGTCGGTGAGCGTCTTCAACAGGAACCAGCCCAGCCACACGCTCTCGCCCTTGCCGCCCTCGCCGACACGGTTCATGCCGTCGTTCCAGTCGCCGCCGAGGATAAGCGGCAGGCCGGCAGGGCTGCTGCGCTTGATCGCGAGATCGAGCGCCCGCGCGCAATGCTCATAGAGCGGCGCGGTGGTCTTGGTGATCTCCGGCGTGAAGAAGGCGTCGTGCTCGCCCTCGCCGAGCTGCTGGCCGTCGATGAAGGGCAACTGCTCCTTGAGGATCGCGGCGTCGCCCGTCACCTCGATATAGCGGGCCGTGGCATGCGCCAGCCAGACGACGTCGTCCGAGATCATGGTGCGCACGCCGGCATCGGTGCGCGGCAGCCACCAATGCTGCACGTCGCCTTCCGGGAACTGCCGGCGCGCGGCATTGAGGATCTGGTCGCGCGCCAGCTTCGGGTCGTGCGCCAGAAGGGCGAGCGTATCCTGCAACTGGTCGCGGAAGCCGAAAGCGCCGCTCGCCTGGTAGAAAGCCGAACGGGCGCGGATGCGGCAGGCAACGGCCTGGTAAGGCAGCCAGTGGTTGACCATGGCGTTCATCGCCTCGTCGGGCGTCTCGACCTGAATGGTGTCGAGGAAGCCGCGCCAGGCCTTTTCGTTGTCGGCCAGGCGCTTGTCGAAATCCTTGCCGCGATGGGCCTGCACCAGCGCGCTGGCCTCGGCGGACGTGGCCGCGTCGCCGAGCAGCCAGAACAGGGTGACGTCGCCGCCGGCAGGAATATCGATGTCGCTGGCGACAACCGCGCAGGGGTCGTCGCCCGCCTCGATCCGACCCGAGAGCGCGAGCCCGCCTAGCACGGCTTGCGGATACTCGGTCGTGCCATGCCTGCCGATGAACTCGCTACGGTCAGCGGTCACCGAATGGACGGTATGGGCAGCCGCCAGGAAAGCGACCCGCTCGCCGAAGTCGAGGCCGTAGGGGTTCTGCGCCAGAAGCGCGCCCGTTGCCGCATCCCGCGTCGGCACGATGGTCGCCGCGGTGCGCGAGCGGTGGCCGCCCAGCACCCATTCGGCATAGGCATAGACGCGCAGCCGCGCCGGCGCGGAGCCGGAATTCTGGATGCGCAACCGGGTGATCTTCACCGGATCGACGGGGTCGACCACCTGCGTCAGGTCCATCGCGAGCGGCCCGCGCTTCGAGCGGAAGGTGGAAAAGCCCTGGCCGTGCCAGGTCTCATAGGTCATCGACGGATCGCGAACCAATGCTGCCATCGGCGAGAACGCCTTGCCGCTGGCATGGTCGAAGACATAGAAGCCCTCGCCCGGCCGGTTCGACACCGGGTCGTTCGACCACGGCGTCAGCTGGTAGTCGCGGCTGTTGCGGCTCCAGGTGAAGCCGGCGCCTTCCGCCGAGACGTGGAAGCCGAAGGAGGCGTTGGAGATGACGTTGATCCAGGGCTGCGGCGTCGAACGTCGTCCGGTAAGCCGCGTCACATAGTGGCGGCCGTCGCCGTCGAAGCCGCCGAAGCCGTTCCACAGGCTGAGGCCGTTGCCGTCGGCGGCGATGTCGCCTCCATCCCGGCTTGCCGGCACCGGCAAGGGCAGCGGCGGAGTGGGCTCTCGCGGGCTGCCGCCTTCCGCCTGAAGCAAGGCGTCGCGGGCCTGGAGGGCCGCTGTCTCGGCGCGTTCGAGCTGATCGAAGATCGTGCCGTTGCGGGTGTGCAGCACGACGCGCGCCACCGACAGCAGGGTCTTATAAGTCGGCTCATCCATCAGGTCGCGACGCACCGCGAAGATGTGCTGGCGAGGCCCGAGTTCGCGGCCGCGCAGGCGGCTGTTCTCGCACAGCGTCTCCACGGCGCGCTGCAGGTCCTGCACGTAGGAAGATGCCTGCTCGTTGACGACGACGAAGTCGATCATCATGCCGCGCGCACGCATATATTCCTGGAAGCGCAGCGCCTGGGCGACGATCTCGAGGTCGGCGACGTCGCCGATGCGCACGAGGAAGATCGGGAAATCGCCGGAAATGCTGGTCGGCCACAGGCTCGACTGGCGGCCGAGGCCCGACGCGATGGATTCCGCCGGCAGGCGCAGGAACGGATCGGGATAGATCAGGTAGCGCGCCAGCTTCTGCACATTGGCTGCGTCGGTGAGGCTGAGCCCCAGATGACGCGTCTGCACCTGGCTGCGCGTCCAGGCAAGCATGGCCTGGCGGGCAAAGCTCTCCTGGTGGTCGAGGCGGGCGATCGCTTCGTCGAGCTCGCCGCGATTGGCGCCGACGGCGGTCCAGAAAGTCAGCGAGATCTTCTTGTTGGCCGGCACGCGCACCTGGCGGCGCAGTGCCGCCACGGGATCGAGCGTGAAGCCCTGGCTACCGGAAAGCCTGACGCCGGGATCGAAGGCGACGGCATCGGCGATGGTGCGGCCGCGACCGATGAAGGCGCGCCGGTCGGTCTCGGCCTCGGCATCGCGCGACGGACCCGACGGGTCGGTGACGAAATGCACCATCGTGAGGTCGGGGTCGTTCTTGTCTCGCTTGCGCCGCGTGGCAAAGATCGCGCCGTTGTTCGGCGCGATCTCGGTCTCGACGAACATCTTGGAGAACGCCGGATGGGCGTTGTCGGAGGCCTCGTTGCCGAGCACCAGCTCGGCGAAGGAGGTCACCTCGATATGCCGGTCGGTGGCGCCGTCATTGTAGAGCGTGATGCGGCGACCTTCGCCATTGCCCTCGGAGATGACCATGCATTCGACTTCCGAACGCAACGATCCCACGGTCTTGGTGAAGCTCGCCTTGTCGTCGCCGAACAGCGTCTGGACGCGTTCGCCCTCGGCGCGCTTCGGCTCGGCGGTAGCGGACCACCAGTCGCCGGTCGCGGTGTCGCGCAGGAAGATATAGGAGCCGAGGCGATCCTCGCTCGGATCCGGCTGCCAGCGGGTGACGGCAAGCTCGCCGAAGCGGCTGTAGCCGGAGCCGGTCGCGCTGACCATGACCGAATAGCGGCCGTTGGACATGACGTTGGTTGCCCGCAGCGCCTTGATGGGATCGAGGATGACGCGGCTGTCCGGGCTCTCCGTCTCGGTCTCGTCCTTGGAGCGCTCGTCGGCTTCCGTCCTGACGGTTGCGGTCGGAATGTCGCGCGGCGCCTTCTCCTGCAACAGAAGCTCGGCCGACTCGATCACCGGATCGCTGTGGAACCGCTCGCGCAGCCGGCCCTCGAAGATGGCGTCGGCGACAGCGGCGATCGACATGCCGGAATGGTGCGCCATGTAGTTCTGCACCACGGCGTGGTCGGTGCCCTCCGGCACGCGCTGCGGCGTGAAATCGACCGCGTCGTAGAAGCCGTGGCGGCCAAGCGCGCCGATCGAGCGCAGCCGCTGCAGGTTCTGCACCGCCTCGCGCGGGCTGAACTGCGCGGCCAGGATCGTCGCATAGGGCGCGATCACGGTGTTCTGACCAAGGCCGCGCTTCAGGCCGAGGCCGGGCACGCCGAAATTGGTGTACTGGTAGGTGAGCTCGCGGTCGCGGGCGTTGTAGGCCGCTTCCGAAATGCCCCAGGGCACGTTCTTGGAACGCGCATACTGGATCTGGCGCTTGATGATAAGCTTGCTGGTCTGGTTCAGGATCGAGCCCTGCGGCTCCTTCATGACCAGCGGCGGCATCAGATACTCGAACATCGAGCCCGACCAGGACATCAGCGCGCCCTGGAAGCCGATCTCGACGATCGGCCGTCCGAGACGGAACCAGTGCTCGGTCGGCAGGTCACCCTTGGCGATGGCGAACAGGCTGGTGAGCCGCGCCTCGGAGGCGAGAAGGTCGTAGCAGCTCTCGTCGAGCTGGCGGTCCTCGACCCGGTAGCCGATCGACAGAAGCTTGCGCTCCTGCCGCATCAGGAAGGAGAAATCCATCTCGAAGGCATAGCGGCGACAGCGCTCGCGCAACGCGAGCAGCTTGGCGCGCAAGGCGGCGACAGCGCTTTCGTCATTGTGCGAGTCATGCACATGCGCCTCGCAGGTCGCCTCCAGCCGCTCCGCCCAGTCGGCAATGACATCGCTCTTCGGCGACGCCGCCTCGGTGTGAACGGCGGTTGCAAGCTTGCGGATCTCGCCCGCCAGCACGGCAAGGTTGATGGTACGGATCGATGCCATCTCGGGCTGCGCCTTGATGGTCGCAACCGCACGGCGCATGCCGTCGAGACGGTCGGCGAGACGCTGGCGCAGCGGCCGCAGCTGCCGGCGGTCGTCCGGCAGCTCGTCCAGGCTTTCGTCGAGGATGGTGACGGTGTCGATAATGCCTTCGAAATCGCCCTGCAGGTGCACGGACGGCGCTTCGGCCCATTCGGCGCAGGACGCCGCCACCGCGACCAGATGCCCGGCGAGATTGCCGCTGTCGACCGCGGAGATATAGAGCGGATAGAGCGGCTTCAGCGTCGTCGTGTCATACCAGTTGTAGAGATGGCCGCGATCGCGCGGCATGTTCTCGATGGTCGTCATCGTGGCGTCGATGCGGGTGATGGCGTCCGACAGGCTGATCCAGCCGAAATCGCGCGCCGACACCACCGAGAGCAGATAGACGCCGATATTGGTCGGCGAGGTGCGCGGCGCCACAACTGGCGCCGGGCTTTCCTGGAAATTGTCCGGCGGCAGATGATGCTGCTCGGGCGTGACGAAGGTCTCGAAATAGTGCCAGGTGCGGCGCGCGAAGGTGCGCAGCGCGTGGATGTCGGCGCTCGAGATGCGCAGCCTGTCCTCGGTCTCGGCCGAGCGGCTGATCCAGCAGGCGACGGCCGGCGAAGCGATCCAGAAAATGGCGAAGAAGAAGGCGACGAAGGCGCCGGTGGAATCGGCCAGCACCGGAATCGCCAGACCGACGACGCCGATGATCACCGCGCCATACATCATGCCGTAATAGGCGCCGAGATCGCTGCCGCTGTTCTTGGCGGCCTGCGAGGCGGTGCGCCATTCGAGCAGGTTCTGGCGGCTGACGAAGAGCCGATAGATAGTGCGGATGATGGCATCGCCCATCATCCAGGCGAGATGCGCCATCAAGAGGACCTTGAGCGCCACAAGCGCTGTGCCGAACACGGTGTCGCGCGCCAGGGCGGAGAAATGGCCGCGCGGGGTCTGGTCGCCGCTCTTGGGCAGGATGCCGTTCACAATGTCGAAGGTCGGCGCCATGAACAGGCTGAGGATCAGAAGCGCCTGCCACTGCGCCGCCTGGGTGAAGGGCAGCAGCGTCCAGCCGGCGACGCAGGCCATGACCCAGAAGATCGGCGTGACCGAGCGGCGCAGATTGTCGACCATCTTCCAGCGCGACAGCGCAGGCACGCCGGAGCGCGGGTCGAAGATGTAGCCGAGCAGCTGCCAATCGCCGCGGGCCCAGCGGTGGTGGCGCGAGGCGTCGACCGAGTAGCGGGTCGGATAGTCCTCGACCAGCTCGACGTCGGTGACCAGCGCGGCGCGCGCCAGCGCGCCTTCGAGCAGATCGTGGCTGAGGATGGTGTTTTCGTCGATGCGGTTCTTCAGCGCCGCCTCGAAGGCGTCGACATGGTAGAGGCCCTTGCCGGTGAAGGACCCGTCGCCGAAGACGTCCTGGTAGACGTCGGATACGGCGAAGACATAGGGGTCGAGGCCACGATTGGCCGAGAAGACGCGCTGGAAGAAGGAGGCGTCGTCGCCGCTGGTGAGCGAAGCGGTGATGCGCGGCTGCAGGATGGTGTAGCCGGCGCTGACGACGCGCTTCACCGGATCGAAATGCGGGCGGTTGAGCGGATGGGCGAGCTTGCCGACCAGGCTCGAAACAGCATCGCGTGTGGTGCGCGTGTCGGCGTCGAGCGTCATCACATAAACGACCTTTTCCGGCAGCGGCACGTCGAGCGGCAGGAAGGTGGTGTCGCTGTCGCCGCGCAAGAGAAGGTTCAGCTCATGCAGCTTGCCGCGCTTGCGCTCCCAGCCCATCCAGCAGCCCTGCGCCTGGTTGTAGAGCCGGCGGCGATGCAGGAGATAGAAGCGCGGCGAGCCTTCCGACGGATAGCGGGCATTGAGCCTGGCGATCTCGTCGCGGGCATATTGCAGGATCTCGATGTCGGCGGCGTCGATCTCGGTCTTGGAATCCGGCCAATCGGACAACAGCGCGAAATGGATCTCCTCCGCCGTGTTGGCGAGGTGATGGACCTCGATGTTGCGGATGTTTTCCTCGACGTCGTCGCGCGAGCCGATCAGCGAGGGCACCACGACCAGCGTGCGCGCCGTGGCCGGGATGCCGTGCTTGTTGTAGTCATAGCCCACAAGCCTAGTCGGCTTCAGGAACAGCGCCACCACGGTGTTGAAGAAGGCCAGCGCGCCTTCGCTGGCCGGCACGGCGAACAGCGCCAGCATCAGCGTGATCGATTCCACCGACAGGCCGAGATTGGCGAGCGCCCTGCCCGACAGCACCAAGAGCAGCGCCGTCAACAGGAAGACGGGCACGACGATGCCCAGCCAGCCGGCGCCGGCAAAGCCGCGCTTGAACGTCACATAGAAAGGCGGCCGGTAGCCGATCGCCTTTTCCAGTTCCTGCCGGCGTGGGCCGACCAGGAAGAAGCCGACATCGGTGTGCACGGCGGGGTCGGCGGTTTCGGGCACGCCGGATGCGTCGGTGACGCCGGGCGTGTGGCCGGCAAGCTCGATCGCCTTTTCGGCGACGCGGTATTCGGAGAGGTCCGAGCGGCGTGCCAACTGCTCGATCGCGGTGCGGTACTGGTCGCGCGAGAAGAAATCGAGGTCGGCGAAATCGGTCTTTTCACGCAGCAGCGTGTCGATGCGGCTGACGCCCTCGAACCAGACCGTCCAGTCGACGTCGTTGATGAGGCGCAGGCCGCGAATGATGTTGCCGGTGGTGACGTTGCCGCTGGAGAGCGTCTGATGCTCGGAGATGATGATCTCCTCGGCGTCGGAGCCGGTCTTTTCGAGCTCGCCTTCCAGCCATTCCAGCGCGCGGCCGGCGTTCTGCGACCCGTCGCGCAGGCGGTAGAGCAACTGGGTGGCGAAAGTAGTGTCCTGCGCATGGGCGCTGTAGTTGGACAGGATCCTGGTGCGGTCGGCATTGTCATCGGTCGCCAGAACGCGGTCGGCGACCTCGTTGGCGATGTGGCGCATCTGCCTGGTGCGATCGACGCGCACGGCGATGCGGCGCAGGTTCTCGATCAGCACGAAGCGCAGCAGCGAGGGCAGCGCCCAGAGCTCGCCGATCTTCATCGGCTCGATCGACTGGAAGCCCTCGACGATCGCCTTGAACATGGTGGCCGAGACGGAGCTGTCGGAATGCTCGACATAGCTCCAGGCAACGACGAAGGCGCGCGGCAGCACCGTGCCGCCGCCGAGTGTCAGCGTCGGCAACTGCCGATAGAAGCGGCGCGGCAGGTCGCGCTTGACCTGGAAGATGGTCTCCTCGACCAGGTAATTGTTGTCGAGCAGCCATTGCGCGGCCGGCGTGATGGTCTCGCCCTTGGCCTGGGCGGCGTTGGTCGAGCGGTAGACTTCGAGGATCTTCTTGGCGCTGTCGCGGATGCGGGCCTGGAACTCGAACGGAGCGAGGCCGAACAATTCCTTGACCTCGCCCTTGGCGAGCGCGACGCCCAAGGCGCGCAGCCGGTCCTCAGGCAGGAAATTGGAGCGTATCGGCGCTTCCGTCACCGCCGGGAAGCCGGCGCTTGTCTGTTCGATCTTGTTCGGATTCGTCTGAATGTTCATTGAAAATTCCGTAAGGCGGGGCGCAATGCGGCGTCACCGCCACGGCAATGCCCCTAAAACCGGTTCAATTGCAATTGGTTGCATGACTGGTTGGCCGAAAGTTTGTTTTGCGCACCACGACAGGGGGCGTGCCCTTTCGACAGCTCGTGGGCGAACGCCCCTCGCTCTCCGCCCCGGTTGGATCAGGGCAAGGATTCAGGCTTTTTCGTGATACATGCAAGGGCCCGGGCGATAATTCGCCCGGGCCGCGATCATGTTTGGCAACAGCCGTTAATGGTTGGCGGCGAGGCGGTCGAGTTCGATCACGAAAAGCAGGCCCTGCCCCTTGGGCCGAAGCCGCAATTCAGGACTGCCGCGGTCGAGGACCAGCGTGTCGAGCGGGCCGAGGTCCGGCGCTTCGTTCGTGAAGAGCGCGAAGCTTCCGCCGACGGCTAGAACCAACGTCGTGTCGGCGCGCGGCGCGATGCGATTCTCACCGGCGAACGGCCGGCGCTCGACCTTATGCGCCATGCGGCCACGGCGAGTCATGACGTTGAGATCGGTGATCGGACCGCCGATCAGCGCCGCGCTGGTCGGCACGTCGCCCGGAAAGGCGAGCGGCGCTGAGGCCGTGGTCAGCCGCGCCGGCGGCTGGCCGGCGATGTCAAGGACAACGCCATCGCCTTCCAGCACCGACAGCGTCCGGTCGATGCCGGCGAAACTCGAGAACGGCCCGCTGGTTTCGACGCGGGCCATCGAGATGCGCCAGTCGAAATCGTCGAGCCCGGCGCCGTCTGGCGAAACCGCGATCTCGGTCGTCGTGCCGCCGCCATTCTTCCACGGCATGACGCGGTAGTCGGCGGCACGAAGGATGCGCATGGCCTAGAGCCGGATGATTTCAAGTCGATTCGACCTGAAATCATCCGCCTCTGTCTTCTTGGTATGGAGCATGATGTTGTCCGAAAACCGTTTCACACTTTTCGGCATCATGCTCTAGCCCAGGATGCCCGGCAGGTTGAGCTGGTGCTCCTTGGCGCACTCGATGGCGATGTCGTAGCCGGCATCGGCATGGCGCATGACGCCGGTCGCCGGATCGTTCCACAGCACGCGTTCCAGGCGCTTTGCCGCTTCAGGCGTGCCGTCGGCGACGATCACCATGCCGGCGTGCTGCGAGAAGCCCATGCCGACGCCGCCGCCATGGTGCAGCGATACCCAAGTAGCGCCCGACGCGGTGTTGAGCAGCGCGTTGAGCAGCGGCCAGTCGGAAACGGCATCCGAGCCGTCCTTCATCGCTTCGGTCTCGCGGTTGGGCGAGGCGACCGAACCGGAATCGAGGTGGTCGCGACCGATGACGACGGGCGCCTTGAGCTCGCCCTTGGCCACCATCTCGTTGAAGGCGAGGCCAAGCCGGTGGCGGTCGCCGAGGCCGACCCAGCAGATGCGCGCCGGCAGGCCCTGGAACGCGATGCGCTCGCGCGCCATGTCGAGCCAGTTGTGCAGATGCGTGTTGCCGGGAGTGAGCTCGCGCACCTTGGCGTCGGTCTTGTAGATATCCTCCGGATCGCCCGAGAGCGCTGCCCAGCGGAACGGGCCGATGCCGCGGCAAAACAGCGGCCGGATATAGGCCGGCACGAAGCCCGGGAAGGCGAAGGCGTTCTCGAAACCTTCGTCCTTGGCGACCTGGCGGATGTTGTTGCCGTAGTCGAGCGTCGGCACGCCAGCGTTCCAGAACGCCACCATCGCCTCGACATGCTCGCGCATCGACGCACGCGCCGCCTTCTCGACGGCCTTGGGATCGGACGTACGCTTCTCGCGCCACTGCGCCATCGTCCAGCCCTTCGGCAGATAGCCGTTGATCGGGTCGTGCGCCGAGGTCTGGTCGGTGACCATGTCGGGGCGAATGCCGCGCCTGAACATCTCCGGCACGATCTCGGCCGCGTTGCCGAGCAGGCCGACCGATTTCGCCTCGCCGGCCTTGGTCCAGCGATCGATCATTTCCATCGCTTCGTCGAGCGTCTCGGCCTTTTCGTCGAGATAGCGGGTGCGCAGGCGGAAATCGATCGAGTCCGGATTGCATTCGATGGCAAGGCAGGACGCGCCGGCCATGACCGCGGCCAGAGGCTGGGCACCGCCCATGCCGCCGAGACCGCCGGTCAGGATCCACTTGCCCTTGAGGTTGCCATTGTAGTGCTGGCGGCCGGCCTCGACGAAGGTCTCGTAGGTGCCCTGCACGATGCCCTGCGTGCCGATATAGATCCAGGAGCCGGCCGTCATCTGGCCGTACATCATCAGGCCCTTCTTATCGAGCTCGTTGAACTTTTCCCAATTCGCCCAATGCGGCACGATGTTGGAATTGGCGATGAGCACGCGCGGGGCGTTGGCGTGGGTCTTGAAGACGCCGACCGGCTTGCCGGACTGCACCAGCAGCGTCTCGTCCTCGCCAAGCGTCTTCAGCGAAGCGACGATGCGATCGAAGTCGTTCCAGGTGCGTGCCGCCCTGCCGATGCCGCCATAGACCACGAGCTCATTCGGGTTCTCGGCGACCTCCGGGTCGAGATTGTTCATCAGCATGCGCAGCGGCGCCTCGGTCGTCCAATAGCGGGCGTTGAGCTTGTCGCCGCGGGGGCTGCGCACTTCGCGGATGTTGTGGCGGGGATCGTTCATCTTTGTCCCTTTCGAGTAAGGCGGCGCGTCAGCGCCCGGCCCAGTCAATGGCGGTTTCGAGGATGGTCTTCAGCGTGGCGCGGATCGGCGCGGCGTAAGTCGCGTCGTAAGGCACCGGCCAGTTCTCGGGCGAACCCTTCTGCGACGGCTCGCGCATATAGCCGCGATTGGACAGCTCCATCTGCAGCGCGTGGACGCCGTTTTGGGGCTGGCCGAAGCTACGCGTGATCCAGCCACCCTTGAAGCGGCCGTTGACCACCCAGGTCTCGCCGGTCGCGGCCAGGATGGCGGCTACCCTTTCCTGCAGCACCGGATCGGTGCTTTTGCCCTCATTGGTGCCTAAGTTGAACACTGGCAGCGTGCCTTCGAACAGGCGCGGCAGCGCCGAGCGGATCGAATGGCAATCGTAGAGCACGATCTTGTCGTGCATGCCGCGCAACCGGTCGATCTCGGCCTGCAGTGCAGCGTGATAAGGCTTGAAATAGGTCTCGCGGCGCTGGTCGATCTCGGCCGGCGTCGGCTCCTCGCCCATGCGGTAGAGCGGATCGCCGTCAAAGGTATCTGTCGGGCAAAGGGTTGTCGTCGCCTGTCCGGGATAGAGCGAGACGCCGGACGGATCGCGGTTGACGTCGATGACCGTGCGCGAAATTGCGGTGTGCACGACCGTCGCGCCAAGGTCCCTGGCGAAATCGTAGAGATTGTCGATCCACCAGTCGCAGTCGCGGCGGCCCAGCCAGGTCGAGACCAGCCGCGAGTCGAGGCCGGCAAGGTCGATCCCGGTATGCGGGATCGAGACCAGCAGCGGCGCGGTGCCCTGGGTGACGGTGAGCCAGGATGGCGTGGCCATCACGCCGCTCCGGCGATCGACGGCAGCGCCACTGCGCTCGCCGCCTTCACGGTGGCGCCGCTGCGCACCATGGCGATCGCCTTTTCCATGTCGGGGTGGAAATGGCGGTCGTTGTCGAGATGCGGGACTTCGGCCCGGACCAGCTTGCGCACCGCTTCCAGCGCCGCGCTGGACGCAAGCGGCTGGTGGAAGTCGCAGCCTTGCGCTGCGGCCAGCAACTCGATGCCGATGACGGCGGTCGCGTTCTCGATCATGCCGAGCAGCCGGCGCGCGCCGTGCGCGGCCATGGAAACATGGTCTTCCTGGTTGGCCGAGGTCGGGATGGAATCGACGCTCGCCGGATAGGCCTTCTGCTTGTTTTCCGAAACGAGCGCCGCGGCCGTCACCTGCGGGATCATGAAGCCGGAATTCAGGCCGGGCTTCGGCGTCAGGAAGGCCGGCATGCCGGAAAGCGCCGGATCGACCAGCATGGCGATGCGCCGCTCCGACAGCGAGCCGATCTCGCAGACGGCTAAAGCGATCATGTCGGCGGCGAAAGCCACCGGCTCGGCGTGGAAATTGCCGCCTGAAAGCGCGGTGTCGTCCTCGGCGAAGATCAGCGGATTGTCGGTGACGCCATTGGCCTCGGTCTGAAGCGTGTCGGCGGCCTTGCGCAGCACGTCGAGCGCGGCGCCCATCACCTGCGGCTGGCAGCGCAGGCAATACGGATCCTGAACGCGCTCGTCGCCGACCCGGTGCGATTCACGGATGGCGCTGCCGGCCATGAGATTGCGCAGCGCATCCGCCGTTTCGATCTGGCCGCGATGCTTTCTCAAGAGATGGATGCGCGGGTCGAAGGGGGCGTCGGAGCCTCGTGCCGCGTCAGTCGACAGCGCGCCAGCGACCAGCGCCGACTGGTAAAGCGTCTCGGCTTCGAACAGGCCGGCGAGCGCAAAAGCTGTCGAAAACTGCGTGCCGTTGAGCAGCGCGAGCCCCTCCTTGGCGCCGAGCGTCACCGGCTCCAACCCATGCGAAACGAAGGCGACCTTGGCCGGGAAGCGGCCGTGCGGGGTGAAACATTCGCCGACGCCGATCATCACGGCCGTCATGTGGGACAGCGGCGCGAGGTCGCCCGAGGCGCCGACCGAGCCTTGCGCCGGCACCACCGGAATGACGTCGTTGGCGAGCATGGCTTCCAGCAATTCTATGGTCTGAGGCCGCACGCCGGATGCGCCCTGGGCCAAGCTGGCGAGCTTCAGCGCCATCATCAGCCGAACCACAGCGACGGGCATCGGCTCGCCGACACCTGCGGCGTGCGAGAGCACGATGTTGCGCTGCAGCGTTTCGAGATCGTCAGCCGGGATGCGGACGCTGGCGAGCTTGCCGAAGCCGGTGTTGATACCATAGACCGGCTCGCCCTTGGCGACGATGCGGGCGACCGCTTCGGCGCTGTCCCGGATCTTCGGCCGGCAGGCGGCGTCGAGCTTCGGCACGGCGCCACGATAGATGGCGCGCCAGTCGGCAAGCGTCGCGTTGCCGGGCGTCAGGGTCAGTTCGGTCATTGTCCTCTCCAGATACGGGCATGGAGCGGGTTGAAGCCCATGCGGTAGACGAGTTCGGCCGGGCGCTCGATGTCCCAGATGGCGAGATCGGCCGATTTGCCGGCTTCCAAAGTGCCGGTCTGGCCAAGCAGGCCAAGGGCGCGCGCGGCTTCGCGGGTGACGCCGGCGAGGCATTCGTCGACAGTCATGCCGAACAGCGTCGCGGCCATGTTCATGGTGAGCAGCAGCGAGGTGAGCGGCGAGGTGCCGGGATTGGAATCGGTGGCGACAGCCATTTTCACGCCGCGTCGGCGGAACAGTTCGACCGGCGGCTTCTTGGTCTCGCGGATGAAGTAGTAGGCGCCTGGCAGGATACCCGCCACGGTGCCGGCCTTGGCCATCGCCGCGGCGCCCTCCTCGTCCGTATATTCGAGATGGTCGGCCGACAACGCGTCATAGCGGGCGGCAAGCGCTGCACCATGCAGGTTGGAAAGCTGGTCGGCATGCAGCTTCACCGGCAGGCCGAGCGCCTTGGCCTTGTCGAAGACGCGCGCCATCTGCTCCGGCGAGAAGGCGATACCCTCGCAAAAGCCGTCGACGGCGTCGGCGAGCTTTTCGGCGGCGACTTGCGGCAGGATCGTCCCGGCGACCAGATCGATGAAAGCGTCCTTGTCGCCCTTGGCTTCCGGCGGCAGGGCATGCGCGGCAAGACAAGTCGTGCGGACGGTGACGGGGCGCTCTTTGCCCAGACGGCGGGCCGCACGCAGCGACTTCTTCTCGTTGTCGGCATCGAGGCCATAACCGGACTTCACTTCGACGGTGGTGACGCCCTCGGCCATCAACGCGTCGAGGCGCGGCAGCGTCTGGGCTACCAGCTCGTCCTCGCTGGCAATGCGCAGCGATTTGACCGAGGAGACGATGCCGCCGCCGGCGCGCGCCACTTCTTCATAAGTGGCGCCGGCCAGCCGCATCTCGAACTCGTTGGCCCGGTTGCCCGCATAGACGAGATGCGTGTGGCAATCGATCAGGCCCGGCGTGATCCAGCGTCCAGCGCAATCGACGGTCTCGGCGCCCTCCCCGGCCGCAGCCGGCATATCGGCCTCAGGGCCGGCATAGACAATAAGCCCATCGCGCGCAGCGACCGCGCCTTTCTCGACGATGCCGAGACCGGCCGCGCCATCGGCCAGGGTCGCCAGGCGCGCATTGCGCCAGACCCGATGGCCGCTCTTCCGGTTTGCTCCACCCATCATCTTTTCCGTTGCTTGGATGGCGATTATGTATATACATATTGGAACGCGACGCAAGTGATAATGTCGCTTGGGCATTCAGATTTGGAGATGGACGTGACGGCGATCTTTGCGGAACAGGCGCTTCTGCCCGGCGGTTGGCAGGGCAATGTGCGGATCGCCTTCGACGGTGGCCGCATCTCCACGGTCGAGACCAGCGCTTCCGCTCGGGCAGGCGACGAGCGCCATGCCATCGTCGTACCCGGCATGCCCAATCTGCACAGCCACGCCTTCCAGCGCGGCATGGCGGGATTGGCCGAACTGCGCGGTCCTTCGGCCGACAGTTTCTGGAGCTGGCGCGAGGTGATGTACCGCTTCGCGCTGTCGATGACGCCAGACCAGGTCGAGGCGGTGGCGGCGCAGCTTTATGTCGAGATGCTGGAGGCCGGTTTTTCGCGCGTCGGCGAATTCCACTATCTGCATCACGACCGCGACGGGCAGCCTTACGCCAATATCGCCGAGATGGCGCAGCGGATCGCCGCCGCCGCGGCCGACACCGGCATAGGCCTGACGCTGTTGCCTGTCTTCTATGCCCATTCCGCCTTCGGCGGCGCCGCGCCGAACGAAGGCCAGCGGCGATTCATCAATGATGTCGATCGTTTCGGGCGTCTGCTTGAGAAAGCCCGCGAGGGCGTTCGCCCGTTGGAACAGGCCGTCGTCGGTGTCGCGCCGCATAGCTTGCGCGCCGCAACGCCGGACGAGCTCAATGCCGTCGCAGCCTTGGCGCTGGATGGGCCGATCCATATCCATGTCGCGGAACAGGTGAAGGAAGTAGAGGATTGCGTCGCCTGGTCGGGCAAGCGTCCGGTCGAATTCCTGCTCGCCAATGCTGAGGTGGACAATCGCTGGTGCCTCATCCACGCCACCCATATGACCGAGGCCGAAACGATCGCCATGGCGAAGTGTGGCGCGATCGCCGGGCTCTGTCCGATCACCGAGGCCAATCTCGGCGACGGCACGTTTGCGGCACCGCTGTTCATCGAGCACGGCGGCCGTTTCGGCGTCGGCTCCGACTCCAATGTGCTGATCGGCCTGCCCGATGAGCTGAGGCAGCTCGAATATTCGCAGCGCCTCGCCCATCGCGCCCGCAACGTGCTGGCCCGCGCAGGCGGATCGACGGGGCGCGCGCTGTTCGACGCTTCGCTCGATGGGGGCAGTCAGGCGCTCGGCGCCGGGCCTTCGCGGATTGCCGCGGGCTGTCCTGCCGATCTCGTCTCGCTCGACCAAAACCATCCATCACTGGCTGGCAAGGCGGGCGACGCGGTCCTCGACGCCTGGATCTTTGCCAATGGCAGCAAGGTCGATTGCGTTTGGGTGCATGGCAGGAAGCAGGTCAGCGGCGGCAGGCATGCGAAGCGCGAGGCGGTCGCCGCGCGGTTCCGCGACGTCATGACCGCATTGTCGCAAGGCTGAACAGGATCACCCGATGAGCCTTGTCGAGACAGACGATGTCGAGGGCGGCGAGATCCTCTCGCTGCATCAGCGCATCCTGTCGGACATCCGCGACAAGATCCTGTCGGGCGCCTGGGCGCCAGGACATCGCATCCCCTTTGAGCACGAGCTGACGGCTCAATACAATTGCTCGCGCATGACGGTGAACAAGGCGCTGTCGCAGCTCGCCAAGGCCGGGCTGATCGAGCGCCGCCGCCGCTCCGGCAGTTTCGTGCGCCAGCCGCAGTCGCAGGCCGCTGTACTGGAACTGCATGACATCAGGATCGAGGTCGAGGCGCTCGGCCTTCCCTACCGCTACGAGCGGCTGGAACGCCTAAAGCGGCGCAGCGGCGCCGAGGATCGCGCGCTGCTCGGGCTTTCCGCGCCGGGTCCGGTGCTTGCCCTGGAGGGCCTGCATTTTGCCGGCGAACGGCCGTTCGCGCTCGAGCAGCGGCTGATCAATCTCTCAGCTGTGGCCGAGGCCGACGAGGAACAGTTTATCGATATCGCTCCCGGCCCCTGGCTGATCGGCCGCGTGCCATGGAGCGAAGCCGAGCACCGCATCCGCGCCATGGCGGCAGACGAGACAATCGCCGATGCGCTCGACATCGACCCCGGCGCGCCCTGCCTGGTGGTCGAGCGCCGCACCTGGAGCGCCGAGCATCCGGTGACGCATGTGCGGTTCATCTATCCGGCGGAGAGCCACACGCTGGTGGCGAGGTTCACGCCTTCGCAGGGGTGACTCCCCCTCACCCAGCCTCCGCTTCGCTCGGCTGACTCTCCCCGAGGGGAGAGGAGTCAGTCAGCGCCGGCGCAATCTCTTCTCCCCACCGGGGAGAAGGTGGCCGCGAAGCGGCCGGATGGGGGGAGTGGCGGCTCAGAGCGCCGCCGTCACAATGATCTCGACCAGATATTCCGGGCCGGCGAGCTTGGCTTCGCCGGTGGCGCGCGCTGGGGTGTGGCCCTGCGGCACCCACTTGTCCCATTCCGAATTCATCTCGGCGAAGGTGCTCATGTCCGCCAGCCAGATGATCGTCTGCACGATCTTGGTCTTGTCGGTGCCGGCCTTGGCCAGCAATTCATCGATGGCCTTCAGGATGTCACGGGTCTGCGAAGCGACGTTGCCGCCGGGCTCGCCGACCTGGCCGGCGAGATAGACGGTGTTGCCGTGAATAACGATCTGGCTCATGCGCGGGCCGACATCGATGCGACGAATGCTCATTGGAGGTTCCTTCGTTGTGGGAGTCGCTGCTCTTTAGAGTCCGAGCCGGCGCGGGGCAAGGCCGGCGGGCGCGAAACCAATTGAGCCAATTGTCCGGGTCCCGAGCGGACCGCCTACACGGCGAGTTGACCGGTCGCGACATAATTCCGCCGGGCTGGCGTGTTGACTAATGTAATAACATCACATATCGACAACCTACCCGATTTCCCGGACCGCTGTTTGATGACCACCGCCTGCCTGACCTTCCGCGACCTGACGCTTGGCTATGGCAGCCACCCCGCCATTCATCATCTCGACGGCATTGTCCGCAAAGGCTCATTGACGGCCGTCGTGGGCGCCAATGGTTCTGGCAAGTCGACGCTAATGAAGGGCATCGTCGGCGTGCTGAAGCCGATGGAAGGCGCGGTGGTCCGCATGCCCGGCGTGCGCACCGCCTATCTGCCGCAGCAGTCGGAGCTCGATCGCTCCTTTCCGGCGCGCGTCGTCGACCTAGTCTCGCTCGGGCTGTGGCCGAAGCGGGGCATGCTCGGCCGCTACACCAGGGAAGACCGCGAGTCGGTCAGCAAAGCGCTGATGGCGGTCGGGCTCGGCGGCTTCGAGAAAAGGCCGATCGACACGCTCTCCGGCGGCCAGCTGCAGCGCACGCTGTTTGCCCGCGTGCTTCTGCAGGACGCCGACCTCATTCTACTCGACGAGCCGTTCAACGCGGTCGACGCCAAGACCGTCGGCGACCTGATCCAGCTCATCAAACGCTGGCATGGCGAGGAGCGCACGATCATGGTCGTGGTGCACGATCTCGATCTGGTGCGGCAGAATTTCCCGGAGACGCTGCTGCTCGCGCGCCAGCCGGTGGCCTGGGGCGACACAAAGGAGACGCTCAGGCCGGAAAACCTGCTCAAGGCAAGGCGCTTCCACGAGGGGTGGGAAGAGAACGCGCCTTGGTGCGAGCCGAGCGAGGATGATCATGACCATGATCACGGCCATGACCACGACCATCATGATCATACCCACGACCACCGGCATGGCTCCGGACCGAGGGCGGCGTGATGGATTTTCTCCATGGCCTGTTCATCGCGCCCTTTGCCGATTTCGCCTTCATGCAGCGGGCGCTGTTCGGCTCGCTGATGCTGTCGCTCGGCGCCTGCCCGGTCGGCGTCTTCCTGATGCTGCGGCGCATGAGCCTGTCGGGCGACGCCATGGCGCATGCCATCCTGCCGGGCGCGGCCGCAGGCTTCCTGCTCTATGGCCTGGAAATCCTGCCGATGACGATCGGCGGGCTGGTCGCCGGCATCATCGTGGCGCTCGGCGCGGGTGCCGTCTCGCGCTTCACCATCCAGCGCGAGGACGCCTCGATGGCGGCTTTTTATCTCATCTCGCTCGCCGTCGGCGTGCTGATGGTGTCGATCCGCGGTTCCAGCGTCGACCTGATGCATGTGCTGTTCGGTACCGTGCTGGCGCTCAACAATGAGGCGCTGATCCTGATTGGTGGCATCGTCGTGGCGACGCTCGCCTGCCTCGCCCTCTTCTGGCGCGCGCTGGTCGCCGAATGCCTCGATCCTCTGTTCCTGCGCTCGGTGAGCCGCATGGGAAGCCCGGTGCATTTCATCTTCCTCGGCCTGGTCGTGCTCAACCTCGTCGGCGGTTTTCAGGCGCTGGGCACGCTGCTCTCGGTCGGGCTGATGATGCTGCCGGCGGCGGCCGCCCGCTTCTGGACGGCGCGCGTCGAACCGATGTGCGTGCTGGCCGTGCTGATCGGATTTGCCTCCTGCATTTCAGGACTGCTTCTGTCCTACCACGCCTCGCTGCCCTCTGGCCCGGCGATCATCCTCTCGGCCGGCGTCGTCTATTTCTGCTCGATCCTGTTCGGCACGCGTGGTGTGTTGCGCGCCCGCATCATGCATCACCGACACCGCACCGCCTGATCCCAATACCCAAGCAAGGAGACTCCAATGCTGAAATCCTTCCGTGCCGCTTTGGCCCTGAGCGTTATAACATTAAGCGCCTTTGCGACGTCTTCGGCCTTCGCGGCACCGCTGAAAGTGGTGGCGAGCTTCACGGTGATTGCGGACTTCGCGAAAAATGTCGGCGGCGACCGGGTCAACATCACCACCATCGTCGGTCCGGATGGCGACGCGCATGTCTATGAGCCGAGCCCGGCCGACGCCGTGGCGATGGCCGGCGCCGACGTGGTGCTGGTCAACGGCCTGCATTTCGAAGGTTTCCTGCAGCGCCTGGTCGACGCCAGCGCCACAAAGGCTGCGATCGTGACGCTGACCAAAGGCGTGACCCCGATCGACTTCAAACCGGAATTCGCCGATGCGGATGCCGCCGAAGGCGCTGGCACTGGCGGCGGCAAGACTGTCACCGACCCGCACGCCTTCCAGTCGATCGCCAACGCCAAGATCTATGTGAAGAACATCGCCGAGGCGTTCTGCACGGCCGACAGCGAGGGCTGCGACAGCTACAAGGCCAACGCCGCCGCCTACACCACCAAGCTCGATGCGCTGGAGACCGAAGTGAAGGCGGCGATCCAGTCGATCCCTGAAGAAAAGCGGGTCGTCATCACTTCGCATGACGCCTTCGGCTATTTCGAGCACGAATACGGCCTGACCTTCCTGGCCCCGCAAGGCGTCTCGACCGACTCCGAGCCTTCGGCCGCAGACGTCGCAAAGCTCGTCAAACAGGTCAAGCAGGACAAGGCTACCGCCATCTTCATCGAGAACATCACCAATCCGCGGCTCATCGAGCAGATCTCAAGCGAATCCGGCATCAAGGTCGGCGGCACGCTCTATTCGGACGCGCTGTCTGGGCCCGACGGCCCCGCCTCGACCTATATCGACATGATGCACAACAACATCACGCAGATCAAAGGCGCGATCCTGGGAAGCTGATCGGTCGAGTATCCAACCGGGCACGAAGCGGCCCGGTTGGAATTTTCTGCGCGCGATGTCTATTTGGCAGAGAATTCCTTCAATGCGGATTGCCGCCCCTCACCCGGAGTGGCAAGACTGCGCCAAAGAGATCGCGAGGACGACACCATGGAATACCGCCAGATCAGCGACGACTATTCGGTCTCCGGCCAGATCCAGCCGCAGGACATCGCCGCCATCAAGGACGCCGGCTTCAAAAGCGTGATTTGCAACCGGCCGAACGATGAGCAACCCGGCCAGCCTTCGGCCGAGAGCGTCCAGGCCGCGGCAGAGGCGGCAGGGCTTTCCTTCCGCTACATCCCGGTCATCAGCGGCCAGATCACCATGGACAATGTCGAGGACCAGGCCGCCGCGCTGGACGAGCTCGAAGGGCCGGTCTTCGCCTATTGCCGGTCAGGCGCGCGCTGCACCAATCTTTATGGGCTGATCCAGCAGCAGCGCGGCTAAATAGGCAGAGAGCCGGTTTCCTTCAACGTCTCCAGCACGATCGCCGTCTTTACATGCTGCACGGATTCGTGCGGCAGGAGCACGCCGTTGACGAACTCCGACAGCGACTTGAGATCGGGCGTCACCACCTTCAGGATGTAGTCCATCTCGCCGGTCAGCGCGTGCGCCTCCTGTACCTCCGGTAGCTGCGCCACCAGTTCGCTGAAGCGGCGGGCGTTGTCCCGGTTGTGTGTCGCCAGGGTCACCGAGATGACGTTGACCAGCGAAAAGCCCAGACGGTCGCGGTCGAGCACGGCGCGGTAACCCTTGATATAGCCATCGTCCTCCAGCCGCTGGCGGCGGCGCGAGCATTGCGATGGCGAGAGGTTCACACGCTCCGAAAGGTCGTTGTTGGTGTAGCGCGCGTCATCCTGCAAAAGCGCCATTATCTTGCGGTCAAATTGATCGGGGCGCGTATCATCCATGAATACTCCTCCATTCATGCACAATTTGCGCACATCATGAGCATTTCAAGCGGTTGAATGCAAGCACCGTGCGGACGCTCCGCGCTATCATGGTGAAAGTTGGCCAAGACCGGCCGCAACAGCTTTCGGAGGACTGCCATGGGCCCCTTCCCGCACGACGCCCCGCCCGCCAGGATCAGCAAGCAAAACCCCGCCGGCACCGACGGCTTCGAGTTCGTGGAATTCGCGCATGCCGAGCCGGCAAAGCTTGCCGAGCTGTTCACCCGCATGGGCTATGTCGCGGTGGCCAAGCATCGCTCGAAGGACATCACCGTCTGGCGTCAGGGCGACATCAACTATGTCGTCAATGCAGAGCCTGGCTCGCATGCGATGAAGTTCGTCGAAAAGCACGGCCCCTGCGCCGCCTCGATGGCCTGGCGCGTGGTCGATGCCAAGCATGCCTTCGACCATGCGGTATCGAAGGGCGCCACGCCCTATCAAGGCACCGACAAGGCGCTTGACATGCCGGCGATCGTCGGCATCGGCGGCTCGCTGCTCTATTTCATCGAGGCCTATGGCGAGAAGGGCTCGGCCTATGACGCCGAGTTCGAATGGCTGGGCGCGCGCGACCCGAAACCGGAAGGCGTCGGCTTTTACTTCCTCGACCACCTCACCCACAATGTCTATCGCGGCAACATGGACAAGTGGTGGGACTTCTACCGCGACCTGTTCGGCTTCAAGCAGATCCATTTCTTCGACATCGACGGCAAGATCACCGGTCTGGTCAGCCGCGCCATCACCTCGCCCTGCGGCAAGATCCGCATTCCGCTGAACGAGTCCAAGGACGAGACCAGCCAGATCGCCGAGTATCTGAAGAAGTATAATGGCGAGGGCATCCAGCATATCGCCGTCGGCACCGACGCCATCTACGAGGCCACCGACAAGCTCGCCGCCAACGGGCTGAAGTTCATGCCCGGCCCGCCCGACACTTATTACGAGATGTCTCAGACCCGTGTGAACGGCCATGACGAGCCGATCGAGCGCATGAAGAAACACGGCATCCTCATCGACGGCGAAGGCGTCGTCGATGGCGGCATGACCAAGATCCTGCTGCAGATCTTTTCGAAGACGGTGATCGGCCCGATCTTCTTCGAGTTCATCCAGCGCAAGGGCGACGAAGGTTTTGGCGAAGGCAATTTCCGCGCGCTGTTTGAATCGATCGAGCAGGACCAGATCAAGCGTGGCGTGATCAAACTGGACGGCAAGGCGGCGTAGCGCCTGAGCTTGCGGCTCGACCGATTATGACCTAAATTATGGTCATAAGAGGTCTGGCATGAACGTTCCGATGGCAAAAGCCAAGGCGCAGCTTTCCGAGTTGGTTAAACGTGCCCAGGCTGGCGAAAAGATCCATCTGACAAAGCATGGAGAGGTTGTCGCGACCTTGAGCGCTCCCGTTCGGGCTGGCGGGAGCGAAGGCCTGTTTGGAGCCCTGAAAGGCCAAATCTGGATAGCGGATGATTTTGATGAACTCGGTCCCGAATGGGACGAGTACATTAAATGAGCCACAGATATTTGGTCGACACCCATATTCTGCTTTGGGTGCTTAACGCAGACTCACGTCTTTCGGATCACCACCGTGACATTTTTCTGGCGGGCAAGGATGTAACCGTCAGCACCATCTCGGTGGCTGAGATTGCCATCAAGAAGTCGCTCGGTAAGATCACACTCACCGGCAATATCGTCGACATTCTGCGATCGAACGGAATCCCAATCCTTGGCGTCAACGAACTGCATGCGGCAAGGCTTGAACACTTGCCGCTCCATCATCGCGATCCCTTTGACCGCCTGCTCATCGCACAGGCTCAAATTGAAGGCCTCATTCTGGTCACCGCGGATCGGCATTTTTCAGCCTACGACGTAGCGCTGGCTTGATCATTCCAGCCCCAGCCGCTCGACCTCGCCCTTCCTGAGCTTCGCGTCATAATCGAGCAGAAACTCATCCAATTGCGGCGGCGCCACCGAAGTGCCGGAAAGCATGGCATGCACCTGGCCGCGATGATGGATGTCGTGCAGGAAGACATGGGCGAGGATGTCGCCGATCCTCTCGGGGATCATGCCGTCCTCGCGCCGGTCGGTGATGACGCGGCGATCAAGATCGGCCTCGGACAAGCCGTCGCAGAAGGCGATCAGCCTGCGGTCAAAATCGGCCTGCGCCGCCGCCAGGCTTGCCGCGCCGTCGAACGGTACGAAATCGTCATAGGCCGAGGCGTCGAGACCGCCATCGGCCAGGAAGTCGAGATAGAGAAGGTCGACCGCGAGGATGTGGTTGAGCGTCTCCCTGATCGACGGGAAGAAGCTGGTGCGTCTGGCCTCGAATTCGCCCGGCTTCAGCGCAAGCACAGCGCGGTAGAGCCGGTCGTTCGACCAGAGATTGTTGCGCGCCATGCGACGCAGATGCTCGAGCAAGGTCATGGCGCGCTTCCGCTGGCCAGGCCGATGCCGGCGGCCATGGCCAGGAAGCCGGCGACGACGACCAGCAGCAGCATGATCATGCGCCGCCGCAGCGCTTGCGTCTCCGCGTCCCGCGCCACGTTCAGATTGGTGATGGTGTGGAACAGCATCGCCTTGCGCGGAACGCCGCTCCGGTTGGTGAGGCCCGGCGAACGCGCCTCGATGCGGTAACTCAGCCGGGTCGCCTGAACGAAAACCACCAGCATGGCCAGCGCCCACAGCCCAAACAGCACATAGAGCGCTTCGCCCGGCATCAGCTACCCTTCGTATTTCTCGACCTTCTGCTCGATGGCGCCGAAGATCGAATGTCCGGTTTTGTCCTTCATCTCGATGCGCACCGTGTCGCCGAAGCGCAGGAAGGGCGTCTTCGGTTCGCCTGACTCGATGGTCTCGATCATGCGCAGCTCGGCGATGCAGGAATAGCCAGCGCCGCCCGCCGAGACGGGCCTGCCCGGCTTGCCATCCAGCTTGTTGGAGACCGTGCCCGAGCCGACGATGGTGCCGGCGGCGAGCGGCCGGGTCTTAGCGGCATGCACGATCAGCGCCGGGAAATCGAAGGTTATGTCGATGCCGGCATTGGCGCGGCCGAACGGCTTGCCGTTGAGATCGGCGAGCAGCGGCAGGCTGACCTTGCCGCCGTCCCAGGCATCGCCCAATTCGTCCGGCGTGACCGCGACCGGCGAGAAAGCCGAAGACGGTTTCGACTGGAAGAAGCCGAAGCCTTTGGCCAGCTCCGGTCCGGTGATGGCGCGCAGCGTCACGTCGTTGACCAGCACGACGAGGCGGATCGCCTCTTTCGCCTCCGCCAGCCCGGCGCCCATCGGCACATCGTCGACGATGACGGCAACCTCCGCCTCCATGTCGATGCCGAAAGCCTCGTCGGCCATGCGGATAGGGTCGCGCGGCGGAATGAATGAGTCCGAGCCGCCCTGGTAGATCAGAGGATCGGTCCAGAAGCTTGCCGGCATCTCGACGCCGCGCGCCTTCCGCACCAATTCGACATGGTTCACATAGGCCGAGCCGTCGGCCCATTGATAGGCGCGCGGCAGCGGCGAATGCGCGTCATGCTCGTGGAAGCGCGCCGAAGGCACCGCGTTGGTTTCCAGCGATTCCGCCATGGCCGCCAGATGCGGCGCGATGCGGCGCCAGTCGTCGAGCGCGGCCTGCAGCGTCGGTACCAGGAAGGAAGCGTCGGTGAACCGCGTCAGATCGCGCGAGACCACGACCAGCTTTCCGTCGCGCGTCCCGTTCTTCAAAGTGGCAAGCTTCATGCGGTTTCCTCTCCTGGCGGCCTTTTCACCGCTTTGTCACACATCAAAGCGCGCGCGGGCGATCGTCAAGTCGCCCGAGCGAGTTTTCCTGACAATGATGCGCCGATCAGGACCAATCGCCTTCGGGCGTGCCGTTGAAGCGCTTCTTCAGGTCGGCCCAGCAATCGATGTAGTTCTCCTGCAGTGTGCCGAGCTCGGCGGCATAGCGGGTCAGCATCTGTGGAAAGCGGGTCTCGAACATGAAGGCCATGGTGTTGTCGAGCTTGACCGGCTTCAGCTCCGCGCGGGTCGCCTTCTCGAAGCCGGAAGCGTCCGGTCCATGCGCCAGCATCTGGTTGTGCAGGCTGATGCCGCCAGGCACAAAACCTTCCTCCTTGGCGTCGTACTGGCCGTGGATCAGGCCCATGAACTCGCTCATGATGTTGCGGTGGTACCAAGGCGGCCGGAACGTGTTTTCCGCCACCAGCCAGCGCGGCGGGAAGATGACGAAGTCGACATTGGCGGTGCCCTCCTCGCCGCTCGGCGCCGTCAGCACGGTGAAGATCGACGGATCGGGGTGGTCGAACAGGATGGCGCCGACCGGCGAAAACGTCGCAAGATCATATTTATAGGGCGCGTAGTTGCCGTGCCAGGCGACGACATCCAACGGCGAATGGCCGAGCTCGGTGACATGGAAGGTGCCGCACCATTTGACAATCAGCCGGCAGGGCGTCTCCTTCTCTTCGAACCAGGCGCAGGGCGTCTTGAAGTCGCGCGGATTGGCCAGGCAATTGGCTCCGATCGGGCCGCGGTCAGGCATGGTGAACTTTGCGCCATAATTCTCGCAGACATAGCCGCGTGCTTCCTTGTCGGCGAGCTCGACTTTGAAGACCAAGCCGCGCGGCAGCACGGCGATCTCGCCGGGCCGAAGCTCGATCACGCCCATCTCGGTGACGAAGCGCAGCGCGCCGACCTGCGGCACGACCAGCAATTCGCCGTCGGCATTGAAGAAATGATCGTCCACCATCGAGCGGTTGGCGACATAGACATGCGCTGCCATGCCGGACTGGCCGACCGCATCGCCGGCCGTGGTGAAGGTGCGCATGCCGGAGATGAAGTCGGTCGGCTCGCCGGGCATCGGCGTCGGGTTCCAGCGGTATTGGCCGAGCGCCAGCTCGTGGTCGCCAATGCTAGGCCCGGTCTTCCACAAGGGATAGCTCGCGCCCTTGAAGCGGCCGGTGTGCTTTACGCTCGGACGGATGCGGTAGAGCCAGGAGCGTTCGTTGGTGCCGCGCGGCGCCGTGAAGGGCGACCCGGACAACTGCTCGGCATAGAGGCCATAGGCCGGTCGCTGCGGCGAGTTGCGGCCCTGCGGCAGCGATCCAGGCAGCGTCTCGGTCTCGAAATCATTACCGAAGCCCGGCATGTAGGAAAAGCCCATCCGATCCTCCCTGATCCGGCTTTGCAAGCTCTCGAAGCGTTGCCCGCCGGCGATGTTGACCAAACTGGTTTCATTTGTAACCATCGAAAATGTAACTATCAATGGCTCGCTGCATCCCGGGAACGCTTCATGGAACCGGATATCCTCGAACTGGAAAGCTTCCTGCCCTACCGGCTCTATCGGCTGGCAGACACCATCAGCCGTGAGTTTTCGCGCATCTACAAGGAGCGCCATGGGCTAACACGGCCGGAATGGCGCACGCTCTCCGGGCTTGGCGAGCGCGGCACGATGACGGCGACGGAGCTCGGCGAGCAGTCGGCCATGCACAAGACCAAGGTTTCGCGCGCCGTGGCCGAGCTGGAGCGAAGGCGCTGGCTGACGCGGACAGCTGACGAGAATGATCGGCGCGTCGAGCATCTGGCGCTGACCAAGGCGGGGCTGGCTGCGTATCGGGAGATGGTGCCGCTGGCTAAGGCGTTTGAGAGGGAGCTGCTGGAGAGATTGAGCGTGGAGGAGCGAATGGCGGTTGTGGGAGGGGTGGCGGCGCTGGAGGGAGCCTTGGAAGAGAAGAGCTGATAGGCTGGCGCGAGGCTCCCCTCTCTGTCCTGCCGGACAGAGAGGGGAGCGAAGGAACTCGGCGTCTCTTTAAAGCGCTACCAATCCATCACCACCTTGCCCGAACTCCCGCTCCGCATCGCATCGAACCCAGCCTGGAAATCATCGATCCCGATCCGATGCGTGATCAGCCCCGAAACATCCAGCGGCCCCTGCACCAGGGCGATCATCTTGTACCAGGTCTCGAACATCTCGCGGCCGTAGATGCCCTTCAGATGCAGCATCTTGAAGATGACCTTGTTCCAGTCGATCTCGAAGCCGGTCGGCGCGATGCCGAGGATAGCGATCTTGCCGCCATTGTTCATGGTGTCGATCATGTCGCGGAAGGCGGGCGCCGCGCCCGACATCTCCAGCCCGACGTCGAAACCTTCGCTCATGCCGATCGACGGCATCACGTCGCGCAGCTTCTCCTTCGAGGCGTCGACGACATGCTGGACGCCGAGCTTGCGCGCCAGATCCAGCCGGACGGGGTTGATATCGGTGATGACGACCTTGCGCGCGCCCACGCATTGCGCCACCAGCGCCCCCATGATGCCGATCGGGCCGGCGCCGGTGACCAGCACGTCCTCGCCGACCAGATCGAAGGACAAGGCGGTGTGAACGGCATTGCCCAGCGGATCGAAGATGGCGGCGATCTCGTCCGGCACATCGTCGGGGATCGGCACGACATTATGCTGCGGGATGACCATGTATTCGCCGAAGGCGCCGGGGCGGTTGACGCCGACGCCGAGCGTGTTGCGGCAGAGGTGCCCTCGCCCGGCCCGGCAGTTGCGGCAATGGCCGCAGACGATATGGCCTTCGCCTGAGACGCGCTGGCCGACCTTGTACTCGGTGACCGCCGCGCCGAAATCGGCAACGGTGCCTACGAATTCATGACCGGTCACCATCGGCACCGGCACGGTCTTCTGCGCCCACTGGTCCCAATTGTAGATGTGGACGTCGGTGCCGCAGATCGCGGTCTTCTTGACCTTGATCAGCACGTCGTTGGGGCCGATCTCCGGCACCGGCACCTCTTCCATCCAGATGCCCGGCTCGGCCTTGGCCTTCACCAGCGCCTTCATCATGTTGGACATCAGGATCTCCCAATGGTTTGGAGGCTTGCGCCGTAGAGCGAAGACATCTGCAAATTTACCCAACCACTCCGAGCTCGCGCCCGACTTCCCCGAACGCCTCGACCGCGCGGTCGATGTCGGTGCTGGAATGGGCAGCCGACATCTGGGTGCGGATGCGCGCCTGGCCTTTCGGCACCACGGGGAAGGAGAAGCCGATGACATAGATGCCACGCTTCAGCATCCGCTGCGCCATCTCCTGCGCCAGCGCCGCGTCGCCCAGCATCACCGGGATGATCGGGTGATCGGCGCCGGCCAGCGTGAAGCCCAGCTTGCCCATCTTGGACCGGAACCGGTCCGCATTGGCATACAGGCGCTGGCGCAGCGCGTCGCCATGGCGGATCAGGTCGAACACCTTGATCGAGGCGCCGGCGATGGCCGGCATGAGCGTGTTGGAGAAGAGATAGGGCCGCGAGCGCTGGCGCAGCCAGTCGACGACCTCTCTCTTGCCCGACGTGTAGCCGCCGGAGGCGCCGCCCAGCGCCTTGCCGAGCGTCCCGGTGATCATATCCACCCTGCCCTCGACGCCGCAATGCTCGGCCGAGCCACGGCCTTGTCTGCCGACGAAGCCGACCGCATGGCTGTCGTCGACCATGACCATGGCATCATATTTTTCGGCGAGGTCGCAGACGCCCTTGAGGTTGGCGATGATGCCGTCCATCGAGAACACGCCGTCGGTAGCGATCAGCCGGAAGCGGCAGTCCTTCGCCTCCTTCAGGCGGGCTTCGAGATCGGCCATGTCGTTGTTGGCGTAACGGAAGCGCTTCGCCTTCGACAACCTGACGCCATCGATGATCGAGGCGTGGTTCAACGCATCGGAGATGATAGCGTCCTCCTCGCCAAGCAGTGTCTCGAACAGGCCGCCATTGGCGTCGAAGCAGGACGAGTAGAGGATGGTGTCGTCCATGCCGAGGAAGGAGGAGATCGTCGCCTCGAGCTCCTTATGCTCTTCCTGCGTGCCGCAGATGAAGCGCACCGAGGCCATGCCGTAGCCGTAGCGGTCGAGCGCGTGCTTTGCCGCGTCGCGCAAATCCTGGTTGTCGGCGAGGCCGAGATAGTTGTTGGCGCAGAAATTCAGCACCTTCTGGCCGCCGACCTCGATCTCGGCGGACTGCATGGAGGAAATCACCCGTTCGGACTTGTAGAGCCCGGCCGATTTCAGGCCCTGGAGCTCACTGTCGATGTGGGAAAGGAATGCTTTGCTCATGGTCCGGCCCTGTTCGGTTCGAGGCCGGACTGTCGCGCCATGGCTACAAAAAATCCATCGCAAAAGCGACCGCTTCGGTGGCGTCGCAAAAGCCCGGTCGCAATCCTTTGCGACGGCGCTGCGGCATTACGATCAAAAAAGGGGTGAGCGGGAAAGGACGTGATAACCATCTTGCGAGCTTTGTCGAACCGCCACTACGGCCGCCAACGTCCCTTGCCGACCTGTTAACTCTTTCAAGGCAAGCGTTTTCCTGCCACGAATCCAGGGCAGGAATCCGTCGACCGGAGGGGTCAGCAAGTTATGTCGCAGCAGCCAGTGCATAGCGTTTCGCGCAAGCTGATCCTGCTCATCAAGACCGGCTACTGGCTGGCGCTGACGATCATTGCCGCCATGGTCGTGGCCTCCTTCATCCTTCTGCAGCAGCTTATGGCGCAACAGCAGCACAACGACACGCTGCTCGACATCGTCTCGACGCAGAAGGCGCTGTCGCAGCGCATCGTCTTCCTGGCCAGCGCCACCGGCGCCGCGGCGCGCGACAAGCAGCCGGCGCTGGTCACCGCGCTCAAGCAGGCGACGGGCGAGTTCGAGACCAATTACGACCGGCTGCTCAAGGAGACGGGCGCCGATCCGCTGTCACCAGCGCGCAACGATCCGAAATCGATCGAATATGTGCTGTTCAGCAAGCCTTTCCATCTCGATTACTTCTCGGTCGGCCTCGTCGCCAATGGCGACAGGCTGGCTTCGTCCTTCGAGTCGCAGCTCGGCATACAGAGCGACGGCTACAAGGGCGGCGGCGAACGCGTCGGTCTCGACGCCTCCGTCGCCAACGCGACGATGTCGGGCTATGCCGCGCTCGGTCAGCGTATCAGCGCCTTCGCCAACGAAAAGGCCGGCAATATCCTCGATCTGCACCGCAAGCTGTTCTTCGCCACCCTCGGCGTCATCGTGCTGGTGGCGCTGTTCATCTTCCGGCCGATGTCCAACGCCATCCTGCGCAAGACGCGCGAGCTGGTCGACGCCCGCAACTCTATGGCCTTCATCGCCGTGCATGACGGCCTGACAGGGCTGCACAACCGCACCTTCCTCACCGACCATTTCGACACGCTGATCAAGGGCGCGCACCGCCGCCGCGAGCGCCTGGCGGTGATCCAGTTCGATCTCGACCGCTTCAAGCAGATCAACGACACCCTAGGGCATGCCGCCGGCGACTATGTGCTGGTGGTAACGGCGCAGCGCATGCGCGATTCCTGTCGCGCGTCGGATCTCTGCGCAAGGCTCGGCGGCGACGAGTTCGTCATGATCCTCAACGGCGCCGGCACCACCGAGGATATCCATGCGCTGGCCAAGCGCATCCTGGGCGAGATCAACGAGCCGATCACGTTCCAGGGCACGACCATCATGCCCGGCGCCAGCGCCGGCATCGCGGTCTACCCGGTCGACGCCGACAATGCTCAGGACCTGCTTGTCCATGCCGATCTCGCGCTCTATTCCGCCAAGAAGCTCGGTGGCGGCAGCTTCTCCTTCTTCTCCGAGGAACTGCGCCGCGAGCTCGACTACCGCAAGCAGCTCGAACAGGACATCCGCACCGCGATCGCCAAAAGGAGTTTCGAGGTCTATTTCCAGCCGCAGGTGTCGCTGACCAGCGGCAAGATCAGCGGCATCGAGGCGCTGGTGCGCTGGAAGCACGAGACGCGCGGCATGATCTCGCCCGGCGAGTTCATTCCGGTCGCCGAGAAATGCGGCTTCATGCCGGATATCGGCCGCATCGTCATCGGCAAGGCGATCGAGGAAGCCGCGGAATGGGATCGCGCCGGCATCGATTTCGGGCGCATCGCCGTCAATGTCTCGGGCACGGAGCTGCGCGAGCCCGATTTCGACGCCTTCCTGTTCGGCACACTGGAGCGCGCCGGGCTGGCGCCGCAGAAACTCTCGCTGGAAATCGTCGAATCCGTCATCCTCGACGACGAGAAGACCGGCATCGCCGCCAAGCTCAGGCACATCCGCGCCGCCGGCGTGCATCTCGAACTTGACGATTTCGGCACCGGCTATGCCTCGCTCAGCCACGTCAATCCGAACGAGATCGACCGGCTGAAGATCGACCGCCGTTTCGTCCAGAACATCAACGAGAATGGCGACAACACCAAGATCGTGCGCGCCATCACCGAGCTTGCCCGGGGGCTCGGCATCTCGATCGTTGCCGAGGGCGCCGAAACCGAGGCCGAACTCGACTCGCTGATGGCGATCGGCTGCGACCAGGTGCAGGGCTATTCCATCGCCTTCCCGATGCCGCAGGACAAGGCGCGCGAGTGGCTGATCGCGCGCAGCCCCAAGAAGGCGAAGTTGAAAGTGCTGCAGGGCAGCTTAGCCTAGCAAGAACGTCGACAAACTTGACACAACCGGGCGGGCGTGGCGGCCTATCTGATCGCAACCGGACCTCGCGGATGCCGCTTCGTTTCATATTGCCGTTCCTGCTGCTGCTTGTCGTGTCGCCGGCTTTGGCCGCCGACCGCACCATCTATCTCACCTTCGACGACGGTCCGTTGAACGGCACCAGCAACATTCTCGACGTGCTGCAGGCCGAGCAGGTGCCGGCGACTTTGTTCATGGTCGGCATGCATGCCGAGGCCAACGCCACCAATCGGGCGCTGCTGCAGCGGGCGAAATCGATGCCGCTGGTGATGATCGGCAACCACAGCTATAGCCACGCCTATAACCACTACCGGCATTTCTACGGCGACACCGAGGGCGTGGTCGCCGACATGCTCAGGGCCAATACCGTGCTCGGCTTGAAGCCTGCCGTGGATGCCCGGTTGCCGGGGCGCAATGTTTTCAGATTGCCCAGCTATTCGAAGAACGACAATTCGCTGGGGCTGGCGCAGGCCGGCCGCGAGGATCCGGACTACGAATTCGTCGCGGCGTCGGGCTTCTGGCTCTATGGCTGGGATCACGAATGGGTGCATGAGGACAGCGGCAAGCCGGTGCAGAGCGTCGACCACCTGGTCAGCGAGATCGACCATCTGTTCGGCTACGGCCATTTCGCCAAGCCGAACAAGCTGATCCTGCTCATGCATGACGAGATGTTCCAGGACACCTTCAACGGCAAGGCCCAGCTGACGGCGTTGATCGCGGCGCTGAGGCTGCGCCGCTACGCCTTCGGCGCGATAGCGGGTTACGATCGCTAGAAGATCATGACTTGATTGCGCGAGCCGGCCCGCCAGGGCGAGGCGGGATGTCGTTCTCGTCACCGGGGAAAGATGCCAGCAAACGTCCGAAGCTCGACGCTTCGACGTTCGCCCGCAGCGACGCCAACATCTCGGCGAATTCCGCCAGCCTGTCGTCGGGAATACCGGCCCGCAGCCGCTTGTCGAAGGCGACGGCCGCGAGACGAAGCTTTTCGAACAGCGCTTCGCCGGACTCGGTCAGCGCCACCTGATGGACCCTGCGGTTTTCAGGATCGCGGCGGCGCGTCAGCAACCCTTGCGCTTCCATGGCGTTGAGGTGATGCGTCAGCGTCGCGCCCTGGATGCCGATCATGCCGGCAAGCTCACGCTGGTTGGCCAGTTCCTTGGACTTGACCGACAGCAGGGTCAGCCAGACCGGCAGCGTGCCGCCTGCTTCGGCCATGGCAGCATCGAAAGCCTGCGCCACCACTTTCGAGGTGCGGGCGAGATTCATGCCGACGGGCGGGCGGTCAAACGGTGTCATGACGTGACAGTAGAGCATGCAATGGCAAGGTGGAACTCGGCTCTATGCATTGACATCTAATCATTAGATATCTAACTTTGTCCTATTGATGGCGTCGCAACACGACTGCGAGGCACGGCGGGTGGCAGAGAGGAATGCAGTCATGCAATATGTCTACATCGTCACCATCGGCCTGCATGTGATGGCCGGCGTCTTCTGGGCCGGCACGACCATCGCTGTTGCCCGCGATCCTGAGATCAAGGCGGAGCGCTTTATCCGGCCGCAACTCGGCGCCTCCGGCGTGGTGTTTCTGACTGGTTTGCTGCTTTGGTATTTCTTCCATGAGGGCGCTTTCGGCCCGATGGAGAAGGTGCTCGCGCTCGGCATTTTGACAGCGCTGATCGCCGCCGGCGTGCAGGGCGCGCTTGTGGCTTCCGCCAGCAGGCAGTTGGCCGGCGCCGACCAAGCGACGCAGACTGGGCTGCGGGCGAAAATGACCAGGGGCGAACGCATCGCCGGCGGGCTGCTCATCATCACCGTGTTTTGCATGGCGACTGCCAAGCTGTTTTGAAATCGCACGGCCGGCGAACCCGACCGGGCGCGGCGCACAACGGACCGAAGCGGCAGGTGGCTCTCCTTGCAACGGCCCGTTGCGCGTCTTTTTTCGTTTGGGCATGATCTCTTTCGATCATGCCTTGTCCAATCAGATCCTGATCCCGAACCGGATGCCGTCATAGATGGCGGCGTGGATGTTGCGCGATGCGACCGCGTCGCCGATGCGAAACAGCACGAAACCGCCTTCGGCATTGCGCGTGGGGAAGATGTCGCCGCCGCTCACCAGCCGCTCATAATCGACCGCGCCGGCATTCCTCGACAGCGGTTTGAGCGACAGATAGAGGTCATCGAGCGGCGCGGTGCCATGCTCGACCACCACTTGGTCGACGCGCCGCTCGCCGCGCCAGCCGCCGGCGAAATCCGATGCCAGCTCGGCGATAAGTTGGTTGCCCTCGCGCCGAACCGAGCGCAGCCTTGTGTTGATGGTGACGGTGACGCCCTTTTCGTGGAAGGCGCGCATATAGGGCACGTGGTTCAGACCGCCCATTTCCGGCGCGAAGAAACGCTCCGGCGAGACCAGCTCGAGCTTCGAGCCGCCGTTGGCGATGAGTTCGGCGGCGCCCATGCCCTGATGGCCGCCATTGTCGTCGTAAAGCAGGACGTTCTCGGCCGGCTTGACGCTTCCGGCCATGATGTCCCAGCTCGAGGTGACGAGATTGTCGCCTTCCGTCAGCGGCGGGTTCTGAGGCATGCCGCCTGTGGCCACGATCACCACGTTCGGCGCCAGCGCCAGCACGTCGTCCTTCTCGGCCCAGGTGTCGTAGCGGATCTCGACGCCGAGGCGGTCGAGCTCGGCCAACCGCCAGTCGATGATGCCGATCAGCTCCTTGCGGCGCGGGTTCTGTGTCGCCAAACGCACCTGTCCGCCGGCCTGGCTGGAGGCTTCGAGCACCGTCACCTGATGGCCGCGTTCGGCCGCGACACGGGCGGCTTCCAGGCCGCCGGCGCCCGCGCCCACCACCACGACTTTCTTCTTCGGTCCTTCGCTCTTGGCGATGATATGCGGAACGGTCGCCTCGCGCCCGGTCGCGGCGTTGTGGACGCAGAGCGCCTCGCCGCCTTCATAGATGCGGTCGAGGCAATAGGTGGCGCCGACGCAAGGGCGGATCTCGTGCTCGCGGCCTTCCATCACCTTCTTGATGATATGCGGGTCGGCGATATGGGCGCGCGTCATGCCGACCATGTCGAGCTTGCCGGTGGCGATGGCGTGGCGGGCGGTGGCGACGTCGGAAATGCGCGCCGCGTGGAAGGTCGGGAACTTCGTGGCCGCCCTCACCTCGCCGGCGAAATCGAGATGCGGCGACGAGCGCATGCCGGCCACCGGGATCACCTTGGTCAGCGATGCGTCGGTCTCGATCGTGCCGCGGATGATGTTGAGGAAATCGACTTTGCCGGAATTGGCGAGCCGCCTGGCGATCTCGACGCCTACCTCCTTCGAGATGCCCTTTTCGAAATCCTCATCGGCGACCATGCGGATGCCAACGATGAATTTCTCGCCGACGGCGGCGCGCACGGCATCGAGCACCATGTCGGTGAAGCGCAGCCGGTTGTCGAGCGAGCCGCCGAACTCGTCGTCGCGGTGGTTGGTGAGCGGCGACCAGAAGCCGTCCATCAGATGGCCGTAGGATTCGAATTCGATGCCGTCGAGGCCGGCCGCCTGGCAGCGTTGCGCGGCCGAAGCATAGTCGGCGACGATGCGCTCGATGTCCCATTCCTCGATGGTCTTCGGGAAAGCGCGGTGCGCTGGCTCGCGCACAGGCGAGGCCGACAGCACCGGCAGCCAGTCGGCCTTGTTCCAGCCGGTGCGGCGGCCGAGATGGGTGATCTGGATCATCACCTTGCAGTCATGCTCATGGCAGGAATCCGCCAGTTCGGCGAGCCATGGAACGATCCTGTCGTCATAGACATGCAGGTTGCCGAAGGCGGCCGGGCTGTCGCGCGAAACGATCGCCGATCCAGCCGTCATGGTCAGCGCCATGCCGCCTTTGGCCTTCTCGGCGTGGTAGAGCCGGTAGCGCTCCTTTGGCATGCCGTCCTCGGAATAGGCCGGCTCATGGCTGGTCGACATCACCCGGTTCTTCAGCGTCAGGTGCTTGAGCTGGTAAGGTTGGAGAAGCGGGTCGTTGCTGGTCATCTTCTTCCTGCCGTTTCAAATTGTGCTAATGAGCGGCTAAACGTGCCGCCCGGAAAGAATTGCGGTGCCTTCTTCGTTCTTCGTTTCACGCCCGCCACTCGCGAACCGCGCTTCGCACCGGCGGCAAGGAGCCACTGATGACTGACGCCAAGAACCTTACCCAGCTCGGCAAGCACGTCGAGCCGCCACAGAGCCCGGAACAGGCAGTCCTGGAGGCCGTGCCGTTCCAGCGCGGCGACGGCCCGCCGGCGATCGTGCGCTTCACCTGCCCCGAATTCACCTCGCTCTGCCCGGTCACCGGCCAGCCCGACTTCGCCCACATCGTCATCGACTACGCGCCCGACAAGACGCTGGTGGAATCGAAGTCGCTGAAGCTGTTCATGACCTCGTTCCGCAACCACGGCGCCTTCCATGAGGAATGCACCGTCATGATCGGCCGCCGCATCGTGGAGGCGACGAAGCCGCTCTGGCTGCGCGTCGGCGGCTACTGGTTCCCGCGCGGCGGCATCCCGATCGACGTGTTCTGGCAGACCGGCGCGCCACCCAAGGACGTATGGCTGCCGGATACCGGCGTTGCGCCCTATCGCGGGCGCGGTTGAGCGGACCGCCATCGTCACTCGCACTGGTATTGGCTCAACGCCCATTCGCCGGTCACCGACAGAAGGTCGGAGACCTTCCAGCCGCCGCCGACCTTCTTCAGCTTCCATTCCAGCCGGTGCTGATGGCCCTCGACGACGAAGGCGACCACCACCTTGGCCTGGTCGCCATTGACGGCCTCGATCGTCCGCAAGCTCTTGTCGATGGCGAGCTTGTCATAGTTGGCATTGTCGAGCGCCATGTTGGGGTCGAGGCACTCGCCCTGTCCCGAGGCGCGCAACGCATCGCTCTTGTCGAGCACGGTCTTGGCCGGGTCGATGAAGTTCTTGCGCTGGGCCGGATCGAGCTCCAGCCCGAGATGCTCATAGAACGGCTTCACCAGCGCGGTCGGCGATCCGGGCAGGACAGGCGCAGGGGGTGGCAGTTCGACCGGCTTGTTTTCCGGCGCTGCGGCGGCTGGCGGCAACGTGTCGACCGCAGGCGGCGACTCTGCCGGCGCATTGTCGCCGGATGAGGCTTTTGGCGGCGCGCCGAAGAGCCCCTGCGCCGAGACGGCGCCGTTCAGCCCCGCGACCAGCATCGACAAGCTCGACAGCGCGACGACGAGACGGCGAAGCACGGCGTCACTCCGGCGAGGCGCCGCATTCCAGCGCGCTGAGCTTCCAGTCGCTGGTCTTTGAGGTGATGTCGGCGATCTTCCACTTGCCGTCCATTTTCTTCAGCGACCACACCATTTCGCGTTTGGAGTCATCGCCTTCCGGGAAAAGATTGAAGCTCGCCGTCACCTCGGCGGTGTCGTCATTGACGGTCTCGGTGAGCTTCAGCGTCTTCGACAGGGTCTTCTGATCGAAATCCTGAGCGTCGAGGCCTGGATCGAAGTCGATGCAGGACACCTCGTCGGGCTTCTCCTTCTGCGCCTTGTCGTTGGCCTCGAACAGCTTGGTGACCGGCTCAGTGAAGCGATCGCGGTATTTGGCGTCCGCCTCGAACTTCACCTCGGGCACGTAGAAGAACTTCACGGTGTTGGACGCCGGCCCGGCCAGCACGGCGCCGGGCAAGGCAATCGACATGGCAGCGGCAAGCAATATCGGCTTCATGCAGGATCTCCGGAGGTTCGGCGGCGTGGTGGCGATCTTGCCACCACGCATCCTGCATATCGGCTTTTTTGCGGCTCATGAAGTCCAGGCGCGCTCAGGCATCCAGCCAGACGTTCTGGAAGTCCATTTCATAGGTCTGGTGCATCGAATAGTTCTTCACCTTCTTATTCATGTGGCAGTAGAGCTTCTGCCAGAACGGCTGGATGATGACGCCGGAGTCCTGCAGGATCGCCTCGACGTCCTTCATCACCTCCTTGCGCTTGGCGACGTCGATCTGCGACAGCGCGTCCTTGAGCTTGGCGTCGAACTCCGGATTGGAATAGGCCGTCTCGTTCCAGGCCTCGCCGGTGCGGTAGCCGAGCGCCAGCACCTGCACGCCCAGCGGGCGCATGTACCAGATCGTCATGGAATAAGGATATTTCGTCCAGTCGTTCCAGAAGGTCGAACCAGGCAGCACCGTGCGCTTCACCTTGATGCCGGCGTCGCGCAACTGGCCGGCGATGGCGTCGCCGCTGTTCTTCTGCCATTCGTCCTCGACCGTGATCAGCTCATGCTCGAAGTCGGCTTGGCCAGCATCGGCCATCAGCTTCTTGGCGCCGGCGGCGTCACGTTCCTTCTTGGGCAGCGGGTAGTATTCGGGATGGATCGGGCTGACGTGATGGTTCTCGCCGACCGTGCCGCGGCCGTTGTAGCCAAGCTGCATGACCTGGTTGTTGTCGACCGCCATCTGCAGCGCGTTGCGCACCCGTTTGTCGTCATAGGGCTTGTGCGTGACGTTGGTGCGGGCAACGAGCGTGGTCGCCGTCGCGACCTCCGATTTCACCAGATCCATCTTGTCGAGGGGGTCGATGAAATCGGCCGGCGTCTCGAAATCGAGATCGATCTCGCCGGAATCGAAGGCATTGAGCGTGGCGTTGAAGTCGGTGCCGTAGTCGATGAACTCCACACCGTCGAGCGGTGCTTCGCCGCCCCACCACTTGCCGTTCTCGCGGCGCTTGACCACCGCCTTCGACCCCACCGAATAAGACACCAGCTCGAAAGCTCCGGTGCCGACCGGCTTCTTGATCGGATCGGCGCCATCCTTGTCGAAGTCGCGGTGCACGACCAGCGCCGGATAGTCGGTGAAGCCGGGGATGATGGCGATGTCGGGTTCGTTGAGCTTCAGCTTGACCGTGTGGTCGTCGACCTTGGTGATCGCCCCATCCTTGGCCTTGCCGGTCTTGGTGTCGATCAGCGCGCCGACGCGGGCGGCCATGGAATTGCCGGAAGCCCCCTTCTCGCACCAGCGGTTCAGATTGGCGACCACGTCATCGGCGTTGAAGGCATCGCCATTGTTCCAGGTCACGCCCTTGCGCAGATGCAGCGTGTATTCGGTGGCGTCGTCATTGACGTCCCAGCTTTCGAGCAGCACCGGCTCGAAGGTGAACTGGTGGGTGTAGCGCACCAACGGCTCCAGCCAGGTGCGGGTGACGTTCGCCATCTCCGTCCAGTCGTAGGTGCGCGGATCCTTCTGCGCCTTGACCGACATCGCGACGTGCAGCGTTCCGCCCTTCTTGGGTTCGTCGGCGAGCGCCTTGGTCGGCGCGGCAAGGCCGAGCATGCCATAGGCGAAAGCCGTCGATGCGCCGAAGGCGCTGGCCAGCGCCAGGAATTCACGCCGGTCGACACGGCCCGCCCGCGCCTCCTCGGCCATCGCTTCGATGGCGGCCGGGACCCGGTCACCATTGCTTCTGAATAGTGTCATTCTCTTTCTCCCATTGATTTCTTCAGGTCTTCGCCCGGTTGGTTCCAACTAACGTCGCCATCCATCAACTAACGCTGTCCGGCAGTTTTTCCTCACGCCGCGCGATCAAATCCGCGAGACCCTCGGCAATGCCCTCGTCGAGCTTCGGCTCCTGGTAGTCGGCGAGCATGGCGCGCGCCTTTTCGCGGCCGCGCGTGTCATGGTCCTTTGCTCCCTCGGCGCTCCATTGCTCGAAGGAATTGAAATCCATGATGTTGGGCATGAAGAAGGCGCTCTCGAAATGCTCGAGCGTGTGCTGCGTGCCTAGGAAATGGCCCTGCGGCCCGACTTCGCGGATCGCGGCAAGAGCCTCCTTGAAATCGTCGAAGGGGACGCCGCCGGCATATTTGTACCAGCCGACCAGCTGCTCGCAGTCGGTGGCGAATTTCGAATAGCCGCAGGTCAGGCCCGCCTCCAGCCAGCCGGCGGAATGCCAGATGTAGTTGGCGCCGGAAAGGATCGCGGCATGCATCAGCATGTTCGCTTCATAGCCGGCCTGGGCGTCGTTGAGCTTGGAGCCGACATGGAAGCCGGAGGTGCGCCAGGGCAGCTTGTATTTCCTGGCCAGCGCGCCCATCAGATACATCATCTGCGCGGCCTCCGGCGTGCCGCCCATCGGCGCGCCGGTCTTCATGTCGACGGTGACCATGAACTGGCCGTAGAGCTGCGGCGAGCCGGGCCGGATGAGCTGGGTCAGGGCCACGCCGGCAAGCGCCTCGGCGTTGACCTGCGCCACCGCGCCGACCGCGGAAGCCGAGGTCGAGGCGCCGCACAGCGCGAAAGGCGCCAGGATCAGCGGCTGATTGTGGCTCGCATAGACCCGCATGGCGTCGATCATGGTGGCGTCCCACACCAGCGGCGAGTTACAGTTGGTGATCGCCACCAGCACGGGGTTGTCGCGCACGAACTCCTCGCCGAAGACGATGCCGGCCATCGCCATCGTGTCCTCGGCGCGCTCCTTCGACGTCACGATGCCCATGAACGGCTTGTCGGAATGCTTCAGCGCCGAGTGGATGATGTGCAGATGCCGCTTCGGCACCGCGATTTCCATCGGCTCGCAGATGACCGAGCTCGAGGAATGCAGCGCCGGCGCCATATAGGCGAGCTTGTGGAAATTGTTGAGGTCGGCGAGCGTGCCGTAGCGCCGCTTGTTGTCGAGATCGCGGATATAGGGCGCGCCGTACATCGGCACGAAGATCGAGTTCTTGCCGCCGACCCGCACGGTGCGCTCGGGGTTGCGCGCATTGAGCGTGAATTCCGCCGGAACCTTCGAGACCAGTTCCATCAAGAGCGCGCGGTCGATGCGGACACGTGTCTCCCTGACATCGGCGCCGGCCGCCTTCCAGAGTTCGATCGCCCCGTCGTCACGGAATTCGCAACCCACCTCCTCGAGAATCTTGAGCGATTCCTCGTGGATCAGTTCCACCGCCTCGTCGGGCACGATTTCATAGGCGGGGATCTTTCGCACAAGGGTCGGGAAGGACGCGATCGGCGCGCTTCTCAGCGCCTTGCGGCCAAGACGGCCACCGCCGCGGCGGTGGGTCTGTTCGGTCAATTCAACGGCCGGTGCGTTCATGGAGCCTCCTTCTTCCCGCCACCAACGTTAGCGAGGCAAAACATGGCTGTGACGCTGGAAAATCCTGATCTTCTGTATAAGTTGTGCTTATGCGAAGCCTGCGCCACCTCCTGCCCTCCGCCGGCAGCCTGATCGTCTTCGAAGCCGCCGGCCGTCTGTCGAGCTTCACCGCCGCCGGGCGCGAGCTCGGCATGACGCAGGCAGCGGTCTCGTATGCCGTGCGCGGCCTGGAGGAACAGCTCGGCGCCAAGCTGTTTCAGCGCCGCCACCGCCAGGTGCTTCTGACCGAAGCCGGCGAGCGCTTCCATGCCGACGTCTCGCTCGGCCTGTCGCACATCCGCAAGTCGGCAGAGGACCTGCGCCTGCAGGCGACCGGCGGGCATGTGACCTTGGCCGCCTCGACCGCTTTCGGCTCATTCTGGATGATGCCGCGCCTGCAGCAGTTCCGCGATGAATTGCCAGGCATTGATCTCCGCATCCAGACCGCCGACCGCGATCTCGACATCATCGCCGAGGGTATTCCGCTCGGCGTGCGCGGCGGCGTGCCGCGCGACTGGCCGGACTATCACACGCTGTCGCTCTCCGACGAGGAGATATTCCCGGTGGCAGGTCCGAGCTATCTCGCCAAGTTCGGCAAGCCGAGGACGGTCGAGGAATTGGCCACGCACCGGCTGATCCATCTCGAGGAGCCCTATCGCGAGGCGCCGAACTGGGACGAATGGTTCGTATCGGCCGGAACCAGCCTACGCAATGCGGAGCGCGGCCTGCGCATCAACGACTATGCGCTGGTGATCCAGGCGGTGATGGAGGGACAAGGCATCTCGCTCGGATGGCGGCATCTGGTCGAGCGCCTCGTGGCATCGGGGCTGCTGGTGCCGCTGACCGATCACGTCATGCGGACCGGCATCGGCTTCCACGTGATCTGGCCGAAGAACCGCGACCTCAGCGACAATGCGCGCAGGGTCAGGGACTGGCTGGTGGCGCAGGCTTGAGGTTCTGGAAGTAACCCCTCCCCCATGCCGGTCGAATCCGCCTATAATCACCGTATGCCCATCCGCCAGCTTTCCGAAACGATGATCAACCAGATCGCCGCCGGCGAGGTTATCGAGCGTCCGGCGAGCGTGGTGAAGGAGCTGGTCGAGAACGCGCTCGATGCGGGTGCCTCGCGCGTGGAGATCGTCACCGCCGGCGGCGGGCTGAACCTGATCCGCGTCACCGACGATGGCTCCGGCATTGCCGAGCCGGAGCTTGCGCTGGCGATCGCGCGGCACTGCACCTCGAAGCTCTCCGACGACATCCACGACATCCGCTCGCTCGGCTTCCGCGGCGAGGCGCTGCCCTCGATCGGTTCCGTCGCGCGGCTGTCGATCCGCTCGCGCACCGCAAGCGGTGACAGCGCGGCCGAGATCGGCATCGACGGCGGCCGCGTCTCGCCGGTGAAGCCGGCGGCGGCAAACCGCGGCACCACGGTCGAGGTGCGCGACCTCTTTTTCGCCACGCCGGCCAGGCTCAAATTCATGAAGGGCGAGCGCGCCGAAAGCTCGGCCACCAGCGACGTGGTCAAGCGCATCGCGATCGCTTTCCCGGCCGTGCGCTTCACGCTTGCCGGACCCGACCGCTCGACGCTGGAACTGCCGGCGACCGACGACACGCCGGAAGGCCGGCTTGCCCGCGTCGCGCAGGTAATGGGCAAGGATTTTCCAGACAACGCCATTGCCATCGATGCCGTCCGCGACGGCGTGCATCTTGCCGGCCACGTCTCGATCCCATCCTACACGCGGGCGAATGCGCTGCAGCAATATGCCTATGTCAATGGACGGCCGGTGCGCGACAAGCTGATCGCCGGCGCGATCCGCGGCGCCTTCGCCGACGTTTTGCCGCGAGACCGGCATGCGGTGACCGTGCTTTTCCTGTCGCTCGATCCCTCGACGGTCGACGTCAATGTGCATCCGGCCAAGGCGGATGTGCGCTTCCGCGATCCAGGCCTGGTGCGCGGGCTGATCGTCGGGGCCATCCGTGAGGCGCTGGCCGGCGCCGGCATCCGCGCGGCAACGACGGGCGCCGCCGGCATGATGGCGGCGTTCCGGCCCGGTGCTGCGCCCTATTCCAATCCTGGGCCAGCCAACGGGCACCGCAGCTACGACGCCGCCTATCGCGCCCCCGGCGGCTTCGACCTTTCGCGTTCGGCGCAGCGGCCGCTCGACATGGGTTACGGGGAGGCAAGGCCGCGAACCAATGGTTTTGCCGAGAACGAGCAGGCTGCCTTCGACACCGGACCGCTGGCCAGCGCCGACGCCCGGGCCGGCATGGCCGAGCCGGCCGAAGCGCTGCTCGGCATGGTGCTGGGCGCGGCGCGCGCGCAGGTGCATGAGAACTATATCGTCGCCCAGACGAGGGATTCGCTCGTCATCGTCGACCAGCATGCCGCGCATGAGCGGCTGGTCTATGAAGCGCTGAAGAACGCGCTGCATTCGCGCGCGGTACCGTCGCAGATGCTGCTTTTGCCCGAGATCGTCGACCTGCCGGAAGAAGATGCCGAGCGGCTGGCAATGCATTCGGACACGCTCGCCAAATTCGGCCTCGGCCTCGAGCGCTTCGGTCCGGGCGCGGTGGCTGTGCGCGAGACGCCGTCAATGCTTGGCGAGACCAATGTGCAGCAGCTGGTGCGCGACCTTGCCGACGAGATCGCCGACAACGACACGGTCGAGACGCTCAAAGAACGGCTGGACAAGATAGCCGCGACCATGGCCTGCCATGGTTCAGTGCGCTCGGGCAGGCTGCTCAAGGCCGAGGAGATGAACGCGCTGCTGCGCCAGATGGAGGCGACGCCGGGATCCGGCACCTGCAACCACGGCCGTCCGACCTATATCGAGCTCAAGCTCGCCGATATCGAAAGGCTGTTCGGTCGGCGCTGAGCGCCCCGTGGCTCGTTGCGCAACACCAGGGTTGGCGCCCTGAATATCATTTCTTTAGATGGTATTTTCTTGTCTTCGGGTTGAGGACGTAGTCGTTCGCGCCTGCGAATTTGCCACCTCCAAAATCTACGGAGATGATGTCCTTGCCTCCCTCCACCCATTTTTGCACGTTCATATAAATGGGCGTCGTCGACATACCGGCGTTGCAGTCCTCATCGTCGAAGCCGATCTCCTGAACGGCCTTCTTTGTCTTCTTGTTGATGACCTGCAGTTTGGTCATGCAGATGCCGGCGTCGGACTTCGCGTAAATCCCTGCAAATCTGTCGCGGGCCGTCTCAGCCCAAAAGGGAATTTCGACAGTCCCATCGATCTTCAAGTCGCCGGTATCGTCGAGGCTCGCGACCTTCTTGAGCGTGACGGGAAATTTATCCGCGCCTTTGCTCCAGCTTCCCGCCGCGCCGCTTTCACTGATCTCGAGAGAGAAAGGACATCCCGTGGTATCGACGGATGTCTTCGACCCTATGACAAGGACGCGTTGAAATTCCTTGTCGTCCGCGATCTCGCATAGCGAGAGCCTTGAGCCGTCAGCCTTGCCGTAGATTGCGATAGGACTTTGCTTTGTGTCGTATAAATAGCTTCCCTCGACGGTGATGCCGCTGCCGAAGCTGGCATATTTCTGCAGTGAAAGATGGACCGGGTTCGATCCGATCGAGCCTTCGTAGTTCTCGACCTGGTACCAGCCCGCGAATGCTTTCTGGCTTAGCAGCAGCAAGCAGCCGACCGCGGCGATAGTCCCTCTTCGCATCCCAACCCCTTCGTCAAGGCGGATCAGGATAGCTTGCTTCAGGCCTGCATCAAGGGGGCTGAGCCGGTGAGATGCAACCTAGCAGATTGAGTCCGGAAACGGCCCCAAGCTTCTGATCTACCTCTTCAAATTCACCACGATCACGCCACCCAGAGCCAACGCGCCGCCGAGGATGCCGAGCAGGCTTGGCACTTCGCCCAGCCAGAAGAAGCCGATCAGGGCGGAGGTCGGCGAGACCAAATAGAGGAAGTTCGAGGCGCGCGCGGCCGGCAGGCGCGAGAGCGCGGTTGCCCAGGCGGCATAGGCGATCAACGACGGCACGATGCCGAGATAGATGACGGCGCCGAGACCGGCGGTGTTGGCGACCGCTGCCTGCGAAAACGCTTCCGGCAGGAAGGGCGACAGACAGAGCGCGCCGAGCACCATGTTGGAGGCCGCGATCGTCAACGGATGATGGCGGGCAAAGAGCGGCTTCTGGACAATGGTGTTGACGGCCGAACAAAGCGCGGAGCCCAGCACCAGCAGCGCGCCGGCATTGAAATGCAGGCCGTGTCCGTCGGCCACCGCGATGATGCCGATGCCGGCGAAGGAAATGACGGTGCCCAGCCAGGCGAGCCTCGAGAAGCGCTCGCCGAGCAGCGCCATGGCCATGATGGCGGTGAAGATCGGGCTGACATTGATGATGAAGCCGGCCGCGCCCGCCGAGACGGTGAGCTCGCCGAAATTGAGCATGGCGGTGTAGAGCGCGACGAAGATGGCGCCGCCGAAGCCGAAGCGCCATAGCTCGTCGATCCTGGGCAGTGCCGGGCGCTTCACCGCGAAGAAGATGGCGGCCGGAACCGCCGCGATGGCAAAGCGCAGCGCGCCGAGCTCCAGCGGCTGGAAGGCGGCGAGGCCGGCGCGGATCGCCGGGAAAGCCGAAGCCCAGCCGAGCACCGTCAATGTCACCGCGATCGCCGCGGTGGTGTCCACGCGCTGTGTCTCATTCAACGTGCCGGTGTAAGCGCTCATTGCCGTAACCTCGTCTTTCTGTGCCATGAAGGCAGAAAACGCCATTGCCGGCCAATTGACAAACGACCAATTCGAGGGTCAGCTGTGAGCATGGATCACAGCTCGGAACAGATACTGCCACTGGAAACCTTGCGCGCCTTCGATGCGGCGGCGCGTACCGGGAGTTTTTCCGCGGCGGCCGAAAAACTCAACCTCACCCATGGCGCGGTGAGCCGCCAGATCGCCAAGCTGGAGGACTGGCTCGGCTTGAAAGTGTTCGAGCGCAACGCGCGCGGCGTGACGCTGACGATCGAGGGCAATCGCCTGCATTTGAGGACCGCCGAGGCGTTCGCGCTGATCTCGTTCAACTCCGACCGCTGGGTCGAGCCGCGCGGCACCGCCGTGGTGCGGCTGGCCTCGATCCCGTCGGTGAGCGGGCTGTGGCTGATGCCGCGCATGGCGGCGCTCGAGAACCATCCGACCAGGCTGCGTATCGTGCTCGACGTCGACAACCGCCAGGCCGACCTCGCCGACGAAGGCATCGACCTTTCGGTGCGCTGCGGGCGCGGCCGCATTCCAGGCCGTGTATCGGTGCAGCTTTTCAAGGAGCACATTTTCCCCATCGCCTCGCCGGAACTGGCCAACGAGATCGGACGAGGCGACCCTGCCCGGCTCTTGAAGTTCCCACTGATCAACGATTCCGACGCGTCAGGCTGGCGCGCCTGGTTCGCGGCCCAGGACGTCGATTACCGTCCCCGTCCGCAGGACAGGCGTTTCGAGGACTATAATCTGGTGCTCGACGCGGCTGCGCATGGGTTGGGTATCGCGCTGGCGCGGCCGCCGCTGACGGCGGACCAGCTTCAATCCGGCCGTATCGTTGGTGTCGATGAGCGCGTTGCGCTCAACCCGGTGTCTTATTGGATGGACCGCCCGGTCGGCCGGGCGCGCGCGGCGGCGGCGGATCTTGCCAGGCGCATTGCCGACCAGGCCGGGCTCGCTTCGGAGGCCGTGGAGGCATTCCTGCAGGACGACGGCTAGCGCAGAACCGCAGCGCTGGGTTATCGGATCAGCGAAGCAGCAGAACCATGATCGTTGCCGTCACCGCCGAGACGATGGCCGTGACGACAGAGATCGTCCAAAGGGATATCGGCGCGGATTCCGATCGCGGCGCACGACCGGCCGGCCGGACCGCGGCACCGCGAGGCTGCGGCGCGTTGGCGTTGGCAGCGACCAGCACCGCGGCGGAAGCGACGGCTGGCGAAAAAGTGGACAATGCCGGCGCAAGCGCGGGCCTGGACGTATTGTCGGTAACCGCTGCCTGCGGTGAGCCGAAGCCGCGCGGAGCCTGATCGGGATCCGACGACGACCTGCCCGTCGAGGGCCTTGCCGACGCATCGTCGGCGGCGGCATCGGGCTCCATGACGGCCCGGTAGGCATCCTCGACCTCGGAGGACGAGAGGCGTTGCGATGCCTGAGCGGCCGGGCGCGGCTGCGCGCTTTGCAGCGACTGGGCCGCGATTTGCGCCGCCTGCCCCGTCGAGGGCGCCGGCGGCTGGACCAGCGTCTTGATCAAAGCCGCCACCCCCGGATCGGCCTTGGGCGACGGCACCGCCTGCGGGGTGAGCGCCTCACCGATCAGTGTGTTCAAGCGGGTCGAGGTGATGTCCATGCCGTTTCCGGAAACCATTTTGCCGCTCTGCCATACTGCATGAGCATTGCGTCAAGCTTGACGTTGCTGGCGATTTGTGGCGATTGAAACCCGATGAACTCAAGCGTCCTTTCATGATGAACCGTTTCGAAGGCCCGGGCGGCAGAGAAGCCCGGATCCGTTATCTCGACGGCGACTTCCAGGTCACCAGTCCCGGCTCTTTCGTGCGCTGCGCGGTGACAAGCGAGAACATTCCCCTCGACGAGCTCAAATATTGGAGCGTCGCCCGGCAGGAGCCCTATGTGAACGCAACGGTCTCGCTTGCCCGCGAGATCGAGATGCACCCGGAATTGCGCAAGCGGGGATAGGCCGCGCGAGGCGCGCCTTCGCATGCCGCTCACGACCCCACGCCGTCGTCTTGTGGAATCGAACCCCACGCAGGTTCGCAGCCAAATATCGGCTAATCGATCGCAGCGGCGAAAAACCCTCTTCCGATACGCGTGACAGTCTCGTGAATCCACGGCTATAGACAATGCTGTGGGTATTGGGGGATTGCAGTGAAGGTTCTTGTGACCGGCGGCGCCGGCTTTATTGGTTCGCATCTATGCGACCTGTTGTTGGCAAAAGGCCGAGACGTAACATGTCTCGATAATTTCTCGACCGGCTCGGAGGAGAACATCCGGCACCTCCTGGGCAATGTACGGTTCAGGCTGCTGAGGCACGACATCACGGTGCCTGTGCAGGCCGAGGCGGATGAAATCTTCAATCTCGCTTGCCCGGCCTCGCCTGTTCACTATCAGCGCATTCCGATCGAGACGACCAGGACCTGCGTCTATGGAGCGATCAACATGCTCGATCTTGCATGCGCTTCCGGGGCCAGGATCCTTCAGGCATCGACATCCGAAGTCTATGGCGATCCGCAAGTCCATCCTCAGACCGAGGCCTATTGGGGCCACGTCAATCCGATCGGGCCGCGCAGCTGCTACGACGAAGGCAAGAGATGCGCGGAGGCGCTGTTCTTCGACTACTGGCGCCAGTCGAAAGTGCCGATCAAGGTGGTGCGCATCTTCAACACATACGGGCCGCGCATGCACCCGTCTGATGGTCGGGTGGTCAGCAATTTCATCGTCCAGGCCCTGCGGGACGACCCCATAACCATCTACGGCGACGGAAGCCACACGCGCAGCTTCTGCTATGTCGACGACCTCGTGGACGCGATGGCCAGGATGATGGCTACCCCCGACGATTTCGTGGGCCCCCTCAACGTTGGCAACCCGACCGAAGTCACGATCCTGGAACTGGCCGAACTTGTATTGGGTATCGTCGGCGGCAAGTCCAAAATCGAGTTCAAGCCCCTCCCGCAGGACGATCCCCGCCAGCGCCAACCCGACATAGGCCTGGCGCGATCGACGCTGGACTGGTCTCCTCGCGTCGCTCTCGAAGATGGGCTCGGCGAGACGGTTCGCTACTTCCGCCGGCTGATCAACGGCAATTGACGGCGCGCGCCAGGCAGACCTGAAGACCGCTTGACGCTTTTCGGCACCACGCCCGAAGCTCAGCCCCGCATCTTGCGCAGGCGCCAGGCGTCGAGCGTCTCGTCAACGATGCGTTCGGGCACATGATCGAGCTCGAACACAGCCTCGATATCGAGCACATCCAGTTGATCGAGGAAACCGGCAGGCGTCTCGCCGTGGCGCAGCCGCGCTGCATCCTTTGCCGTGGTGACGAGGCGCAGCCCCTCCTGCCGCGCAAGCGTCAGGAGGTCGCCTAGCTCGTCCTGGGCGTAGAAATGATGGTCCGGGAAGGCTCGCGACCGAGCCACTTCGCCACCCGCGCCGCGCACCGTGTCGAAGAATTTCTCCGGATGGCCGATGCCCGCGAAGGCAAGGAAGCGGCCGCCGGCGAAGCGTGACGGGTTCGCCGGCTCGACATGCGCCAGGAAGATCGGCCGGCCGGCGCGCGCCGCCTGGCGCACGACGCCGTCGGCGGCAGCCCCCTCGCCCATCTTCAGCAGGCCGCTGGTGAAGACCAGCTGATCGACGACCCTGGCGCGGAGCGGCCCGCCCGGAACGACGCGGCCGTTGCCGATGCCGAAGCGGGCGTCGACCACGACCAGCGCATAGTCGATATGGATGTGCGCCGACTGGAAGCCGTCATCCATGATGAGGAAGTCGCAGCCATGTCCCTCGATGAGCAGCTTCGCGCCGGCGGCGCGGTTCGCCGTCACCGCGACCGGCGCATGTTCGGCCAGGAGCAGCGGCTCGTCGCCGACATGCTTGGCGGCGTCGTGATGCGCATCGACGACATGCGGCCTGGCAAACGAACCGCCATGGCCGCGCGACAGGAAGCCTGGCGTGAGCCGCATGCGCTTGGCCTGCTTGGCCAAGGCGATGGCGACCGGCGTCTTGCCGCTGCCGCCGACGGTCAGATTGCCGACGCACAGCACCGGCGCCTCGACCTTCTCGCGCGGGGCGTGGCGCATGCGGCGGCCGGCGACCAGCCCATAGACCGCCGACGCCGGCGACAGCGCGAAGACGCGCCAGTCCGGCCTTTCCCACCAGAAGGGTGGCGCTTCGCTGGTCATCGCGTGGGTTCCGCGCAATTTGATTTCGCGCATGATCCTTTCCAAAAATCGGATCCGATTTTTGGGGTCATGCGCTCTATCCCTTCGTTTTACGCAATTCCGGACGGAAAACCGTTACACACTTTTCCTGGAATTGCTTTAGCGCCCGTTTGCGCCTTTCAGGCGCGCCTTGACGACCAGGGGCTGGATATAAGGCTCCAGCGATTTCAGCGTGCGGGCAAGCGCGCCGCGCATCTCGTCGACGGTGGCAGCACCGGCCGCCATCATTTCGTGGCGCGCCGCTTCGTTGCTCAAAAGGAAATTGACGGCTCCGGTCAGCATGTCGCGGTCGCGCACCAGCTTGGCGCCACCGCTGTCGAGCAGGCGCTGATAGGCCTCGCGGAAATTCTGCACGTTGCGGCCGGCCAGCACGGCGGTTTCGAGCATTGCCGGCTCGAGCGGGTTCTGGCCACCTTCCGAAGTCAGCGAGCGGCCAACGAAAGCGATCTCGGTCAGCCTCAAATAAAGGCCCATTTCGCCGATCGTATCGCCCAGGAGGATATCGGTGTCGGGCGAGATGCGGTCGCCCTTGCTGCGCCTTGCCACCGTCAGGCCCATGCCGGAAATCTGCGCGGCAAGCGTGTCGGCGCGGTCGGGGTGACGCGGCACGATGATGGTCAAGAGGCCGTGATGGCGCTTGTGCAGGCTGGCATGGACCTCGGCGGCCACGACCTCCTCGCCGTCATGGGTCGAGATCGCCGCCCAGGTCGGGCGGTCGCCGATCTGGCGCTGCAGGGTGGCCAAAGCCCGCTCGTCGACCGGCGGCGGGTTGGTGTCGACCTTGAGGTTGCCGGAAACCGTGACCGGCCGGGCGCCGAGCGCGCGAAACCGTTCGCCGTCGACATCCGACTGGGCGATGACATGGGCGAGGTTCTCGAACAGCGCCTCGGCAACGCTGGCGCGCTTCTTCCACGAGAGGAAGGAGCGGTCCGACAGCCGGCCATTGACCAGAACCTGCGGCACATTGCGGGCGCCGAGCTCCAGGATGGTCATCGGCCAGATCTCCGATTCGGCGATGATCGCCAGTTCCGGCCGCCAGTGATCGAGGAAACGGCTTACCGCCGGCTTGAGATCGAGCGGCACATATTGGTGGATGATGCGGCCACCGAGGCGCTCGTCGGCGACTTTCGCCGAGGTCACGGTGCCGGTGGTCAACACGATGTTGACGCCATAGTCGAGGATGCTCTCGACCAGCGGCACCACCGCGATCGTCTCGCCGACGCTTGCGGCATGGATCCAGATCACCGGCCCTGCCGGCCGAGGCCGGCCGGCAACGCCATAGCGCTCGCGGCGGCGGGCGCGATCCTCCTTGCCGCGCGAGGCGCGCCAGGCGACATAGGGACCGACGAGCGGATAGGCGACCGCCCCCGCATAGCGATAGGCCGTGAGGGCGGCACGCGCCCAGCGCTCGCTCATTTGCCGCCGTCCACGAGGCGATAAGCCTCAGCCGTCGCGGCGTTCAGGGAGACCGTTACCTCCTGGCGCTTGCGCTCCATCTCGGCCTCGTCGGCATCGGCGGGCACGAAGACAGGCGGCCCCACGATGACCGCGGAGCGGCCGAAAGGCAGGTTGATGGTGGTCTTGTCCCAGCTCTTCTCCAGCACCTTGCGGCGGCTGGTGGCGATGGCCGAGGGCAGGATCGGCCGGCCGGAAAGCCTTGCCAGAAGAACGATGCCAAGCCCGGCGTCGCGCGGCGTGCCGTTCGGAATGTCGGCAATCATGGCGACGTTCTTGCCGAGGACGAGCGCCCTCTTGAGCGCGATCAAGGCCTTGGCGCCGCCTTTGTCCAAATGCCTCGAACTGTTGCGGCCGCCGGAGCCGCGCACCGCCTCGATGCCGAATTTCTCGATCATCAGCGCCTGGAGCTCGGCGTCGGCGCTGCGTGAAACCATGGCGACTAGCTGCCGGCCCTTGGGGTAATAGGCGGGGGTCAAAAGATGCTGGCCGTGCCAGAGCGCGATGATGCCGGGCTCAAGATGGGCATAAGCGCCGCCTGCTACCTGCGTCGAGCCCTCGACGAGCGGGCTGGTGATGCGAATCAGCCGCAAGAACCAGGCGAACAGGCTGGCGATGAAATTCTTGACGAAACTCGACTGCGCCAACGGCTCGCGGATGCGTCGCCAAAGGGTGCGCGTTCCACCGCGTCTGGCGGCGCGCCGCCGGGTCCCCCCTTTCACCGCTTCATGCTCCATCGACGTCAACCGCCGACCTTCGCGTCTGGATCGAGCAAACGGTGCAGATGAACAACGAAATAGCGCATATGGGCATTGTCGACACTTGCCTGCGCCTTGGCTTTCCAGGCGCCAAGCGCGGTTTGATAGTCGGGATAGATGCCGACAATGTCGAGAGAGTCGAGATCACGGAACTCGGTTCCACCCAGTTTTTTCAGCTCGCCGCCGAACACCAGGTGCAAAAGCTGCTTCTTTCCGTCTTCCGCGACCATGCCGATCCTTCGCATATTCATGAGTTTTGTGAAACGTTTAGCCCAAAGCAGCCGATTTTGGAACTGCGGGCCGACTCACCCTTGGTCAATCCCCGCGATGACCCCGGCAAGCACGCTGAGCAATTCGCCGCTGCCGGCGGCGAGCGCGCCGTGATTGATCACCTCGCCGGCGTAGCGCGGCGGCTTGCCGGCGCGGTCGAGCAGCGCGCCGCCGGCCTCGGTGAGGATGAGATCGGCGGCGGCGATGTCCCAGTCATGCGCGCTGGGCTTTACGAAGGTCGCATCGAGCTTGCCGGCGGCGATCATCGCCAGCCGATAGGCAAGCGAAGGAATGTAGGCCGTCCGGCGCAGCCGGTCCTGCCAAGCCTGCGGCATCAGGTCGACCAGCGGCCTGGGTCCGCCGATATCTACGTTCTGCCCCAGCGGACGCACGTGGATGCGCTTGTCGTTGAGATAGGCGCCCTCGCCCGGCAGCGCCCAATAGGTCTCGCTTTTGGCCGGGCATTCGAGCACGCCGGCGAGCGAGCGCCCGTCCTCGACAACGGCTACGCTGACGCACCAGGAATGCAGGCCATCGAGAAAGCCGCGCGTGCCGTCGATCGGATCGACGACGAAGGTGCGGCGAGCCGACAGCCTGGCATGATCGTCGGCGGTCTCCTCCGACAGCCAGCCATAATCCGGACGCGCCCGGAGCAAGGTCTCGCGCAGATAGGCGTCCGCCGCATGATCGGCCTCGCTCACCGGCGAGGTGCCGCCCTTCATCCACACCTGCGGGTTGTTGCCGAAATAGCCCATGGCGATGACGCCGGCCTCGCGGGCGGCATCGCGCAACAGGGCGAGGTCGTCGCGGGCCGCGCTCGAGGTCAATTGGTCAAGCGCCGGCAAGGGTCATCCCTTCGATCAGGAGCGTCGGCGCCGCCGTGCCGAAATTGCGGTCGAGATCGTTCGCCGGCACCATGTTGAGGAACATGGTCTTCAGGTTCGAGGCGATCGTCACCTCGGCCACCGGATAGGCCAGCGCGCCGTTCTCGATCCAGTAGCCGGAAGCGCCGCGGCTGTATTCGCCGGTCACCATGTCGACGCCCTGGCCGAAAACCTCGGTGACATAGAAGCCGCTCTTCAGCGACGCGATCAAATCTTCCGGCGAACGCCCGCCCGGCTCGATGGCAAGGTTGGTCGATGACGGCGAAACCGATGAGCCGCTGCGCGAGCCGCGTCCATTGGTGACGAGGCCGAGCTCGCGCGCGGCCGAGGTCGACAGGAACCAGTGGTTCAAGAGGCCCTTCTCGACCATCAGCAGCTTCTCGCCCTCGACGCCCTCGCCATCGAAGGGGCGCGAGGCCTGGCCGCGCCGCCGCAACGGCTCGTCGGTGACGGTGATCGCGGCCGACGCCACCTGCTTGCCCATCATGTCTCGCAGGAAGCTGGTCTTGCGGGCGACCGCGGCGCCGTTGATGGCGCCGGCGAGATGGCCGGCTATGCCGCGCGCGACGCGCGGATCGAACACCACGTCGACCGGGCCGGTCGCCGCCTTGCGAGCACCGAGCCGGCGCACGGCGCGCTCGCCTGCCTTGCGGCCGATATCTTGCGGCGCGTCGAGGTCGGAAAAATGCTGACGCGAAGAGAATTCGTAGTCGCGCTCCATTCCCGTGCCTTCACCGGCAATGACGCTGGCCGAGCGCGAGAAACGCGAGGCGACATATTGGCCGACAAAGCCGTGCGAGGTGGCAAGCACCAGGCCGCCCAGGCCGGCGCCGGCGCTGCTGCCCGCGGAATTGGTGACGCCCTTGACCGCCAATGCGGCCGCTTCGGCGGCAAGAGCGGCTTCCTTGAGCTGGTCGGCCGACACCTCGGTCGGGTCGAAGAGATCGAGATCGCGCAGATTGCGGGCAAGCAGCGCAGGATCGGCGAGGCCCTGGAACGGATCTTCGGGCGAGACCCTGGCCATCGCCACGGCACGCTCGGCAAGCGCCTTCGGGTCGGACGCGGCGGTGGCCGAGACGCTCGCCACGCGCTGGCCGACGAAGACGCGCAGCGACACATCCTCGCTCTCCGACGATTCGGTGCCCTCGACCTTGCCCAGCCGAACCGAGACGCCGGCCGAGCGGCCACGCACCGCCACCGCGTCGGCCGCGTCGGCGCCGGCGCGCCTGGCCGCCTCGACGAGCGCCGCGACGCGATCGGTCAATTTCGCTGCGTCGAGCTTATCGATCATCAGGTTGTTCCTGTTTGTTCACGCAGTCTGCCAAGCCGCATCCGGCCGCGTCCATCCGTGGTTGCCACCGCACCATTTGTGGATGCTCCCGCACCATCTATTGTTCCATTGCCGCTTGTGCAATGGGCGCGGGGCAATCAGGATACCGCGACCAAATCGCCCAAAAGCGACAGGAAGGGGTTCCGATCGCGGGAAGAGCGTTCACGCTCTGATGAAGGGGGTTTGGCCGCGTGCGTCAGCGCCGAGCTGATGACGCCGGGGCTAACGGGGGAAGAATGGATTACTTCGTCGACGGAGAGTTTACCTATAACTGGACCTCCCATCACCTGAAGCTTTGGGAAGAGCTTCTCGGCGACAAGGCCGATACGGCGACGGCCGTGCTCGAAATCGGCTCGTTCGAGGGCCGTTCCGCGCTGTTTTTCCTGCAGTTCCTGCCAAAGTCCCACATTACCTGCGTCGACAGCTTCCAGGGCAGCGAAGAGCATGTCGGGCCTGGTTCGAAGTATGTATCGGATATGGCCGAGGTCGAACGACGCTTCGACCGCAACCTCAAGCCTTTCGCCGGCCGGGTCGAGAAACGCAAGGGCCACTCGGTGACGATCCTGCCGGGCCTTGCCGCCGAACGCCGGCTATACGACGTGATCTATGTCGACGGCGACCATCGCGCCACAGCCACCTACAGCGATGCCCGACAGGCCTGGGACCTGCTGGACAATGACGGTGTCATGATTCTGGACGATTATCGGTGGGGACCGGATCTGCCGATGGCCAGGCGTCCCGAGGCAGGGATCGAAGCCTTCCTGAGCCAGGTCGCTGGAGAATACGAGCTGTTGCACCGGGGCGAGCAGGTCGTCATTCGCAAGAGCGGGATCGTCGCGACCAGGTCGTTCACGATTGCGGGGCGCGACATCGGCGAGCTCGCCGGTGGCGCGCTGTCGCCGCCGCTTGTCAGCTTTGTCGTCATCAACTGGAACTATGGCCGCTATGTCGGAGAGACGATCGATTCCATACGCCGGCAGGACTATCCGCATTTCGAGTGCATCGTCATCAACAACGGCTCGACCGACGACAGCGCGGAGGTGATTGCCCGGCATATCGAAGGTGATCCGCGTTTCCGGATGGAAACGCTGGCGCAGAACCATGGCCAGCTCGGCGCCGCCCTTTGGGCGCTGGACAAGGTGAATGGCGGGTTCGTCACCTTCGTGGACGCGGACGACGTGCTGTTCGACAATTACGCTTCGATGCACGTGCAGGTGCATATGGCGCTGCAACGCAGCGTCGGCTTCACGTCGGCCAATGTGGCCGAGATGGATTCGACGGGCAAAGCCCTGACGGCCTCGTACCAGCAACTCCGGCTGAACAAACCGGATGCGCAACGCGGCCTTCGAGGCGAGCAGGCGGTATTGCGGCTGCCGACGGTCTCCCCGTCGCAATACCGGCTCCTCGACGCCAGCAGCGCGACCATACCGCGATGGCACACCGGCTGGTTCTGGGCGCCGGGCACCGCCAACATGTTCCGCACCGCGGTGCTGCGTCTGTTGCGATTGGACGACGGCAGCAACCCGCGGATGACGTCGGCGGATGGTTATTTCAATAGGATCTGCCACGCAGTTGCCGGCAGCGCGCTCATCGATATGCCCCTGTCGGGCTATCGTCTGCATTCAAGCAACTACTTTGCGGCTGGCGAAAGCATCGAGGGCATACGCGGAGGAACAAGAAGCTACGCGGCCAACTCGCAGAAATTCACATATGAAAGCGTGAGGTTCCTGATTGGGCAGAGCGATCGTTTCGACTGGCTGCTGGGAGCAGAATTCTGGCCGGTTGTCGATAGAATCACGGGCGAGAGCGGGGCCGCTTTGCGCGACTATTTCAGGAATGAGCTCGCGGTTGAAATTTTCAGGCAAAACGCGCCACAGCTGAGGTCTGTTTTCGGCGACGAGAGATTTCGCAAGGAGATCACCAACCGTTTTTCCGGCGCACAGGCCAGGTTGATCCTGCGGGCCGGTTTCGGAGGCCGAATTCCGCTGCGCCACCTTCACAAGTCGGTGTCGCGTGACGTCCGCGCTTTTCTGAGGATAGGACAGAAGCGATAGTGGCCGCGCCGAAGATCAGCTTCCTCATCATCAACTACAATTACGGCCGGTATGTCGGCCAAGCGATATCGAGCGTCCTGTCGCAAACTTATGACGACTTCGAATGCCTTGTCGTCGACAACGCCTCGACCGATGACAGCCGCGACGTCATCGCGAGGTTCGAGGATACCGACCCAAGGCTGGCGTTCGAATATCTGGATAGCAACCTGCACCAGATGGGCGCTTTCCTTCACGTCTTGGATCGCCTGGCGGGGGAATTGGTCTGCATCGTGGACGCCGACGATTTCCTGTTCGCGACCTTCGCAGCCTTTCACGCCCAGCTTCATTGCGACTGCCCGGCGATCGCCGCAACATCGAGCGGCGTTCTTGAAACCGACCATGCCGGGCGGCCGCTGTCTTCTGGTTTTGCATGGTTGCTGCATCGCAGAGCGGGCAAGCCTTTCGATCCCGGTGGTTCAAATTCAGATCACATGATTCTGGAACGGCGAGAGCGCGAGTTGCTCTGGCAGCAATCCACGGTGATAGAACCTCACGAGCCCGGCTGGCACTGGTCTCCCGGAACGGCGAACATGTACAAGCGGCACTATCTCGTCCGATGCAAGCCAACCCGGGCCGTTGTCGGCAATGCAGCGACCGACAACTATTTCATGCCGTTCGTGCATGCCTTGGCTGGTTCGGCCTGCATAGACCTTCCGCTTTCGGCCTACCGGATTCACGGAAGCAACGTGCACGGCGCACAACCCTCAATGCCGGAGCTGAGGACATTCAGCAAAGCCGCCCACCAGCGTTCGCGCGCGCGGCGAAGCGCTATCGTGCGCGAACTGGCTTCACGTGCCCGGGATTTTGTCTCGACCCATGGACGTGCTTTCTGGACCCTGATGGATGCCCCGAGCGCGCCGGACGGGGTTCCGTTGAACGCATTTTTCAACGACCCCGCAATTCAGGATATCTTGAACGATCATTTCGACGAGATCCTGGCGGCTTGCGGGGAAGCCGAGACACGCGAGGCGCTGCGCGCCCGTATGGGGCGCAAAGGTTACAAACACTTCCTGGCCTTGCAGGGTCAGAGAAAATCCCGACCGGACTGAAGGGCCAACGCAGCCGAGGTCACGCCACCGGCGCCCAGATCACGTCGTCGATCCTTGTTGCCCCCGTCGCCAGCATCACCAGCCGATCGAAACCCAGCGCCGAGCCGCTTGCCTGCGGCATGATGGCCAACGCGGCGAGAAAGTCCTCGTCCAGCGGATAGCGCTCGCCATAGACGCGTTCTTTCTCGTCCATCTCGGCGGTAAAGCGGCGGCGCTGTTCGGCCGCATCGGTAAGCTCGCCGAAGGCGTTGGCAAGCTCGACGCCGCAGCAATAGAGTTCGAAGCGCTCCGCGACGCGCGGGTCCTCGGCGCTCGGCCGGGCGAGCGCCGCCTCGGAAATGGGATAGCCGTAGAGAATGGTCGCCCGCCCCTGCCCCAGCACGGGTTCCACTTTTTCCACCATCACACGGCTGAACAGATCGGCCCAATTGTCGTCTGGCGCGGTGCGCAGGCCGGCCCGGACCAGCGCCGCGTGAAGCCCGTCGCGATCCGTGCCGCCGTCGGCGGAGACGGTCGCCAGCAAATCGATGCCGGCGTATCGGGTAAAGGCCTCCGCCACGCTCAGCCGTTCCGGCCCGGCGAAGGGGTCGGCCTCGCGGCCGCGAAAACGGAAACTCTTGGCGCCGGCCCTTTCTGCGGCGAGCGCCAGGAATTCGGCGCAGTCATCCATCAGGCGCTCGTAAGGTTCGCCAACGCGATACCATTCGAGCATGGTGAACTCGGGGTGGTGCAGCGGCCCGCGCTCGCGGTTGCGCCAGACAGGGCCGAGGCTGAAGATGCGCTCCTCGCCGGCGGCAAGCAGCTTCTTGCAGGCGAATTCCGGCGAGGTGTGGAGATAGAGCGGCCGGCGCGATGTGTCGGGGCCGATCGCCTCTGTGGCAAAGGCGGCAAGATGCGCCTCGTTGCCCGGCGAAACCTGCAGCGCCGAGGTCGTCACCTCGATGAAATCGCGTGTCCCGAACCAGCCGCGGAGCGCCGTGGCGATGGCATTGCGTGCCATCAGACGCGGCCGGCGGTCGGCATGGACATGCGGCGTCCACCAGGGCGAAGCGGCTGTCATGGGCAGGAAAATAGCGCGAAAGGCTGGCGGTTCGGCGCAAGATGCGCTACGGCGCACGCGATGGCCGTCGTCGCCGCTTCGCGGAAATCGACGCTTGCAGGCCGAAAAACTCGAACGGGATCGAATATCGTGGTCAAGGTCATCGCCAGCTCCTTACGCAAAGGCAACGTCGTCGATAAGGACGGCAAGCTCTATGTCATCCTCTTTGCCGAAAACATCCACCCTGGCAAGGGCACGCCGGTGACCCAGCTCGACATGCGCCGCATCGGCGACGGGGTGAAGGTGTCGGAACGCTACCGCACGACCGAAATGGTCGAGCGCGCCTATGTCGAGGAGCGTGAGCACACCTTCCTCTATTCCGACGGCGAAGGTTTTCACTTCATGAACCCGGAAAGCTACGACCAAGTCGTGGCCTCGGAAGGCGTGGTCGGCGACTTCGCGCCCTATCTGCAGGAAGGCATGGCCGTGCAGCTGGCGCAGTTCAACGACGTGCCGATCTCATTGGTGCTGCCGCAGCGCGCCACCTTCGAGGTTGTCGAGACCGAGCCGGTCACCAAGGGCCAGACGGCGTCTTCCTCCTACAAGCCGGCCGTGCTTTCGAACGGCGTGCGCACGACCGTGCCGCCGCACATCTCCACTGGCACGCGCGTGGTGGTGATGACCGCCGACGGTTCTTACGTCGAGCGCGCCAAGGACTGAGATTTTAGGGCCATCCTTGCGACGGCCCGCCTCAAACAGGCGGGCCGTTTGCTATTCCAAGCATAACCCGCAGTCAGGCGGCCATTTCCACCGGCAGGCCGGCGGCCTTCCATTCCGGCAGGCCGTCCTCGAGGCGCCGCGCGGAATAGCCAAGCGAACGCAGGGCCGCGACCGCTTCGAACGACATCACGCACCACGGGCCGCGGCAATAGGCGACGACTTCGCGGTCGGGAGCGGCGTCGGCGGACCAGGTCTTGATTTCGCCCAGCGGGACATTGATCGCGCCTGGCACATGGCCGAGCGCGAATTCGTCCGGCGGGCGGACGTCGATCAGCGTCACAAGGCCATCGCGCATCAGCGTCTGAAGCTCGTCACGCGTGACCGGCCGCATATCGTCGCGCGCGTCGAAATAGCCGCGCACGATGCGATCGACCTCGGCGAGTTGCCGCTCGGCGAGGCCGCGCACCGCGGCTACGGCCGACAGCACGCTCGCATCGGCCAGTGAATAATGCACGAACTTGCCGTCGCGCTCGGCCGAGACGATGCCGGCGCGGCGCAGCGCCTGCAAATGCTGGGAGATGTTGGCGACCGGCTGGCCGAGCTTCGCCGCGAGCGCCTCGACGCTGCGGGCGCCCTGCGCCAGATGCTCGATCATTTCCAGGCGCAACGGGTGCCCGAACGCCTTGGCGACGATTGCGAACTGTTCGTAGAGCGCCTGCTTCGGATTGCGGATTGACATCGGCCTTTCTGCGACGCATCGTCATTCAATAGAATAATTGAATGACAGTTTCGACTTGCTGTCAAGCCGGGCGGCTCGCTCGGCGCGGTTTGTCCGTTCGGAGGGAAGGCAATGATTCTGAGGCAGTTCCTGCACACCGACCCGGTTGCCGCCTCCTATCTGTTCGGCTGCGGCGGCAAGGCTTGCGCGGCGGTCGTCGATCCGGTCGGCGACATCGCGCCCTATGTCGAGGCGGCGCGCGCGACCGGCATGCGCATCCTCTATGTCGTCGACACGCATGTCCATGCCGACCATATCTCGGCCGGGCGCTCGCTGGCCGAGGCGACCGGCGCCGACTATGTGCTGTTCGAAGGAGCCCAGGCAGGCTTCCCGTTCCGGCGCGTGAAGGACGGCGAGGTGCTGGAGCTCGGCAATGTCACGGCGACGGTGATGCATACACCCGGCCACACGCCGGAGCATCTGAGCCTTTTGGTCACCGACCGGACGCGGTCGTCCGAACCCTGGTTCGTGCTCACCGGGCACACGCTGATGGTCGGCGACCTCGGCCGCACCGAGCTTGCCTCCAGCGCCGAGGACGGGGCGCGCGCGCTCTTCGCCAGCGCGCGCCGGCTGAAGGAGTTGTCCGACCATATCGAGGTGCTGCCCGGCGCCTATTCGGGCTCGGTCTGCGGCCGCTCCCTGAGCGGCAAGCCGACATCGACGATCGGTTTCGAGCGGCGCTTCAACAAGGCCTTCCGCATCGAGGACGAGGGTGAGTTCGTCGCCGCCATGACCGCCGACATCCCTCCCCCGCCGCCGGAGGCCGCCCGGATCCGGGCCATCAACGCCGGAGCGAAATCTTGAGCGCAGCGGCGCCCGCCGTCGCGCTTGGCCTCAAGGCCAACTGGAAGCAGTTTTCGCTCCTGGTGCTGATCAACGCCTTCGTCGGCGGCATGGTCGGCATCGAGCGGACCGTGGTGCCGCTGATCGGCGCGGAAGAATTCGGTGTCGCCTCGACCACGCTCGTCGCCTCCTTCATCGTCAGCTTCGGTGTGGTCAAGGCCTGCGCCAACCTTATATCCGGCCAGCTCGCCGACACATGGGGACGCAAGCGCGTGCTGATCCTGGGCTGGCTGTTCGGCCTGCCGGTGCCGTTCATCATCATCTCAGCGCCGAGTTGGGGCTGGATCGTCGCCGCCAACGCGCTGCTCGGCATCAACCAGGGGTTCGCCTGGTCGATGACGGTGATCATGAAGATCGACCTGGTCGGGCCGAAATCGCGCGGGCTGGCCGTCGGGCTCAACGAATTCGCCGGCTATCTCGCCGTCGGCGTCACCGCTTTCCTCACCGGCTATCTGGCGAGCCGCTACGGCTTTCGTCCGGTGCCGATCTATCTCGGCGTCGGCTATGCGATCCTCGGCGCCGCGCTGTCGATCCTGCTCGTGCGCGACACGCGCGAGCATGTCCGGCAGGAACTGGCGAACCATCCAAAAGAGGCTTCGCCGCTCAGCTTCCGCGAGATCTTCATGCTGACCTCGTTCGGGGATCGCAACCTGTTCGCCGCCTCGCAGGCCGGCCTGGTGAACAATCTGAACGACGGCATGAGCTGGGGGCTGTTTCCGCTCTTCTTCGTCGCCAATGGGCTGGGCGTCGAGCGCATCGGCATCCTCAAGGCGGTCTATCCGGCGGTGTGGGGCATCTTCCAGGTCGCGACCGGGCCATTGAGCGACCGGTGGGGCCGCAAGGGGCTGATCGTCGCCGGCATGTGGGTGCAGGCGGCGGGGCTTCTCACCACCGCCATGACGCGCGATTTCGGCTGGTGGCTGCTGGGGAGCCTGCTGCTCGGCCTCGGCACGGCGATGGTCTATCCGAGCCTGATCGCGGCGGTGTCGGACGCATCGCACCCCTCCTGGCGGGCGCGCTCGCTCAGCGTCTATCGCTTCTGGCGCGATCTCGGTTATGCGATTGGCGCCCTCGCCGCGGGCCTGATCGCCGACTTCTTCGGCTTCTCCGCGGCGATCGTGGCGATCGCGGCGCTGACCTTCCTGTCGGGCGCGATCGTGGCGATAGCGATGCGCGAGACACCTTCCGCCGCCGTGGTTCCGACATCAGCCGACAGTTGAGACCGGTTCCGAGACGGAGTGCCGCGTTTACGTTAATGGAAGCTTGATGCTGCGCGGGATTTGCGTGTCCGCTACAATCGCGGCAGTTGAATTTCCTCGAGATCGCGTATGAGCAACCCGAACCGCATGCCGTGGGTGGACACGGCAAAAGGCCTTTCCATCATCCTGGTGGTGATGATGTATTCGGCCTACAACACCGGTGAATACACCGGCGGCGTCGGCTTCCTGCATTATGTCATCGGCTTTGCGACCCCCTTCCGCATGCCGGAGTTCTTCCTGATCTCGGGCCTGTTCCTGTCGCAGGTGATCGACCGGCCATGGCGGCGCTATGTCGACCGGCGCGTCGTCCACTATCTCTATTTCTACGTGCTGTGGGCGGTCATCTCGATCGGGCTGAAGATCGGCATCTTCAGCGGCGATCCGACCGGAATGCTGCACGACCTCGCAATGGCCGCCGTCCAGCCCTATGGCGTCCTGTGGTTCATCTACATGCTTGCGGTGTTCGGCATCGTCATACGCATACTGCGCGAATTCAAAGTGCCGCACTGGATCGTCATCTTGGCTGCCGCCGCGCTGCAGATGTGGGCGCCGAAACCGGACAGCTACGCGCTTGAGCAGTTCGCGGCCTATTTCGTGTTCTTCTATCTCGGCTTCGTCCTGGCGCCGCTGATATTCCGGCTGGTCGAATGGACACAGACTTGCCCGGCGATCGCCGTTGCGGGCCTGCTCGCCTGGGCGCTCGCCAACGGCCTGCTCGTCTATTCGCCGGGCTATGCCGTGCAGCCGGTCGGGATGCAGATGGGCCTGGCGGCATGGCCGCCGCTGCATCTGATGCTAGCCGTCGCCGGCGCGGTGGCGCTTTGCGTGGCCGGCAGCTTCCTGTCGAAGTTCGCCTCGATGGAATGGCTACGGTGGCTCGGCGAGCATTCGCTGGTCGTCTATGTCGCCTTCACCATACCGATGTCGATCTTCCGCGGTGTCATGCTGGCAAGCGGCCTCCTGACCGACACCGGCATGCTGAGCTTCGCGGTGTTGCTCGTCTCGATCATCAGCCCGGTGGTGCTCTATTTCATCGTCAAGCGCATCGGCTTCGGCACCTTCCTGTTCGAGCGGCCGGCCTGGGCCCATATGGACAGGCCGAATGCCGCGAAGGCCTCCAACAAGCCGATGACGCGGCCGGCGCGCGAAGCGGCCTGATCGGGCCGCCCTTCCACCAGTCCTTACTTGCCGGTGCTAGGTGTGTTTCACCGTTTCACGGAAACGGCGAAACGCCCTATCTCCTTGTTTTTACGCAATTCCGGACGGAAAACCGCTCACACTTTTCCTGGAATTGCTCTATGGCCCGGACGCCGCGCGGCCTTGATCTTGCCGCTGCTGCCGCCACCGCAAAAGAAGCAGCCACCGCCGTCGGATTCCAGCCCCGACACGCCGGAGGGCATCGCCAATTCCTGCAGCACATCGCCTGTGTCGGGATCGACGCGCACCAGATCGCCGTCCTCGCCCTCCCAGGTGGCATGCCAGAGCTCGCCATCGACCCAGGTGACGCCGGTAACGACGCGCTTCGATTCGATCGTGCGGATCACCTTGCCCGTTTCAGGATCAATCTGATGGATTTTATGTGCCCGGTATTCGCCGACCCAAAGCGAACCCTCGGCCCAGGCGAGCCCCGAGTCACCCCCGTTGCCGGGGGCGGGAATGGTTGCGATGACCTTGCCGATCTTCGGGTCCACCTTGTGGATGCGATCTTCGGCAATCTGGTAGAGATACTGGCCGTCGAAGGCAGTACCGGCATGCGAGGCGACATCGATCGTACGCACGATCATGCCGCTATCCGGATCGAGCGCGTTCAGCTTGTCGCCGCTGGCGAACCAGACGTTTTCGCCGTCATAGGTAACGCCGTTGACGCGCTCGACGCCGGGGAACGGTCCGTATTCACGCAGGATCTCGGCAGCGGCTCGTTTCATTTTCAATCTCCATTCGAACAATGGCCGCACACTAGTCGGTCGGCAGCGGACCCGGGAGTAACAAGACAGTCGGGAATACGGTCACCGGCGGCATCATCCAGCGGCGCGCCCGGCCGCGCCCGACCGCCTGCACCTTGTGTTGCGACGACAATTCCTCCAACGCCCGCTGGACGGTGCGCGCGCTGGCGCCAAGCGCGATCGCCAGCGCCGAGCTCGACCAGGACTCACCATCGGTCAGGAAGGCGAGCACCGCGCCGTGCTCCTCCTCGACCGGCGGCGCCAGCACGACGACCTCGGCGGCCTTCAGCGGCGTCAGCGTAAAACCGGCGGCCGTTGCATTGATCTCGGCCACTGAGGCGAGCTCAGCGCGCAACCGCCCCATCTCGACCCTGAGCCGCGCGCGATGCGATTCATCGGCATGCCTTGCCCGGAAGGTGCGCCTCAGCAGCGTTTCGCGCGATGCGTCGGCCGGCCATGCCTCGGCAAGCGTGCGCGCCAGCGCAAACAGCACCGGACGGGTCGCCAGCGAAACGACTGCGTTGGCTTGGCGAACGACGTTGCGGCAGGCATCGACGACGATCGCGCCCGAACCCAGCAGCGCTTCGACCTCGTCGAGCAGCAGTTCCTTCTCCGCGCCGCGCGCGATCAGCCGTCCGACCGGCGTGTTCAGCACCAGGGACGCCGCCTCGACTTCGGCCCGCAAGGCAGGGATGTTGGCCTCGTAGGCGGCGAGCGATGCCCGGCCGAAGGCCGAGCGCGCCGCCTTGGTCCTGAGGCGACGGACGGCGATGCCGGCCGCGGCCAATTCATGCGCGACGCGCGCGACCGGCGGCAGCGGCGCCGGATCGAAATCCGCCAGCAGGCGTTCTGCCTCGTCGAGCCGGCCGATCAGGATCAGTCGGCGCGCCTCGAGGCTGCCGGCATAGGCAGCGTTCAGCCGGTCGCCATGCGCGGCGAGCGTCGCGCGGGCGGATCGCAAGGCCTTCTCCGGCCAGCCGAGGTCGCGTGACACCAACGCGATCTCGGCCTCGGCGACGACGCAACGGGCGCGGGCCACGGCTTCCCTCGGGCTGAAGGCGCGGGCGGCATCCTTCAGCAGCACCTTGGCCTTGGCGAAGTCGCCGAGCTGCGCCATCGCGATGCCGCGCAACGCCAGCGCCGGCGCGTCGTCGCGCAGCGCGACGCGCTTCAAAGCGCCGAGCGGATCGCCAGCGGCGAGCGCGCGGCCGGCGGCATTGATCAGCGAGTCCATGCCATCGCCTCAGGGGCTGCCGCAGCAAATCGCGTCACACTTGTAACTCTCACCATCGAAGCGTGCGGCCCTATGTCTGTCCTCGTCACCCCCAACCAAACCCAAGAACGGGACAAGAGCAATGACCCAACACATGAAGACACCGCCGGTCGTTTCGCAGGAAGCGTGGGAAGGCGCGTATGAAGAGATGCTGGTGAAGGAAAAGACCCTGACCCGCGCCCGCGACGCTTTGGCCGCCGAACGCCGCCGCATGCCGTGGATGGAAGTCAAGAAGGACTATGTTTTCGAAGGCCCGAACGGCAAGGTGAGCCTGCTCGACCTCTTCGCAGGCCGCCGCCAGCTCGTCGTCTACCGCGCCTTCTTCGAGCCCGGCGTCTTTGGTTGGCCGGAGCACGCCTGCCGCGGCTGCTCGCTCGGTGCCGACCAGGTCGGCAACCTCGCCCATCTCAACGCCCGCGACACCACGCTCGCCTATGCCTCGCGCGCACCGCAGGCCGACATCCAGCGGGTGAAGGAACGGATGGACTGGAAGATGCCCTGGTACACCATCACCGACAGCTGGGATAAGGATTTCGGCGTCGACGAATGGCACGGCCACAACGTCTTCATCCATGACGGCAAGCGCATCTTCCGCACCTATTTCGTCAACAACCGCGGCGACGAAGCGTTTGGCACGGTCTGGAGCTACCTCGACATCACGCCGCTCGGCCGCCAGGAGGTGTGGGAGGATTCGCCCGAGGGTTATCCGCAGACCCAGACCTACAAATGGTGGAACTGGCACGACAATTACGAAGCAGGCGCCGCTCCCGACCAGAGATGGGTCGAGGTGTCGGATGCCGGCGAAGCGGCGTTCCGCAACAAGAACGCCTGATCATGAAGCGGAACCGGCGGCACAAACCGAGCGCCGCCGGCCCGATCCCGCTACGCCCTTGTTCCCAAGGGCTTGAAAGCCTGATCGCTCCAGAAGGTGGATATCATGAATATCGACTCCCCTCGCCCGGCCGGCCTGAGCGGCTTCGGCCTCGCCGACTGGCTGTGCCTCGCCGCGGCGCCGACCTTTGCAACGATGGCGATGCTGACGGCTGCTTATGGCGGCCACGACATGATGTGCATGTCGGGCGCCTCGGTGCTCAGCGGCATGGTGCCGATGTATCTGTTGATGGCTGCCTTCCACCTTGCTCCCTGGCTGCGGCTGGTGGCGAGGCGGGATTGAGATCTTCATCGAGCGCTGAGAAATCGAAAATCCGGCCCGCTGCCCTCCAGGTCTTGACGAAATAGGCGCGCCCGTTTGAGACATGGAGCAATGGAGAGATTTGCTCCATGGGAGATGAGCGGGCGGTGACCTGGCTTTGAAGCGCGTTTTTCGATTGCTTGCCGCTGCGATCATGGCGTCCGGTATGACCGGATGCACCAGCATTGCCTACTATGCGCAGTCATTGGAGGGCCATGTCGAGATCATGGCGGCGCGCAAGAATGTTACGAAGCTGATCGGTGATCCCTCGACGCCGGAGCCGTTGCGCGCCAAGCTGACGTCGGCCAGCGCCATACGCCGCTTTGCGACGGAAGAGCTGGCGCTGCCCGACAACAGCAGCTACCGCAGCTATGTCGACGTCGGTCGGAACGATGTGACCCTGGCGGTCTTTGCCGCGCCGCAATTCTCTCTCGCCCCGATAACGTGGTGCTTTCCGGTGTTCGGCTGCGTTCCCTACAAGGGCTATTTTTCGCGCAAAGACGCGCTCGAAAATGCCGCTGCGTTGCAGCGACGAGGGCTGGACGTCTATGTGACGGGCATCACGGCCTATTCCACACTGGGCTGGTTCAGCGACCCGCTGCTCAGCACCATGCTGCGTCAGAACGACACCTACCTCGCAAGCCTTGTTTTCCATGAGCTGGCGCATCAGAAGGTCTATGTGAACGGCGACTCCGCGTTCAACGAGGCTTTCGCTGTTTCCGTCGAAACCACCGGCACGCGGAGATGGCTGCGCGCCACCGGCAATCGCGCCGGATTGCGCGCCTACGAAGCCGATCGCAAGCGCAAGGCGGATTTTCTCGGACTGATCGCGAAAACCCGGGACGAGTTGAGCCAGGTCTATGGAAGCCCGCGCAGCCCGGAGCAGATGGCGGCCGCCAAAGCCGCCACGATCGACAAGCTGCGGATGCGCTACCGGAAAATGCGCGACAGGCGATGGGCAGGATACCGCGGATACGACGCCTGGTTCGATAGCCCCATCAACAACGCAAAGCTTGCCGCGACCGCCGTCTACGGCCAAGAGGTTCCGGCGTTCCTTCGCTTGTTCGACCTGTGCTCCGGCGACTATCCGAGGTTCTACGCCTCTGTGCGACGGATCGGAAATTTGCCCGCACCTTCCCGGGCCGAAGCGCTCAAGACCGCGGCTGCGTGTAACTGACGATGCAAGGAATTCCGGAGGCCGCGCGGCTAATGTTGGACAATTACGAGGTGGACAGGTTCGGCGTGATCCACCAGATCGACTTCGCACCGATTAAGTACGACAAGAAATACATCTCCTATTATGAGGACCTGAGCGACCGGACCATAAAGCTCGGCTACCAGCGGCTTGGCTGGGTGCTGGGGATCACGGGTGAGATTCCTCGGTCCGTGCTGGAAATCGGATATGGCACGGGCACATTCATCGAAGCCGCCAAAATAACCGGCGTCGCCGATTGCGCAGGCTGCGATATCGCTGAATTCCCCTTGCCCAAGGGCGTCAGCTTCGTCGACTGGGATCAGGCGCTCGCCGGCACGTGGGACCTCGTCGCCATGTTCGACGTGCTCGAGCACATCCCCGGTCTTGATTTCCTCTCCCGCCTTCAGACCCGCCACCTGGCCATCGCCGTCCCTTATTGCCGCTGGCGCGAACTCGGCGCCGACGGCGACACATGGTTCGCCAAGTGGCGCATGCGCCTGCCCAACGAACACCTGCATCATTTCGACCGCGACTCGCTGGTTGCGCTCCTCGCGCATCACGGCTTCGAATGCGTGACGCTGAACTGCTTCGAGGACGGGATCAGGCTGAGGCCGGGCGAAGCAGGTCCGAACATTCTGTCGGGCTTCTTCAGGAAGCTGTAGGCCGGCGAGCCTACATCAAACCGTGACCGGTTCAGGTGTCTCTAACTTCATTGCCGGCGCATAGCTGCGCGGCGCGAGACGGAAGGTCAGCACTGTCACGATGGCGATGCAGGCGAGATGCAGCAGCCAGCCGGCGTGGAAGCCGCCGGTGAGATCGTGCAGCACCGCGACGATCCAGGGCGGGATCGCGGCGATCAGGAAACCGCCACCTTGCATCATGGCCGACAGTGCGCCGGCCTCCGCCGGGTCCGGCAGATGCTCGAGCGCGACGATCATGGTGAGCGAGAAGGAGCCGCCCAGCCCCGCCCCCAGCAGCAGCGCCAGGACAAAAGGGGCGGTCTCGGGCCGCAGGATCAAACCGGCAAAACCAACTGCCTGCATGGCCAAGGTCAGCCAGAGCCATGGCCGGCGGTCCACGCTCTTGCCCGCAAGAACCGGCAACAGCAGGGCCGAGAGCGCCTGCCCCACGGCCATGACCGCCAGCAGGCCGCCGCTGGAAGCGCTCGTCCAGCCTTGTTCCTGGTAGTAAGGCGCAAGCCATGCCACCGAGGTCGAGTAGCCGCCATTGACGAGGCCGAAGCAGGCCATCAGCAGCCAGGTGCGAGGCCGCTTGAGCAAACCCGCGGTCGCGCTTTTACCTTGCGGGCGAGCGACGTCGCGCGGCAAGCAGGCTACGGCGAGCGCCACCGCCACCAATGCCGGCAACGCCATCCAGGCGAGCCCGAAATGCCAGTCGCCCGAAGCCGTGGCGATCAGCGGCGCGAGTTGCGCGCCAAGCGCGCCGCCGCCCATCAGCATCGATGAATAGAGCCCCATGACAAGGCTGACATGGCGCGGGAATTGCCGCTTGATAATGCCGGGGAACACCGCCTGCACGACAGCGGCCCCAAGGCCGAGCAGAGCCGCGGTGCCGACCATCGCAAGGCCGGTCGACACGAAGAGGCGCAGGAACGAAGCAAGGGCGAGAATGGCGAGCGCCGCGATGGCCGCCCGGCTCGCGCCAAGGCGCGCATGCAAGGACGGCCCGGCAAAGGCGAATATCCCCATCAGCAGCATCGGCACCAGCGTCAGCATCGCGATGCCCTGGGCGCCAAGGCCGGTCTCGGCACGCACGCTCGCCGCCAGCGGGCCGATCCCGGTGATGAACGGCCTGAGGTTGAGCCCGACCAGGGCGACCACGGCAAGCATGAGAAAGCGGCCGGAAGTCGCCTCGATACTTTTTTGTCCGTTCATGACGTCGCCCATTTTCTCAGCTTGCGCCGGCGGCCATGAGGAGCTTTTCGATCTCCTTGAAGCCGCGGTCACGGGCATGAAGCAGCGGCTTCACCCCATCGCTATCGGCGAGGTTGACGTCGGCTTCGGCCTTGATGAGCAGCGAGACGATCTGCTGGTGGCGCTGGCCGCCGTCGCCGAGAATGATGGCCTCGAGCAGCGCGGTCCAACCAAGCTTGTTGACATGGTCGACGTCGACACCGGCCGCGATCAGCGCGCGCACCGTCTCGACATGGCCGCGCTCGGAAGCCGGGATCAGCGCGGTGCCGCCATAGCGGTTGATGCTCTTGAGGTCGGCGCCATGGGCAAGGGTCAGCTTAAGGATTTCCAGATGCCCGCGCGCGCCGGCGTAGAGGTAAGGGCTGTCCTCGATATTGTCCTTGGCGTTGACGTTCGCGCCGGCGGCGATAAGCGCCCCGGCGGCTGCTATCTTGTTGTCGTGCGTCGCCACAAGCAGCGGCGTGGCGCCGGTACCGTCGCGCGCGTCGATCTCGGCACCTTCCGACAAAAGCTTGCCGATCGCCTCCACATCATCCTGGGCGGCCGCGGCATGCAAAGGGGTCGTGCGCATGGTTTCTCCTGACGCGATCGCCGAAACGGAAGCGAGCGCCAGCAAGGCAAAGGCAAAAAGGAGACGACGCATTCCTGGCTCCTGCGGTAACGGCCAACGCATGGCCTTGTCCGCACTTCCAGATAGGTCCGCGTGACACCATTTAGAAATTAAATGCGTGCATCTTTCTCATTACGATTTTAAATGGCCAGACGACACCTTGCGCCGGCGGAGTGGGAAGATGCTCGATCCGCGCCTTCTGCGTGCCTTCATCGCGATTGCCGACGCCGGCAGCTTCACGCAGGCGGCGGAGCGGCTGAACATGACGCAATCGACAATCAGCCAGCAACTTGCCCGTCTCGAGGACGCGGTCGGCCAAATCCTGGTCGATCGCGACGCGAGGCCAATCCTGCCGACAGCCGCGGGCGAGCGCCTGCTCGGTTATGGGCGTCGCATCCTTGCCCTGCAGCATGAAGCGGAAACGGCGCTTGGCGATCCGGCCGGCACCACGCCGGTGCGGATCGGCGTGCCGGAGGACATCGTCAACACAACAATGGCCGAGGTGTTCGGCGATTTCGCCAGGCGGCACCGCGCGGCGCGGCTGGACGTCACCACGGGCCTGAGTCGCGATCTGACCCGGCGCTATCGCGCCAGCGAGTTCGACATCGTGGTGGTCAAGGAAGCGACCGCCGAACCCGACTGCCGCGCGAGCTTTCCCGAACCCATGGCGTGGTTCGAACGCGCCGACCCGGCCCGATCCGACTGGGCCGATCCCATCCCGCTGGTCGCCTTCCCGCCAGGCGGGCTCTATCGTGAGGCCATGTTCGAGCGGATCGAGCGCGAGCAGCGCCGCTGGTACATCGCCTTCTCCGGCAGCAGCCTGCGCAACGTGCTGGTCGGCGTGGAGGCCGGGCTAGGCCTGTCGTTGCTGCCCCGGAGCGTGACGATCGGGCATCGTGTCCGCCCCTACGTGCCGCTTGGCGCGGAGCCCTCGATGGTGGTTTCGCTCTATGCCTGGGAAAAGACGGGGCCGGTCGCGGAGCTGGCCGAGCGGATGACCGCGGTCCTTGCCGCCAGGCAGTCGTAACGCCACGCTTCGGCCTCGCCGTTGACGGGCCTTTGCGACGCGCGAACCGCGCCTGCGTAGAATGACCCTGCGGGGTCACCTCGCATTTCAGCTCAATTCTTTTTCATCGCGGATCGTCCTTTCGGAATATCATTCCTGTCTAATTCTATCGGGTTAGTGGACTTTAATTCACGGCCCTCTGGTGGCTGCAATCGAGGCTGTGCCCTCAGTTCAAAGGATTAAAGCCCATGCGAAAATTGATTTCCGCCGCCCTTTTCGGGCTTGCCCTGACTTCCGCGCACACCGCGGCGAACGCCGCGGACGACAAGAAAGTCGTCATCGCCTACCAGACCGGCGCCAACCCCTACAATCTCGGCATCGCCAATGGCGACCTTGCCAAGAAGACCGGCTGGAACATCGAATTCCGCCGCTTCAATTCCGGCGCCGACATCTTCGCCGCCATCGCATCCGGCGATGTCCAGATCGGCGATGTCGGGTCGAGCCCGTTCTCGGCCGCCGCCAGCAAGGGCATCGACGTGAAGGCGTTCTACATCTCGTCGGTCTCGCGTGACGGCGAGGCCCTGGTGGTGCGGCCCGAAATCAAGTCGCCGGCGGATCTGCGCGGCAAGAAGCTCGCCGCGGCGCCGGTCTCGACCGACCATTACCAGCTTCTGGCCGTGCTCAAGCAGGAAGGCATCTCCGAAAAGGAAACCCAGGTCATCGCCATTCCGCAGCCAGAGATCGTCGCGGCCTGGAAGCGCGGCGACATCGACGGGGGCTTCGTCTGGGATCCGGCGCTGTCCGAACTCAAGAAGAACGGCAAGGTCCTGCTCACGGCCGGCCAGGTCGCCGATCGCGGCGCGCCGACCTTCAGCGCGCTGGTCGTTACCGGCGCGTTCGCCAAGGCCAATCCGGAGTTCCTCGGCCAGTATGTCCGGCTGATCGACGGCTACAACCAGGCCTATCTGAGCAACCCTGCCGCCTGGGGCCCGGACTCCGAGAGCGCCAAGGCAATCGCAAAATTGCAGGGCGGCACGGCGGCCGAGAATTCGGAGCAGTTGAAGACGACGGTCGTCCCGCCGCTCGACGAGCAGGTCTCCGACAAATGGCTGGGCGGCGGCGAGAAGAGCGCGGTCGCGAAAATCCTCAAGGACACCGCGGGCTTCCTGAAGGACCAGCACAAGATCACCTCGGTCAAGGACAGCTACGCGGCCTTCGCCGATCCGCAATATGTCGAAGTGGCCAAGGCCTCAAACTAGCAATCCCTGAAGGAACGCCGACTTGGCTGGCTTGCCAGCCAAATCGCCCGGAGGCCACCCATGCTTCGAATCCGCGATGCCAGCGTCACCTTTCCGGCTTCCGATGGCCAGGACGTGCATGCGCTCGATCACGTCTCGCTCGATATCGCTCCCGCTTCCATCGTTGTCGCGGTCGGTGCTTCCGGGTGCGGCAAATCGACTTTGCTGAACGCGATCGCCGGCTTCCTGCCGCTCTCCGAAGGCACCATCACGCTGGACGGGCAGGAAATCGTGGCGCCAGGCGGCGATCGCGGTGTCGTGTTCCAGAAGGACACCCTGCTGCCTTGGGCCAATGTGCTGGACAACGTCGCGCTCGGCCTGAAGTACCGGGGCGTGTCGCGCGGCGAGCGCCATGAGCGGTCGAGGCACCTTTTGGAACTGGTCGGCCTCGCCGATTTCGCCGAAAAGCCGCCCTACGAACTGTCGGGCGGCATGCGCCAGCGGGTCGGCATCGCCCGGGCGCTGGCCACCGATCCGAAAATCCTCTTGATGGACGAGCCGTTCGGCGCCCTCGACAGCCTGACGCGCGAGACGATGCAGCAGTTGCTGGCCTCGGTCTGGGTCAAGACCGGCAAGCAGATCCTGTTCATCACCCACTCGATCGAGGAGGCCCTGACGCTCGGCACCACCATCGTCGTGATGTCGCCCCGGCCGGGCCGCATCGTCGCCCGCTTCGACGCCGACTTCGTGCGCGACTTCGCCGAAAGCGGCGACATCGGGCCGATCCAGTCCCACCGGCGTTTCATCGAACTGCGGCAGGAAATCCGCTCGCTCATCCACCAGCCGGAAGGCGCCCGCACAGGAACCTTGCAATGACGCTTGCCGCCAATTCCCCCACCTCGTTCCCGCCCGCGACGACTCAACGAAGGCCCTCTCCCCGACCGCGCCGGGCCGCATCGGCAAGCACGTTCGGTATCAGCCTGGTCACGCTGGCGGGGCTGATCGCATTGTGGTTCCTCGCCGCGCGCTTCGGCTGGGCGTCGCCGCTGTTCCTGCCGTCGCCGGCCGACGTGCTGACCCAATTCAGCGCCGTTGCGGCCGACGGCTATGCCAACGGCACGCTGCTCGACCACACGCTAGCAAGCCTCGGCCGCATTGCCGCGGCGCTCGGCGTCGGCATTTTCGTCGGCATTCCGCTCGGCCTGCTCATGGGGCTCAACCGCTGGGTCAAGGGCATCTTCAGCGTGCCGATCGATCTCTATTGGGGCCTGCCGCCGCTGGCCTATTTGCCCCTGCTGATCATCTGGCTCGGTATCGGCGAGACCTCCAAGGTCGTTCTCCTGTCGCTGTCGACCTTCGCGCCGATCTGCTTTGCGGCACAGGCGGGTGTGCGTTCGGTGCCCGTCGAACGCATCAACGCCGCGCTGTCCCTTGGCGCCAGCCGGCTGCAGCTGTTCACCAGCATCGTCCTGCCGTCCGCCTTGCCGGAAATCTTGACCGGGCTGAAGATCGCCATCGGCGCCGGATTGTCGACGCTGGTCGCGGCCGAGCTGATCGCGGCCCAGTCAGGGCTCGGCTACATGATCATGTCGGCGGCCAATTTCCTCGCGACCGATGTCGTGTTCGTCGGCCTGATCGTCATCGCCATCCTCGCCTTCGCCTTCACCAGCGGCATGCGCTGGCTGGAGCACCGCCTCATCCCCTGGAAAGGCAAGCTCTGAGGCTTGCTCCCAGATTCCGCAATCGCTGAAGGAACAATCCGATGTCCAGCAACGACACCCGTCCGCTCGATCTCTACTGGTATCTGCCGACGCATGGCGACGGCCCCTATCTCGGCACCGACGAGCGCCACCGGCCGGCGACCTTCGGCTATCTCAAGGAGATCGCCCAAGCCGCCGACCGGCTTGGCTTCAAGGGCGTGCTCCTGCCCACGGGCACCCGCTGCGAGGACGCCTGGATCGTGGCCGCCGGGCTGATCCCGCTCACCGAACGGCTGAAGTTCCTGGTGGCGCTCCGGCCGGGCAGCGGGACGCCGGCGCTGTTCGCGCGCCACGCGGCCACGCTGGACCGCATTTCCGGCGGCCGGGTGCTGCTCAACGTCGTCACCGGAGCTGATCCGGCCGACCTTGCCGGCGACGGCAACAAGCTCGCTCACGACGAGCGCTATGCGCAGACCGACGAATTCCTGACCATCTGGCGGCGGATCCTTTCCGGTGAGCCGGCGGATTTCGAGGGCAAATACCTTTCGGCGCACGGCACCGACATCTCCTTCCCGCCCGTTCAGCAACCGCATCCGCCGCTCTGGTTCGGAGGCTCATCCGATGCCGGCATCGCGATCGCCGCCAAGCATGTGGACGCCTATCTGAGCTGGGGCGAACCGGTGGACCAGCTCGCCGAAAAAATCGACCGCGTGAAAAAGGCGGCGGCGGCGCAAGGCCGCACGATCCGCTTCGGCCTGCGCATTCATCTGATCGTGCGCGAAACCGAGGACGAGGCCTGGGCCGCCGCCGACCGGCTGATCAGCCATGTGACCGACGACCTGATCGCCGAAGCCCAGAACGGATTCGTCAACATCTCGGAATCGGTCGGGCAGAAGCGTATGTCGGCGCTGCATCAGGGCCGGCGCGACCAGCTGGTCATCGGTCCGAATCTGTGGGCCGGTCCCGGGCTGGTGCGCGGCGGCGCCGGAACCGCGCTCGTCGGCAATCCCGACAATGTCGCAGCGCGAATCCGCGAGTATCAGGAGATCGGCATCGAAACGCTCATCGCGTCCGCCTATCCGCATCTGGAAGAGGTCTTCAACGTCGCGGAACTGCTGTTCCCGAAGCTCGGGCTGAGCGGCGAAGCCGCGCCGGCGGAATGCAGCTGGGACGTCGAGTTCGGACGCGGCGTACGCCCGAAGGTCGCCGCGTCCGCCTCGTAAGGCTCTTCACGCGGCAAACGAGGGAAATGGCGCACGCCGTCGAAGCTGCAGACGGCGTATCATCGCGCCGGCGCGTATTTGCCGGAACAGCCTTGACCGCTCGCATTGCCTTCCGCGCCGGCTCGCACAATAGTCGGGCCGATGTTCGAGGCGATTGCGAGTCACTGGTCGACGCTTATCCTGCTCCTCTCGCTGGCGATGGCGGCGGTGGGCATCGTGCACGCCATCATGACGAAGGAGGACGTGCGCGCGGCCACCGGCTGGGTGGGCGTGATGCTCTTGTCGCCCTTCCTCGGCGCGATCATCTACGCCATTGCCGGCATCAACCGCATCCGCCGGGCGACGATCAGCGCCATGCGCCCTGTCTCCAGCGAGGCGGCCGCGGCCACGCACGATCGCGACGTCGCGCTAGAAGCCCTGATCAGCGCCGAATTTGGCCAGCGTTTCACCGGGCTGAAGACGCTTGGCGACAGGGTGGCGAGGCGTCCGCTCACCTCGGGAAACACCATCGCCGTGCTCAAGACCGGCGACGAGGCCTATACGGCGATGTGCCGGGGGATCGACGCTGCGCAAAGCAGCGTGCTTCTGGAGACCTATATTTTCGACAATGACGCGGTAGGCGCGCTTTTCGTCCAGTCGCTCGGCAGCGCGGTCAAGCGCGGCGTCGCCGTGCGGGTGCTGATCGACGCGGTCGGCGTGCGCTATTCGGTACCCAGCATTCTGAAACAACTCAGGGAGGCCGACGTCCCGGTCGATCTCTTCAACGGCAACATCGTCATGGGGTTGAGACTTCCCTACGCCAATCTCAGGACCCACAGGAAGATCCTGATCGTCGACGGCACGGTGGCGTTCACGGGGGGCATGAACATCCGCAAGGGATTCTCGGCCGAATTCGCCGGTTCCGACAGTTCGCGCGACACCCATTTCGAGGTCACCGGGCCGGTGGTGGCCGACCTGTTCTCGGTTGCCGCCGAGGACTGGCGCTTTGCCGGCAACGAGGCCTTGAAAGACGGGCCCTGGCAGGTCGAGCGCCCGGTGCCGCCGCCCGGTCAGCCGATGCTGGTGCGCGCGGTGGCGACTGGGCCGGACGCGTCCAACGAAACCAATCTCAAGCTGCTGATGGGCGCCTTTTCGGTCGCCCGCAAATCGATCCGCATCATGTCGCCCTATTTCCTGCCGGACCGCGAGTTCATCAGCGCGTTGACCACGGCCGGCCGGCGCGGTGTCGAGATCGACATCGTCGTGCCGGCGGTGAACAACCTTTTCCTCGTGGACCATGCGATGACGGCGCAGTTCGACCAGGTTTTGAAGCATTATTGCCGCGTCTGGCGCCACGAGGGCTCGTTCGACCATTCCAAGCTGATGGCGATCGATGGCGTGTGGGCCTATGTCGGCTCCTCCAACCTCGACGCCCGCTCGCTGAGGCTGAATTTCGAGATCGACATGGAAGTGCTGGATGAAAACTTCGCCGCCGAGATCGACGCCCGCATCGCGGCGGCCATCTCCACGGCTCAGCCGGTGACGCTGCAGACGTTGAAGGAAAGGCCATTCATAATCCGCGTCTTCGACCGTTTGCTGTGGCTGGGATCGCCCTATCTTTAGAGCAGGAAATCGAGCAGCAGGATCATGGAGATAGACGACATCAAAGGACGCAGCCTGCCGGAGACCGTGATCTTGTCGATACGCGGCAGAAATGCGCGTAAGGCGAAGGCGACGCCGCGCAAGCGCGTCAACGACACCGAAATCGTCGTTGCCTCCTACAACGTCCACAAATGCATCGGCACCGACCGGAGGTTCGATCCCGAAAGGACGGCGCGCGTCATCCGCGAAATGAGCCCCGACGTGATCGCGCTGCAGGAGGCCGACAACCGTTTCGGCGACAGGGCCGGGCTGCTCGACCTTGCCCGCCTGGAACTGGAAACGGGGCTGGTGCCGGTGCCGGTCAGCGGCAATGGCAAGGGGCATGGCTGGCGCGGCAACGTGCTTCTGTTCAAGCGGGGCACCGTGCGCGACGTCCACCAGATCAAGCTGCCGGGACTGGAGCCGCGCGGCGCGCTGGTCGCCGAGATCGATCTCGACGAGAAACGGTCTGTACGCGTCATTGCCGCCCATCTCGGCCTCTTGCGCCGCTCACGCTCCGAACAGGCCCGCGTCGTGCTCGACATCATGAGCAGCGCTGACGAAAGGCCGACGCTGCTGCTCGGCGATCTCAACGAATGGCGGCTCGGCAACCGCTCGGCGCTGAACACGCTGCACACGACCTTCGGCCCGACGCCGCCGGCGGTGCCGACTTTCCCGTCGGGCCTGCCGGTGCTGGCGCTCGACCGCATCATGGGCAACCGGCACGACCTGGTTTCGGGCGTCGAAGCGCATGACACGCCGCTGTCGCGCGTCGCCTCCGACCATTTGCCGCTGACAGCCTTCGTGCATCTGTAGGATACCAGACAGAACCGCCAGGGCTGTCGCGGGTGCGGCAATTTCAACGCGGATCAGCGGCAGGAAGGCCGGCCTTCGAGAGCATGTCGAGGAAGCGCGCGTGATGATTGTCATTCACATATCGCGGCAGAAAGCCTGGGCAGACATTGTCGATATTGAGATGCGGAAGTTGTGACAGGCAATGGTGGATAGCCCGTGACGCCTCTTCATTGTTTCCCGTCGCGGAAGCAGCGGCCGCCCAATAAAGGGCGCCGCGCACGAATCCCGGCTTTGTCCTGACCACCTTGCGGGCGACTTCGAGCGCCCGCCGATCGTCTCCGCCGGCGAACAGCGCTATAACCAAGCCGTGATGGCGCCAGAAGTCGATGACGTCATGCGTTCCAAGCCGGACCGCCTCGTTGGCCTCGCGCATTGCCTCGCTGACCTGTCCGCGCAAGGCGAAGAGCATCGAAATATCGCCGTGGCCGCTGGGGTAGCTCGGATTGAGACTGATCGCGTGCTGGCATTGCACGATTGCCTCGTCAATCCGGCCATCGCATTCGTAGGCGAATGACAGGATGCAACGGGCAATTTCGTCATCGGGCACAGCCCTTACCGAGTCCTCGGCAAGCTCAATCGCACGGTCGATGTGCTCCTGCTCGCGAGGCAAAGCACCGAACGCAACACCCATGGTCGTCGCGATGGACAGCGTCCGTTTCGCGCGAACGTTATCGGGCGCCAGCAAAAGAGCCTTTTCGGCGAGATCCTTCGAGACCAGGAGCGAGTCCCGTGTCATCTCGAAGTATTTCATCAGGGCTTCGTTCACCAGCCTGCGCACTTCGGGGGGACCGGGCGGGCTCTTGTCGCGAACCTTCCAGTTGGTCAATTGAAGCTCGAGGCTGACAGCCAACACGACCGACTGCGCGATCCTGTCCTGGAAATCGAGTGCGTTCTGCGAGTGGTCGTCGAATTTCTGCGCCCAGACATTGCGCCCGTCGGCGGCGTCGACAAGCTGGATGTTCACCCTGAGCTCGTCTCCGGACCGCTGGATGCTGCCCTTGAGCGTATAGCGCGCCCGCACGCCAGCCGGCGCCCTCGGTTCCCCGCCGTTTTTCTCGGGGGCCGAAAGCACGATATAGTCGGCCACCTCGGAAAGTGCCGTGGTGATATCGTGAACGAGACCCTTGGCGAAAAAGTCGTCACCGCGCTGTCCCGTCAGATTGACGATGTCGGCCACGACGATGGATGGGCGTCCCGAGCGCTGACCGGCGATGGCTCCATTGGCCGCCTGAGGGTTTGACGATGGCTCGGTGGAGGAAAGCAGCGATTGCCAGAGCGCGCGCGTCTCAGCGCTGACGTCGACACCGAACTCCTTCCTCAAGACGCTTCTGCAAGCCTCGAAGGTTCGCAACGCCTTGTCGCGCTGACCGCATGCAACGAGCAGTTCCATTTTCAGCCGGTAGGCTTCCTCCCGCGTCGGCTCCATGGCGAGAATTCGATCGACCACGGCCAGCCCGCTTTCAGGGTCCACAAGACAGGTGAGCTTCTCCAGCGATCCAAGCGCCCGACCCAGCAGCCTTTCGCGTTCCGATGCCGCCCAATCGTCGAAAGCATTGGTGCCGACATAAAAACCGTCGAGAAACGGTCCATTGTAGAGAGCCAAGGCAGTTTGGAGTTCGGAGGCGGAACGGGCCGACAGACCCGCTTCAAACTCGTCGACGTCGACCCGCACCGCTTCCGGCCTGAGGCCGATCAGATCCTTGTGGGAATAGACGATATCCAGGCCCTGACGCGACAGATCCCGCCGCAGGACGCTGAGCGTTTGCCGCAGGCTGTTGCGCGAATGTCCGCTGTCGCTATCGCTCCAAAGAAGGTCGGCCAGCCTCTCGCGCGGCGCTGCCATACCCTGACACCGAGCCAGGTAGGCAAGGATTGCAGGGCCACGCTTTCCGGTCAGCCAAATTGGACCGCCAGCTTCCTTCTCAATCTGGAAGCCGCCGAAAAGCAAGATTCTACTGGCGGCAAGGCGTTCCGCACTTTGCATTGCTTAATAGCTCCCCCAGCCTGACGAAATCCTAACTCAAAACTAACGCCTCGCAAGCTCCACAGCCGCGCGACTCAAGCGTTACCATGACGCACTTCATTTAGAGTTTGCTGAATTAGGGGTAGCTGAACCCGAAACATGGTTCTGCCCAGGGGTGCGGCGAATGTCAAAACTCACAGCCAATTTGCTGCTGCTGTTTGCGGCCGCGCTTTGGGGCTTCGGAAACGTGGCGCAAAAGACGGTGCTCGATCACCTCGACGCGCTAAGCGCTGTTGGGCTGCGCTGCCTGATCGGCGGGCTGCTGGTGCTGCCCTTCGTCTTGACGGAACGGCGAACGCCGGCCGACGCCGCGCATTCTTCCAGCCTGGCCCGGGTGGTTGTGCTGTTTGCCATCTCCGTCATGCTGCAACAGCTCTGCTATCTCGGCGCCAGCGTCACCAATGCAAGCTTCTTCATAAGCACGGCAACGGTGATCACGCCGCTGGCCGCCTGGCTGCTCATAGGCGAACATCCGACGGCAGGTCTCATCGTCGCCGCGGGATCGACCGTGATCGGCTGCCTGCTGTTGTCAGGCGGGGTTGCCGGTTTCGGCGGCGGCGACCTCACCGCCCTCTTGTCGGCCGGCTGCTATGCGCTGTGGACGGTCGAGCTCGGGCGCCACATGCACGCCCATGCCCGCCCTTTCACGGCTGCCGCCGCGCAGTTCCTCGGCGCCGCCGCGATTGCCCTGCCGCTCGGGGCGGTGAAAGGCAATCTGTCATCGGCCGCTGTCCTGGAGGCTGGCCCTGAACTGGTGGTGCTCGGAGTTTTCTCCACCGCGATCGCCTTCAGCATGCAGATTGCCGCCCAGCGTTTCACCTCAGCCAGCCACGCCGCGGTGATGGTCAGCGCGGAAAGCGCCTTTGGCGCTGTGGGCGCGGCGATCTTCCTCGGCGAGCGGTCTTCGCCGGCAGGCGCGCTCGGCGCGGCGATCATCCTTGGATCGATCCTGTCGGTCGCGATGTCCAGCCGGACGCCGACCGCGTCTTTGCGAACCAATCCCGGCAGAGCCGACTCGGCTTCGCCAGCAGGCGCCTGGCCGGCTGCGAGCCGCGCGTCATCGCCAATGCAGGCTGGAAAGACGCCCTCGGTTGACCTTGCTGGCGGCTACTCGCGCTCATCTCACCGGCCGAAACCGCATCGCATCGAAAACGACCTGTATCGAGATGGAGGGTAGGATGCTCGAAGGTCCTCACGGGAAATCGGATACTGACGCCGGGCGGGCAAGGCATGCCCTTTCATTGGCCAGGCTGACGACGCTGGCTGCCGCGGTCCTTTGGGGGCATGCCGCTGATGCAACCAACATCGATCCGGCATCGATGAAGGTTGACGTCGCCGTCGTCTTCGCGGTGGACTTCTCCTCTTCGATCGATCCGAAGATCGCCGACCTGCAGCGCGAAGGGCATGCCACGGCACTCACCTCGCCCGAGATCATCAGAGCCATCGCCCAGAATTACCTCGGCTGCATAGGCGTGGCCTATTTCGAATGGTCGAGCCCAGGCCGCTCGCGCACCGTGCTGCCGTGGACACGCATCTGCGGACTGGAAGATGCCAAGGCGGCCGCGTCGGTGATCAGGAATAAAGGCGATACCGGTCATATCCGCAGGGGCCGGGGCGGAACTTCGGTGTCGACGGCAATCGATGTCGGAGGCCTCCTGCTCGACGAGTTCCCCGGGACCGCCATGAAGAAGGTGATCGACATCTCTTCAAATGGCGAGAACAATGACGGGCTGCCTGTTCAGCCGAGCCGGGAGAACGCGATCGCCAAGGGCTACACGATCAACGCGATCGCCATCCCGGCGGATGACGAGGATCCCCACCAGCCGCTGGCTTCCTACTTTGCCCGATCCGTCATCGGCGGCTCACAAGCCTTTGTGATGTCACCGAAGGAACCGCACGACTACGTCACGGCCCTTCGCCGCAAGCTGGTGACGGAAGTGAGCATGAACATCGACACGCATGTACAGGCACCGGCGCAGTCCGCGCCAACTGCCGATCCTCGATAGGCTTGCACGGCCATCCTCGATGAGAACGGCCGGCCCGCCATATGCGGAAGCCGGAGCCGCGCTCACCCTTCCCTGAGCCAGACCAGCATCTCGCCGGGATCGCGATTGTCCCAAGCGAAATAGGGAACCGCCTTGAGTTTCGTTTCCTGTGTGGCGGGCGGTTGGGGACGGTAGAGATCGGCGCCCCAGTTCTCCGTTTCGGCCCGGCTGCCGATGGCCGAAAGGGTGACGACGCCGCCGAGCAGGTTCGGCTCCTTGTGCGCCTCGAGCCTTGCCTCGCGCGGCAAGGCGATGCGATGCAGTCCGCCGCCATTGTCGGTTTCCTCGACGCAGTAGAGCAGCGGGCCGCGCGCAAGTGCTACGCGACCGGTGTCCTGGCGCACATTCGGGTTGGCGAAGAGGCGCGCCATCGACATTTCGAGGTCGAGTTCGACCCGGTCGCCCTGACGCCATTCGCGGCGGATCGCGGCATAGCCCTCGACCGTCGCCGCTTCGAGATCAAGCATCTTGCCGTTGACCCGAAGTGCTGCCTTGCGGCACCAGGCAGGCACGCGCAGATGGAGCGTGAACGTAACCGGCGCCTCCGGTCCGACCTCGATAGCGACCGCGCCGTCCCAGGGATAGTTGCTGGTCTGGACCAGGGTGACCTGCCGGCCGGCGATCTCGAAACGGGCGGTCGAGTCGCCATAAAGGTGCACCGCCAGCGCATCGTCGGCCAGGCCGTAGAAATAGCTGCCGATCGACGCCACCATGCGGCCGATATTGGGCGGGCAGCACGGGCAGCGGTGCCATTTCCAGCGATGGTGGCCGCCACGGCTCTCCAGCGGGTTCTCGTAGAAGAACAGCGAACCGTCGAGCGACAGGCCGGAGATCGAGCCATTGTAGAGGGCGCGCTCCATCATGTCGGCGTAGCGGGCGTTCGGGCCCATGCCGAGCATGCGGCTTGCCCAGAACACCAGGCCGACCGAAGCGCAGGTCTCGGCATAGGCGGTTTCGTTGGGCAGGTCGTAGTCGTCGGTGAAACCCTCATTGTCTTTCGACGGGCCGAGGCCGCCGGTGACGTAAAGGCTCTTCGTCGTCAGATCGTCCCAGAGCCTCTCGAGCGCGACTTTCAGCGTGTCGTCGGCATACTCCGTCGCGATGTCGGCCATGCCGGAATAGAGATACATCGCCCTGACCGCATGGCCGACGACCTTGTCCTGCTCCCGCACCGGTCTGTGCGATTGGTTGTATTCATAGGTCTTGAAGTGGAAGTCCTTGGGGTCGGCGCCACGGGCGCGGGCCTCCTCGTCGAAATAATGCGGCTGCTGGCCGCGCTGGTCGATGAAATACTTAGCCAGCTTCATATATCTGTCGCTGCCGGTGGCACGCGCCAGCCGGACCAGAGCCAGCTCGATCTCCTCATGGCCGCAATAGCCCTTCCGCTTGCCGGGCTCCGGGCCAAAAGTGTCGGCGATGTGGTCGGCATAGCGGCTCATGATGTCGAGCAGCTTGCGCTTGCCGGTCGCCTGATAGTAGGCGACCGCGCCCTCGATCAGATGGCCGGCGCAATAGAGCTCGTGGCAGTCGCGCAGGTTGGTCCAGCGCAGGCCGGGCTGGATGCGCTGGTACCAGCTGGACAGATAGCCGTCCTCCTGCTGCAGCTTGCCGTACATGTCGATGACGGCGTCGATCTTCTTTTCGAGTTCGGGATTGCGGCGGCGGTAGAGCGAATAGGCCGCGGTCTCGATGGTCTTGCCCCAGTCGGAATCCCAGAACATCTGCGTCGTCACGGTGCGCGCGGTAAAGCCGTCGCTGACATGGAACGGGATGACGACGCCGGGCGATGGCACGTCCGGGTCGATCTGCTCCAGCATGCGCGCCTCGACGCAGCGGTCGTAGAGGATGCCGGCGGTCTTGGCGGCGACGGCGTCGACACGGTCGCCCCAGAAGCCGCGGACATCGACCTGCGGCACGGGCAGTGGGCGGAAAGCGAGCTTCAGCCTGGCGGAGGTGCCGGTCTGCGCGGCGGGCTGCGATGCTGTCATGAACGTCACTCCATTCGAATTACTTGACGGCTCCGGCCATGAGGCCGCGGATGTAGAAGCGCTGCAGCGCCAGGAACAGGATCAGGCAAGGCACCATCATCACCGTGACGCCGGCCTGCACCGCGCCCCAGTCGATGGCGCCGAAGCGGCCGGACTGAAGTGCGGTCATCATCACCGGCAAGGTGAATTTGGACTGGTCGGTCATCAGCACAAGGGCTGCCAGGAACTCGTTCCAGGCGCCGAGGAAGGCGAACAGCGCGATGGTGACGACGCCCGGCCAGACCAGCGGCAGCATTACCTTGACCAGCATGGTGACGTTGTTGGCGCCGTCCATGCGCGCGGCCTCCTCGATCTCGCGCGGCACGGCGTCGAAGGCGTTGCGCATCATGAAGATCGAGAAGGGCAGCTGCAGCGTGACATAGACGCAGACCAACCCGGTCAACGTGTTGTGCAGGCCAAGCTTCGTCAGCACCAGGAAGATCGGCGTCAGGATCGACTGGAACGGGATCATGATCGTCGACAGGATGAGGACGAAGAAGAAATCGCGGAACGGAAAGCGGAAGCGCGAGAAGCCGTAACCGGCAAGCACGCTGACCAGCACCGAGAGCAGCACAGTCATCACCGAGACATAGATGCTGTTCTGCGCCGAGACCCACAGCCCGTCGCCGAAAGAGTTCAGCGTCTCGTAATTCTCGATCGAAAAACCGGTCGTCGGCCATGGCGGCAGCGGCGGCTGGCGTGCCTCCTGCGCCGGCTTGAAGGTCGACAGAACGGTCCAGACGATCGGCGCCAGGAACAGCACCGAGGCGATGACGCCGGTGGAATGCCTGGCGAGGCTGAAGGCGGCCCTGCGGTTCTGCGCCATCGCCTCGGCCATCAGTCGAGCCCCTCGGGCTTGCGCAGCAGCCAGAGCTGGACGAGACTGAGCGCCACCAGGATGGCCAGCAGCACCATGGAGAGCGCCGCGCCGTAGCCGAGCTTGAACGAGACGAAGGACTGGTTGAAGATCCAGTAGACGGCCGTTAGCGTCTGGTTGCGTGGGCCGCCGCGCAGGATGATGTAGAACTGGTCGAAGGCAAGGATCGAGCCCGCGACCGACAGGATCAGCGCCAGCGCCAGCGTGCGGCGCATCAGCGGCAAGGTGATCGCCCGGAATCTCGCAAACGGCCCTGCCCCGTCGATGACGGCCGCCTCCTGCAGGTCCTGCGGGATCGACTGCAGGCCGGTCATCAGGATGATCATGGTGAAGCCGGCGACCTTCCACACCACCATGGCGATGATCGACCAGAAGGCCGGCTGGAAGGTGGCGAGAAGATTGACCTTCTTCGCGGTCAGCCCGAGGTCGTAAGCGGCCGGGCTGAACAGGCCGGAATCGACATTGAGCAGCCAGGACCAGAGCAGGCTCGCCGAGGCGAAGCCGACCACCGCCGGCATGAAGAAGGCGGTGCGGTAGAGATTGGTGAGCGGCCGCGGCCTTTCGATGAAGATCGCCAGCGGGAAGGCGACGGCGAAGATCGCGATGGTGACGATCACCGTATAGTAGAAGGTGAATTTCAGCGCGTTCCAGAAGCGCGTGTCGCGCAGGATCGCGACGTAGTTGTCGAGACCGATGAAGGAATGCTCGCCCATCAGCGGCCAGTTGTTGAGCGACATCCAGGCCGTCATGCCGAGCGGGATGACGAAGAAGACGGTGACCAAGGCGACGGCCGGCAGGACATAGAGCAGGCCTACCCATTGCCGCAGGCCGACGCCGGCGCGTGTCCTGGCGCGAGCGGGAACGGAGGTTGCGGTGATGGAGGTCATGGTCGCGCTCCCCCTTCTCCCCATCTTGTGGGAGAAGGTGTCGCCGAAGGCGACGGATGAGAGGTGTTCCAGCGAAGTGAGACGCTGGCTTTCCCTGGAACACCCCTCATCCGTCTCGGCGCTGCGCGCCGATCCACCTTTTCCCACAAGGGGAGAAGGGAGGCGCGAACCTCGCGTCGCCCTGAACCGACAGTGCAAGTGAGCTGTATCAAACGCCTAGCCCTATCTTTAGCGATGCATCATCCGGCCGCCCGGCCAGGGAGACGGGGCGGGCGGCCGGTCAGAGCCTTGGCGGCGAGGCGTTTCGCAATCCTCGCCGCCGGCTGGCCCTGGAGTCTACTTGTTCGGCGCCTGGTCGATGATCGACTGCATGGTGTCTTGCGCATTCTTGATGGCGCCATCGACATCGTCGCCGAAGAACACCTCGTTGACCATCTGTGTCCACGGACCGTTGGCGGAGTTGATCAGGTCGTTGAACACCACCGAATAGGGCGTCTTGCCCTTGGCCATCGCCTCGGCCGCCACCTGGTAGCGCGGGTCGAGATCCTTCAGCGCGTCCTTGGCGATGTCGTTGCGCACCGGCAGGCTGCCATATTTGGCCAGGATCGTCTGGCCCTCCAGCGAATAGGCGAAGTCCAGGAACTCCTTCACCACGGCGATCTTCTTGGTGCCCTTGGTGACGACGAAATTGTCGCCGCCGGCGAAGGACGACCAGCCGCCATCCTTGCCCGGCAGGAAGGTGATGCCGTAGTCGACGTCCGGATATTGCGTGTTGAGCGCGCCGATGGCGAAGGCGCCGGAGGGCGAGAGGCCGATCTTGCCGCCGGCGAAGGCCGCGAAGAAATTGGCGCCGGTATCGGTCTGCGCGCCCTCGGGCACCAGACCTTTCTTGACCATCGAGCGGTAGAGGTCGATCGCGCCGCGCAGCTGCGGGCTGTCGAGCGTCGCCTTTGAGCCGTCCTCCGACAGGATGTCGCCGCCCGAGGCCCAGATCAGCGGCGTGAAGGTGAAGATGTTGCAGCCGCCGCAATTGCCGGAGAAGTAGAAGCCCTTGATGTCGCCGCCAAGCGCGTTGACCTTCTCTGCGTCGGCCTCGATCTCGGCCCAGTTGGTCGGCCCCTTCTCTGGGTCCAGCCCCGCCTGCTTGAACAGCTTCTTGTTCCAGATCAGCACCGAGGCGTCGGCCGAGAACGGCAGGCCGTAGATGCGGTCCTTGTAGGTGCCGGTCTTTACATGCGCTGGCGAGAGGCTGGCAAAATAGGGCAAGGATTTCGCCCAGTCGGTGATGTCCTCCAGCTGGCCGGCGGCGGCGAAGGACGGCGTGTAGATCAGGTCGAGCGAGAGCGCGTCGGGCGCGGTGCCACCGGCGGCGGCGGCGCCATATTTCGGGATGATCTCGGCATTGGGGATGATGTCGAGCTTGATCTGGTCCTTGTTCGCCTTGTTGAAGGCGTCGACGATGCGCGGCATGAAGTTCGAGCCGTCGGCGCGCACCCAGATGTTGGCGGTCTCGGCGGACGCCGCCTGCAGGCCGCCGCCGATGACGGCCGCGGCCAAAGCCAGCTTGGCAAACATGGTCTTCACGTTACTCCTCCTCATGGTTCTCCTCCCTGTTTTGGCCACGCCGCCCGGCGGATGCGGAGGCGCGGCCTTGTTGCTCCACTACGGCGGGCTGCCGCATGACTGACGCACCACCAGCCGGCACGGCAGTTTCCTGATGCCCGGCGCGGCTGGATGGCCGTCGACGAGCGAAAGCAGGGCAAGCCCGGCTTCTCGGCCGAGACTTGCCAGGTTCATGTCGACGGAGGTCAGCGGCGGACGTGTCGCCTCGGCCACGATCTCCCAATTGTCGAAGCCGATGACGCCGACATCGTCGGGCACGCGGATACCGCGCTCGCGCAGCGCGTCGATGACGCCGCGGGCGATCTGGTCGTTGCCGCAGAAGACCGCGTCCGGCCAACCCTCCCTGCCCGCCTTGCCGAACAGTTGCGCCACCGCATCGTGGCCCCAGGCCTCCGACCAGGCGCCGAGCAGCGGCTCGCCCGCGGCCAGGCCGTTCTCCTTCAGGACGTCGCGCCAGGCATCGGCCCGCGTGTGCACCACGGCGAAGCTTGCCGGTCCGGCGACATGGGCGATACGGCGGCGCCCGAGCCGCACGAACTGCTCGACCGCCAGCCGCGCGCCGCCGGCGTCATCGGAGACGAGGCCGACCGCGCCGGGGTCGGGCTGGGTGAAAGCGTAGACGACCGGAATGCGCAGATTGGAGAGATCGACCGGCAAATGGCGGTCGATGCGTTTTCCGGTGGCGACGATGCCGTCGACGCGCTTGTCGAGCATGGCCTCGACATGCAGCTGGCCGAGCCGCTGATCGTCTTCGACATTGCACAGGAACACCGAGACGCCCTTGTCGACCAGCGCATCCGAAACGCCGGCCATCAGCGGCAGCGAGAAGCGGCCATAGGTATCGTTGGTGAGCAGCCCGACGGTGAAGGAGCGTTTTCTGAGCAGGCTCTGCGCCAGGCTGTTCGGCCGGAAGCCGAGCAGCCGCGCCGTCTCGCGGATGCGCTCGCGCGTTTCCGCCGTCATGCGCCCCTGCCCGTTCAGCGCCTTCGAGGCCGTGGCGACGCTGACGCCGGCCGCGGCGGCGACCTCGCGCAGCGTGACCGGCGGCCGGGCAAAGACAGGTGCTGACTCGGCGTCGGAAGACATATTCGGCGAAGGACCTCCCAGTTGAGAAAACCTTTTCTCATAAGAGCCTGTTGCATTCGGACGGGGGGCGGATGTCGAAAGCGACGGTTTGAGAAAAGGTTTTCTCAGATTGAGGGTAGACTGAAGGCCGACGTCGCGCAAGGATCATTTCTGCGACTTGGTCCACCGTCGGACAAGTGGTCGGGCCAGAAGACGCGCCACCACAACCAAACTGACCTTTTCTGGGTGCATCTTACCTGAACTGCCCGAATCCCGCGGAAAACCACCCAAGGGTGGGCAGGTCAGCACATCGGTGTGGCATTTATGCAACTACAAATTTCAACAACCCCTGCTAGAAAGTCGCCGGGTTTTAACTTGGGGTTATGGGGCTATGTTTCTTCGTCTTTCTGCGAAATCCGTTCTGTTGGGCGCTGTTTCGGCCGTCGCTTTGATGTCGGCCGCGCACGCCGCTGATGTCGTCCAGGAGCAGGCGGCTCCCGGCTACAACTGGAGCGGCGTCTATGTCGGCTTCGGCGTCGGCGCCGGCGCGACCGTTCACCAGATCAGCGTTCCCGGCGTCAGCTTCAACGGCATTGGCGGCAATGGCGTCTTCGGCGAACTGTCGGCCGGCTACGACTTCATGGTCAGCGATCGCTTCCTGCTCGGCGGCTTCATCGACGCTCACTACGGCAATATCGGCCCGTCGCTGAACGCGTCCGGTTTCATCGACGCCGACCTCCAGAACGTCTACGGCTTCGATGTCGGCCTACGCGCGGGTTACCTGCTGAACCCGAGCACCTTGGGTTACGTGCTCGGCGGCTATGGCTGGCAGCACTTCAAGCTTGACGGGTCGATCGGCGGCGATGGGTTCAGCTTCACCCAGAATCGCAGCGGTTATGTGCTTGGCGTTGGCATGGAAACGGTCCTCCGCGGCAACTGGACGCTGAAGACCGAATACCGCTATGCCGACTATGGTGACAAGTCGGTGCTCGATCTGGGCGGCGCGTCGCTCAATGTCGAGCCTTCGACCCACACCTTCCTCATCGGCGCCAACTACCGCTTCAACGCCCAGAATGGCGGCGGTTCCTCGTTTGCCGCGCCGACCTATAACTGGACCGGCTTCTATGTCGGCGGCGCCCTCGGCTCAGGCGCCCAGGTGCATGACCTTTCGATCACCGGAGGGGAGCTTGACGGCATCGGCGGCGAAGGCGTGTTCGGCGAAGCCAGTGTCGGCTACGATCAGGACTTTGGCGCCTGGGTCGCCGGCGTTCAATTCGACGCGCGGTACTCCGGCATCCGTTCCAAGCTCGACCTCGGCCCGCTCTCGATCAAGGGCGACGCCGATTACGGCTTCGATGCACTGGCGCGTATCGGCGCCAAGGTCAACGAATCGACCCTGGCTTATGTCATCGGCGGTTACAGCTGGCAGCACTTCAACCTGCATGGCTCCGTCGCAGGCGGTGGTGGCGGCGATATCTACGACTGGGGCTCCAGCGGCTTCTCGATCGGCGGCGGCCTCGAAACTGCCGTTTCCAACAACATGACCGTCGGTCTCGAATATCGCTATTCCCAGTACCAGAAGGAAGACTTCGGCTCCGGCGGCTTCCTCGAAGACACCCCGCGGATCCAGACCGTCCGCCTTGGCGCCAAGTACAAGTTCAACTAAGCAAAGGCCTCCAGCCAAAGCAAAGAAAGCCCGCCGAATGGCGGGTTTTTTTGTGCGGATTGTCCTGCGTAAGTCGGCGGCCAAAGGTGCACGACAATCGGGCAGTTGAGCCTCGCCTCGCCTCGCCATATTTCCATTGCCATATTATTCGATATTCGAATTAATGTGGCATTTGGTCGAATGCGGAGGACGCAATGCGGGAATTGACCGTTACGGAGTTCATTACCGTCGACGGCATTGCCGAGCATGAGCGGCTGCCCAATGTCGTCTGGAACGACGCGATGAACAGGTTCAAGGAGGATGAGCTTGCCGACAGCGGCGCCATGCTTCTCGGACGCGTTACCTACGAGATCTTTGCCGCCATTGGCCCTCGGAGACCGGCGACTTCGCCGACCGCTTCAACGCGCTGCCGAAATATGTTGCATCGGCCAGCCTCAAGGCGGTCGATTGGAAACCGGCCGAGCTCCTCGAAGGCCCCCTGCCCGCGGCCGTCGCCGGGCTGAGCAACAGTCCGGCGGCAACGTCTATGTGCATGGCAGCCTGAGCGTCGCCCGGCAGCTTTTCGGCGCCGGTCTGGTCGATCGCGTGCGGCTGCTCGTCTATCCGGGGGCTGCCGGCCAGGGTAACCAGCTGTTCCCGCCCGACGCGCCGGTCGCGCTCGAGCTGGTCTCGGCCGCGCCGCTTGGCAACGGTGTGGTGGCAATGGAATACAGGCCGGTTGCGAAAGCCCGAGGGCAATTCCAGGAAACCGTTACTTTTGCTGGAATTGCTCCTGGGAAGCCTGCTGCTGGGGTAGTTCGACCGGATGCACCTTTCCGGCTTGCGTCAGTCGCGCCATGACCGCGGTCATCTGATTGTAGAGATCGACGAAACCTGCCGGCGGGATTGACAGTTGCCCGACGACGACGCGATTGATGTTCGCGCGCTCTGCGGCATCGATGCGATCCGAATAGAGCGTAAGGCGCAACACGTCCTGGCGGAAACTTATGGCCAGCGTGCCGTCGCAAAAAATCTCCGGCGCGTCGGGCCGGTCGATGATCTTCTCAACGCGCTGGTTCATATCGGTCCTCTCTGCCTTTTCTTGACCTCTGATCGCGCGATCCAGATGCCGATCGCACCGGCGCGGAGGGATCGAGGGCGACATGGAATCGCCCTCGATCGGTGTTTGCATCAGATTTGCGCACGGCTTCGTCAGACGTGGAGCTGCAGGTAGCTGCCCGAGTAATTCAGCACGGACGATATGACGCCGAAGTGATCGCCCTCGTCCTGCGTCGTGAAGACATGCGACTGGTTCAACGACATCATCATATTGTTGCCGGTGGCGCCATCGGTCGTGGCGTTCATGTCGGCAAAGATTTGGGCGCCGGACGGCAGGCCGCCGGATCCGCTCTGCCAGGCGGCGCTGCTTGCCTTGACCGTCTTGGTGAAGCCGTCTTTGCCGGGTTCCTTGGCGTTGTTGTAGTTGAGAATATAAGGGTCGGCATTTGTTATCTGGCCGTCTCCGTTGAAGTCGGTATGCGTCACACCGCCATTTGCAATCAGCCAGTCGGCGATGTTGGCAATCATGCCCGCTGGCGCGCTGAAGTTCGGGACACCGGCATCATTGAGCAGCGTGGTGATCGCATAGCGGACGAAATCGCCGAGCTTGTCGCCGCCTGTACCATTGGCCCCGCCGACGATCTCGCGAGCGTCGTCCCATTCGATCACCAGGGACTTGCCGCTTGCATCCGTGAATAGCAGGTCCTTGTGACCGTCTTTGTCGACATCGAGATTCCCGGGCAACAGATTGGCGATGTCCGGCGCGACGATCGTACCGGCAGCAGCGAGCTTGGAGGCGAGCGAGACGCCCTTGCCGTCCACGCCGCCATTGCTGGTGTCGGAACCAAGGATCGGAGCGTCCCATACATATTCGTGATTGTACCAGAAGCCCGGGGTGAGCCCGAGAGCGCCAAGCTCATGGTTGCCGAAGGTCAGGGCGTTGCCGACATTGACTTCCGTATGCAACGAGTCGAGCTGCCCCTCTTCTCCAGCGACCGCGACGAGTTCCTGTCCGCTCAGGACTTTCACCGTCGTGGTGGCGTCACCGGTACCGTCATTGTTGTGATCGACGGTCGCACCCCAAGTCGTTCCATCCGTGAACAGCTCGCTGACCGTGTAGGTCCCCGGACGAAGGTTCTCGAACGAGAAGTAGCCCTTTGCATCGGTCGTGGTCGTAAGGGTGTCCAGCGTGCCGTTGCCGTCTACATCGCCCACCAACTGGATCGTGATGCCCTGCATCGGGACATCGGTTCCATCGTATTTGCCGTTGGCGTCCATGTCATTGAACTTGAAGCCATGGATGGAACCGAGCTGCGTGTTGACGAAGTCGTTGCCGGTGGTGTCGTTCTCGCCCGAGGTCAGCGTCTCGGCGCTCGAGCCGGAGACCTGGAACCAGCCGCTCTTCATGGTCTCGTCGGTGGTGTAGAGACCGGGCTTCAGGTTGGAGAAGGTGTAGTGGCCATTGGCATCCGTCGTCGTCGTCAAGGTGACGTCGACCACGCCGTCGCCATTGGTGTCGCCATGCAGCGTGATCTCCCAGCCGGCGAGCGTCGTGCGGTCGTTCGTCGTCGAGGCCAGACCGTCGGCGTCCTGCCACTTGGTGCCCGAGATCGAGCCGAGCTGGAAATTTCCGAAATCGTTATTGTGGCTGGCCTGTCCCGCCGCCAAGGTGACGGAGTACTCGCCCTCCGCGTTGTTTGGCGCGTCCTGGCCCCATCCCGCCTGCGGGACCTCGCGGATCGTGTAAGTGCCAGGCGTGACGGTGAATTTATAATACCCGCTTGCATCGGTGACCGCGAACGGCTCGCCCGGATCCAATGCGTTGTTGTTGTTGGCATCGAGATAGATCGTCCAGCCGGCAAGCGCTGGTTCTCCGGCCTCCCAAATGTGGTCGGCGTTCAGGTCGTTGAACTTGTGACCATCGATCACCTGGCCGGTCTGGCGGTTCCACTCCTCGAAGCCGGAATTAGCCGTCCACGTGCTCAGGTCGGTTTCGCCCGGTCCTTGATAACCGCCGGTCTGGTAGCCGAACGCGGAATAGAGATAGATATAGGGTTGGCTTGGATCAAAATTGGCGACCGGAACCAGCAGCGACATGTCGGTGGTGTTGCCGCTGCCCGGCTGGAGTTGGCCGTTCAACCCGACGAACGTATCGCCGCCGGCATCCATGTTGTAGCGCAGCGATGCTCCCGGGAAGCTGCCGGTACCCTGTTGCGGGGTGACTCCGGGATCGTAATTGTGCAAATCAGCGGCAGACGCCTGCCAGATCTGGACCGCATCCAGGGAAAGGTTCTGACCGACCGCTTTGTTGGCCTGATTGATATCAAGATCAAACCGATAATAGCCAACACCGTTTACGAATTGAATCGGGATGTCGGCAATATTCAATGAATGAATGAAGTTTGTACCGCCTTTTCCGGCGTTATCCAGGACGAAATTATTATAATCGGTGTTATACCCCTGCTCCGTGGTGCCGTTGCCCTGGGCCTGGACTTGGGAGAAAGGATCGAGCAGACCCGTTCCGGCACCGACGATGACGTTCGAGGACGAAAAGAGCGCACCGTTAATGTTTACGGTGTTTTGAAAGGTCAGATCGTGGGGTGGCGGGTTGGGCGTCAGGGCATCGGTGAAGTTCGCGGTCGCGGTCTGGCCGCTTGCCTGATCGGTCGCCGTGAGCACGAATGCCTGGCCTACCGCGTCGCCGTTGACGTACCACGACGTCTGGATCGAGCCGTTGACAACGCCGTCGAGATCGCCGGCGCCGCCGTCGGTGACGGTCCAGGGCGTGCCGGTGCCGGTAAGATCGTAGGCGAGCGTGTCGTCCGCGGTGCCGAGGACGCCGTCGGCGCCGGCGCTGAGGTGGGCGACCTGGAACGTGAGTGTGCCACCATCAGCGACTTCGGTGGCACTAATCCCTACCGCCTCGCCGGGCGCGTAGTCCGCATCCGCCTGGTCGAGCGAGATTGCAAGCGGCGGAACAGGGTCGGTGCTTCCGGTTGTGGTGGTGTCCGTTGTCGCGAGTTGATCGGTCGTCAGATTGTCGGTGATATCGCTAGAGGTCATGACATTCCCCTTAACTTTGAATGCGGCACCCGTCGGGTGCGGTTACTTATCGTCGTTTCTATTTTCATTTCCCGCTCCAGGCGGGCCTACTGTCTGAAGGCTCGGGTGATCTGGTCCTGCAATGGCTTCACCAGGTAGGAGATCACCGAACGGTCTTCGGTCTTGATGAAGGATTCCACCGGCATGCCGGGCACAAGCCTGACCTCGCCGAGGCGCGCAACCTGTGCGGCGGTCGTCCTGATGCGCACGGTGTAGTAGCTGACGCCGGTGCGTTGATCGGTGGTGACGTCGGGCGAGGTTCTCTCGACCACGCCGTCGATTTGCGGCGTCGTGCGTGTATTGAATGCCGAAAAGCGCAGCGAGGCCGACTGGCCGACCCACAGCTTGTCGATGTCGCTGGGCGCGATCCTGACTTCGACCGCGAGGCTGTCATTGTCCGGCACGACCTGCATGATCGTCTGGCCGGGCGTGACCACACCGCCGATCGTGTAGGCGAGCGACTGCTGTACGACGCCGTCCTGCGGCGCGCGGATGTCGACCCGCTTCAACTGATCCTCGGCGGCGACCTTGCGCTCCAAGAGCTCGCCCATCTTGCCGTCGATGTCGCGTAGGTCGCTGTTCACTTCGGTGCTGAGGTCGAGGTCGATCTGGATGATCTGCAGTTTGATTTCCGCGATCTTTCCCTCGGCCTGCGCCTGCGCGGCAACGAGCTGGCCGCGTTCGCCGTCGAGGCGCGTGGCCTCGCGCTCGGTCGAGGTCAGGCGATCGATGGAAATGAGCTTCTTGGCCCAGAGGGCGCGCACCGAAGCGAGCTCCTTTTGCTCCAGCTCGATCTCCTTGCTGTTGGCATCGGCCTGGGCGACGTCGCCGGCGATCTCCTTCTCGAGCTGGGCAATGCGCTCCCCGAGCTGGCCTTTCTGGCCGGCGCGGGAGGTGCGTCGGGTCTCGAAATGCTGCTTTTCACCGGCCACCGCCTCGGCGACGTCGGGATCGGCGACGCGGTCCAAAAGCTCGTTCGGAAAGATGATGGCGTCGCTGCCACGGCGTTCTGAATCGAGACGGGCCTTGCGCGCCGTGAGTTGGTCGAGCGCCTTGCTCACCACCGCGAGATTGGCGGCCGAAACGGTACGGTCGAGGCGCAGCAAAAGATCGCCGGCTTTCACCTTGTCGCCGTCGCGGGCATCGATCTCGGCAATGATGCCGCCCGTCGCATGCTGCACGTTCTTGACGTGGGAATCGACGACGAGCGTGCCGGGCGCAATGACCGCGCCGGCAATCTCGGTGACCGAGGCCCAGCCGCCGACACCTCCGCCAAGCAGCAGCACGGCTCCTAGCCCAAGCCGTGTGTAGAAGCGGATCGACGCGTGCGAGGCGCCCGACGCAACCATGTCAGTTCCCTCCCTCGGTTCCGTTGGCGACTGCCGGGGCACCGCCTTCCGCGGCCACCCTCAGCGGCGGATTGACCGAGGGGACCGGCCGCAGCGTCGGGAACATCTTGGCGAAAACCTCGTCCTTCGGGCCGAAGTCGTGGATGCGCCCCTGGTTCATCGCCAGGACGAAATCGACGGCGGTCAGCACGTTCGGACGATGGGCGACGATGACGACCACGCCGCCGCGCTCGCGGACGCCAAGCATGGCCCGGATCAACGCCTGCTCGCCATCCATGTCGAGATTGGAATTCGGCTCGTCGAGCACCACCAGGAACGGATCGCGGTAGAGCGCGCGGGCGAGCGCAATGCGCTGGCGCTGGCCGGCCGAAAGCGCCTCACCATGCTCGCCGATCTCGGTCTCGTAGCCCTGGCGGAAACCCACGATCAGCTCGTGCGCGCCGGCGGCCTTGGCCGCGGCGATGATTGCGTCCGCGTCGGCGTCCGGCTCGAAGCGGGCGATGTTTTCGGCGACAGTGCCGGCAAACAGCTCCACGTCCTGCGGCAGGTAGCCGATATGGCGGCCGCGCTCTTGCGAGGACCACTGGTCGAGATCGGCGCCGTCAAGCTTGACGCGGCCGCTTACGGGCTGCCAGGCCCCGACGAGTGCCCGCACCAAGGTCGACTTTCCCGAGCCGCTCGGGCCGATGATGCCCAGCCCGTGACCGGCCTCCATGGCGAAGCTGGCATCCTGCACCAGCAGCCGCTGGGTTCCCGGGGCCGCGATGGCCGCACCGTGCATCATGACATTGGCGCTTGGCGCCGGCAGCAGCATCGGTTCAGTCTCGGCGGGCAAGGCCGCAAGCACCCGACTCAATCGTTGCCAACCCTGGCGCGCGCCGACGAAGCCCTTCCAATTGGCGATTGCAAGATCCACCGGCGCCAGCGCGCGGCCGCTGATGATGGAGGCGGCGATGATGACGCCCGCCGTCGCCTGCTCCTCGATGACCAGCCAGGCGCCAATGCCGAGCATGGACGATTGCAGCAGCATGCGCAGCACTTTCGATACCGCGCCGAAGCTGCCGGCGACGTCGCTCACCTTGCGCTGGTCGGCAATGTATTCGAGGTTGGCATTTTCCCAGCGGGCGGCGAGCCCACCGGCCATGCCCATGGCGGCAACGACTTCCGCATTGCGGCTGCCAGCCGTGATCAGCCCGCTGCGCCGGTTCCCGCTCATGGTTGCGGACGATACCGGTTTCCGCGTCAACCGCTCGGCGAACAAGGTCAGCATGACCAGAACGATCGCCCCGAACAGCGCCGCCACGCCGAGCACCCAGTGAAACATGAAGATGATGATCAGATAGATCGGCATCCATGGCAGGTCGAAGAGCGCCGTCGGCCCCATGCCGGACAGGAAGCCGCGCACGCTGTCGAGATCGCGCATCGGCTGCTGGCTGTCGCCCTCGCGCCCAGCCTTCAGCGGCAATCTCAGCATCGAGGTATAGACGCGGTGACCAAGAGCCTCGTCGAGGGCGCCGCCGATCCGCACCAGAACCCGCGCGCGCACGAAATCGAGAAAGCCCTGCCCGCAATAGAGGATGACGAGCAGTATCGAAATGCCGACGAGCGTCGGCAGGCTGCGGCTTGGCAGCACGCGGTCATAGACCTCGAGCATGTAAAGCGAGCCAGCAAGCATCAGCACGTTGAGCATGCCGCTGAACAGGCCGACCGCGAGGAAGGCCGAGCGGCAGCTGGCAAGCGCCGCAGAGAGTTCCGAACGAGCGGAGCCTGTCGGCCGACGGCCGGCCGCTCTCGCCGATGACTTGCTGCGTGTCACAGCGCTGGGGGTTGCGGCATCCACGGCACTTTGCGCCGCATCGCCGCGGGCGCGGAACATGGCCAGGCCACCGAAACCCGCCATCGCTGCCGCGACGAGCATCGAGCCTATCGATGCATGCCGGCCGGAGCCGAAGAGGAAAAACATGGCGACGCAAGCGACGAGGATAAGGCCGACAAGCCTCACCTTCGCCTGCGCCGAGCCCAAGGTTGTGCCCATCAACCTGGGCGACGCGTTACTGAACCCCACAGCCACGACACGCCTCTCACATCCGCGAACGCGTCAGCTGCGGCCGCAGGCATACCTGCCGCGCCAGGCGGCTGGCTACCTCATGCCGAAAGCGTTCGCGCCCAACTTCGCGGGAGCAGAAAGATCACAAAGCCATGCGACCAGCCACGCCCCGAACAAGGCCGGCCCATGAACAGCCGGCCCAATGGCGGCTCACGGACAGGCGGTGACGCGGTGGTTGATGGCTGAGGCGACTATAAAAGCCGCGCCCGGTGCCTCCCTACCCCTGGTAGCGCCGTAACTCGTTGTTGCCGGTCGGGAGATTTTTTGCGCTACCTTATATTAGGAGATTATTAACTCTACCGGAGCGTGCGTCAACGGGTAACTCAATGAAGAGTTTGCGACATGCCTGAAATCTATGCATAAAAGGCGACTAATCAGTATAAAGAATACTTTGCGTTATTCTTAGGTCCAGCTTGAGTGAAGACCTATGCGCCGACCTATCGGACTTCGGTTGTCGGACCTCGGTCGCCATTGCATGCGCCTGAAGGGATGCGGTCGGGAGAGCCTCTCAGACCACCTTCTTCTTGCCCCGCCTGCCGCCATGCGCTTCCACGGCCTTCTCGACGGCGCGCTTCAGTTCGTCCTTGATCTCGACCGTCTCGGCCATCAGCGTCTCGATCTTGAGGAATTCGAGCACGCGGTATTTCGAGACATTCGGCCGAATCAGAATGTCCGGCGGGTGCTGCCTGAGCTTGTTGGCGATGATCGACTGCATCATCAGTTGCGTGGCGCCATACATCAGGTCGACGGTGGTCGGGTGCCGGCGCTCGGCCTCGCTCGGCGCTCCGACGACATCGACGGCGATGATGATGTCGGCGTCCTTCTCGATGAGGTCGAAAGGCACGGGGTTGTAGATGCCGCCATCGATCAGCACACGCCCCTCGCGCGTCACCGGGCGGAAGACCGCCGGGATGGCCGCCGAAGCGGCAAGCGCCGAATGCAGGTCGCCCTCGGCAAACACCGCGAGGCTGTGGCCGAAATAGTCGGTCGCCGTGACCTTGAGCGGGATCTTGAGCGCTTCGAAATTCTGCGGGATCGCCTCGGGCAGGAAAGCCTTCAGAATGCGCTCGATGTTGAACTGGCTGACGCGGATGCCGCCCTGCATGGCCTCCGCGATCGTGCCCGGCCGCGAGCGCCACATGCGCGCCGCCACTTCGGCCCGGCTGCCGAGGATCGATCGTGCATAATCGTGAATCTCGGCGCCCTTCATGCCCGACGCCATGCCGGCGCCCATGATGGCGCCGATCGAGGAGCCGGCGATCGCCACCGGCTTGATGCCCAGCTCGTCGAGAGCCTCGATGATGTGGATATGCGCAAGACCGCGCGCGCCGCCGCCGCCGAAGGCCACCCCGAAGGTCGGGCTCATCCCTTGCCGCCTCCCGCCACCTGCACCAGCGGCGGCCCGATGACCATCACCGCGGGGTCGGTCGACAGGAGCTTCTTCGCCGCCGCCTTGACGTCGGCCAGCGTCACCGCGTTGATGAGAGCCGCGCGCCGCTTGATGTAATCGATGCCGAGATCGTCGATCTGCAGCTCCACCAGCGTCGCCGCGATGGAGCTGGACGAATCCAGATTGCTGATGGCGTAGGCGCCGACCATGTATTTCTTGATCGCGGCGAGTTCCTCCTCGGTGGGGCCGTTCTGCGCCATGTCCTTCACCACCTGGCGCACGATCGAAAGCGTTTCGGCGGCGCGGTCGGAACGCGTCGCCGTCGTCACCAGCAGCGCGTTGGAATGCTCGTGATCGACGAGATCGGAGCTGACGCTATAGGCAAGGCCGCGCTTCTCGCGCACCTGCTCGTAAAGGCGCGAGGTAAATGTCGAGCCGCCGAGGATCTCGTTCATCAGCACGGCGGCGTAGAAATCGGGGTCGCTGCGCTTCACGCCCGGCCAAGCAAGCTGCAGGGATGTCTGCGGCAGGTCGTAATTCACTTCGAGCTGCTGGCCGAGCTTGGGCTTGACGTCGGCAACCGGAGCCAGCGTCTGCTTGTCCGGCAGGTCGCCGAACACCTCGTCGAGCCTGCCGCTCAGCGTGGCGGCGTCGATATCGCCCACCACCGCCACATGCAGGCCGCCACGGGCGAAGTTCGCCTTGTGGAAGGCCCTGAGGTCGGCGGCGGTGATGGTGGCGAGGCTGCCCTTGTTGCCCTCGTCCGGCCGCGCGTAGGGATGCTGGCCATAGATCGCGCGCAGCCAGCGCTGCTGCGCGATCGTATTGGGGTCCCGTTCATTGGCGAGGATGCCGGAGAGTATCTGGGCGCGGATGCGGTCGATCGGCGCCTGGTCGAAACGCGAGCTGTTCACCGCCAGCTTCAGCAGGCCAAAAGCCTCGTCCTTCTGATCGGACAGCATCCGCATCGAGCCATAGGTGCCATCGCGCGCGCCCTGGAAACTCATCTCGGCGCCGGCATCGTCGAGCTTCAGCTGGAAGGCCTCGCTGTCGAGGTCGCCGGCGCCCTCGTCGAACAGGCCGGTCATCAGGCTGACCAGGCCTTCCTTGCCGGCAGGGTCCTGCGCGGTGCCGCCGTCGAAGACGAAACGGATCGCAACCAGCGGGATCGAATGGTCTTCCACCAGCCAGGCGGTGACGCCCTTCTTCGACTTCACCTCCTGGATGTTCATTTCGGCGCGCGCGGCAAGCACCGGCAAAAGCAGGAAGAACAGGGCGAAGCAAAGGGTGACGACGGCGCGATAGAGCTTGCCTTCCTCATTCGCCGCAGAAGGAGAAACGACCATACGGCCAAGAACCATGCTCATCGTCAATTCCCCGCCTGCTGCTGCGGCAGAAGATAGCCGGTGGTGGAACGATCGAGCACCAGATAGCGGGTAGCCACCGCCTTGACCTCATCGGCGGTCACCTTGCGGATACGGTCCGGCCATTCCTGAACGTCCTTGACATCGCCGCCCGTGGCAAGCGTCGAGCCATACATGTTGGCCATGTCGTCCTGCTTGTCGCGCGCAAAGATCATGGAGCGCACATAGCGGGTCTTTGCCCGCTCCAGCTCATCGTCGCTCACGCCGTCCTTGACGATATGGGCGATCTCGGCATCGACCGCTGCCTCGACGTCGGCAAGCTTGGCGTCGCCGCGCGGGGCGCCATAGACGGTGAAGTTGGTGGCGTCGAGCATGGTGCCCTGGAAGTAGGCGCCGGCCTCGGACGCGATACCCTGCTTGACGACGAGCTGCTGGTACAGCCTGCTGCGGTTGTCGCCGCCGAGGATCTCGGCAAGCAGGTCGAGCGCCTCCGCCTCGCCGGGCTTGGCCGTGTGATAGGACGGCACGACCCATTGCGTCGAAAAACTCGGCACGGAAACGCGCGCGTCGGTGAGCGTCACCGTGCGCTTGGTGTTCTGCTCCGGCTCCACGGGGCGGATGCGCGGCCGCAGGTCCGGGCCGCGGGCGACCTTGCCATAGGTCCTTTCGGCCATCGCCTTCACCGCGTCGGGATCGACGTCGCCGGCCACCACCAGCACGGCGTTGTTCGGCCGGTAGTAGGCGTCGTAGAAGGCTTTCGCGTCCGGACGGTTCAACTGCTCCATTTCCTGCATCCAGCCGATGACCGGAATGCGGTATGGCTGGTTCTGCCAGAGCGTCGCGTCGACCTCCTCGTCGAGCACCGCCTGCGGATTGCTGTCGATGCGCGAGCGACGTTCCTCCAGGATGACGTCGCGCTCGGTCTTGATGACATCGTCGGTCAGGATGAGGTTGCGCATGCGATCGGCCTCGAAGCCCATCATCTCTTCGAGCGCGGAAGGCGGCACCGTCTCGTGGAAGGCGGTGTAGTCGTAGGACGTGAAGGCGTTGTTGGAGCCGCCGATCTCGGACACGGCGCGATCGAACTCGCCTGCGGCATGGGTGGTCGTGGCCTTGAACATCAGATGCTCGAAGAAATGCGCGATGCCGGATTTGCCGGGCGGCTCGTCGGCGCTGCCGATCTTGTACCATACCATGTGCGTGACGATCGGAGCGCGATGGTCGGGGATGACAACCACTTCCATGCCGTTGTCGAGCAGGAAATCCTTGACCGCGCCGTCATCGGCCGCGCGGGCCGGAGCCGCGGCGAGCGCCAGCGTGCCGACAAGAAGCGCCGCTCGCAGCCCAATCCCCGTTGGTGTCATCAAGGTCTCCGGTTCCGGTTGCGCGACGATAGGCAAGGTTCGCAGGCGAGGCAAAGTGAATTGTTCGGCATTTTCGAGGCGCTTGTGCCTTTTCCTTCTTCCCTTGCGGAAGAAGGAAGACGCGCCTCGCTCACTCCGCCTCGACGAAGCGGATAATGGTTTCGCCGTAATTGCGTTCATCCATCACGGAAAAACCGGCGCCCGGTTCGAACGGCGCCGAGGCAGCCTCCTCGACGACGCAGAGCGCGCCAGGCAGAAGCCAGCCGCCGGTCTTGGCCGAGCGCAGCGCGCGCTCGCCGAGCCCCTTGCCATAGGGCGGATCGGCAAAGACCAGCCCGAAGGGCGAGATCGTACCGGCTTCGCCGAGATGCGTGGCGTCGCGGCGGAAGATCTTGGTGCGACCGGTGAGCCCGTAGGCCTCGACGTTCTCGCGGATCAGGCCTCGCCCCTCGGTCGATTCCTCGATGAAGACGCAGTAGGAGGCGCCGCGCGACAGCGCCTCAATTCCGAGCGCGCCCGTGCCGGCGAAGAGATCGAGCACGCGGCCGCCTTCGAGCTTTTCAGCGTAACGGTGCGCCAGGACGTTGAACACCGCCTCGCGGGTGCGGTCTGTGGTCGGGCGGATGGCATTGCTTTTCGGCGTCGCCAGCGGACGCCCACGGAATTCACCGCCGACGATCCGCATCGCCGCCCCTCTTCGGACCACGCGGCCTGTCGCCGCCATCGCCTTCCGGGCGCTCGCCGCGAGGCTTGCCGAACGGTTTCGCGCCCGGCTTGCCCTTGCCGCCCGGCTTATAGGATGCCTTGCGCGCCTTCGCCTCGGCAGCCCTGGCGGCATCGGCCTCCGCCCTTCCCTTGCCGATCGGCCGGGCGCCAGGCGCCATCCAGACATTGGCCTTGCGCTGACCCGGCGGCTCGATCGGCCGCTGCTCGCGCTCGGATTTCTTGCCGCCGAAACGGGGCTTGTCGCCGAAACCACCACGCGGCTTGTCACCGAAGCCGCCGCGATCGGGTTTCGGGCCGCGCTCGCCGAAGGCCTTGTCCGGCCCAAATGCCCTGTCAGGTTTTGTCGAGAGCTTGCTCAGCGCCTCGTCGCGGCTGCCTTCGCGGCGCTTGCGCGCCTTGATCAGCCCGCCCTCGCCGATCGGCCTGCGGTCGCCGTCGCGCGTGAATTTCGGCCGGTCGGCCTCTTCGTGGCGGGGTCCGCCGCCGCGCACCGGCTTGTTGGAAAACGGCTTCTGGATCTCGGCGTCGAAATTGGCGCCGGATTCCTCGATCAGCCTTTCGCCGAGCTGCTCGCGCAGCACCCGGCCCTTGATCTCCAGAACATGGCCCTCGGGAAGATCCTCGAGCTGGAACGGTCCGTAAGAGATGCGGATCAGCCGCGTCACGTCGAGGCCAAGCGCGCCCAGGATGTTCTTCACCTCGCGGTTCTTGCCTTCGCGGAGCCCCAGCGTCAGCCATGCGTTGGTGCCCTGCTCGCGGTCGAGCGAGGCCTCGATCGAACCGTAGAACACGCCGTCGACGGCGATGCCGTCGCGCAAGCCGGCGAGCGCGCTCTCCTCGACCTTGCCGTGGACGCGCACACGGTAGCGCCGCAGCCAGCCGGTGGCCGGCAGTTCGAGCACGCGCGACAGCCCGCCGTCATTGGTCAAAAGCAGCAGGCCCTCGGTGTTGATGTCGAGCCGGCCGATCGTCATCAATCGCGGCAGATCGGACGGCAGCACGTCAAAGACGGTCTTGCGGCCTTCCGGATCGCGGTTGGTGGTGACGACGCCCGCCGGCTTATGGAACAGGAAGAGGCGCGTGCGCTCGATCGGCGGGATCTCGGTGCCGTCGAGATGGATGACGTCGGAGGCGCTGACATTGAAGGCCGGCGAGTCCAGCACCTTGCCGTTGACCTTGACGCGGCCGGCCGCGATCAGTTCCTCGGCGTCGCGGCGCGAGGCGATGCCGGCGCGCGCCAACCGCTTGGCGATGCGTTCGCCGCTTTCCGGCGCGGCTTCCGCGGGACGCGGCCTCGGCCTGAAGCCACCCTCCGGCTTTCCGCCAGCTCCGCGCGGACGATCGCTGAAATCGCGCTTCGGCCGATCGGCGAAGTCGCGTGCCGGGCGGTCGCCGAACTCGCGCTTGGGGCGCTCGAAACGTCGTTCGCCCCGCTCGCCTTCGGCGGCCGCCGGCCGGTCGCCACGCGGTGCGTAAGGCTTGCGGCCCTCACGCTTCTCGAAGGGCTTGCCGTCGCGCGGCGGGCCTTTGCGGAACGGCCTGTCGCCACCTTCACCCATTTCACGCGGCTTGTGGCTGCGCTTGAAATCGCGGGCCGGGCGCTCGCCTTCGGCGGCCATCGGCCGGTCTCCGCGCGGTGCGTAGGGCTTGCGGCCCTCACGCTTCTCGAAGGGCTTGCCGTCGCGCGGCGGACCTTTGCGGAACGGCCTTTCGGCCCGCTCGGCGCTCTCGCCCGCTTCGCGCGGCTTGTAACTGCGCTTGAAGTCGCGCGCGGGGCGCTCGCCTTCGGCGGCCACCGGCCGATCGCGCTTCACAAACGGCTTCTTGGCACCGAAGCCCGGCTTGCCGTTGCGGTCACGCTGGTCCGCCGGTTTCGAGCCGCCTTTGCGCGGCCCGCGTGAAGATTTCTTGTCGTCGTCCATTACTTTGCTCGTCTTCGCCTGCTACGGCGTCGCGCGCCCTCGCGGACGCCAACGCAGGCAGTATCATCTTGATTTTGCGCATCCGGCGGCGCGGCAAAAACCGATTCCGGTTTTCAGGGTCTCGCGCTAGATAACAGGATCGCTCTCGGGTGGCGAGGCGTAATCGGAGTGGAAACCGCTTGAAACGACCGGATTTCATGGCCCTGGCGCTTGAAGAGGCCGAGGCGGCCGCCAGCCGCGGCGAAGTGCCGGTCGGCGCTGTTATCGCCAATGGCAACACGGTGATCGCGAAAGCCGGCAATCGCACCCGCGAGCTTGCCGATCCGACGGCGCATGCCGAGATGCTGGCGATTCGCGAGGCCTGCCGGGAGCTGGCCAGCGAGCGGCTGACCGGTCACGACCTTTATGTGACGCTGGAGCCCTGCGCGATGTGCGCCGGCGCGATCTCCTTCGCCAGGCTGCGGCGGCTCTATTTCGGCGCCGCCGACGAGAAAGGCGGCGCGGTGGTGAGCGGCACGCGCTTCTTCGCTTCGCCGACCTGTCACCATGCGCCGGACATCTATCCGGGGATCGGCGAAAGCGAAGCCGCCCTCATCCTCAAGGATTTCTTTCGCGAGAGACGGGAAACGTAGGCCTGCGCGGCCCGTTCCGACCTACAGGCCGAGCCAGTCGAACCAGCCGCCCTTCTTGCCTTCCGCCTGCGCCTTGAGCCGGCGCTCCTTCTTGTACTCGTCCTCGCCGAGCTCGTTCTGCGGCGCGTCGGCGGAGGCCTGGCGATAGGCAAGCGGCGGCTCGCTCAGATATTTGCGCGTGGTCGGGTCGCCCTGCTTCTGTTCCGCAAGGTTGCGCTGAATCGCGGCCTTGCGGGCGGCACCGCTGGAATCGTCCGGCGTCCAGCGCGGCGGATGGCTGGAGCCCGATTCGGCCAACGCCTTCTTCACCGCCTCGGGATCGGTCTGGATATCCTCGACTGCTTCCGGCTGGTAGTTTGGATCGTTCTGGTGCGCGGTGGCGTCGGCGCGGATGCGGGCGCGGCGCGCCTCCGGCGATTCGGGCCAGTCGGCGCTCGCCGTCTCGATGCTCTGCTGCGGCGGCGGCAGGCTTTCCTTCTGCCCGGGAGCGGGCTTCACCAAGTCGGGACGCGGCTTGTAGTCGATCGGATCTTTACGCTTCGGCGTGATCGAGGCAGCGGCGGAAACATCGTCGAAGAGCTGCGCGGCAGCCGTCTTGTCGGTTCCGTAGGTGGGCGAGCTCATGCAGCCCGACAGGGCGATGGCCGATACCACAAGCGGCGCGACCAGCACGGCGCGCGCAAACGTTCTGTCGGTCATGCCAAAAAGTCCCACTCTAACAGCCTTTCGGTCGCCACCGGCCAACGGCGCGGTCCCCTTCTTCCCCGCACTTGCGATGGAAATCCGGCGACAATTTGTCTTCCGGAGTGTCGCGTGTTTACCTCAACCACTTGTTAAGGGCAACGCACGGGCCGTTTCGGGCCGCCCGGCGTGGCACTTTTGCACCGGCTTATGAACGGCCAAGCGCCTTTAGCTCATGCAGCACGGCGGCGTCGCGGGCCGAGACGTCCGGAAATTCCGGGTCCTGCCCGACATCGGCGGTGTAACGCCAGGAGCGCGCGCATTTGACCAGGCCGCGATCCTCGGCTTTCTCCACCACCACCGCCACGCCCTTGACATCGTCGAGCGCGAAGGCGCCTTGCGGGGCCTTGCCGTGCTTGACGACGAGGTCGCTGGTGATCGCCATCTCGGCCATGTCGACATCGGCGATCGCGGCTTCCAGCGCCGCGTCGTCGAGCGTCACCACCGGCACGGCCTCGAGCGAGGAGCCGATCAACTTCTCGGCGCGCGCGATCTCCAGCGCGCCGGTGACGACGCGGCGCACCTGCCTCACCTTGCGCCATTTCTCGGCCAGCGCCTCGTTGCGCCAGTTCCGCGGGATCGCCGGGAACTGGTCGAGATGCACCGAGACGGCTTCCGGATGGCGGTCTAGCCAGGCTTCCTCGGTGGTGAAGGGCAGCATCGGCGCCAGCCACTTCACCAGGCATTCGAAGAGGTGGCGCACCACCTGCACGGCTGCCCTGCGGCGCAGGCTCGACGGCCCGTCGCAGTACAGCGCATCCTTGCGGATGTCGAAATAGAAGGCCGAAAGCTCCACCACCATGAAGTCGAGCAGCGCGCGGGTGATGCGCTTGAACTCGAAGGCGTCGTAGCCCTGGCGCACCACCTCGTCCAGCTCGGACAGCCGGTGCAGCATCAGCCGCTCCAGTTCCGGCATCGCCTCGACCGGCACATCCTGACCGTCGTCATGGGCGAGCGTGCCCAGCATCCAGCGGATGGTGTTCCTGAGCTTGCGGTAGGCGTCGATATTGGTCTGCAGCACGTTCTTGCCGAGCCGCTGGTCTTCCCAATAATCGGTCGTCACCACCCAGAGCCGCAGGATATCGGCGCCGGACTGCTTGATGACGTCCTGCGGCACGACGGTGTTGCCGAGCGACTTCGACATCTTGCGGCCTTCCTCGTCCATGGTGAAGCCATGGGTGATGACCGTGTCGTAAGGCGCCCTGCCCCTGGTGCCGCAGCTTTCGAGCAGCGAGGAATGGAACCAGCCGCGATGCTGGTCCGAGCCCTCGAGATAGACGTCGGCCGGCCATTTGAGGTCCGGACGGTCCTCCAGCGTGAAGACGTGCGTCGAGCCGGAATCGAACCAGACGTCCAGGATGTCCATCACCTGGTGCCATTTCGAGGCATCGTGGTTGCCGAGGAAGCGCGCCTTGGCGCCTTCGGCGAACCAGGCGTCGGCGCCTTCCTTCTCGAAAGCCTCCATGATGCGCTGGTTGACGGCCTCGTCCTTCAGCACATTGCCGTCCTCGTCGGCGAAGACGGCGATCGGCACGCCCCAGGCACGCTGGCGCGACAGCACCCAGTCGGGGCGCTCCTCGATCATAGCGCGGATGCGGTTCTGGCCTGCCGCCGGGACGAAGCGCGTGTCGTCGATCGCCTTCAGCGCGCGGCTGCGCAGCGTCGTGCCGTCGCCGAAGTCCTTGTCCATATAGACGAACCATTGCGGCGTGTTGCGGAAGATGACCGGCTTCTTGGAGCGCCAGGAATGCGGATAGCTGTGCTTCAGCCGGCCGCGCGCGAAGAGCGCGTTGCGCTTGATCAGCTCGTCGATGACCGCCTGGTTGGCGTTGCCCTTCTTGCCGTTGTCGTCGATGACGCGCGCCGCACCGCCCTCGCGTCCCGGACCGAAGCCCGGCGCATCCTTGGTGAAGAAGCCGGCATCGTCGACAGTGAACGGGATCGTGGTGTCGACGCCGCGTGCCCGAAGATCGGCGGCCGCTTCCATCCAGGCGTCGAAGTCCTCGCGGCCATGGCCGGGCGCGGTGTGCACGAAGCCTGTGCCGGCATCGTCGGTGACATGCTCGCCCGCAACCATCGGCACGGGGAACTCATAGCCGCCGCCGAGCCCTTTGAAAGGATGCGAGAGCGTAAGCTTCCCAAGCTGTTCGGCCGAGACGCTGTGAAGCCTATTCAAGGTGACCTTGGCCTTGGCGGCACATTCCTCGGCCAGCGCGTCGGCAAAGATCAGCTTCTCGCCGGGCTGCGGGCCGAAAGCGTTCTCGGCCGCCGTCACCTCATAGAGGCCATAGGCGATGCGCGGCGAATAGCTCACGGCGCGGTTGCCGGGGATGGTCCAGGGCGTGGTCGTCCAGATGACGACATGGGCCTCGACCAGGTCGAGCGCGGCTCCATCCAGCGCCGGCGCGGCGCCGGCGACCGGCTGGGCGAGGCTCGCGACCGGGAACTTCGCCCAGATCGTGTCGCTCTCATAGTCCTGATACTCGACCTCGGCCTCGGCGAGCGCGGTGCGCTCGACAACGCTCCACATCACCGGCTTGGAGCCGCGGTAGAGCTGGCCGGACATGGCGAATTTCAGCAGTTCGCCGGCGATGCGCGACTCGGCATGGTAAGCCATGGTCGTATAGGGGTGGTCGAAATCGCCGATGACGCCGAGGCGCTGGAACTCGCCGGCCTGGACCTTGATCCAATGGGCGGCGAAGTCGCGGCATTCCCTGCGGAACTCGTTGACCGGCACCTCGTCCTTGTTCTTGCCCTTGGCGCGGTACTGCTCCTCGATCTTCCATTCGATAGGCAGGCCGTGGCAGTCCCAGCCCGGCACGTAGTTGGCGTCATAGCCGCGCATCTGGAAGGAGCGGTTGATGACGTCCTTGAGGATCTTGTTCAGCGCATGGCCGATATGGATGTTGCCGTTGGCGTAGGGCGGGCCGTCATGCAGCACGAACTTCTCGCGGCCTGCGGCCTCCTCGCGCAGCTTCTTGTAAAGGTCCATGTCCTCCCAGCGCTTGACCAGGCCAGGCTCCTTCTCGGGCAGCCCGGCGCGCATCGGGAAATCCGTCTGCGGCAAATAAAGCGTCTTGGAATAGTCGATCGTCTCAGCAGTGTCGGTCATCGGGATGTCGGTCATTGATCTGCCATCTGCGTTGCCCGGCGGCGGAAAGCCCGGGCGTTGAACCAGCATTTTCTTGAAAAAGCGCGAGGGGCGCGCGCGAAAACTCCCGGCGGCTCCAGCGGCGCTCAGGCCGCCCGGAACACCGGGCCCGTAATTCGTATCGCGATCGCGAAAAGGCGCGAAAAGCTCGTCATGGCGTGGCTTTTAGCGGATGGCGCGGCAGGAATAAAGCACGGATTTCGAGGGCTAGCGCCGGTTTTGGTGCCTACATCGTGAAATTGAAGCGGTAGGTGGTCGACACGCCGAACATCCACTGGTTGCGGTCGCCGCGCTCCTTGACCAGGCTGGAATCGGCTGCCGGCCCCATCAAGCGCGAATATTCGGTGAAGACGCTCGCCGTCATCGGCTCGGTCACTTTCCAGGTGATCGCGCCACCGAGGCCTGTCGACTTCACGCCGCCGCCTGGATGATATTCGCTGAGCCCCGATGCCGCCGCCTCGGTGGCGTTGACGCCGTAATAGGCATCAAAATAGTTGGACGAGGCGAAGGACACCCGCGGCCCGCCCGAGACGCGCACCGTCGGCGTGATGTCGTAAAAAGCGTCTGCCGCGATGTCGGCCACGAAGCCGTTGTGGGAGCGGATGCCATGCCGCAACTCGGCGCGGGCGCGCAGCCAATCCAGCGGATAGAACTCGAAGAAGCCGCCCACCTCACCGCCGAAGCGCACCGGGTCGAGGCCTTGGAGCTCGTCCTTGCTGGTGCGATGGAACAGGAACTTGCCGGTCAGACCGGCGCGCACGGAGCCGTCGTCGATCAGCGCCAGCGAGATGTTGTCGTTGCGCGAGGTGAAGCGCGCCTCTGGGCCGACCTTGCCCAGCGAGATGATCGGCTGGGCGCTGAACATATATTTCTTGCCGCCCTCGAAATTCGGCGCGACCAGGCCGGTGGCGCCGAGCGTCAGGTACCAATCGCCGGATATCCAGCTGCCGCCTTCGCCCGCCTGGGCGACAGGCGCGGTGAACAGGCCCAAGGCGACGGCCAGAGGAATCTTCCCGACAATACGCATCGTCACCCCTTACGCGAAACAGGCCGGCAACACCACCTGCCGACGCTCCAGCCATGCCGTGCATTCGGTAAAATTTGACTTAAAATCGGTAACATCGGAACCGACTGGCCAACTAGGCGACACGCCGGCTGCGGCGGAACGTCTCTATCAGGTCGCAGGCCGCTTCCAGTCCGCCGGTAAGCGAGTTCGATGCGCCGTAGGCAAGAGCCGCCTCGCGCCATTGGCCCCGGATCGCCGGGTTGCCGGCCTTCTGAATCACCTGCCGCCAGATTTCGGGATCGTCGCGATTGGCCACAACCAGTCCGGCACCGCTGGCCTCGACATATTTTGCATATCCGCAAGCGTCCGAGGCAATGACCGGCAGGCCGTTCGCAAGCGCCTCGAGGATCACCGTGCCGGTATTTTCCAGGCGAGCCGCGTGCATCATGAAATCGCTCGCAACCACGATCGCCGGGATATCCTCCTGGATGCCCAGCAGGGTAACCCGTTCCGACATGCCGAATTTGGCAATCATGCCGCGAAGCCGCGTCTCTTCCTCGCTATTCTTCCGAAGACCGGCGATCAGCCAGTGGATTCCCGGAAACGGTTGCAGGGCCTTCACCGCCCGGTCGAGACCCTTCACCTTCAACCTGTTGGCGATGGTCAAGGCGATGACCGCCTCGCGCGGAAGCCCGAAACGATCGCGGATTTCATTGCGGTCGACGGCCAGCAGCTCCGGTCTGCGGCGTTTCGGATCAAGCGTTGGCCCGACGACGTGAATGCGGGATTCCTCGGTCCGCCAGAAGCCGCGGTAGAGCGCTGCCTGCTGTTCGCTGAGCGCAATGATCTGCACGGCGTTGCCGGGAGCAAAGATCATCGATTCGAGGTTCTGCTGGCGCATGAAACGGGGGGAAAACGGCCGCCACCACCCGAGCTTCGACGCAAAATAAGGCGGGTCGCCGGCATAGTAGATATCCAGGCCCGCCATCTTGTTGAAACCGACGACGCAGTCGAAGTCGCGCCTGGCTGTCTGCACGGTCCTTCCCAACGCATATTCGGTGCCCGGGTTGGAAAGGACCCGTGCCGGATGGACTTTTATCGTCGCCGAACTCTCGACATGACCCACCTGACGGGTTGTCAGGATCGTCACGTTATGGCCTCGGCCGACCAGTCGCTCACTGATGTTGAGACAATCCCTTTGCAGCCCCCCGTTCATGAAGAGGGCAGAGATTGCGCAGCAGATTCTCATCACATTTTCCAGAGCGCCGCCTACCCCCAAAGTCAGATCGGACGGAGAGATCTCCGGGTGCGCCCCAGACTTCCCCATACAAACAAACACAGCCGGGCGCTCAAATGTTGGTCGTGTTGAAAAGACGAATATGCTGTATATAGCCGGTTATCAAGAGACCTGGATGCTGTCGCGTTCGGCCTTTCCCCAAAAGCCGACTCGAGCGCGCCGCGCGGGATCGATGCAGGCCCGAACGCGGTGCCGCAACGGCCGATAACCGCATTCGCCGTCTTGCCGAGGATCGAGTTCAGACGGACCTGTTGCGGATGGCGGGGAAGCTGGCTCCATAAAGTCGGCCTCGACGGCGACCTTTCTTCGAAGGCCAAGAGGGCGCGTATCGGTCGTGCGACTGCTCGCCCCGCCCTTGAGGTCGCGCTCGGATCGGCCGGACAGAGAAAATTGACAGTCGACAGATCGACGGAACTTTGAAATTGGAGTTTCGAGACCAGCCTGCCGACAATCCAACGGCCATTGAGACGGTCGATCATTGCAAGGAACATTCTATTGCCGACGGTAAGCGTGATCATTCCGGTGAGAGACGGCGCGCAATATGTCGGCGAAGCCCTGCAAAGCATCCTGGACCAGGATCTGGCGGATATCGAAGTCATCGTCGTCGACGATGGATCCCGCGACAACAGCGCGGCGATCGCGACGTCGATCGGCGAGCGCGACGGCCGCGTCAAAGTTGTCGCCAACAGCGGCAAGGGGATCGTCGATGCGCTGAACATGGGGATTTCACTCGCGCGGGCCCCTCTCGTGGCGCGCATGGATTGTGACGATGTCTCGCTGCCCGACAGGTTGCGCCTGCAGGTGGCGTGTTTCGAGGCGGATGCCGATTTGCAGCTGCTCGGTACGGCGGGATTGCAGATCGACCGGGACGGAAACCTGTTGAGGCCGATCGACGTGCCTGTCGGCGACAACCCGTTGCGGGACGCGCTCGCCAGATACAATCCCATGCTTCACCCGACGGTGATGTTCCGGACCGAGGCCGTCCGGCGCGCGGGAGGCTACCGCCGCGCCTTCACCTATGCCGAAGACTACGATCTATGGCTGCGGCTTTCCGAGACGGGGAAACTGACCAACATGGGTGCGCGACTGGTTAAGCTGAGATCGCATCCGGGACAGGTATCGCGTGTGAAGCAGGATCAGCAAAAGGCGGCCGCGGCATTGGCCAGGCAGTCGGCGCTGCTGCGTTGCCATCGCGCCGAGCCCTTCGATGCGAACGGCCAACCCGCGCAGGCCATCGCAAGCTTTCTGGCATCGCGCGCCGCCACGGGGGTCGGCATCTCCAGCCAGGAAAGACGCGACATCGAGTTGCTGTTGCGAACCCCGGAGATACCGATGGCCGTCACCTGCAGGCTGCTGCTCCTCGCGGCTGTCGGCGCCCCCTCCTTCAGGACGTTCGCGTTGGGACCTCGACTGGCCTGGCGCAGGATGATCGCGTGCTCGCCAAGAATGCGGCTCAACTGATGCGGCCCGAATGATGCGTCTTGTCGTCGATCTCTCGAGCATGGTGCGCTGGCTCGGCCCTCCTGTCGGCCTGGTCAGCGTGCAACGCCACTACGCGGCCGCGGCGGCCGCATTTAAGGCCTCCGAGGTGGCATTCACGGTGTTCGACCCGATCGAGCGGGCCCTTAGACAGGTTTCGCCTGGTATGGCGGCGGAAATCATCGCCGGCGACATTTCGTGCGACATGAGCTTTTATCCGGACCCGGCCCGCATCAAGATGCGTTTTTACGATCGCTGGCCGAACTGGGCGCGGCGGTTGCTGATGGCGATCATAAGACCGCGCCGTATCCTGATAACCGAGATCGGCGCGTTTGGCCGACGCAATCCCGGCAGCCCTTTTCTTCGTTTCCTCGAGCGGATCGAAAGCCGGCTGATGAAGGAAAACGAGCGGCGGCAAGTCGCTCGCGAGGACGGTTCACGCGCCCGCATCGTCCCGCTCAGGACGGTGGCCGGCAACGAATACAATCTTTCGCCCGGCGACCATCTGCTGTTGATGAACAACGACTGGGCGCATACCGATATCGAGGTCATTTCGCGCGAGGCGCGCTTGGCCGGCGCAAAGCTGGTCGTGCTTTTGAACGACATCATTCCGATCCAGTTTCCCGAATGGTACAAGCCGCACGACGTCAAGAGATTCACGGACTATGTGAATCTGGCGGTCGGCCTGGCGGACCGCTTCATCCTGACGTCGAGGCGCGTCACCACTGACGTCGAGGACTATGCCGCCAAGCTCGACGTCCGGCTGCCGGAGCTAAAACAGGTTCCTCTCGGCTGCGACAGCGCCCGCAAATCGAAGGCGGACGGCCGCCTGCCGGACGGGCTCGATACGGATCGCTATATCCTGTTCGTTTCCACCATCGAACCGCGCAAGAACCATTCGCTGCTGATGGACGTCTGGAGGCGCCTCGTCCTGGACGGAACGATCGCGCGTAGCGGCATGAAGCTGGTTTTCGTCGGTCGCAGCGGCTGGATGGTCGACGGGGTCCTGGCGAAGCTTCACAGTCATCCCGACTACGGCAAGAGCCTTGTCCATCTCGACAATGTCGATGACGCAACGTTGTCCCTGCTTTACCGCAACAGTGCGTTTTGCGTGTATCCGTCGCTGTATGAAGGATATGGGCTGCCGCCCGTCGAGGCGCTGGCTTACGGAAAGGCGCTGATCGCCTCTACGGGCGGAGCCATCGCCGAAGTGGTCGGCTCGTCGGGACTGTGCCTCGATCCGCTCGACGTCGAAGGATGGGAAAACGCCATGCGGGAGTGGATCGCCTCGCCCGCGGCCCGTGCTCCGTACGAAGCGAAGGCTGCGGAATTCGTGGCGCGAAGCTGGGAGCAGGCCGGCCGGGAGACGCTGGAGGCGACGCTTGCGCCGTTCGCGGACGAAGTCCGGCCATCGCGACAATGACCGCGTTACGGTCACGGACAGCCGGCCGGCCGCGGGTTCGGCCCGTGTTGCTGGACGGACAATGCGGTTGGGTCTAGCTTCCTTTCGCCGCACGACCGGTGGTGAATTTCGAGGGAGATGAAACCATGACTCTGCCAAGCGACGCTCTCAAGGACGCGATCGGCCAGACGCGGGACAAATGGGGATGGTTCGTGGCGCTCGGCGTGCTGTTGCTGATCTTCGGCGGCATCGCCTTCGGCAATCTGTTCATCGCCACCGTCGCCTCGGTCTATGTCGTCGGCTGGCTGATGCTGATGGCAGGGGTCATCGAGATCATCCACGCCTTCGGGGTCAAGACCTGGGGACGTTTCTTCTACTGGCTGCTGAGCGGCCTGCTCTACGCCGTCGCCGGCTTTTTCGCCTTCGACAACCCGTTGCTCGCCTCGGCGGTACTGACGCTGCTATTGGCCATCGCGCTCGTCGCTTCGGGCCTTCTGCGATCCTGGGTGGCCTTCAATCACCGGCCGCAGCAAGGCTGGGGATGGCTGCTCGCGGCCGGCATCATCACCATCCTGCTCGGCCTGATGATCGCCATGGGCTGGCCGGTAAACAGTCTCTGGGTGCTGGGCATTTTCCTGGCGATCGACCTGGTGTTCCAGGGCTGGAGCTTCATCGCCATCGGGCTGGCGCTGAAGCGATAGTCCTCGCCTGCAGCCGGGAAGGTTTGACACGGCTAGGCCCGGCGGCTTTGCCGTAACCTCCCGTCAGGAATTGCCCCACGTTTCACCGTTTCCGTGAAACGATCTAGAACGCGATCTGGGCGTCCAGTTGCGAGAGTGGGCGCACGCCCGCCAGCAGCGCCCTCGCCTCGGCCTCGTCCTTTTTCATCTGTGCCACCAGCGCGTCGAGGCCATCGAATTTGAGTTCCGGGCGCAGGAAGCCGAAGAACGACACCTGGCAGTTCTGGCCATAGAGATCGCCGGAAAAATCGAAGACGTATGTCTCGAGCAGCGGCGCGCCATTGTCGTCGACGGTCGGGCGGCGGCCGAAGCTGGCGACGCCATCGTGAAGCGTGCCGTCGGCGCGACGGAAGCGGACGGCGTAGATGCCTTCCTTCAAGGCCGCTTCCGGCGAAAGCCGCATGTTGGCGGTCGGGAACCCGAGCGTGCGGCCAAGCTGCTGGCCGCCGATCACCTTAGCCTCGACGGTGAAACGGTAACCGAGCAGGCCGGCGGCCTCCTCCACGTGACCTTCGGCAAGCAGCCCCCGGATGCGGCTCGACGAAACCACCTCCGCGCCCTCGTCGCGAAAGGCGTCGACCAGCGTCACGCCGAAGCCGTGCCGTTCTCCGGCCGCCATCAGAAAGGCCGGGCCGCCCTGGCGGTCCTTGCCGAAATGAAAGTCGAAACCGGTGACGGCGTGGCGGATGCCGAGGTTCTTCTCCAGCACGTCGGTCACGAAAGCCTCGGGCGAGAGCGAGGCAAAATCGCGCGTGAACGGCTGCTCGACCAAAGCGACAAAGCCAAGTCCGGCGAGCAGCCGCGCCTTCATCGGCGGCGGCGTCAGCACGAAGAGCGGCACCTCCGGCCGGAAGACCTTGCGCGGATGCGGCTCGAAACTGAGCACCAAAGCGGGCACGCCATTGCGGCGGGCTTCGGCCAGCGCGCGTTCCAGGACGGACTGGTGACCGCGATGGACACCGTCGAAATTGCCGATCGCCACGACGCCGCCGCGCAGATGCGCGGGCAGCGGCGCGACCGCCGAAAGACGTTCGAAGGCTTGCATCATGTCGAGGCGCCCGTCATGGCCAGACCACCTATTGCAGACGCGGAATGACGGCAACCGGCTGGTAGCCGTGCTTTTCAAGGAAGCCAGCCAGCCTTTCGGGATCGGGGCGGAGCGGATCGCCATAGTCGCGAGCGTGGATGCCGCCCGAGACATAGAGCACGTCGAAGCCATTGTCGGCCGCGCCCTTGACATCGGTCATCATGCCGTCGCCGATGGCGAGAACCTCTGAGCGCTCGACGGCACGGCCAAGAACGGCGGCGACCTCCTTCATGGCGACATCGTAGATCGGCGCGAAGGGCTTGCCGGCAATCAGCGTACGCCCGCCAAGCTGCGCATAGTCGCGGGCCAAGGCGCCGGCGCACCAGATGGTGCGCTCGCCACGCTCCACCAGGATATCCGGATTGGCGCAAATGAACGGCAGATTGCGGGCGCGCAGCCGCTGCAGCAGCTCGGCATAGTCGGCGGGCTTCTCGACCTCGTCGTCATAGAGGCCCGTGCAGACAACGCCGGAGGCCTCGAATTCCTCGACGAGATCGACGTCGAGCCCGTCATAGAGCGTGAAATCGCGGTCGGGGCCGATATGGAAGATCTTCCTCGGACCATCGGCGATCAGGTCGCGGGTGACGTCGCCGGACGTGACGACCCGGTCGCAGGCATCGGCGGGGACGCCGATGACCTTCATTTGGGCGACGACGTCGGCGCTGCGACGCGGAGAATTGGTGATGAGCACGACAGGCACGTTGGCCGCGCGTGCCCGGGCAAGCGCCGCGGCGGCAGGCGGAAAGTGCCATTCGCCATTGTGCACTACGCCCCATACGTCGCACAGGATGGCGGCGTAGCGCCCCGCCAGATCGTCGAGCCCAGCGATGATGTCAGGCGAATCCGCCATGCCGTGTCCCTGATTTGGTCTTGAGGCGCCTAGCGCTGAAACGGATTCCAGCGACGCGCTCCTGGTCTTGTCTTGATGCAAAGCCAAGGCTCCGCGGCAGTCGGCTCCGCATAACCGAAGCGCTTCATCCTGTCACTCGCTTTCCGACATCGACCTTCGGCGGTTTGTCGGGTGCACAGGGTTAATGCCCCGTCAAGGGGGCCGGGCGATCTTGCTGCTTTCGGGAGGGCTAAAATTTAACGATTTATGATCATGCTGAACCAGAAACTATAGGATCTTGGCGGGGGCTAAGGGCATTGATCCGCAAATTTTTACGTGACAGACGAGGCAACTATGCCTTGATGACGGCCATCACGATGATACCGCTGATGGGCGGCGTGGCATTGGCGATAGACTATACCGAGTTGGTGCGGCAAAAGCAGGAAATGCTGAATGCGCTGGACGCCGCTGGCATTGCGACAGCGCAGCAGATCGTCTCCGGTGTTAGCGACGACGCCGTAAAAGCCTACGCCAAGGATTTCTTCGAGGCCAATCTGAGACACGTTCTCCCGGCAAACACGACCTTGACGGTTACCTTACCCAATAACAACGCCGGCGGCGGCACGCTGAAAATGCAGGCGACGCTAAAATATCGCCCCTACTTTCTGCCGGCAGCCGCCATGCTGCTCGGTAAAACTGCCGGCGAAACCGACATCAACGTCGTCGCGACGTCCGAAATCCGGTTAAAGGATACGCTTGAAGTTGCGCTGGTGCTCGACAACTCCGGTTCGATGTCGACCCTCGGCTCCGGGACCGGCCAGAAACGTATCGATCTGCTGAAGAACGCGGCCAAGCAACTGGTCGACACGCTGGCCGCGCAGGCTCAGCAGATGAAGCAGGTCAGCAAACCAGTGCAGTTTTCGCTGGTTCCGTTCTCCGCCTCCGTCAATATTGGCCCGACACATGATCAGGATGCGTGGATGGATCTAAATGGCGTCTCGCCAATCCACCACGAGGATTTCGACTGGTCGACGATGAACGCCGCCAACGATCCCAACAAGTATGTCGAGAAGGCCGGCGGCATATGGTACAAACGCGGTGATGGCTGGGGAGACACCAAGGGTCAGGCCATCACCCGTTTCAGCCTCTATTCCGACATGACCGTCGAGTCCGACCGCGAAACAGTGCAGCCTCCGAAGCAGTATGTCTGCGACGTCACCAAGAAGGACGGCACCTGCAGCAAAGGCCATTGGGTCACTCCGTCCCCGACATACGTCTACACCACGAGCCGCTATGCGAGTTGGCAGGGATGCGTCGAGGCCAGGCCCTATCCATACAACGATGACGACACCACGCCTACGACATCCAATCCCGCTACGCTTTTCGTGCCGATGTTCGCATCCGACGAGGCCGGCACATTGTGGCGCGACTTCAATCGCGACGGCGTCAATGACGTCAGTAGCGCCAGCTATGGTTACAGCAACAACTGGTGGGCCGACTGGCCGTACTCGCCCAACCCGACGGCGTCGCAGCGCCAGTCCGACATGCGCAAATACTTTCTGGTAAAGCCCTACGGGTCGGCTTCGGCGAGTGCCGGCGACGGTCCGAATGCGGCCTGCACCACCAGTCCGATCACTCCGCTTAAAGACGTCACGGCGGCGGCTGAAAAGCAGGAGTTGGACGACGCCATCGACGACATGGCGCCGACCGGCAACACTAATGTGCCGGAAGGTCTAGCCTGGGGCTGGCGAACCGTGTCCAGCAATGAGCCCTTCACCGAGGGACGACCGAATACAGAAAAGGGCAACGATAAAGTCGTTATCGTCCTGACCGACGGCGCCAATACCTATAGCGCCATCAGCGATTCCGGCTATGCCAACAACCGGTCCACATACGCAGCTTACGGATATACCGGGCTGACTTACCCCGGCTCAGGCAGCGTTACGCGCCTGTTCATGAACACCAGCAGTGCCGTTCCGAAGACCACCTATACCGACAGCAACTATACCGCAGCGCTCGACGAGAACATGCAGACCCTGTGCGCCAACGCCAAAGCTGCCGGGGTCATAGTGATGACTGTCTCGCTCGATCTGGTCGACACCAAGACCGACGAAAAGAAAGCCATGGCTGCTCTTAAGGCCTGCTCGTCGGACTCGCGCTTCCGCAAGGATCCGACCGATCCGAGCAAGCCGGCGAAGCTGTTCTGGAACTCGACCGGCGCCACGCTGTCCGATGACTTCAAGGCGATCGGCAACGAATTGTCGAACCTGCGCATCGTCAGCTGATCTGCTCGGACAAACGATCGACGACGCCCGCCCGCAAGGCGGGCGTTTTTCATCGTGGCCATGCCATGGAATTGATTTGGTTAGCGGTTGGTGAAGCCGCCATTAAGCAATCGAGCGGTTTGCCAAACCGGTCCTTCAGCGTTTTGTGGAAGTGTGGCCCGACAGAGAATCCGTCGGCGGGGGGCCGCTTCAACTACAATGCGCAAATTCTGGCATCAATTCTGCCGCGACCGCCGCGGCAATTATGCGCTTATGACAGCAATCGCCATGGTGCCGCTGATGGGCGCGGTGGCGATGGCGGTCGACTTCAGCGAGCTCAACCGCCAGAAGCAGATGGTGCTGAATGCGCTCGATGCCGCCAATTTCGCCGCGGCGCGGCGGCTTGCCGAAGGCGCCACGGACGATCAGATCAGAGCCTACGCGGCCGACTTCTTCAACGCCAACCTCAACAATATCGACCCCGCCAACATCTCGCTCAACATCACGCTGCCCACCAGCCAGGCCGGCGGCGGCCTGCTTAAGATGAGCGCGACGCTGAACTATCACCCTTACTTCTATCCGTCCTCCTCGCTGCTCGTCGGCGCATCCACGGTCGATGCAAACAAGTCGATCAACCTCGATATGGACTCCCAGGTCCGGCTGAAGAACACGCTGGAAGTGGCGATGGTGCTCGACAATTCGGGCTCGATGACGACCCCCGGCACCGGCTCGGGTCAGAAGCGCATCGACCTGCTCAAGCAGGCCGCCAAGCAGCTTGTCGACACGCTGGCGCAGCAGGCGGCGCAGATCAAGCAGATCGACAAGCCGGTCCAATTCAGCCTGGTGCCGTTCGCGGCCTCGGTCAATGTGGGGCCGGACAACGACAACGCCCCCTGGATGGACGTCTATGGGCTGTCACCGGTCGCCAATGAGAATTTCGACTGGTCGACGCTGAACGCACCCGACAGATACGCCCAGAAGGTCAACGGCATCTGGTACAAGAAGGGCGCCGGTTGGGGTGACACGCAAGACCAGGTGCTCAGCCGCTTTTCGCTCTATCGCGACATGCAGGTGGTGACCAGCCACGAGCGCATCGTCGGCAGCAAGCGCGTCGTGTGCGACCAATACCGCTCCGACAACACCTGCAAGCGCAGCCACAACGAATACGACTACACCGATACCTACGGGCCGTTCGCCAGCTGGCAGGGCTGCGTGGAAGTACGACCCTATCCATACAATATCGACGACACGCCGGCCTCGGGTGGCCCCAACAACACCGGCATCGGCGTCGGCGACCCGGCGACGATGTTCGTGCCGATGTTCGCGCCCGATGAGCCCGGCAACCGCTGGAAGGTGACGCAGGATCCAGACGAGCCGAACCCGGTCACCTACGGCGCCGCCAACAGTTGGTGGAACGACGATCCGTCAAGCACCACCGGCAAGACCAGGCAGTCGAACATGGCCAAATACTTCATGCCGCGGCCGATCGATGCCCCGACGCTGAGCACCGGCGCCGGCCCGAATTACAGCTGCACCACCACACCGATCACGCCGCTCACCGATGTCACGCAGACGGATGGGCTTGCGGCCATCAAGGCGGCGATCGACCTGATGCAGCCCAACGGCAACACCAATGTGCCCGAAGGCATGGCCTGGGGCTGGCGCACCGTGTCGAGTGCTGCGCCCTTCACCGAGGGACGGCCGGAGACGGAGCGCGGCAACGACAAGGTCGTCATCGTGCTCACCGACGGCGAAAACACCTATTCGACGGTCAATCCCGACCCGGCCGGCAACAAGTCGACCTATGCCGCCTATGGCTATACCGGCGTCGGCTATAACGGCACCTCGGTCACCCGCCTGTTCGGCGGCACGTCGAGCGCCATCGGCCAGTTCAACTATTCGTCGAGCAACTACACCGCGGCGATGAACGAGCAGATGGCGAAGCTGTGCGACAACGCCAAGGCGGCCAATGTCATGGTGATGACGGTGGCGCTCGACATGTCGTCGACCAGTTCGAGCGACCAGAAGGCGATGGCCGCGCTGAAAGCCTGCTCTTCCGACTCCCGCTTCCGCAAGGATCCGACCGATCCCAGCAAGCCGGCCAAGCTGTTTTGGAACGCGACCGGCGCAACGCTGTCGGACAATTTCAAGGAAATCGCCAACGAGTTGTCGAACCTGCGGGTGGTCGGGTAAGGCATGCCGATATTTCAGGTGAGGCCGGCCTTACCTGAATCTCAACACGCCTTGCGCTGGCGCAACAGGTGCTAACCGCAAGCCCTTGCGCCCTCCCGCGAAGCCGCGCACATCTGCCGCCGCGCTTTGCTGGAGCCATCAATGCCCGACGCCGCCAATCATCTGACCTTTGCGCTGATCTGCCTCGGCATGGTGCTGACGCCGGGCCCGAACATGATCTACCTGATCTCGCGCTCGCTATCGCAAGGGCCGAAAGCCGGGCTGATCTCGCTCGGCGGCGTGGCGCTGGGGTTCCTGTTCTATGTCGTGTCTGCAGCCTTCGGCATCACCGCGCTGATCTTCGCCGTGCCTTACGCCTACGACGTGCTGCGCTTTGCCGGCGCGCTCTATCTCTTGTGGCTCGCCTGGCAGGCGCTGAAGCCCGGCGGACGCTCGCCCTTCCAGGTCCGCGAACTCCCCAGGGACAGGCCGCGCAAGCTTTTCATCATGGGGCTGATGACCAACCTGCTCAATCCGAAGGTGGCGGTGCTCTATCTGTCGCTGCTGCCGCAGTTCATCAATCCGGCCAAGGGCCATGTTCTGTCGCAGTTGCTGGTGCTCGGCGTGACGCAGATTTCGATCAGCCTCACCGTCAACGCCATCATCGCGGTGACGGCCGGCTCCATCGCGAATTTCCTCGCCGGACGACCGTTCTGGCTGGTCGTCCAGCGCTGGATGATGGGCACGGTGTTGACGGGGCTGGCCCTGAGGATGGCGACCGAAGCGCAAAGATAGCCGTCACCCCAAGAACGCAGCCGTCTACATCGGCCGGCGGACCGGCCGGATCTGCTCCGGCTCGACCACCTTGCGGTAGAGATGCCAGGTGGCATGGCCGAGGATCGGCATGACCACGGCGAGCCCGGCAAACAGCGGGATCGAGCCGACCACCAGCAACACGGCGACGGTCAGCCCCCAAAGCGCCATTGTCAGCGGGTTGGCCATCACCGCGCGGGCCGAGGTTTCGATCGCCGAGACGGCGCCGACGTCGCGGTCGAGCAGCAGCGGGAAGGCGACGACCGTGGTGGCCAAGACGACAATTGCGAAAACGAGGCCGACGGCGTTGCCGACGAGGATCAGCGTCCAGCCCTTGCCGGTCGTCAGCACGTCGCGCACGAAAGCGCCGACCGAAGCGGGCGGCTCGGCGCCGAACAGGCTGGTGTAGAGCGACTGCGCGGTGAACAGCCACAACAGGAACAGCGCGAAGAGCAGGATGCCGATGACCGCGATCGACGGCAGCGCAGGCGAATGGCGAACATCGAGCGCATGCCGCCAATGGGTGTTCATGCCGAGCTCGCGCCGGCGGCTGATCTCATAGAGGCCGATGGCCGCGAACGGGCCGATCAGCGCGAAACCGGACATCAGCGGATAGACGAGTTGGATGGCGTTCGAGCCCGAGGTCCATTGCGTCAGGATCAAGCCGACGATCGGGTAGACCAGGCACAGGAACACGTAGTGCGAGGGCTTGGCCCAGAAATCCTCGGCGCCGAGCTTCAGCGCGTCCCAGAGGTCCGAGGTGGAAATGTGGCGCACCGTGGGCTGCACATGCATCCCGTACGCATCCGCCATGACATGAAAACCGGCCATAACCGTCCTCCGTTTGTCAGTGCATGAGCCCGAAAACCGGGAGGTTCTCGCCAAGCAATCATGCGCCAGATCAACGCGGGTCGGTCACCGCCTGTGGGTGGCCGCCCGTGGCTGCCACTTCAAGAACGATCGCATCATAATCGATCTTCCGGGAAAAGTCGTCGCTTCACGCGATTTTCATCGCGGCGAAGCTCGTTCTGCCTATTCGGGCGCGTTGAACACCGCCTCGAGGCGATGCCCGTCCGGGTCGATGACAAAGGCCGCGTAATAGTGCGGGCCGTAGTCGGGACGCGGGCCTGGCCCGCCATTGTCCTTGCCGCCATGGGCGAGCGCGGCCGCGTGGAACCGCGCGATGCTCCGCCGATCCGGAGCGGCAAACGCCAGGTGGAATCCCGGCCCGGGCGGACGCTGACCCTTCGGGCGGAACTTGATCGCCAGCTTGTCGCCGCCGCCGGGCGGACCGTAGCCGACAGCCTGATCGGCCTCGCCGGGCCTGAGATCGTCCCAGACGCGAACATAGCCGAGCGGCGCCAACGCCGCGTCATAGAAGGCGGCCGCGCGCTCGATGTTCGAAACGCCGAGGGCAATGTGGTGGAGCATGGCGGACCTCCTGTCGTCGAATCGCTGCGCCGTCCTGGCGATTTTCACCGCCCTGCCCGGCAAAAGCCACGATCGCCGGTATCAGAAGCCGGATGAGCATCGCCACCACAGCCGACCTGAACCGCCGTTTTCTGCTCAAGGCCGCCGGCCTTGCAGCACTTGCCGGCATCGCCGCCTGCAGCACCGTCACGGTCCCGACCGGCGAAGGCGCCGGCGCCTCTTCGTCCGCCACGGCGACGCTGGCCGGCATTCGCGCCTCCGCCGGACTGCCGGTGCTGACGCCGGACGCCCAGCTCGAACAGGCGGCGCTGCAGCAGGCCGGCTACATGGCGTCGCGCGAGCGCATGAGCCACACGACCGGCTGGGGCAAGGATTTCGCCTCGCGCATGAAGGACAATGGCGTACGGGGCGCGGCGGCCGAAAACATCGCCGAGGGCCGCTTCGACCTTGAGAAATTGTTCGACATCTGGATGCATTCGGCCGGCCATCGCCGCAACATGCTCGACCCCGACTTCAGCCGCTTCGGGCTGGCCTATGTGCGCGACGGCCGCGATCCCGCCTTGCGCTACTGGGCGCTCGTGCTGGGCCGATAGCCGGCGGCCCCCCTATTTTGTCGTCGCCTTGAACTTGCCCATCAGGTAGGGCCCGGAGCGCACCGGCCCGTATTTCGGCGTCTCACCCTCGGCCAGGCATGCGCCCAGAACCGTGATCTCCGCGTCCCAGTTCGGCTGATGGAAGAAGGCCATGGACTGCCGGCGATCCTTGCCGCCCTCCTCCAGCGGCGGGTTGACGACGCGATGCACGGTCGACACCCAACGGTCATTGGTCCAACGCGCCATCAGGTCGCCGATGTTGATGACAAAGGCGCCGGGGATCGGGGGCACCTCCGCCCATTCGCCGTCCGGCGTGACGATCTGAAGTCCGCGCGACCCTGGCTGCGGCAGCAGGATCGTCAGGCTGCCATAGTCGGTATGGGCGCCGGCGCGGATCTGGCCGGGCTTCGGCGCGACATGCTGCTCGGGATAGTTCAGCGCCCTCAGCGCGCTGATCGGCGCATCGAGGAAAGCGTCGAAATAGGCTTCCGGCAAGCCCAGCGCGGTAGCGAAGACCCGCATGATGCGCAACGCCAGATCCTCGAGAGCCGCGTAATAGGTCTTCCAGGCATCGACGAAGCCCAGGGGCTCGGCCGGCCAGATCGTCTCGGCATAGCAGAAGGCCAGCGCCTCCGGGTCCTTGACGCCCGGCGGCACGCGCAGAGGCCCGCCGTTGAAGCTCTCTTTCAAGTCCGGTGGCGTGTCGACGTTACGGGATTTCGCCAGCGCCTCGAGCTCCGGGCCGAGATATCCATAGGGATAACCCTTGTAGGGCGCCTTCGAGCGCTGCTTTTCCTCGGGCGGCAGGTCGAAGAAGGCCTTCGCCTTCGACCAGGCGGCGTCGATCACGGCCTGCGGAACGCCGTGGTTCGTGACCGCCAGGAAGCCGGTGCTGCGGCAGATATGGTCGACCTCGCGGCCGAGCGCCTTCTTTTCCGCGGGGCTCGCAGCCTCGAACTTTCCGAGATCGAATACAGGAAATGACGGGTTCTGCATCACGTTCATCCAACCGCTCAATACCGGAACGATGCAGTCTGTCCCGGCTGTGATCTAGGACCAACCGGCGTGGCGGTCCTAGTCCATATGGGCTGCGGGCGCCCCACCCGCCGGCGCCGCCTTCGGCTTGCGCAGCAATATCACGAACGGGATCGCGGCCAGCGTCATCACCATGAGGAGTTTGAAGTCGTTGATGTAGGAGATCATCATCGCCTGGGCGTTGACGGCCAAGTTGACCTGCGAAAGCGCGGCCGGATCGCCGCTGGCCGCCGCAGGCGAGGCCGCCCAGAGATTCGGATTGTACGGGTTGATGAAGGCCGAAAGCTCGGTGTGGTTGATCTGCGTGTTGCGCACCATCAGCGCCGCGACCACCGACACGCCGATGGACGAGCCCAGATTGCGCACCAGGCTGAACAGCGAGGTGGCGTCGGTGCGGTAGCGCGCGTCGAGCGTGGCGAAGGCGACCGTCGACAGCGGCACGAACACCATGCCCATGCCAAGGCCCTGGATAACCCCGGAGGAGATGATCAGCCAATTGTCCATCTGCGGCGTAAAACTCGCCATCGTGTAGAGCGACTGCGCGGTGAGCAGGAAGCCGATGGCGACGAGGATCCTCGCGTCGATCCTGTGCATGATGCGGCCGACGACCAGCATCGAAATCATCGTGCCGATGCCGCGCGGCCCCAGCACGACGCCTATGGTCACGGTCGGATAGCCGAAGATGTTGGCCAGCATCGGCGGCAACAGCGACATCGACGCCAGGATCAGCACGCCCATGATGAAGATGAAGCCCAGCCCGGTCACGAAATTGCGGTCGAGGAAGATCTTGGGATCGATGAAAGGATGCTCTGATGTCACCGTGTGGATGATGAACACCCAGAAGCCGGTGAGCGACAAAGCGAGCTCGATCCAGATCTCGGCCGAGTTGAACCAGTCTATCTCGCCGCCGCGATCGAGCATGAGCTGCAGCGCGCCGACGCCGAGCGAGATCATAGCGAAGCCGAAGAAGTCGAAGCTCCGCACGCGCTTGGCGACGACGGGCAGATAGGCGGCCATGCCGAGGAAGGCGAGGATGCCGACCGGCAGGTTGATGAAGAACACCCAGCGCCAGTTGAAGTTTTCCGTCAGCCAGCCGCCGAGCGTCGGCCCCAAAATCGGCCCAAGCATGATGCCGGCGCCCCAGATCGCCATCGCCTGGCCGTGGCGTTCCTTCGGGTTGATGTCGAGCAGGAAGGTTTGCGACAGCGGCACGATTGCGGCGCCGAACACGCCTTGCAATAGGCGGAACAGCACCATCGTCTCCAGGCTCCACGCAAGGCCGCAGAGCATCGAGAAGATCGTGAAACCGACGACGGAGCCAAGGAACAGTTCCTTGCGGCCGAGCCGGTCGGCGAGCCAGCCGGTGACCGGCGTCATGATCGCCGCGGCCACGATATAGGAGGTCAGCACCCAGTTGATGTTGTCGGGCGACGCGCCAAGGTCGCCGGTCATGGTCGGCAGCGCGACATTGGCGATCGTGGTGTCGAGCGCCTGCATGATCGTCGCCAGCATCAGCGCGACCGTGATCAGTCCGCGATGCGGCACTTCCTTGAAGGCTTCGGGCGTGCTCATGATGCTGAACTTCCAGCAGGTAACAAAAACGTGTAGACTAGGTTTCCGGGCGGCAAAGCCTTCCGTTGAGAGACCTTCATCGCGGTGGGACGCGACTATCGATGTGGGGGTTACATCGACCGAAAGTCTCTGTTGGAGCGGATGCCTGCCGCCCGGAAACCTGAGGACCAACGGGTCCGCGCCGAGGTCCCAGCTTTCGAACGAGCCGCCATGCGGCTTGCCTTGCTGATCCTCGCCACTCCTCCCATCGGACCAATCCCCTCGATGCCCGCCGGATCGCGGCGGGCTTCGCTGTCGTTACTGCGCGTGCTCCCCTGCCGTGGCGTTGCCGAAGATCGACGGCAGGCCGCGCGCCACGCCGGTGTCGACGGTGACGGTGGCGCTCATGCCGGTGCGCAGCGCCATCTTGGCATCGGGATCGGTCAGTTCCAGGCGCACCGGAATGCGCTGCGTGACCTTGACCCAATTGCCGGTGGCGTTTTGCGCTGGCAGCAACGAGAACTCAGCGCCGGTGCCGGCGCCGATCGCCTTTACCGTCGCCTCGAAGGTGCGGCCCGGATAGGTGTCGACGACGATCTCGGCCTTCTGGCCCGGCTTCATGTTGGTGAGCTGGGTCTCCTTGAAGTTGGCGTCGATCCAGGTGTCGCCTGTCTCGACCAGCGCGAAGAGCGGCGTGCCGACGGAAACATACTGGCCGACCTTGAAGGAGGCGGCCTGATAGATGACGCCTTCGGCCGGCGCCTTCACGGTGGTCTGCGCCAGGTCGTAAGCGGCCTTGTCGCGCGCGGCGAGCGCCGCCATCACGGTCGGATGCTTGTCGGTCTCGATGTCCGGATTGCCGCCGAGCGCGGCCTTGGCGCTGACGATGCCCTGCTCCGCGACGGCCAGTTGCTGCTTGGCCTTGTCGAGGTCGTTGCGGGCCTGGTCGAGCGAGGACTTGGCATTGATGCCTTTCTGGGCGAGATCGGCGGCGCGGCCATATTGCGACTGCGCATAGTCGACCTCGCTGGAGGCGGACTTTTCCTGCGCCGTCGCCTGGCTGTAGGCGGCGCGCAACTGCTCGACATTGAGGCGCGCGGCGGCGACCGCCGCATCGGCCTGGGCGAGCGCGATCCTGTAGGGCTCGGGATCGATGACGAAGAGAAGATCGCCCTGCTTGACCAATTGGTTGTCGGCGATGCCGACCTGGACGATACGGCCGGCCGTGTCGGAAGCGACCGAAATCCTGGCCTGCTGCAGATTGGCGTTCTCGGTTTCCTGATAGCGTCCGCCCGTCACCCAGACATACGCGCCGCCGGCGAGCAGAGCGAGCGGCAACGCGACCATCAACAGGAAACGGCCGAGGCGGCGCTTCTTCTTCGGCGCGGCCCGCTGCGGCTCGGGAGCCATCGCGACCGGCGCGGCGACCGGCTGGGCCGGCGCTTCGGCAACCGGCTGCGCCGGCGCAAGCTTGGTGACGTTGTCGTCTTCTACCTTGGCTGCCGCGTTCATGCTGCTGCGCCTTCCGCACTCTTTATCTTTTCCAGGGACGACGTCTCGGCGTCCGTCAAATTCTGCACGATGGTGTCCAGCACGCGGATCAGGACGCGGCGTTCTTCCGCCGACACGCCGGTCAGCGATTCCTCATAGACCTCGCCAGCAAGGCTCTTGACGTCGGCATAGGCCGCGTTCGCCTTCTCGGTCGGGAAGATCATGCGCACGCGCCGGTCGGTCGCGTCCTGGCGGCGCTCGATCCAGCCGCCCTCCTCCATGCGGTCGACCAGGCGCGAGACGCTGATCGGCTCGATTTCGAGGAGCTCGGCAAGCCGCGCCTGCGCGACGCCGGCCTCCTTGGCGACGCGGACGAGCAGCCGCCATTGCGCCGATGAAAGACCCAATCCACTGGCGCGCGCCTCGAAACGCTTGCGCATCAGGCGCTGCACATCGTGGATCAAAAATCCCAGTCTGTCGATACCATCTGAAACCATGAGCGATACATATAATAAGCGTGCTTACTATTCAAGTGGATGCTTCGCGCCAGAAGCCGGCAAATCGACATATCAGGCATTCGATGCATTCATGGTTAGCGGCCAGTGAAGACGTTGCCGATGCAATCGGCAAAATATTGCACCTCGGCTTTCCCGGAAACCAATTCACCCTCAATCCAACCCCTGTTGACGGCGGCTCGGGGATCAGGCCAGACTACCGTCATCCACCAGGCGTTCGGGGGCCTGAACTCAATGCACCAATACATGCTGGCGAAGCCGCGAAGCTGGCGCGGATCGCCTATGTCGACGCGTGTGATCTGACCGTTGGAGAAGGTGACCGGACACCGGAAGGTCGTCATATGCACGCTTGCGTCGGGCAAACCAGGCTACGCGCTGGCGGCTCACGAGGCGTTGCAATCATTCCTTCGCCACAGCGATTTCGAAATCTATGTGACGACGGATCCAGGCTCGTCCGCCTTGCTTCCGTGCTCGCCGCGCCTTCATCTCAATCTGGTCGACACAACCGGCCAATCCAGCCGGGCCAGCGGCTTTCTCGCCAAATTCGAGGCGCTGGCATGGTGCCTCGAACGGTCAGGCGCGGAGATCGTGCTGCAGGTCGATGCCGATGCCGTGCTCTTGCGCCGGCTTACGGCGCAGGACGTCGCGGACGCCCTCGGCGATCGCGGCATGGCGATGGTCGAGCAGACCGGCATCGCCGGGTCGGCCATGGGCCGACGCGATTTCCTTGCGCATTACCGCAATTACACCCTGGCGTTCGTCGACGGCTCCCTGGCAGCACCAGGCGAAGAGGATTTCCGCTATTTCAACAGCGGCGTGGTGATTGCGCGCGCCGACGAGTTGCGGCGCTTCCTCGACTGGACGAGCGCACGCCTTCGGCTGCTTCCGCCCGACCATGCGATCGGCGGGCAAATGGTGGCCGACCAAGACTATTTCCAGATCTGGACGAACACGCTGGCCCCTGAGCGGCGGCGCGAGCTTCCCTGGCAATGGAACCACTGCCGCCACTGGGATGACGGCTTTCCGCGAGAGGGCGCGCTGATTGCTCATTTCAGCAATTTCTGCAACGGCCCCGACATCGAGGCGGTCGCGGCAATGCACGCGCTGGCCGGCGAAGCCCGTATCCCAGCCGCGCCTGATGGCGACAAGCCAGCCGCGCTGGCCTTCGTTATCGTCACACATAATTCGAGCAAGTTGATCGGCTATTGTCTGGACAAGCTTGCCGACCTCTCGGCGCACCTGCCAAGCGAGATCATCGTCGTCGACAACGGCTCGATGGACGACACGCTTGAGAAGATCGCGCGGCCGGGCGTCACGATCCTGCGCAATACGCGCAATGAGGGCTTCGCGGCAGCGGCCAATCGCGGGGCCAAGGCGGCGCGGGCTGACCAACTCTGTTTTCTCAACCCGGATTGCGTGATGACGCTTGCGGCGGCGGAAGCGGCATTGGCGGTTCTTCGGGCAAAACCCGGAGCGATAGCGGTGCCTGATTATGTCGACTGGCATGGGAAACGAACGGCAGGCCGGCAGCCCGGTTATTCGCGGATCAAACTCATTGCCGACATGCTGCACAGTCACGGCAAGGCCCGGCTTGCCGAGCGGCTGAAGCAGTTGCCGGGTTATGACTGCGACAGTTGGAGTTGGCCGCTTGCCGCCGCCCTTTTTACAAACCGCAGCAGCTTCGCGCGGCTCGGCGGCTTCGACGAGCGCTATTTCTGCTATATGGAGGACGTCGCGATCGGGGTCGAAATGGTCAAGCGGGGACTCGAGATCGTCAGGCTCGACCAGGTTCTGCCGCATTTCGGTCGGCACGGCGCCGACGTCGCTCCCGTCCTGCGCGCGCAGATGCTCAGCGCGGCGCGGATTCAGTTTGCCCGCCTGTATTACGGCCGGACTTTCGCCATCGCGCTGACAGCCCTGCGCTCGCTTCTGCACGGTCGTCGTGCGGTCAAGGATGCGCTCCGGCACGGGCGGCGCGCCGTCACCTTCCTGGCAAACGGATGAATTACTACGTCCTGCCCGGCATAGGGATCTACGGCGGCATAAAGGTCGGCTTCCAGTTCGCGCGACTGCTTGGTGAATTGGGCGCTCCAATCGCGGTGGCGACACCCGGCGGCATGGCGCCTCGCTGGTTCGGGTCGGACCGGCCGGTGGTCAGCCGGGAAGAGACCATCGCCAGGGTCGGCAGGGACGACACGCTGATCTTCTCGCTGCCGCACGACTATCCGGTGCTCAAGGCCACGGGCGCCCGGCTGATGTTCCACTGCCAAGGGACGGATCCCCTGATCGATCCCGTGCTGCGGGACAAGGATGTGGTCCTGCTGACCTGCTGGGAGCAGGCCGCGCATTATGTAAACGCCATCGCCGGACGCGAGCCGACAGATGTCGGCATCTCGATCTCCGACGTCTTCTTCCATGACGGCACGCCGAAGGACGAGCGGACGGTCGCCTACATGCCGCGCCGCGGCGCGGCGACAGCCCAGGCCGCGATGGCGCGCGTGCGGCATCTCCACTACGCACCGATCGGCGACAGCGACGAGATCTCCTGCGCCGCCATCCTGAAACGAAGCGGCTACTTCCTGGCCACGGCCGAGGGTGAGTGGTTCGGACTGCCGGCCCTGGAAGCCATGGCCGCGGGCTGCACCGTCGTTTCGGTTCCCGTCCTCGGCGGCATGGAATACCTCAAGGACGGCGAAAACGCGCGGGTCGTTGCTCCGGTCGATCTGCCGGAGGCGCTGGCCGAACTCAGCGCCGAACATGCCCGCGGCGCCCGCGCCATGCTGCGCGAGAAAGGCGCGGCGATGGCCGGCCGCTATCGCATGGCAGCGCAGCGCAGGAAACTGCGTGACGCCATGCAGGCCGGCTTGCGGAACGCCCTTTCATGGAACTGACCGCGGTCATCTCCTCCTACGGCCAGCCCGCGCTGCTGCGCACCTGCCTGATAATGCTTGAACGTGCCTTGGCGCGTGCAGAACTTCGCAGCACGGCGATTGTCGTCATGGACAACGGCACCCTCATACCGTACCGCCCCGCCGAGCTCGGCGTCGCCGATGCGCGGATCGTGCGTTTCGACAACCGGCATCCCTTCTCGGTCGCCTGCAACCGCGGGGCCCGCGAAATACCCGCCGCGCGTTATCTCTTCCTCAACAACGACGTCTTTCTCCATCCCGAGGCGCTGCTGGAGATGCTCGACGTCATGCGCGATCATGAGGCCGGGATAGTCGGCGCCAGACTCGTACTGCCCGACGACACGATCCAGCACTGCGGCGTGAGGTTCGATGGTGGCGAGCGCGGGCCCTATCATCAGGACCATGGCAAGCCTAGCGCCATCGTCACCCGGGTGACGAGCTTTCCCCAGGCGGTCACGGGCGCCGCCATGGTGATCGACCATGCCGTCTTCACGGCGCTTGGCGGCTTCGACGAGGTGTTTCCCTTCGGCTATGAAGATGCCGACCTATGCCTGCGGGCACGGCAGCTGGGCGTCCGCATAGCCTGCGCGCAAGGCTGGGATTCCCTGCATCTGGAATCCTTTTCCGACCGGCGGCCCGATCGCCATCAGGCATCGCGACGCCTATTCTTGGAGCGCTGGCGGGGCCGCTACGCAATCGATGGAGACGAGAACGGGTGACGCGGGAACACGCAATATCGCTGATCGTCCATACGCGGGATTCGGAAGCCACCTTGCCGCGGCTCCTGGATGGCACGCGATGGGCGGCCGAGCGTATCGTCGTCGACATGCAAAGCCGAGACAAGACTGTCGAGATCGCCAACGCCGCCGGCTGCCGGGTGATGTTCACGGCGGTCGTCGATGCCGTCGATCCGATCCGCAATCAGTACCTGGCCGAGGCCAGTCATGAATGGATCCTGGTGCTCGATTCCGACGAATACCTCGCGGCAGACGCGCATGAGGCGCTTCAGCAGCTGATCCGCGAGCACGGGGCGAATGCCGACGCCTTCGCCATTCCGCGCTTCAATTCCATCGCCGGCCATGTCATGCGGGGGTCCGGCTTTTATCCCGACCACCAGGTGCGCTTGTTTCGCAGAGGAACCGTGGCGTGGCAGCCCGGGCATCATCGCCTGCCCAAGGTGTTGACCGGCCGCCAACGGCTTCGCCAGCTGGAGCCGCCGCATTGCGTGCACATCCACCACGAGAACTATCCCGACATCGCCTCGTTCATCGCCAAGCAGGTGCGCTACGCGCTCACCGACGACTACGACCCCGATCCCGAAAAATTCGACTTCGGCATCTACCTGGCCGAGGCTCATGCCGAATTCGCCAGGCGACACGAGCCCTCGCAGGACGGTGAGCTTTCGACCGCCGTGGCCACCGTGCTTGCATGGGATCGCATCATGCGCGGGCTGATCCATTGGGAACGGCTTGGCCGCCGGCAGTCGCTCAACGCCGCCTTCTCGCTGCCGATCTCAATCGCAGCGGCGCCAGGCAAACGCTCGCGTCCAGGCACGCCGCTGCGCAACGTTCCGCGCGAGATCGGCCGATGGATCCGCAGGGAGATGTTGGGCCGACGGAACTGAACGACCAGTGGCGCCTGCGCAACTGTGCCCGAAGACCGGGAGGTCATGGCCGACGTCGCATCAGCATGGTGACGACGAAGAAGGCGCCGAGCGAGCTGGTGATGATACCGATCGGCAGTTCCTGCGGCGGCAAAAGCGTACGGGCAAGCAGATCGCTGGCCAGAAGCAGGATCGCGCCGAACAGCGCGCAGGTCGCTATCAGGGGCCGGTGCAGCGGACCGGCCAGCGGCCGGCCGAGATGCGGGATCATCAGGCCGACGAAGCCGATGACGCCGGCCACGGCAACGAGAATGGCGGTCGCCAGGGCAGCGACGAGGAATGTCGTTCGACGCATCCTTGCCACCGGCACGCCGAGGCTCTCCGCGGCGCTTTCGCCGGCGAGGAAGGCATCGAAACGGCGGTGGTTCCACAGGCCGTAGGCGAGGATGATGCCGGCACCCAGCGCCGCCAGGCCGATATTGTCCCATCGCGCAAGACCGAGCCCGCCCATGGTCCAGAACAGCACCGAATGCGCGGCGCGCTGGTCGCCGGCGAAGACGAGATAGTTGGTCAGCGCGGTGAACAGGAAGGAGACCGCGAGGCCGGCAAGGATCAGCCGCTCCGGTCCCTGCCCCCTCACCCGCGGAACGAGCAGGAGCACGATCGCCGCTGCCAGCATGCCGCCTGTGAAGGCGGCGAGCGGGAGCGTCCAGATGCCGAAACTGTCGCCAAAGACGGTGATGACCGAAACGGCGCCCGCGGCCGCGCCCGAGGAGAGGCCGAACAGGAACGGGTCGGCGAGGTCGTTGCGGGTGACGGTCTGCAACAGCGCGCCGACAACGCCGAGACCAGCGCCGACGGCGATCGCCAGCAGCGTGCGCGGCAGCCTCAAGTCCACGACGATGCTGCCGACCGGACCGGATGGGCTCTGGCTGTCGAGCCCCGCCGCATGCGCCAGCGCGCCGACGACCTCGCGCAAGGGTATCAGCGTCGAGCCATAGGCGATCGAAAGCAGCGCGAGCGCGACCAGCAGGATCGCGCCCAGCGCCATCGCTAGGACGAAGGGCTTGCGGTGTGGTCTCAAAACGCTTCCGGATGCATGGCCCTGGCGATCTTGCCGATCGCCTCGATATTGGCGGGTCCGGGCGTCAGCTCGGCGTAGCGCAAGGCGACGAAGCGCTCGTTCCTGACGGCGTCCGTCTCTTTCATCGCCGGGTGGACTTTAAGGAAATCGATCAGCTTCCTGTAGCCGCCGCCATCCTGGTAATCGAGCAGGATCAGGAATTGCGGATTGCGCGACGCGACCGTTTCCCAATCAGTGTTGCCCCAGCTCGTCTCCATGTCGGCCATGATGTTTTGCCCGCCCGCGGCGGCGATCATGGCGTTGGGAATAGCGAACTTGCCGGAGGTGAAGGGCTTGTCCTCGCCGGAATCGTAGAGGAAGACGCGCGTGCCCTTGGCGTTGCCCACTTTCGCGGTGATGCCGGCAAGCTCGGCCTTCCAGCCGTCAACCAGCTTTTCGGCCTCCGCCTCCTTGCCGAAGATCTTGCCCAGCTTCTCGACGTCGCCGTAGAGCAGGTCCATCGAGGCGGCGGGACGGTTCTTGTCGAGATGGACGCAGCTCTCGGTCAGCACCAGCGTCTTGATGCCGTGCGGAGCGAGCGTGTCGGGGGTGACCTCGCCGCCCGGCTTCATGCCGTAATACCAGCCGGCGAAGAAGAAATCCGGCTGCACGGCGACGAGGTTTTCAAGCGTCGGATATTTCGGCGCCAGCTCCGGGATGGCGCCCTGCTCGGCCTTGAACTCCGGCCCGACCTTGTACCAGCCGGTGATACCGGTAAGCCCGACGATCGACGGCTGCAGCTTCAGCGCAAAAGCCATCTCGGCCATGTTGAGGTCCTGGATGACAGCGCGCTTCGGCGGCGCGTCGAAGGTGAGCGGCTTGCCGCAGCTGTCGACGGTGACGGGGAAAGCGAAAGCGGCCGAGGCGAGAAGCGAGAAGGCAAACGACAAAGCGAGGCGTTTCACGGGATGGTGCTCCTTGTTTTGGGGTGGGCAGGTTCAGGATGGCGACGCGCGCGTGGGCAGCTCGAAAACGGTGAGCTCGCGGTCCTCGGTCGGGTGCCGCAGGCGCAGCACATCGATGCCGAACACCTCGCGGATAAGCGGCTGCGCCAACGCCTCGCGCGGCGGCGCCAGCGCATGCAGCCGGGCGTTGCTCATCACCGCGACGCGAGTGGCGAAGGGCGCCACAAGCGCGAGGTCGTGCAGCACGGCGACCACGGTCATGTTGAATTCGGCCACCAGCTCGAGCAGTTCTGCGCGGGCGCGCGGGTCAAGGTGATTGGTCGGCTCGTCGAGGAACAGGATCTTCGGCTCTTGCGCGATGGCACGGGCGAGCTGCGCGCGCTGGCGCTCGCCGCCGGAGAGCGAGCCGATGGCGCGCGCAAGCAATGGCAAGAGCCCGGTTCGGCGCAGCGCCTCGACGACGATGTCGCGGTCGTCGTGCCGGCGCCTCAGGCCGGCGTGCGGGACGCGGCCAAGCTCGACATAGTCGATGAGCGCCAGCCGTGGATCGGGCTGGTCGGTCTGGCCGACGACGGCGATGCTGAGGGCCCGCTCGGCGGCGGTGATCCTGTCCAGCCGACGCCCGGCCAAGCGAACCTCGCCGCGGCTCGGCGACAACGCCCCGCACAACATGCGCAGCAGCGTCGTCTTGCCGGCGCCGTTCGGGCCGATGATGGCAAGGCGCTCACCCGCCGCCAGCGACAGGCTGAGATCCTCGACCAGGGTCCGGCCGTTTGCCGTGGCGCGCAGATCGCGGGCTTCAAGCAGGGGCGCGCTCACCGGACTTGCTCCGTTGCCTTACCCGCGGTGGGGATGCGCGCCAGTATCTTGCCGGCGAGCCTTGCCGGACGCTGGCCGGAATTGCACCAGCCGTCGGGCAGCGAGGCATAGAGCCTGGCGAATTCGACCAGCGGGCCGGCATCGGTGCCCCTGTCGATGGAACCGAAGAGATAGGTGGCTTTGCCTTGCGCCTTGAAGGCCACGGTCAGCGGCCGCGCGCAGCCGGCCATGCAGTCGATGGTCTCGATGGCAAAGGAAGGTGTCTGCCGCAAGGAGAGCCTGGAGCGAAGGTCGGCGCATAAATCCCCGCCGCACCTCAGCCCGGTCAGGGTGTCGCGGCACAGCGAACAGACGATGATACGATGGCTTGAGGCTTCCAACATTTCCGTCACTTTCCAAAATGGCGACGGAAGGATGCTGGGCGAGCCGGCCGACAGGACGGTGCCCGCGTCTCCTCCCGGCACACCCCGTCCGGTCAACTCGTGTCGATGGCAGGTCTCCTGGCTCGCGGGTCGCTGCGCCATCCGCCTTCCCAGCCTTGCCGGCCAGTGGCATTTCGGATGGAGCTCGCCGCTCACAGTTGCGGGGGCAGCCACGGGTTCGACCCAAAGCGGATCTCACCGTGTTCCCTTTTCACCCCTCGCCTTGCGGCTCGGGGACCATGACGCAGCCATCGTAGGTTGTCGCCGTCCGAGTCGCAACGGGCCTCTGTCCGCTCCTTGCGCGAGAGACGTGGCGGGATCGTCGTGTCGTTGCCGCAAGTTTCTGACCCTTTTGATATGTAATAACATTACCAACTAGCGTACGCTACTTGGCCTGTCAACGTCGTTCGACTTCGCTTGAAACGCAATTTCGATCAAACTGGCGCGCGGCGCGGCGGCTAGGGTCGGCCTGCCAAATGCGAGGAACCATGAACCCGACCGAGAAAGCGCTGTGGTTTGTCGAAAGCCACCTGCCCGACGCCATCAGCCTCGACGAAATAGCGGCAAGCAGTGGCGTGTCGCGCTTCCATGTGACGCGCGCCTTCGGCGCGGCCACGGGACGATCGGTCATGGGCTATATGCGGGCGCGCCGCCTGAGCGAAGCGGCGCGCAAGCTGGCCGGCGGCGCGCCCGACATTCTTTGCGTCGCGCTCGATGCCGGCTACGGCTCGCATGAGGCGTTCACGCGGGCTTTTCGCGAGCAATTCGGCACCACGCCGGAGTTGGTGCGCGCGCAAGGCTCGACCCAAAACCTCGACCTCGTGGAGCCCATTCTGATGGACAGTTCGCTTCTCACCGCACTCGAGCCGCCGCGCTTCGAAACCAGCCGGCCCTTCCTCATCGCCGGCCTCGGCGAGCGTTATCGGGCGGGAACGGAGCTTCCATAAGGCGGAAGGGAGCGGACTTACCGGGTGCCGCTCCAGGTCCTTTTCGACCATTTCGTGATAGCATTGCAGACTGGTTCGGGCAAACGCTGCTGGGCGACCCGCGAACTAAAGCTCCAGGTTCCAGGTCTGGCCGACCAAGTCCTTGCCGAAGGAATGATGGCGTTCCTCGTCGACCAGCCTGAAGCCCGCTTCCTGGTAGATGCGGCGGGCCGCGCCCAATATGTCGTTGGTCCAAAGCGTCAGCGTCCGATAGCCCTTGGCGCGAGCGAAGGTGATGCACTCGTCGACCAGCCGCGCGCCGATGCCGAGGCCGCGCGCCGATGGTTCGACATAAAGCAGCCTGAGCTTCGCGACCTTGGGCGATTTGCGCACGACGAAGACCGAGCCGACCACCTCGCCTTCGCGCTCGGCGATCCAGCTTCGCTCCCATTGCGGGACGAAGTTCTTGACGAACTCGCCGAGGATCTCAGCGACCAGCGCCTCGAAGGTCTCGTCCCAGCCATATTCCTGCGCATAGAGCATCCCCTGGCGACGCGTGACCCAGCCGATATCGCCGACCTGCAACGGCCGCAGGATATACGGCACCTTCGGTTCGGGCCTGTCGCCGAGCAGATCGTGGACGGTGCGCATGGCCTTGACCAGCCGCTCCTGGTCGGCCGGCGCCAGGCGATCGAGCAGCGCACGCACCTGGTCGTGCGAATCCTGGTTGAGCGGCGCGAAGGCCTGGCTGCCCGCCAGCGTCAGCGCGATCGAGGCGCGGCGCGCATCGGCCTCGCTTGCCTCGCGCTCGACCAAGCCGCGTTCCTCGAATTTTTTGAGGAGACGGCTGACATAGCCGGGGTCGAGACCGAGATCGCGCACCAGGTCGCTGGCGACCAGCCCGTCGCGATTGGCAAGTTCATAAAGCACCCGCGCCTCGGTCAGCGAGAACGGGCTCTTCAGGAGGCCTTCGTCGAGCAGGCCGATCTGTCGCGTGTAGAAGCGGTTGAAGGCGCGCACCGTATCGATGCATTCCTTGCCGGGATGATCGTGGATGGTCATGGGAAGTCCTCCTGTCTTGGACAGGATCAATCATTTAGTTGACTGAGTCAATAAAATGGTTGTGGCGAGCCGCCTCACAACTTCGTCATTCCAGGGCGGAGCAAGGAGCGGAGCGACGCGCGCAGACCCTGGAATCCATGCCGGGACGGTGGTCAGGGAGTGCTACGCCGCAGAACGGAGTTCATGGACCCTGCATCAGGTGCCAAGGATCCAATTCGTTGCATAGCGGAAAGGTAACGGAATGGATTCTAGGGTCTGCGCTCCGCTTCGCGTCGCTACGCCCTGGAATGACGAGGTTGCCGGAAGGCCAGCGCCAAGTACGCCCGCAGTGGTGCCCCTCACCCCATCGGCAGAACCGGCCAGAACTCCACGATCCGTCCGCCGGCGAACACCGCAATCGCACCGAAATGCTGGAGCACGGCCTCGCTCTGCGTCGGCCGCAGAAAGGCATAGTCTCCCGGCTTCACGTCCACTCTCGCCGGCAAGCCCATGAATTGCTGGTTGGAGGAAAGGCCCATCAGGCCGTTCGGCTTCATGCCTTCGGGAAACACCGGCTCGGCCATCCACTTGCCGCCATAGAGGTAGCAGCCCTTGCGCGGAAAGAGGCCAAGCGCCTGCAAGGCCGTGGACAACCACGCGGGTCCCGGCAGCAGCGCATCACCCGTCTTCAGGATCGGCGTTGTGATGAAGGCGGCTGGCTGGAGGCCGTCCAGGCCGGGCGTGTCGAAATCCTTGGGCAGCACGAAGGCCGAGCCCATCGAGACTTCGTTGGCGACTGCCGCGCCATGCAGCAGCGCCGTCTTCGAGCCGCCGATGTTGAGGATGCGGCGCTGGTCTGGCTCCAGCGCCGCGACGAACTCCGCGGCCTTGGCCGAGGCCTGCTTCAGCGCCTTGGTCGCACCGCCGAACAGACCAGGAATCTCCGGCGCATGCGCCTCGTAGGCCATGAGGCCTTCGCAGTGCAGGCGCTCCGGTATCGTCAGCGCCTTGATCTGCGCGGGGTCTGCAAAACCGCCGCGATGCAGGCCGACATCCACCTCGAAGGCAAAGCGCAATTCGGTGTCGAGCGCGGCGGCCAAGGCGCCATATTCGGCTAGCCTCTCCGATGTGTCGATCAGCCAGCAGACGCGCGACCACCAGCCAGCGCCGCCCCTGGTCAGCGCGGCCTTGGCGGCACCGACCGGCATCGGCTTGCCGTAGAGCAAGTCGCCCTCGGGAAAGGCGTCAAGCACGGCCTGCGACACCGGCGGATGGAAGGTCATGAAGCGGTTGGTGCCAAGCGCCCTGGCGATATGCGAAAGCAGCGGCAAGCAAGGCAGCGACTTGTCGACCAGCCGCACGCCAAGGCCTGGCGCCAGCCTATCCTTCACCAGCGCGATGTTGCGGTCCAGCCGGTCGCGGTCGAGCACCAGGCAGGGCCGGAAAATGTCGGCGGCCCTCAATGCTTCGGACAGGGCAGCAAAATAGGCGTTCATGGTTGGATGCCGAACAGGCCGGCCATATAGGGCGAGACGAAACGGTTTTGCGGATCGATGTCTCGGCGCACGGCAAGCGCGTCGTCCCAGCGCGGATAGAGTTTTTTGAAATCCGCCGCCTTCAGGCTATGCATCTTGCCCCAATGCGGCCGGCCGCCATATTTGCGGAAGATCGGTTCGGCGGCGCGCATGAAGGGCAGCGGATCGTTGGCCGCATCATGGTGGATGGCGATCGAGCAGGTCAGCCTCTTGTGGAAAGGCGAAAGCCAGAATTCGTCGGGCGCCACCGAACGCACCTCCATCGGGAAATAGACTTCCGGAAAGTGCTTTTCCGTCAGCGCGATGATCTCGGCCAACGCTTTGGGACCTTCCTCGTAAGGCAGGTGGTACTCCATCTCGTTGAATTTGGTGCGACGGTCGCTGGCGTAGACGTTGAGCCAGTCCTGCACATAATCCTCGGAGGACACTTTCTTCACCGCGCCCCGGATCAGCGCGCGGCGCAGCGACGGCAGCCAGCGCAAGGCCGTGCGCAGCTTTCGCAGTGTCGCCAGCCCTTCCTCATCGTCCTCGGTCGGCCGCGCCGTCGTCGGCGCGTCGCTGATATCGCTGGCGATGAACTGCACATAGTCGGCGAAGGGGATGTAGTAGAATTCCGCCGAGCGATGCGCGGCCATCATCGTCTCGAAATTCTTGAGCATGTCGCCGACCGGCAGCACCCATTTGCGGCGGCGCAGCCGATAGGTCGCAATGTTGTTCACCGCCACTTCGGTCAGCACGCCGAAAGCGCCCAGCGCGACGCCGGTGGCGTGGATCATATCCAGGTCGTTCGCACGGCTGAACTCACGCAGCTTGCCTCGCCCATCCACGAGTTGCAGCGCCTCGAGCTGCGTGTGATAAGCGCCGAGCGTCGGGCCTGAGCCATGCGTTGCGGTGCCCAGCGCGCCGCCGATCGCCTGCTTGTCGATGTCGCCCATATTGGGCAGGCCCTGGCCGATGTCCTGGAGGATGTGCATCAGGGCGCCGAGCCGCGTTCCCGCTCTCACCCGCGCCCGGTTGGCCGCGGCGTCATGCGAGACCAGCCCTTCGATCTTCTCCAGCGAGACGATGGTGCCCTCGGACTGCACCAGCGGCGTGAAGGAATGGCCGGCGCCGGCGACGCGCAGCGGACCGGGCGCCGAGCGCACCAGCTCGGCCAGTTCGCCGGCATCGGCCGGCGTCGCGATCCGCTTCGGGGAAGCCTTGACGAAGCCGGACCAGTTGCTCCAGGCGTTTGCCATATTGGTTCTCCCGCTCAGGCCCGGCCGCGCCGCCGCGCGACCAGCACGAAGACGCCGAGCAGAAGCACACTGGCCAAAGCGGTGGCGGCGGCGAATTCGGGCACCGGCCGGAAATTCGCGCCGTCGATCAGCAGCGAGGCGGCGATCGGGCCGATGGCGAGGCCGAAGAGTTGGGCTGCCGGCACCAGAAGTGCCGCGGTGCGCGTCTCGTCGGCGGTGATGGCGAGGCGGATCTGGTAAGGCACGATGAAGAGCAGGATGAAGCCCATCACCAGCGCCACCGCCCAGAACACCGAAACCCCCGGGCCGGAGGCAAGCAGCACCGAGCTGATCGCCGCGACGATGCCGATGATCGTGATGGCAAAACGGTAGTCGATGCGGGCCTCGAAGATTGTCGCGGTCAGGGCGCCGATCACCTGCGCGGCAAGGCTTGCCGAAACCATCAGGCCGACGGTCCGGCCGTCGATGCCGAACTGCGCGCCGATGGGCTCGAGGAAAGCCCAGACGGCGCCGAAGAACATGAAATAGCAGAAGATCGACAAGAGCGCGGTGATCGCCGGCACGGTCGCGACATTGGCAAACTGCTCTTCCTTGGGCAGGTCGGCATAGTCGTCCGGCACGGTCCAGGCGACGACCAGCGACAGCAGGCAGACGATGCCGAGCGCGATGAAGCCGCCGGCCGAACCCGCTCTCGGCACCGCATAGAGCGCGAGGATCAGCGCCAGCGCGCACTGCGCCAAGGTCTGCAGCGTGACGAAATAGCCGCCGATGCGCTCGGCCCGGCGCGAGCGGGCGATCAGCTCCGTCGCGACGGCGACCAGCCCGCCCTCCGCCAGACCGGCCAGCGTGCGTGCGCCGATCAGCGTATTGGGACTGCCGGCATAAGCAGTCCAGAAGTTGGCGAGCGCCAAGAGCACGAGCAGCACCGCGCTCTTCCAGCGCATGTTCCTGGCGGGGAGCAGCATCGCCACGATCGCCGAGCCGATGGCGATCGCGATCATCTCGGCGGTGGCGACCAGCGCCAGCTCGTCGCCGCTGACATGGCCTTCCGTGTAGAGCGCGCCGAGCAGCACCGGCTGCAATCCGAGGATGAGCAGGCCGACCGAGCCGATCCATAGCGCCGAGGCCAGTTGCAGGCCGGTCGGGTTGCCGACAAGCCAATCGCCGTTTTCCGCTTGCACGGCTTGCGATGCAGTCACGAGGTGCCCTCCCTTGCAGCTCGATCGAAAAACTGACAAGTTGTCAGCATTTGGCGAAACTGATACTTGATCATGTTTCTTGTCAACCGCGAATTCGCGAGTTCTCACGAGATTTGGCGCATGACGCAGATTAGGCGAGCGGCGACGGAACCGCGGCGAAGGCCGAAACAGGAGCGCAGCCGCGAGCGCATCGACGCGATCCTCGCCACCACCATGCGGCTGATCGGCGAAAAAGGCATCGACGCGGTGACGATGAAGGAAGTCGGCGCGCTGGCCGGCGGGCCGATCGCCACCGTCTATCATTATTTTCCGAGCAAATCGGCGATCCTGGCGATGCTCTACGAGCGGTTTTCCGAGGAAAGCCGCGCGCGTTTCGGCGCGATCATCGCCGGGATAAGCGGGCCGGGCGACGTGACCGCGGCGGCCGACCGGCTGCTCGATGATTATTACGGTCGCGTCGCGGCGGACCCGGCGATCCAGGACCTGCAGAACGCCATCCAGGCCGACAAGGCATTGCAGCATCTCGACATCGCCGAGACGCGGCACCAGGCGAAGATGTTCTGCGACCATGTCGCGCCGATGCTTAAAGCCGAGCAGCGCGAGGCGTTCGGGCGCGTGGTGTTCCTGATCTTCCAGCTTGCCGGCGGCGTCGTGCGGCTGGCGCTGACGCAGGACAAGGAAGAAGGCCGGCGCACGATCGAGGATTATCGCTCGATCATCCACACGCAGTTGAAGCTGTTTCTCTGAACGCGATCAGGCGTCTAGCTTCGGCCCCAGAATCTTGACCAGCCAATCCACGAACACTCTCACCCGCGGCGACAACTGTCGGCTCGGCGGATAGAGCACCGAGATCGGCGTCGGCGTCGGAGGGTTGCCGGGCAGCACCTCTACCAGCCGGCCGGCATCGATGTCGGCGGCAAAGCGGCGGCGCGGCGCCTGGTAGAGGCCAAACCCCTGGCGCACCAGCGTGGCGGCGGTGTCGGAATTGGAAACCGTGACGCGCGACGGCAGCACGATCTCGCGGATCTTGCCATCGACGGTGAACTCCAGCGGCATCACCTGCCCTGTGCGAGACGAAACAAAGCCGATCATCATATGCCCGGCAAGCTCCTCCAGGGTTTTCGGCAGGCCGTGGCGCTCGACATAGGCGGCGCTGGCAAGCGTTACCTCGCGCGCCATGCCGATGCGGCGCGCGATCATGTCGCTGTCGGGGAGCGTGCCGGCGCGGACCACGCAATCGACGCCCTCGCGCACCAGATCAACGAAGCGGTCACCCTCGCCGATATGCACGCTGAGCCCGGGATAGCGGGTAAGCAGCGCCGGCAGTTCTGGAATGACGAGTGTGCGGGCCATGTTGCCGTTGATGTCGATGCTCAAGCGCCCGCGCACTTCATGCGCGCCGAAGGCCCCTTCGGCGTCCTCGATCTCGGCGAGGATGCCGATGCAGCGTTGGTAATAGGCTTCGCCGTCGAGCGTCGTCGTGACATGGCGGGTGGTGCGCCGGAGCAGTTGCACGCCGAGCCGCTCCTCGAGCTGCTTGATCGCGGCGGTGGCGCTGGAACGCGGCAGGCCGAGATCGGCGGCGGCCGCGGTGAAGCTGCGCCGCTCCACGACGCGGGTGAAAAGCCGCATGCTGTCGAACCGATCCATGGCCGATTGTTCGCACGGACTGAATAGTGTTGGCAATCCATCCCCGATTATATCGCTCACTCAGGCGAGTATATGCATCTCCATCCAGACAGAAGGAGATTTCGCCATGACCACCCGTCCCATCGCCCTCATCACCGGCGGCAGCCGCGGCCTCGGCCGCAACACCGCGCTCCACCTCGCCCGCAAGGGCGTCGACGTCATCGTCACCTATCGTTCGCGCGCCGATGAGGCGAAGACCGCAATCGTCGAGATCGAGGCCGCCGGCGGCCGTGCCGCGGCACTTGAACTCCACACCGGCGCCGTCGCCACTTTCCCCGCCTTCGTCGCGGCGCTGAAGCAGACGCTGCAGGAGACTTGGCAGCGCGACCGTTTCGACTATCTCGTCAACAATGCCGGCACCGGCCTGCGCAAGATGATCGCCGAGACGACCGAAGAGGAATTCGACACGCTGATGAACACCCATCTCAAGGGCGTGTTCTTCCTCACCCAGGCGCTGCTGCCGCTGATCAACGATGGCGGCCGCATCATCAACATCTCCAGCGGGCTGGCCCGCTTCGCAGCGCCCGGATCGTCGGCCTATGCGATGATGAAAGGCGGCATCGAGGTGTTCACGCGCTACCTCGCCAAGGAGCTCGGCCAACGCGGCATCACCGCCAACACTGTGGCGCCCGGCGCGATCGCCACGGACTTCAACGGCGGTCATGTGCGTGACAATGCCGAGATCAACCGCATGGTGGCCGGCGTCACCGCACTTGGCCGCGCCGGGGTCGCCGACGATATCGGTCCGATGATCGCCTCGCTGCTCTCCGACGACAATCGCTGGGTCAACGCGCAGCGGATCGAAGTGTCGGGCGGCATGAACATCTAGGTGATCGGTTATGTGACTTGGCGGATCAACCCTTCGAAGCCGTCGGCAAGATTGGCGTTGCCGGCGGCGATGAAGCTCGAAAGGTTCCTGGCGCGCCCGGGGGTCTTGTTGGCATCAAGCAGCACCGCTTTGCCGTCATGCATCACGAAATCGAATTTTCCGTAATCGAAGCCAAGCTGGCGCCTTAGCGCGCGAAGCTCGTCCGGCACCGGAACCGCCTCGCGGCGGATGGTGTCGTCGCCCTTGACGAGGCTTTGCGGCGAGACATGGCGGGTGCAGCGCTCACGCTCACCGCAGAACAGCCAGAACCGTGCGCCGAAGCCGTCTGGTTCGGGTTCGGGAATGAATTTCTCGACGACCAGATCCTGACGTTCGAAGACCTCGGCCGGAACGTCGGCGAGCGAGGCATGGATCTCGTATTTGTCGAAAGCTTCGACGCCGGGAAACGGCATCGGCTTGGCGGCGCGCCGCGCGCGCTGGTTCAACTGCTGTTCCGGCGTTCCCCAATGGTTGAGGCTGCTCTTGACGATGACCTGTCCCTTCCAGCCATCGCCCCGGCCAATGGCGGCGCCGCTGACGCGGCGCTTCGAAATGTCTGTGGCGCCGAGATTGAGACAGAAAGGAAAGCGGCGCGCATAGTCGGCGTACTCGGGCGGCGTCACGGTCACGTCGAGATGCAGCACCGCGATATCGGCGGCCGGCTTCGCCGAGGTGCCTTTCAATATCTGCACCGAATGGCCGCGGCGCTTCAGTTCTTCCAGCACGTCGAAGAGCAGGTAAGGACTGTCGCGGCGCATCAGCAGCCCGCGCCGGCTCTGGAAGCGGTCGAACTCATGCGTGATGACCGCGATGCGCGCCATTGTTCCTCACTTGGCTTATCAAGTGCCGTCGATTATTCGATCGAATACAACGCGCTACCGGGCTGGGGTTTGCATGACGGAGCATTGGAATGCAATTCGCAAACATTGGCAGCTGCTCGGCTCGCCCCTGCGGCCGCCGGCGGAGGTGGTCGAAACCTATGACCGGGAGCTCGACCTTGCGCGGTCGCATGTCGTGATGCTCGGTGTGACGCCGGAGCTCGCCGGGCTGGGCGCCACGATAACGTCGGTCGACGAGTCCGCCGCCATGATTGCCGGCATCTGGCCTGGCGACACCGATACGCGCAAGGCGATGCAGGGCGACTGGTTCGATCTGCCGTTCGGCGATGCAAGCGTCGAGGCACTGATCGGCGACGGATGTCTCTCGGTCATCGGCGCCGCCGAGCTCAGGCGCAAATTGTTCGCGTCGATCGCGCGTGCGCTCAAGTCCGACGGCCGCGCCGGCATCAGGCTTTACGCCTCTCCCGAGACACCGGACGACCCGAAGGATGTCCGCGCCATGGTGCTCAGCGGCGGCGTCTCGACTTTCCATGAGCTCAAATGGCGCGTGGCCATGACCGCGATCGGCGGCGCGCCCGACTACATCATACCGGTGACGGGAATTCTCGAGCAGTTCGATGCGCTGTTCCCCGATCGTGCGGAGCTTTCGGCTCGCACAGGCTGGGAGCTGCCGATCATCGGCACCATCGATGTCTACCGGAAGTCGTCCGTCGTCTACAGTTTCGCCCCCGCGGCAGCGCCGATCGAGGAAGCCCGGACCTTTTTCGGTGATGTCCGGCTGGCTTCGACCGGCACATACGGGCTCGCCGAGCGGTGTCCGCTGCTGGTACTGCGCTCGCCGAGGCGCCGGGACTAACGGACGAGATTGCTCGTCAGTGTCTCGCGACAGCCGGCGCTTTTTTTCGTGCTGGCGTTTCGCGCGAGAAAAATTTCGCGCCGCCGCCCCCTTGCGCGCGCCTTGACTCTCGCAAGGCGCCAGCCTATTTCAGCGCCACGTTAGCACTCGCCTTGGGTGAGTGCTAACTGATATCCGGCATCGCCGGATGGAGGAACTGTTCTCACCGTTCTCATCGAGGAAGAAAAAATGGCAAAGTCGAAGTTCCGCCCGCTTCATGACCGCGTGGTCGTACGCCGGGTCGAATCCGAATCCAAGACCGCCGGCGGGATCATCATCCCGGATACGGCAAAGGAAAAGCCGCAGGAAGGCGAGATCATCGCTGTCGGCTCCGGCGCCCGCGACGAAGCCGGCAAGCTGGTTCCCCTGGACGTCAAGGCTGGCGACCGCATCCTGTTCGGCAAGTGGTCGGGCACCGAAGTCAAGCTCAATGGCGAAGACCTTCTGATCATGAAGGAATCCGACATTATGGGCATCATCGGCTGATTATCGGCCTCACCGTCAACTGAATTCCGGGCTTGATCGCAAGCCCTTGCCAGGAGCTAAAACATGGCTGCTAAAGACGTAAAATTCTCCCGCGACGCCCGTGAGCGCATGCTGCGCGGCGTCAATATCCTCGCCGACGCCGTGAAGGTCACGCTCGGCCCCAAGGGCCGCAACGTCGTCATCGACAAGTCATTCGGCGCCCCGCGCATCACCAAGGATGGCGTCACCGTCGCCAAGGAAATCGAGCTTGAAGACAAGTTCGAAAACATGGGCGCGCAGATGGTCCGCGAAGTTGCTTCGAAGACCAACGACATCGCCGGCGACGGCACCACGACCGCGACCGTTCTGGCGCAGTCGATCGTTCAGGAAGGCCATAAGGCGGTTGCCGCCGGCATGAACCCGATGGACCTGAAGCGCGGCATCGATCTGGCCGTGACCGAAGTCGTCGCGGCGCTCGGCAAGGCTGCCAAGAAGATCAAGACCTCCGAGGAAGTTGCCCAGGTCGGCACGATCTCGGCCAATGGCGACGAGTCGGTCGGCGCCATGATCGCCGAAGCGATGCAGAAGGTCGGCAACGAAGGCGTCATCACGGTTGAGGAAGCCAAGACCGCCGAGACCGAGCTGGAAGTCGTCGAAGGCATGCAGTTCGACCGCGGCTATCTCTCGCCCTACTTCGTCACCAACGCCGACAAGATGGTTGCCGAGCTTGAGGACGTTTACATCCTCCTGCACGAGAAGAAGCTTTCCAACCTGCAGGCCATGCTGCCGGTTCTCGAAGCCGTCGTGCAGACCTCCAAGCCGCTGCTCATCATCTCGGAAGACGTCGAAGGCGAGGCCCTGGCCACGCTGGTCGTCAACAAGCTGCGCGGTGGCCTGAAGATCGCCGCCGTCAAGGCTCCGGGCTTCGGCGATCGCCGCAAGGCCATGCTGGAAGACATCGCCATCCTGACCGGTGGCCAGGTCATTTCGGAAGACCTCGGCATCAAGCTCGAGAATGTCGGCCTCAACATGCTCGGCCGCGCCAAGAAGGTGTCGATCTCCAAGGAGAACACCACCATCGTCGACGGCGCCGGCAAGAAGGCCGAGATCCAGGGCCGCGTTGCCCAGATCAAGCAGCAGATCGAAGAGACCACGTCGGACTACGACAAGGAGAAGCTGCAGGAACGTCTCGCCAAGCTGGCGGGCGGCGTTGCGGTGATCCGCGTCGGCGGTGCGACGGAAGTCGAAGTCAAGGAAAAGAAGGACCGCGTTGACGATGCGCTGAACGCGACCCGCGCGGCCGTGGAAGAAGGCATCGTTGCAGGCGGCGGCGTCGCGCTGCTGCGCGCTTCGGCCAACATCAAGGCCAACGGCGTCAATGCCGACCAGGCTGCCGGCATCAACATCGTTCGTCGTGCACTGCAGGCTCCGGCCCGCCAGATCGCGTCGAACGCCGGTGCGGAAGCCTCGATCGTTGCCGGCAAGATCCTTGACAACAAGGGCGCCACCTTCGGCTACAACGCCCAGACCGGCGAGTATGGCGACATGATCGCCATGGGCATCGTCGATCCGGTCAAGGTCGTTCGCACGGCTCTCCAGGACGCGGCTTCGGTCGCCGGCCTGCTCGTCACCACCGAAGCCATGATCGCGGAGGCTCCCAAGAAGGAGTCGGCTGGCGGCGGCATGCCTGGCGGCATGGGCGGCGGCGGCATGGGCGGCATGGGCGGCATGGATTTCTAAGAAGTCCTACCCATCGCACATACGGAAAGGGCGCCGAAAGGCGCCCTTTTCATTGAAATATGCTCATGGCGGCGAAGGGAGATTGGCGTATCCTTCGCAACTTCGTCATCCACGGGCGAAGCAAGGAGCGCAGCGACGCGCAGACCCGAGGATCCATGCCGCGACGCCAAGGCGTTGCAGCGGTTCAGAATTCTGCCCTGCCGTGTTCCATAGCGAAGGTCGCGGCATGGATCCCAGGGTCTTCGCGACGCCGCGTCGCGGCTGCTCCGCCCTGGGATGACGACATACGGATTGTTCCGGCCAATCGCCGCCGCCGGAGCACAATCTCTCCCGCGCTAGCGGCGGAGCGAATGCAGCCCGAAGCGGAATTGCATAGCTGCGAAAACGAGCCGCCGCAGCATCTTCAATGCAAGCAAGATCTTCCCGTCAGTTCTCATCGCCCGATCCTTCGAGCATCGCTTTCACGCCCGTTAACCCAAGACCGGCGAAGGATGCGATAGACTCTTCCGCCAGCGGTCGCGCCGCGATCAGGCGTTCGGCGATCTCGGCCGAAACACCCTGCTCCGCAAGCACCTGCCTGGCCTGCCCTGTCGGCAGCGCGTTGAACCAGCGATAACCAGCGGCGAGACGCGCGGCGGGGTCGACCTTGCCCCACAATCTCACCCGCGAGATACCGCCATCGGGATAGGCATCGAGCCTGACGCAAGAAACCGGCTCGCTCGTTCGCGCCACGCGAAAAACATGGCGTGTGTCCGGCTGCAGCGGCCGGCGCGACAGCAGCGGCGCCCAGCCATCGTCGCCGGGCGTCGCCTCCCCCGCGCCGGAGAGCGCGACTTCGGCCGAGGCGTTGTATTTGAAATGCGCGGTGTCGATCTCGACCAGCCTAACATGGCCCGGCAGCGCAAGGCTGATGATGGCGTGGTCGTTGCCGCCGTCGCGGCGGCGCCGGGTTTCCCAGCCGTCGCCCATGTTGCGCGCCTTGTCGGGACGGTTGAGCATTGCGGCCGAGGTGTAGAAGCCGTCGCTGCTGGCCACCACCTGGCCGCCATGGTCCTGGCTGGCGAGGTCGATGGTAAGCCCGTCGAAGACCCGCGGGTCCGGCACGACATGGCCATAGACGCGCAGCCTGGCGATGCCGCCGTCGGGAAAAGCCGAGAGGCGGATATGCGTGAAACGTCGGCGATCGGAAACCTCGAAGCGGTTGTGCGCGTCGCCCTTGAGCGGCGAACGCTGCACGATCTCGATCCATTCGGTCTCGGCCGACTGCAGAGCCTTAGGGCCGGGATAGCCTTCGACACCGCAGGCCTCGATGCGGCACGTGGTCGGGAAATTGCCTGTGAAAAAGGACGTATCGACATCGATGCCAGTGATGATGCCGGCCGCACCCAGCCGCACCAACGCCCAATCGTGCCCGGGCTCGCGCCGCCGCTTCGTCTCCCAGCCGTCGACGATCTCGCCGCGCGGTCCGTAATTGCCCGGGACGAAAGCCGAGGGCGTCGGCGTGAGCAGGCTCTCCTTGTCGCCGAAGGATTCGTCGCTCGCGGCCAGCACGCTGCCACCCAGCCAACGCGAGGCAAGATCGACCTCGGCGGCGAAATCCTCCTTCAGCTCGGGCATGGCGTAAGCGTCATGCGCCGGGCCCTTCTCGATCATGTTCATCGCCGGCCTCCCGCGCGCAGCGCCAAGCCCGCCGGACGCGGCCTCAGCCCCAGCGCCTCCGACAGCGGCCAGCCGTCGATGCGCTTTGCATCCGGCTTCGCGTAGGTCGAGACCTTGCTAGTCTTGAGCCCGAGGCCGACGACCGCCTCGGCGAGCCGCACCGCGGCGGCCACGCCGTCGATGACGGGCACGCCAAGCTCGGATGTGATCGCTTCCTCCAGGCCGGCCATGCCGGCGCAGCCGAGACAGATCACTTCGGCATGATCCTGCTCGACCGCCTTGCGCGCTTCCTCGACGATGGAGCGCATGGCGCCGGCGGGATCCTGATCCACCTCCAGCGTCGTCATGCCGTTGGCGCGCACCGAGGCGCAGCGGTCGGCAAGGCCGGAGAGCCGCAGCCGGTCCTCGATCGGCGGCACCGAGCGCTGCAAGGTGGTGACGACCGAATAGCTGCGGCCGATCATCATCGCCATATGGGCGGAGGCCTCGCAGATCTCGATGACCGGCTGCTCGATCAGTTCCTGCAGCCCGTCGCGGCCATGCTCGCCGAAGCCGGCCATGACCACGGCATCGAAGGGTTCGTCATAGGCCACCACGCGGTCCATGACGGCGACGGCCGAAATGTAGCTCTCGAAATTGCAGTCCACCGCTTCGGGTCCGAAGAAGGGCGTCAGCGTGACGATGTCGGTACCGGGGGATGCGGCGGTCTTGGCGGCCGCGTCGATGACATCGGACATCGACTGGCTGGTGTTGACGTTGACGACCAGGATCTTCATCTCAGGCACTCCTTTTCAATTCTTGCGTCCGGCTTGTTTCTCCGGCCTGCGCTTTTCCGGCGATCAGTTCGCCCATCGGGCGGCCGAAGAGGTCGATGCGCCGGCCGCGCAGGAAGGTTTCCTGCACCACGCCGCTCAGCGTCCTGCCGGCATAGGGGGTGATCGGATGGCGGTGGTGGAGGCTGGCCGCGTCGACGACGAATTCGGCATCGGGTGAAAACAGTGTGAAATCGGCGTCGCAACCGGTCGCGATGCGGCCCTTGTGCGCAAGGCCGGCGAGCGCGGCGGGACGCTCGGCCATCCAGCGAACGACGTCGGTCAGCGAATGGCCGCGCTTGCGCGCCTCGCTCCAGGTCACCGGCAAGCCGAGCTGCAGCGAGGAGATGCCGCCCCAGGCGGCGCCGAAATCGCCGGAGGCCAGCTCCTTCATCTCAGGCGTGCAGGGCGAATGGTCCGAGACGATCATGCCGATCGTGCCCTCCCCGACGCCGCCCCAGAGCCGTTCACGGTTGACGGCTTCGCGCACCGGCGGGCCGACCTTGGCGGCGGTCTCGCCCTCGCCGATCTCCTCGGCGCAAAGCGCAAGATAGTGCGGGCAGGTCTCGACGCTGAGCCGCACGCCGTCGGCGATTGCCGAAGCGATCATCGGCAGCGCGTCGGCGCTGGAGAGATGAAGGATATGCGCGCGGGCGCCGCTGGCGCGGGCCGCCTCGATCACCTCGGCGATCGCCAGGTTCTCGATGCCTTTGGGGCGCGAGGCGAGGTAGTCGGCATAATGGCGGGTGTGGACCTCCGGCATCGCGGCCATCGCGTCGGCGCTCTCGGCGTGGACGATGAAGAGCGAGCCGAGGCCGGCGACGACATCCATCACCTTGCGCATATGCCCGGGCGCGATGCCCGGAAAATCGTCCGTGCCGGTATCGCAGAGGAAGGACTTGAAGCCGAGCACGCCGGCGGCATGCAGCTTCGGCAGGTCGTCGAGGTTCAACGGGATGGCGCCGCCCCAGAAGCCGACATCGACATGGCACTGGCCGTCGGCGGCTTCGCGCTTGGCGGCAAATGCCTCGAGCGTCACGGTGGTCGGCACGCTGTCCAGCGGCATGTCGACCAGCGTGGTGATGCCGCCGGCCGCGGCCGCGCGGGTCGCGGTCAGAAAGCCTTCCCATCCGGTGTTGCCGGGTTCGCAAATATGGACGTGGCTGTCGACGAGGCCGGGCAGCAGCACCGTGTCGGCATCGAGCGTGACGGTTTCACGGGCGTTGGCGGGAGCGTCGAGCGCGGCGACACGGACGATCTTGCCGCCGACGACGCCGACCGACACGGCGTGCTCGCCTTCCGGCAGGATGGCGCGCGGAGCGCGGATGAGGAGATCGAGGGATGTCATGGCAATTCCTCCCCGTGCGGCCTGCCGCGACGGAACTGGAGCTTGGGGTCCCTGTCCGGAGGCTGGCTGCAGCCTCCGGACAGATTGCGCGTCAGATACGGGCGAAGCCGAGCAGAGCCTTCACGTCGGCCCGCTTGTGGACCAGCGTCACGCCGATCAGGTAGACGACCGCGCCGGTCAGCCAGGCCTGGAGAGCCGGGAAGCCGATATAGTCGCTGTTGACCGCCGGGATGAGGCCCGCGGTGTAGACGCCGACCACCGTGCCGGCGGCCAGAGCTATGACGCCCGGCCAGTTGGCGATGCCGAGCTCGCTCCAGTTGGCGACGCGGTACATCGGCCGCTTGATGCCGAACAGCCAGGGCAGCAGGAAAAGGTCGATCGCCATGATCGTGCTGGCGACCGGCACCGTGGTCGAGCCGATGCTGGTGACAAGGTTGAACGTATCCTGCAGGTTGGGCAGGTAGAAGGTGAGCACGGCCGCGATGAGGCCGAGGCCGACGACGGTATATTGGCGCTTCCAGCCGCGAATGCCGGAGAGAACGTTCTGCGCGCCGTTGACGGCGATATAGAGGTTGCCGTCCTGCACCGCCCACTGGTTGATGACGATGACGGCGATGCCGAGCAACGCGCTGCCGAACATGGTGAAGTTGACGAAGTAGCTGATGCTCGGGCCGAAATCGGGCTGGTTGGAGAGCGCCGCGATCATGTAGCCCATGACCGGGAAGAGCAGCGCACCGACCAGATAGGAAATGACGATGGTCGGGATGTTCCACCAGGAGGCGCGGCCGGCCTTGGCGTAGCGGAAGAAGTCCGGCTCGTTGCCCCAGGTGGACAGGCCGACCATCGAGCCGATGACCATGATCATGGCGGTCTTGCTGTCGACATGCGGCACTGCCGCCAGCACATCATGCGAGACGGTGGTGAAGGCGAGGATGGTGGCGAAGATGCCCCAGACCAGGATGACCGGCACGGCGACGAACTGGGCGAAGCGCTGCACGCCCTCGAAGCCGAAATAGGTGTTGACGATCATCACGATCGCCAGCAGCGCGGTGATGGCCCCGACCGCCGGCACCGTCATCAGCCCGCCGGCGATGTCGATGATGAACTTCACCGTGAACAGGTAGAAGGCCATGCCGTTGACCACCAGGAGCAGCGAGACGAGGCCGCTGCCGATGGTGCCGAAGATGCTGCGCGCCATCACCGAATGGGTCTGGCCGGTGGCGGCGCCAGCATTGGCCGAGCCGATGCAATAAAGGCTCATGACGGCCGCGGCGATCAGCATCGCCACAGTCAGTTCGGAAAGCGTCAGCCCCTGGAAGCGCGCGCCATAGCCGACCAGCACGGTGCCGAACACCGCCTGCATCGACAGGAACTGCGCCAGCATGCGGAAGTTGGAACGCCGCTTTGCCTGCGGCACGACGGATTCGGTATAGTCGGCAATGTCCGCCTCGGTGACGGACAGGATGGTCTCGACGCTGTCGGCAATCGCCGGCTGCGCCTCGCCCGGCAACGGCTGCCTGGACGAAGTCGGTGTTTGCAAGGTCATCTCAGTATCCCCTTTGCGAGGTGTTCCCCTGGTCGACGTGCCGGCCCGTCTTCGCCTTACGGCAGCATCAACGGAACCGATGCAATGTCGCCATGCTTGACCATGAAACCCAGACTTCCTCCCTTCAACGCCCAAAGATCGAACGTTAAGCATTAATCAGATCAATGCACTTCCTCCGTCCGCCTGCGTCTGCTCGACAATTTCCGCAATGAAAAGGTCACGCGCGATGTGGGCCGGGCTTTGCGGATCGGTGACGATGAAGATGTCGTTGCGAGGCACGTCGGCGCCGGCGATCAGCGGCCACAGCCGCCCGGCCTCGACATCGGTTTGCGCATAGCCTTCCGGCAGGAAGCAGAGGCCGACGCCGAGGATCGCCAGCCGCTTGGCTTCCTCGAGATGATCGGACATGCCGGCGATGTTGCGGCCGAAGCCATGCTCGAGCCGGAACTGGGTGAGCTCGTCGCCCTCGTCGGCGCCGGTCAGCACGAAGGCTTCCCTCGCCAGATCGCCGGGATCGGCGACGCTCCTGCCAAAGAGCCTGTGCGGCCTCCCGCAATAGGGCCGGTGGATCTCGGTGAAGAGGTGGAGGTAGGCGAGCTCGGCGCGCTTCACCCGCGAAGGCGAGATGCCGACGTCGATCCGGTGCTGGATGAGCGAGTTGACCACTTCGGTCCAGGCCGCGACTTCAACGATCAGCTCGACGGCCGGGTATTTGGCATGGAAGGCGGCGATCGCCTCATCGAGCGGCGGCGCGACGAGGTTGGAGACCAGCATCACCCGCAAATGTCCACGTATCTCGGACTTGACGTCCGAGAGCTTCGCCGGGATTTCACGGATCGCGCCGGCGAATTCCCGGCAGCGCTCGGCAAGGATGCGGCCCTCCTCCGTCAGCTCGAAGCCGGTCGGGCCGCGATGGCAGAGCGTGACGCCAAGCCTTTCCTCGAGGCGCCGCAACGCGAGGCTCAGCGCCGGCTGCTTGCGGTTCAGCTCCTGCGCCGCCTTGGTCACCGAACGGGCGTCGGCGATCTCATGGAAGAATTTCAGCAGATTCCAGTCGAGATTCCTGGCGAATTGCGGTCCGCGAACCGCCTGATCCGACTGTTTGCGCCCCAACGCCTGCTCCCGAAGCCACTCCGCCTGCCGCCCGTTGCGGCAAGGTCCGGCAAGTTAAGCCGATATTTTCGGAGCCGGCAAAGCCCTTTGCCGTCAGGCGGTAGCATCGGCCTGCTGCGCCACCTTGCCCGCAAGCACCGCTTGCTCGACCAGCGCGGCCACTTCATCGGCAACGGTCGAGACCGGGGTACGGTCGCGGGTGGCCCGGGCGATCACCATAAGGCCCTCGAGCGAGGATTCGACCAGCAGCGCCAGCGCCTGCGCGCGCCGCTCCGGCACCCCTGCCCTGACGAATGCCTGACGCAGCAGTCCGATCCACTGCTCGAAGGCCGACCGGCAGATTTCAACAAGGTCCGGCACATCGTTCGGCGCGTCGAGCACGACCGGCGCCACCGGGCAGCCGAGCGAGAACTCGTTCTCCTCCAGCATGCGGGCCACCGACTGGTAGATGTGGTGGACGGCAACGGCGGGATCGCTTTCCTCCGACAGCGCGGCGCCCAGCCGCTCGGTCACGTCGGCGACGCTGGCGCGCGTCACCTCGATGACAAGCTGGTCCTTGCCGCCCGGAAAATGGAAATAGAGCGAGCCGCGCGGCGCGCCGCTGGCGCTCAAGATGTCGTTCAGCGACGTGCCGTGATAGCCGCGCTGCCGGATAAGCAGCGCCGTCGCCTCGATCATGCGGGTGCGTGTGTCCGTCGCCACGTCGACCTCTCGAATGTCAACCTTTGTCAGCAGTACGCATTATAGGCTTGCCCATAATATGACAATCGGTCTACATAATATGTAAATCGGTCTACATATTTTGGAGGCAACGATGCAGAGCTATCGGCTTGAGGAATTCGGCGACATTGGGAAGCTGGTGGCCCGCGAGGTGCCAATGCCCGAGCCGGGAGCAAACCAGATCCTGGTGCGGGTGCGCGCCACCTCGCTCAATCGCCGCGACACGATGATCCTCAACGGCACTTATCCGCTGGCACCCCGCACGGGCACCGTGCCGCTGAGCGACGGCGCCGGCGAAGTGGTGGCGGTTGGCGACGACGTGACCCGCTTTGCCGTCGGCGACCGCGTGACCGGCAGCTATTTCGCGCGCTGGATCGACGGCCGCATGCATCCAGGCATCATCGACCAGCTCGGCTGCACGCTGGACGGCATGCTGTCGGAATACGCGCTGCTCGACGAGCAATGGGCGGTACGGCTGCCCGACCATCTTTCCTGGCAGGAGGCCGCGACCTTCACCTGCGCCGGGCTGACCGCCTGGAGCGCGCTGACTGGCGCCGAGATTCCAAAGCCCGGACAATGGGTTCTGGTGATCGGCTCAGGCGGTGTCGCGCTGTTTGCCCTGCAGTTCGCCAAGCTCATGGGCTGCCGCGTGGCCGCCGTCACCTCGCGCGCCGAAAAGGCCGACAGGTTGCGGGCGCTCGGCGCCGACCTCGTCGTCGCTTCGGCCGAAACGCCGGAATGGGGCATGAACCTCCGCGAAGCGACCGGCGGGATCGATCTGGTCGTCGAGACCGGCGGTCCGGCGGCCTTCCCGCAATCGCTGATCGCCAGCGCGCTTTACGGGCGCATCGTGCTGCTCACTGTTCAGGACAAGAACGGCAAGTCGATCGAGATCCAGGGCGCCGTCTACCAGCGCAGCCTGGTCACCATCGGCCGCCTGTTCGTCGGCAGCCGCGGCGGGCTTGAGGCAATGCTTGCCGCCGTTGCCACGCACAGGCTGAAACCGGTCATCGACAAGGTCTTCCCCTTCGCCAAGACGCGCGAGGCGTACCGCTATTTCGAGCAGGGCGACGTCTTCGGCAAGGTCGTCATCGACGGCGCGTGACCACCGTACTTTCCGCAAACAGAGAGGAGATCAGCCATGACAATCCGTGAAGCCTCGGCCCAATGGCAAGGCACGCTCAAGGAAGGATCCGGCCGGCTGCGACTGGGCAGCGGCGTGTTCGAAGGCGCCTATTCCTTCCCGTCCCGCTTCGAGAACGGCCCGGGCACCAATCCGGAAGAACTGATCGCGGCCGCGCATGCCGGCTGCTTCTCGATGGCGCTCACCGCCATACTCGGAGCCGAGGGCCATACGGCCGAGAACATCCATACGATCGCCAAGGTGCATCTCGGCGCCACCACGGCGGGACCGACGCTCACCCGCATCGAGCTCGAAACGCAGGCCCGCGTCGTCGGCATCTCGGCAGAGGATTTCGAGCGGCTGGCGCAAAAGGCCAAGGCGACCTGCCTCGTCTCGCGGGCGCTGGCCGGTGTCGCAACCATCACGCTCAAGGCGAGCCTCGCAGCTCAGTGAAACGACAGGAGAAAACCCAATGAGCCAGGAACTGATCATCGACATCGCGATGGCCAATCGCTCCGCCGGGACAGCGGAAATCATGCGGCGCTACAACGACGTCTTCCAGCGTCACGACCCTTCCGCACTGGACGAACTGGTGGCGCAGGACTGCGTGATCGAGAACACCACGCCGGCGCCGGACGGCGCCCGCCGTACCGGCAAGGCGGCTTGCGTCGAATTGTGGTCGGCTATCGCCACCGGACCCGGCACGCGCTTCGACCTCGAAGAGACATATGTGGCCGGCGACCGGGCGACGATCCGCTGGCGCTTCTGGAAGTCCGACGGCAGCTCGCTGCGTGGCGTCAATCTGATGCGCGTGGCGGACGGCAAAATCGTCGAGGCGATGGGCTATGTGAAAGGATAGGCCTGGCGCGAAAAACCGCGCTCAGGCCCAACCCGGAATCCGCCCCCGCCCGGATTGGATTCCGGGCAAAGTCGCGGCCTACGACACCACCCTGTTGAGTTTCACGAAGGTCTTGGGGCTGCGCTGGATGGTCTGGAAGATCACGCAGTACCGGTCCGTGAGCTCGAGCAGTTGTGTCAGCCGGCTCTGCTCGACATCCGACTCGATGTCGAAGCGCAGGCGGATTTCCTTGAAGCCGACCGGCACGCCTTCGGTGACCCCAAGCGTGCCGCGAAGATCGACATCGCCCTCGGCGGAGATTTCCGCCGACTTGATGGGAATCTCGAGCACGGCCGCGGCCGCCCGCATCGAGACGCCGGCGCAGGCGATCAGCGCCTCCAGCAGCATATCACCGGAACAGAGCTCCTGCCCGCTGCCGCCGGCCTTCGGATGGATGCCGGCGAGCGCAAGCCCGCGTCCGGTCTCGACCTTGCAGGTCACCCTGGTATCGTCTGCGCTGCCCTTGGCCTTCAAGGTAAGAAGCGCGGCCCGCGCGTCCTTGCGATAAAGATCCTTGATCGGCTCCTGCGTGGCGCGAAACGTCGCGATATCCATTGCTGTTCTCCCGTCCTGAATTGCGGTTGCTTGAAATCGTCGGCCATGGTCCGGGCCTATTCCGGGACGGCGATGCCGGAGCCGCCAAGCTCGGCCGGAAAATCCTTCAGCTTCGGCAGCCCATCCTTCATCGGCAGGACCGTCTCGGCGTAGTTGACGTGGACCCCCGGCGTGAATTCCACCGTCGGTATGGTGGCCGCATAGACGTCGACCAGCCCGAGCGGCGGATGATCGGTCATCAGATGACCGCCGCACTTGGTGCAGAACTGGCGGTCGCTCATCTCGGACTTCTTGAAGCCGGATAGAAACTCCGCGCCCTTGGTGACCTTGACGTTCCCGGGCTTCCACAGGGTGAAGGCGTTCACGGGAGACGCCGACCACGAACGGCAGGAACTGCAATGGCAATAGCCCATTGCCTCCGCGTTTCCGTGGACTTCGATTTCCACGGCGCCGCAAAAGCACCCGCCCTTATGTATCGTCATGACTGTTGATCCTTATCCAGGTTTGGTTCGACCGTGCTCGGCGCCCGTCTTAGACGGCACCGCACAGTGCCGGCGGGTTTAAAGCTTCCGGCAATGAACGGAATGACGGGGCGTCCGCCTTACTTGACAGCGCGTCCGGAACTGGAAAGGGATATCGCGCCGGATTGCCGCGCAGCTAGAGCGTTTCACCGATACGGCGAACCGCTCTATCTTCTTGTTTTGACGCAATTCCGGACGGGAGGTTACGGCGAAGGCGCCGAACTTAACCGCTCACACTTTTCCTGGAATTGCTCTAGCGGGATATGGGTGGAATGGCCGGGGATGCTCTGTCTGACCTTTTGAAAACGGTGCGCCTCACCGGCGCGACCTTTTTCGACATCGAGGCCCAGGACCCGTGGGCCATCCGCTCGCCGGCGCCTTCATCGATATTACCGAGGATACTGCCGGGCGCGGATCACCTCATTTCCTACCACGTGCTGACGGCGGGCCACTGCTTTGCCCGCATTGTCGGCCAGGAAGCGATCCCGATGGAGGCCGGCGAGGTCGTGGTCTTCACCCATAGCGATCCGCATATCATGTCGAGCACGCCCGACCTCAGGGCCGAACCGCCGACGGCGGATGTGCTGGAGATCGCGGCCACAAGCCAACAGCCATTCCCCATCAACTACGTCAAGGACGGATCGCTGTCGGCCCGGCTGGTCTGCGGCTATCTCGCCTGCCATGCCCTGCCCTTCAATCCGCTGCTCGAAACGCTGCCGCCGGTCATCAAGGCCGGCGACGTCAAAGGTAATGGCGGCTGGCTCGGCCAGTTCATCAGGCTTGCGGTCTCGGAAGTGGCCGAGAAGCGGGCCGGCAGCGAGACGGTGCTGACCAAGCTCAGCGAATTGATGTTCGTCGATGTGCTGCGCCGCTATGTGGAATCGCTGCCGCCGCAGCAGACCGGCTGGCTCGCTGGCCTGCGCGATCCGCATCTGAGCAAGGCGCTGGCGCTGGTCCACGACCGGCCGGCGCATAATTGGACAGTGGAGGCGCTGGCTAAGGAGTCGGCATTGTCGCGCACGGTGCTTGCGGAGCGCTTCACCAGAATCGTCGGAATGCCGCCGATGCACTATCTCGCCAAATGGCGCATGCAGATCGCTTCGGAGCTGCTCAGCGCCGGCAACAGCAACGTCGCCAGCATCGCGGCGGACATCGGCTATGAATCCGAGGCGGCGTTCAGCCGCGCCTTCAAGAAGATGATCGGCGTACCGCCTTCGGCCTGGCGGCTCGGGGTTCGGGCTGCGGCCGGCTCCGGAAGCGACGAGGCTTCCGAAACCGGATCGGAGAGCTAGCGATCCGCCAACGCCAACTTCGCACCAAGCATGACGAAGGCGGCGGCGAAGCTGCGGCGCATCCAGGTCAGCACTTTCGGCCGCGACACGATATGGCTGCGCACCGATGCCGCGAACACGCCGTAGATGGCGAAGACGACGAAGGTCATCAGCATGAAGACACCGGAGAGCTCCAGCATCCTGGCAAAGGCGTGCGGCTCGGTGGTGCTGACGAATTGCGGCAGGAAGGCGAAGAAGAAGATCGACAGCTTCGGGTTCAGCACGTTGACCAGAATGCCGGTGGTGATGGTCCTGGCGGTAGAGCGCGGCGCGGCGTTCTCGTCGATGCTGAGACCGCCTTTTTCCTTCAACGTGTTCCAGGCCATGTAGAGCAGATAGGCGACGCCGAGATATTTCAGCGTCTCGAAGGCGACGGCGCTGGTGTGCAGCACCGCGGCGAGGCCGGTGATGGCGGCCGCCATGTGCGGGATGATGCCCAGCGTGCAGGCGAAAGCCGCGACGATCGAGGCGCGCGCGCCGCGCGAAAGGCCGGCGCTCAGCGTGTAGAGGACGCCGGTGCCGGGCGAAGCGACGATAATCAGCGACGTCAGTAGAAATTCGATGCTCATGGATTTCCTCCGCAGCCCTGCCCGGCGGGAAGGTACCGGGAGGCTGGGGCGGCGGCAAGCCGGCGCTTTCCTCGCCCCATGAAATGGGGCGAGGTGGCTCGGCGAAGCCGAGACGGAGAGGGGAACGGCGCCGCCTCTGGAAAGCAATCAGAGGAAACCCGCTAGCGTCGCGGCGGCCACCTCTCCCCCGCCTTGCGGAGGCGAGGAAAACTAGCGCACCGCCAGCCCGTGCGCCGCCCTTGCCATCAGGCACTCGGGGTCGCCCGGCATGCAGGCGTGGCAGACATGCGGGCGCGCGTCGTAGATGCCGCAAGCAGTCGCTTTGCCGACTTCGCCGCGAAGCGCGGCGCAGCGGCCGTTTTCGAAGCGAATGCCGGACAGGTCGGCGGCGACCAGCGCTTCGGGGATACGCTCGAGCTCGGCGTCGTCCTCGGTCGAAAAGCGCGGCCAATCCGCCGCATAAGCACAACAAGCGCCGCAGCTCTGGCAATCGAAGACGGCAGGGTCAACATCCGGAGACGAACCGGCTTGAGCGGCCGGGTCAAGCAGCGCAGGGCCGGAGGTGGTGCGACCGAGGTCTTGCGGCAAGGCTACTACTTCTTCTTGGTCTTGCGCGTCGGTGCTTCGGCCGGCGTCTTGAACAGATCGGTCGCAACCTCGACAGGCGCCTTCTGCGGAGGCTTGGCTGGTTTCGCAGCAGCGGGCGACCCTGCGGGCTGGTCCTTGGGGGCGAATTTTATGGCCATGTATCAGTCCTCGTCGGAAAAGCGCGATGATGGCGCATTCGGGTTACGCAAGCGGCCGATCAGCGCCGAGACCGCCGTGATGTTCATTTCTTCCGGCGACCACATCCCGGCTGCGTCTATGTGATGCGTTCCAAGCTCACGATGGGTGCTGCCGCTATAGGCCGCGTCCTGATGGGTTGTCCGCTGAAGCGTCTTGGGGTCCTCCCGGACGTATTCGATCAGATAGTTCGGACATTCGGAGCGACTGAGCACGGCGATCCGCACCTGCGCATTGCCAAAGGCGCGCTTGCATCGCTCAAGCCTTTCAAGCACGCGCCTGACATATTCGACCGGCTTGTCCAGGCCACCGACAAGATCGGCGATGGTGGCATTGCTGGCTATCTGGATTGAAGGCACGCGTTTGGTGGCCATCGTCATTCTCCCGCTCGCGCCGGTCTTCAGCCATGAGCGAGCACAAAGCAATATGGCAATTCATCGAACTGCCGATCCTACCAACATAATTGACGGCACGATTTTTTTGCGCCTTGCCGGGAACTCTTTCGCCGGCTGCCGGTTTTATCCCTGTCGTCGGCAGTTCATGAGCAATCGAGAACGGTTGACGGCAAAGACGCCTCCCGCGCCATAAAAAGCGCGAGAGGCGTTTTCTATTGTTCAGCGTTCCTGATCGGTCGGACGGATAAGTATCTCGTTGACGTTGACCCTTGGCGGCTGGCTGACGGCATAGAAGATGGCGTTCGCGATGTCCTCGGCGGTCAATGCTTCCATCGTGGCAAGACGGTGTTCGAGCCCGGCCTTGGATTGCGCGTTGGTGATGTGATCGCCGAGTTCGGTACGCACAAGGCCCGGCTCGATGACGGTGACGCGCACCTTGTCGGCATAGACCTCGCGACGTAGCGATTCCGAAAAAGCCACCACGCCGAACTTGGTCGCCGCGTAACCTGTCGCGCCGGGGTTGGCGACGCGGCCGGCCACCGAGGAGACGTTGACGATATGACCCTTCGAAGTCTTCAAGTGCGGCAGCGCCGCCTTGGTCGTCGCCATCAGCCCGATCAGGTTGAGCTCGATCATCTGCCGCCAGTCGTCGAGATCGGCTTCGGCCGCGGGGGCGAGCAGCATGACGCCGGCATTGTTGACAAGGATGTCGAGACGTCCCCATTCGGATACGACCTTGTCGACCATCGCGGTGATGTCGCCGGCCTTGGCGATGTCGGCCTCGATGGCGAGTGCCTTACCGCCCGCCTTTCCGATGCGCGCAACCAGCGCTTCAAGGCGATCGGCACGACGGGCGGCGACCCCGACTTTCGCGCCGGCCGCGGCAAGGGCCACGGCGGTGGCCTCACCGATGCCGGATGAAGCGCCGGTGACAAGCGCGACCTTGCCCGTGAGTGGTGAATTTGCAGTTGTCATGAGGAATCTCCAGGAACCCGCCCCGCTCCTTCACATAGGCCGCGCCGCCAGGGCTTGAAGTCCCCCATCAGAGCAGTTGACGCAATTTGCGGACGGCCCGGGTTCAATCCTGCTCGTGCGGCCCGGGTTCCGGCCAGGGCTCCCTGGCGGCTTCCGCATACCAGTGCCGCATCGCGGGCGTCGCCAGCACCGCGTCGACATAGGCGCGGGTGACGGGCGCCAGCTCACCGCCATAGGTATCGAAGCGCGTCACCACAGGCGCATACATGGCATCGGCCGCGGTGAAATGGCCGAACAGGAACGAGCCGCCCTGGCCATATTGTTCGCGGCACTGACGCCAGATTGCTTCGATCCGGGCCCGCTGCGCCTCACCCTCGACATCGAGCGGCTTGTGGGATTTCGGCCGGCGCAGGTTCATCGGCCAACCGTAGCGCAGCTCGCGGAAGCCGGAGTGCATCTCGGTCGCCACCGAACGCGCCAGTTGACGGGCGCCGAGGTCTTGCGGCCAGAGCTTCTTCTCAGGGTAGAGGTCGGCAAGATATTCAAGGATGGCCAGCGTTTCCCAGACGATCCTGCCCTTATGGGTCAACACCGGGACCAGGCCGGTCGGCGACATCTTGGCAAGGTTGGCCGCCGTCTCCGGCGTGCGCAGCCGCACGAAGCCTTCCTCGAAAGGGATCTCCAGGTGCTTCATCGCCACCCATGGCCGGAGCGACCAGGAAGAAAAGCACTTGTTGCCGATACAAAGGGTGAATTCCGCCAAGACCCGTCTCCTGATGATTTCAATCCGCTTCGGCCGTCGTGATCGCCGCCGGCCTGACGCCGGCGCGGGCCTGGATCGCGGTGACCGCTGCCTTTATGTCGGGGTTGACCTCGATCGTCTTGCGGCCTGCCTCGATCGCGAGGTCGACCTGGTCGACCGGCAGCCGCAGCCTGGTCGGAATGTCGTTCAGCTTCGCCTGCATCGCCGGATCGACATCGGCGAAGGAAAGGTGCTGGACGACCAGGCGGACGTCGCGGCAGTTCCAGCCGGCAGCCGAGCCGCGATAGGCGGAAACGGTGGAGGCCGGCAGGCCGCAGCGAAAGCGCACCAGCTCGCCTTTCCATTGCGAGACGGCGAGCGTCAGCGCGTCGAACTCGTCGCGCACCGAGGCAGCGAGCGTGGTGCTGGTGACGACGTTGAACAGCTCGCTGGCCTTCGGCCCGTGCAGCGACTTCGTCCAGGCCTTGTTCGAGCCGCTGCCGGCGTCGACGACGATGAAGATCAGCGTGTTCAGGCGCACCGCCGCCGAGGGCGACAGCGGTCCATAGGGCGTGCCGGCGGCCGAGCGTTCGAGCGTGAAACCGGTGACGCCGATATTGTCGGTCAGCCCGCCGTCCAGCAGCTTCACATAGGTCTGCGGACCGGCGTTCTGGTAGGAATCGAGCGCGCCGGCATAGGCCCTGAGGCGCAGCGACGCATTGTGGTCGGCCAAGGCCTGGCTCAGCCAGTCAGGCCTGCGGTAGCCGCACTCCGGGCTGGTCGCCGCGACCACGATCGGCGCGAAGACGACCGGCACGGCGGCGGACGCGGCCACGCCATCGGCAAGCCGCACCTTGTCGAGATCGCTGCACAGGGCGGCGAAGGTGTCGTAGGTGAAGAGGAACGGCGTACGATTGTAGATGTCGGAGGCGTTGATCCAGACGATCGGCCCGTTCGGCCTGTGCAACGCTTTGAATGTAGCGCCGTCGAAGAGATGGTCGTTCAGCCATCTGGCGAAGCCGCTGCGGTCGTTGACCCCGCCATAGTAGGCGCGGACGAAGTTGACCGGCGAGAACGATGTCCTGAGGTCGGCCTCGGCATTCTGGGTCAGGAAGCGCTCGCGGAAGTCCAGGTAGCCATCCCTGCCCTTGTAGCCGAAATAGGCGGCGGCGACGGCGCCTCCCGAGGCGCCCGAAATCATCCTGATGTCGTCGACCAGCGTGCGGCGCTTCGGTTGTTCGTCGATGACGATATCGTCGAGCGCCCGCAACACGCCATAGGAGAAAGCGGCGGCCCGCGTGCCGCCGCCCGAGAACGCCAGCCCGACGACGGTCGAACCGTCATCGGCGGTATCGGGGATGTAGGTGAGCGACGGGTGGCCGGCTTGCGGGGTCAGATGGTTGATCGGCCCGACATCGTCGGCGACGCAGCCGGCCACCGCCATCAGAACTGCGACAAAGACCACACGAAGACGCAAACCCGCTTCCCCCAAGGCTACCCTCTCGCGCAGCCGGGGCGAACCCTAACCGGATTGCCTTATCCGATGCAACCGCACCGCGAAGGAGATCGCCTTGGCCTGGAACCCAAACCGCTCCAGCACGTTGTCAGACCCGGATGCGGTTCCCGTATCCAGCTTCCTATCCAGGCCCAGGAGATGCGCGCATGGTGAACAGGGATCAGGTCGCCGGTATTGCCAAACAAATGAAGGGTTCGGTCAAACAGGCGGCCGGCAAGGCCACCGGCAACCGGCGGACCCAGGTCGAAGGCACCGCCGACAAGCTCGCCGGCAAGGTGCAGAAGGCCTATGGCGACGTGAAGGACAAGGTCAAGAAGGCGTTCTGACCTCGACGACCGGACTGCGGAGGCCGCCGCAAGGCGGCCTTTTCATGTCTGGAATTGCTTGGCCAAGGCGTTGGTGAAGACGATCTCGCCGTGATCGCCGACCGCTTCGCCCAGCACCACATCCATGTTGTCGGCCGTCACCCGCGCCAGCGCGAAGCCGCCCATATAGGCCGCCTTCGGCTTGACGATATCGAGCCCGTCGCGCTGGTAGATCATCGGCACTTCGTGCTGGTGGCCATGGAAAACGGCGATCACATTGTAGCCCTTGATCGCGGCCAGGAGCGCCTGGCGGTCGGCTTCACTCCACCAATGCGGGCGGCCGGCGCCATCGTCGTCATAGGTGCGCTTCGCCGGATCCCAGCGCTCGGTCGAGAAAGTGTCCCAGCCATAATGCTGGAACAGGATCACTGGCCGGCCGTCGCCGGCATAGGTGGCGAGATCCTGCTTCAGCCAGGGCAGGCTGCTCGGCGCGCCATGGCCGGTGTCGCCGGCGAAGCGGTGCGTCTGGATAAGATGCAGGCCGCCCCAATCCCAGGAATAGCAGTCGGTGTCGACGTCGTATTCGGTCGCCGGCACCGGCGGCTTGAAGAACACGCCGGGGCGGTGGTTGACCTCGACATAGTCGCGCAATTCGCGGCGATACCAGTCGACATGCGGCGGCGAGCCATTCTGGTCGAGATCGTGATTGCCGAGCCCGACATAGACCGGGATGTGGACGCGGTCGGGCCCGACGCCTTCCTGATAGCGCTGCGAGAACTGCAGAAGCTGCGTGCCTTCGCTGGGCTCGGTGACCTGGCCGCCGCCATCGTCGGTGATGTCGCCGCCGGTGACCAGGCCGAGCGGCGTGCCGATACGAGTGCCGGCCGAATGCAGGCCGGTGGCAACGCCGTTGATCTCGGCCGGCCACTGCTTGTCGGCAATCGCGTTCAAGGCCGCGACATTGCGCAGAAGTGCTGCATCGGTCTTGCCTTCCTGCAGGCAGCTGGGACTGAGCCCGCTCGCCATGCGGCAGGCATGGATATCAGCGATGAAGAGGAAGGTGGCGTCGATCGGCTGGATGCGCTTCCCGGTCTGGCCGAAGGCCATGCGCGGAAAGGCGCCGGCCGCAGCGAGGCCTCCCATCCGGGCGATGAAGGTGCGGCGCGAAACGGTTGCTGGCAAAGAGCGATTCATCGTCACCCGATTAAACATCCTCGAACCGCCTCGTCCAGTTCAATGCCGCGAAGGCGTTTCACGCGCGGTGCAATCGTGAATAGCGCCTGGTCGACAGCAAGGCGGAGGTCTGTCATTGCTTTGGCACATGCATCCAGGGGAGGAAGGCATGAAAACCCTCACAACCGGCATGACGTTCGCCATGCTCGCCGGAGCCGCGCAGGCCGCGGATTGCGTGGACGCCGAAACCGCCAAGGCCGGCTTCGTGCTGGAAAAGGCCGGCATAAGCAGCGAGTTCCGGCCGGGGCCCGGCGGCATGGTCGCGGTCGCCAACAAATACGAGTCGGACTCGCCGCAGACGCAGTATTTCTATGCCGGGCTGATCGAGGTGTTCCGCGACAGCGACACCGGACGGCTATCGATGATCCCGCTCGGCGACCTGAAGAAGCTGTTCCCGCTGAAAGCAGGCGCCAAGAGCAAGACCGAATTCGTTCGGCTATCTTCGAAGAAGGCGCCAAAGGGCACCGAGACACTGGCTTTGATCGTCAAGGGCAAGGACAGCTACAAGCTTGGCGACTGCAAATACAACGTGCTCGTGGTCAGCGAAACGATCACCGGCGATACGGGCAACGTCATCGACACCTTCACCGCGCTCTATTCGCCGGACCTGCAGGCGGTGCTGGCGCGGCGGTACGACGAAGGGACGAGCGCGCAAAGCGAAGTTGGGTTCGAGACGATCAAGCCGCTGAAGGAGTGAGGCGTAATTGTCGCCCGCCGGCACTATCCGATCTTCGCCCGTGACAACACGCGGCGACGCCGCTTTGCGGTCAACCTGCCCTGCGATGGCGACGGTTCGAAACTTTCCAACCCCCTCAGGCACGCCCGCAAAACCCCGGCGTCCTGCGCAGTCTTGGCCATCGACATGGCGCCGGAATAGGCCGCCACGACCAGCGCTGCAAAACGCTCCGGATCGGCCCCGCCGTCCGGTTGGTCGGCCCGCATCTTGTCGGCGATCGCCTGCCGCCAATTGGCAAAGATCCTGGCCAGTGCCGAGCGAAATTCATCGTCGGCCAGCGACAATTCATGCGCGAGGTTGTTGAGCGGGCAGCCGCGCACATAGCCTTGGCGCTCAAGCTCCGCCGCCACCGCCTCGAACACGACCCGCACGCCTTCGCGAGCCGAGGGCGCCGCCAGCACGGGGTCGATCCAGGTTTCCCGAACCGCGGCCGCGACCCGCTCCTCGATCACGGCCAGCGCCAACGCCTTCTTGGTTGGGAAATGGTGGTGCAGCGCGCCGCCGGTGACACCGGCCGCCGCCATCAGATCACCCAGGCTCGAAGCGTGATAGCCGCGCGCCTGGAAGGAGTCATCCGCCACATCGAGCACGCGCCGGCGCATGCCTTCCGGGTCATTGGTGCGCTTCTTGCGCATCGCCATCTCCCCTTCTCCCCTTGCCCGAACGAAGTGAAGGCGGATGAAGGGTGCTCGAGGGAACGCCAGCGTCTCACTCCGCTGGAATACCCTCATCCGTCTCGACGCTGCGCGCCGAGCCACCTTCTCCCACAAGAAGGTGAAAGCACGATAGCAGATTGACAAAACAGGACAACCGGTCTGTTTATAAAACAGGACAATCACCCTGTTTCGAGATTCCAACCATTAACCGACCCTCTCGCCTTGCCTCGCCTGTCGTGGAGCTGCGGCAATACACGCTGAAGTCCGGACAACGCGAAACGCTGATTGCCCTCTTCGACCGCGAGTTCGTCGAAACGCAGGAGGCGACCGGCATGACGGTCATCGGCCAGTTCCGCGACCTCGACCGCCCCGACATGTTCGTTTGGCTGCGCGGCTTCGAGGACATGGAGGCGCGGAGAAATGCACTGACCGCCTTCTATGGCGGGCCGGTCTGGGCCGAACATCGCGACGCCGCTAATGCGACGATGATCGATTCCGACAATGTGTTGCTTCTGAAACCGGCATGGCCGAGCGCGGGTTTCGACTTGTCGAGACGGCAAAGGCCAGCCTGCGCCGAAGCCGGAAAACAAAATTCTGAAAGTGCTTTAGGCGGCATTGTTGAGATTTCGATTCATCATTTGCAGCCAGGCAAGGAAGCGGGCTTCACCGAGCGCTTTCGAACAGAAGCGGTTCCGCAGCTTGCAGCGAACGGCGCTCGCCTGCTGGGAGCATTCATGACGGAGAGCGCCGAAAACACTTTTCCGCGCCTGCCGGTGCGGACAGGCGAGAACGTCTTCCTGTCCGCCATCGGCTTCGACAACGAGGATGGCCATGCCTTGAGCCGGGCACCCCTTGCCGCCTCGCCTGCCCTGCGGGCTTTCCAGCGATCTGCGGAACTGGCGCGGCCGACAGAAGTGCTGCGGCTCTCGCCGACCGCGCGTTCGCTGCTCGGCACATCAGCGATTGCTTAATCGACAGGGCCTATGGTGCCGCCATCCAACTGGATGTCGCTCATGCCGCAATGGTTCACCGCAACGGTCTTCGGCCTTCTGGCACTGGCAGCGGTCTGGGGCATATACAGGTCGGTGTCCTCGGGCGTGGCCTATGACGACATCTATCGTTTCGAGATCGGCAGCAACCCGCTGGGCTTTGCCTTCGCCATCGCCAGCCGGATCCTGATCGTCGCCTTCGCGATAGCGATGATCCTGCATGCGTTGGGCTTCATCGGCGACCCGGTGTCGATGCTGCGCTCTGCGTTCGGCTGAGTTCAGCCTTCACCGAAAGTCCGGCCGATGGTCTCGGCGACAAAGGCCGGGTCTTCCCAATGCGGGTTGTGGCCGCAATCCCGCGCCCATACCAGACGCGATCCAGCCAGCGCCCCTGCCATCGACTGCTGATGAGCAGCGCCAAAAAGCGGATCACGGCCACCTGCGATGATCAGCGTCGGGACCTGCACGGACCGCGCCGCGGCGGTCAGATCCGTGCGGCGGACTTCTTCGAGAATAGCGCGCCAGCGTGCCGCCGGAATTGCCGACGCATCCTTCGCGAGGCCGGCGAGAAAGGCCCGCGGCACGCTTGGCTGACAGGCATGCCACCAGTCATAGAACGGATCGGACGGCGAGATCGGATCACGAAGCGCCGCCACGCCGTCGATCAACTGGTGATCCAATCCGAAATCGGGCTTCAGCGTGCTGGCCACGATCACCAGCCCGCGGATCAGTTCCGGATATTGTGCGGCCAGCGCGATCGACACCATGCCGCCCAGCGAATGCCCGATGACGACCGGCCGGTCTAGGCGCAGGCGCCGGATCAGCCGGGCAATGTCGTCGGCGAAATCGGCAACGCCGCAGCCTTCGCCCGCCTGCGAGCCGCCATGGCCGCGCAGGTCAGGCATGATCAGCCGGCGCCCGGAAAGATGCGGCGCCAGCAAGGAGAAGCTGCGGCTGGTGTCGGTGAAGCCATGCACGAGAACAAGCGGCGGCTCCGAGCCGGCGATCTCGACATAGGCAAGGTCGAGACCGCCGACATCGACGGTCTGCTTGCGCCCCGCCCAAGCGGCCTGCTCGGCCTCCTGCTCTCTGGGCTCCGATAGCGCCGGCCTCACAGTCCGAGCTTTTCCTTGACCGCGGCAAGGCCGGGCTTGCCGTCGAAGGTGGTGACGCCGGCGAGCCAGGCATCGAGCCGATCCTTGTGCAGGGTGATCGACTTCAGCGCCCCATCCTCCGGCTTCATGCCGTCATTGATGAGGTAGCCCATGCCGACATTTTCCATGTCGATGTCGAAGGCGAGGTTCTTCAGGAACTGCGCGACGTTCGGGCATTCCTGCAGATAGCCCTTGCGCACCTGCGTCGTCACGGTGGCGGCGCCGAAATTCGGACCGAAGAACTTGTCGCCGCCGGTCAGGTACTTGAAGTCGTACATCGTGTTCATCGGATGCGGCGCCCAGCCCTGGAAGACGATGAACTGCTTCTCCTTGATCTCGTAGCCGACCTCCGAAAGCATGCCGGCCTCGCTCGACTCGACCACCTGCCAGCCGTCCAGGCCGTATTGCGGATCGGCAATGGCGTCCATCATCAGCTGGTTGGATCCAGGCTCGATGCCGTACATCTTCTTGCCGAACTTGTCGGCGAACTTATGCAGGTCCGACAGGTCCTTGACGCCCGCGTCCCAGACATAGGTCGGCACGGCGAAAGTGTATTTGGCGCCTACCAGATTGACGCGCACATTCTCGATGGAGCCGTCCTTCTTGTAGGGCTCGTAGTAGGTGACCATGGCCGGGTCCCAGTAACCGAGGAACAGGTCGAGGTCTTTGTTCTTCAAGCCTTCATAGATGACGTTGATGCCCAGCACCTCGCTCTGCGGCTCGTAGCCGAGCGCCTGGAGCAGCACCTTGGCCACGCCGGTGGTGAACGCGAGATCGTTCCAGCCGGGCTCGGCCATGCGAACCGCTTTACAGCTCTCGGCCTCGGCGGCCCAGGCCGCCTGGGAAGCCAGTATCAGGGCCGCGACACAGACGCCATTCGCAAGCATGCGCAACATTCCGGTTCCCCTTATCGTTAAATTGACCTTTTGGTCGACTTATTGTCCCATTGGTCAATTGTTGATCTGAGCGGACGAAAATGTCAACATGGATTCGCCATGCATGGATCGATCCAGTGAAACTCACGCGCCTCAGCGACATACGCCGCAAGGAGTTGCGTCAGGCGGCCTTCGCCGTTCTGGAGCGCGAAGGCATCGCCGGCGCGACGCTGGAAAAGGTCGCGGCCCAGGCCGGCGCCTCGAAGGGCATCGTGCTGCATTATTTCCGCAACAAGCAGGAGCTGTTCGAGCACGCCATGCGCGAGGCCAACGCCGTGCTCTGCCACGCCGTGGTCGCGCGGCTGCAGCGGGCGCGGACGCCGATGGAACGGCTGGACGCGGTGATCGAGGGCAATTTCGAGGAGCACCTGTTCCTGCCGCCGCTCTGCCATGCATGGCTGTCGCTCTGCGCCGAGGTGCCGCGCGACGAGAAGCTCGCGCGCATCCAGAGGGTGATCCACGCGCGCATGCGCTCGAACCTTTTGTCCGGCCTGCGCGGCCTTGCTTCGCCGGAACTGGCTGAGGAGATCGTGCTCGGCGTCACCGCGCTGATCGACGGTCTGTGGCTCAGGCTCGGCCTGCAGCCGGGCAGCGTCACGCGCGACCAGGCGGTGCGCCAGGTCAAGGACTTCGTCGCGGGCCGGCTGGCCCTGCGCCAGCCGTCGCCCGTCGGGCTGGCCTCCGCCGGATAAAGTTCATACCGAGCGATAGGCCCCCGGCTTGACCGCCTGAGCCGTGCGGCGCTGCATTGCCGCTTCAATTGCAGGAGCATGGCGATGCGACTTCAAGGCAAGCGGGCGCTGGTCACCGGCGGTTCGGACGGCATCGGCCTGGCGATTGCCGAAGCCTTTGCCCGCGAAGGCGCCGACCTTTTGATCGTCGGACGCGACGCCGCCAAGCTGCAAGCCGCGCGCGAAACGATAGCGGGGCATGCGAAAGGCAGCGCCTCGCTCGAAACGCTCTCGGCCGATCTCGCCACCAGCGCCGGCGTCGATGCGGTTGCCTCCCATGTCGGGCAATCCGGCCGGCCGCTCGACATCCTCGTCAACAACGCGGGCGTCGCCTATCTGGTGCCGTTCGAGACGGTGAGCGCGGAGCAGTTCCAGAATTCCTTCGCGCTCAACGTGACAGCGGCGTTCTTCCTCACCCAGCGGCTGCTGCCGCATCTGAGCGCCGGCGCTTCGGTCATCAACATCTCGTCCTACTTCGCCAACAAGATGATCCCCAAGCGGCCGTCGAGCCTCTATTCGCTGTCGAAAGGCGCGCTGAACTCGCTGACCAAGTCGCTCGCCTTCGAGCTTGGCCCGCGCGGCATCCGCGTCAACGCCATCGCGCCCGGCACCATCGACACCGCCATGCGGCGCAAATCGATCGTCAACCTGCCGGCCGAAGCGCAAGCCGAGCTCAAGGCCTATGTCGAGCACAGCTACCCGCTCGGCCGCATCGGCCGCCCCTCGGATGTTGCGGGCATGGCGGTCCATCTCGCCAGCGACGAGGCCGCCTGGACCAGCGGCGGCATATTCGCGGTGGATGGCGGCTATACCGCCGGGTGAGCGCTCGAGGGGTCGTCCCAGTCCTTGAACCCGAGTTTTCCGACCTCATCGAGTATCTGCTCGCGGATCCAGCAATGCGGTGGCTCATCGTCGCGGCGCGCGTGCCAGTACATCCTCACGGCCGGCGATGGGATCGAGATCGGCGCTCTATAGATACCGAGCGGCAAGGATTTTGCCGCCGCAACCGCGAACTGTGTCGGGACGGCGGCCAGATACGGTCCGCCCGCCACGGCCAGAGCGACGGCCTGGAAATGCGGCAAGGCGAGCGTGACGCGGCGCGTCCGGCCCATTCTGCCCAGCGCATCGTCGGTGAATCCCGACATCGAGCCGTCGATGGAGCGCAATGCGTGCGGCAGCGCGCAGAAGAGTTCGAGCGGCACCTCTTCGCCTTCGACGATGCCCGCCTGGCCGAGCGCGCCATTGTCCTTCGCCGCGATGATGGCGAACGGTGAGCCGAACAGCGCCACGCTCGAGACCCACTCCGCGACCTCCAGCGGGCGCTCCAGCGCCAGGTCAATGCGATCTTCCTGCAGCAGTTTCGAGACGTCGCCGATGGCGCTGTCGAGGAAGCGGAACGATATACCGGGCGCCACCGCCGCAATGCGGGCAGCAAAGGGCGGCATCAGGAGCATGGAGAAGAAATCGGCGCCCATGAGGGTGAAGGTCCGTTCCAGCCTTGCCGGATCGAAATCGGTCGCCGGCTGAAAAGCACGCTCGATCTCGCGCAGCGCCGCGCGCACCGGCTCGGCCAGGCTTTCGGCCCGCGGCGTCGGCACCATGTCGTTGCCGCGCCGCACGAAGAGCTGGTCGTTCAACGCATGGCGCAGGCGGTTGAGCGCCGCACTCACCGCCGGCTGGCTGAGGCCGATCTGCTCGCCGGCGCGCGTCACGCTCTTCTCGCGCAGAAGCGCGTCGAGCACTCGCACCAGATTGAGGTCGAGCGCGTTCAAATTCATCGCATCAATCCGCCCTATACGATCATTCGATTTCCATCACCGGCTCGTCCTTGCTTAGGTCACCGTCGAAACCGTTTCGTCGGCGCTCAACAAAGGAGAGCAGTGATGACAATGATCAATACGACCGTCGCAGGCAAGGAGCTCCTCTGGTTCAACAACACGCTCGTCGCCATCCAGGTTTCGTCGGCCGACGGCGAGGATGGCATCTGTGTCATCGAACATCGCCAGCCCTACGGTGATTCCGCGCCGCTGCACGTGCACCGCAATGAGGACGAGGTGTTTCATATCCTCGAAGGACGGATACGTTTCGTCGTCGACGGGCGTGAGCGGATTGCCGGCGCCGGCGAAACGGTGCTCGCGCCGAAAGGCCTGCCGCACGCTTACAGGGTCGAGTCTGCCGAAGGCGCGCACACGCTCACAGTGACGCGCGGTTCGGATTTCGAGACGATGGTGCGCAAGGCCAGCCGCCCGGCGGAGCGAGCCGAGTTGCCGCCGGCGGCGGTGCCGACACCGGAGATGATCGAGATGCTGACGAGACTGTGCGCCGAGAACGGCATCGACATTGTCGGGCCGCCTATGATTGGCTGATCTCCCCTTGTGGGGGAGATGGCCTTGCCTTCAACCGATTTGCATCTTTCCCGCCCGCAATCTCCGCTTGATGCCGTTTGTGCAACGCGATACGCCCTTGCCCAAATCGACAGACCGGAGATTTCCCGTGAGCGCTGAAAAGACCAGAACCGAAACCGATACGTTCGGCCCCATCGAGGTGGCGGCCGACCGCTATTGGGGCGCGCAGGCGCAGCGTTCGCTGGGCAATTTCAAGATCGGCTGGGAAAAGCAGCCGGCTTCGATCGTGCGCGCGCTGGGGGTCGTCAAGCGGGCGGCGGCCGAGGTCAACATGGAGATGAAGCGGCTCGATCCCGCCGTCGGCAAGGCGATCGTCGACGCCGCGCAGGAAGTCATCGACGGCAAGCTCAACGATCATTTCCCGCTGGTCGTCTGGCAGACGGGCTCCGGCACGCAGTCCAACATGAACGCCAATGAGGTGATCTCCAACCGGGCGATCGAGATGCTCGGCGGCGTGATGGGCTCGAAGAAGCCGGTGCACCCCAACGACCACGTCAATATGAGCCAGTCGTCCAACGACACTTATCCGACGGCCATGCATGTCGCCTGCGCCGAGCGGGTCGTGCACCATCTGATCCCTGCCCTGCATCATCTGCACAAGGCGCTCGACGCCAAGGCGCGTGCCTTCAACCACATCATCAAGATCGGCCGCACCCACACGCAAGACGCCACGCCGCTGACCCTTGGCCAGGAATTTTCCGGCTATGCCGCGCAGGTCGCCTCGTCGATCAAGCGCATCGAGCTCACGCTGCCGGGCCTGCAGGAACTGGCGCAAGGCGGCACCGCCGTCGGCACCGGCCTCAACGCGCCGGTCGGCTTCGCGGAAAAGGTGGCGGACCGCATCGCCTCGATCACCGGCATCGCCTTCGTCACCGCGCCGAACAAGTTCGAGGCGCTCGCCGCGCACGATTCCATGGTCTTTTCGCACGGCGCGATCAACGCGGCGGCTGGGGCCCTCTTCAAGATCGCCAACGACATCCGCCTGCTCGGCTCCGGCCCGCGCTCTGGTCTCGGCGAGCTGTCGCTGCCGGAGAACGAGCCGGGCTCATCGATCATGCCGGGCAAGGTCAACCCGACCCAGTGCGAGGCGCTGACGCAGGTTTGCGTGCAGGTGTTCGGCAACAATGCAGCGCTCACCTTCGCCGGCAGCCAAGGCCATTTCGAGCTCAACGTCTACAACCCGCTGATGGCCTACAACTTCCTGCAGTCGGTACAGCTGCTGGCCGATGCCTCCGTCTCCTTCACCGACAATTGCGTGGTCGGCATCGAGGCGCGTGAGGATAATATCAAGGCGGCGCTCGAGCGCTCGCTGATGCTGGTGACGGCGCTTGCGCCCACCATCGGCTACGACAACGCCGCCAAGATCGCCAAGACCGCGCACAAGAACGGCACCACCTTGCGCGAGGAGGCTCTTGCCACCGGGCTGGTCAGCGAAGCCGATTACGACCGGCTGGTGCGCCCCGAGGACATGACGCATCCGGGGTAGGTCTCGACGCCGGAAGGCCTGCGAGGTCGTCATTCCAGGGCGAATCTCCGTCGCGGAGACCCTGGAATGCATGCCGTTACTTCGGGCATGAGCACAGCAGAGCAGAATCTGCACCGCAGCGGCGGCTTTGAAGTCACGGAATGGATCCTCGGGTCTGCGCCGCGTCGCTTCGCTCCTTGCTTCGCCCGTGGATGACGAAGCCCCAGGGATTTTGCGGCAGCACAATTTGCTCCTCGTGCCCAGTTCGCCGACATGAATTTCGCGCCGCCCCAGAACAGTAGGACATAGGTTCTGTGAACAATGTGTCGCCGCATAGGTGGCTTTTGGTGAACAGTCCTCATCGTCTATCTGACGGACCATTCAACCCGTTCGGAGAACCGCCATGTCCATCAACTCTTCCGTCGCCGGCAACGGCGCAGCGTCCAACAGCTCCACCACGATCCTGCTCGGCCGCATCCTGCTTTCCGTCATCTTCCTGCTTTCCGGCTTCGGCAAGCTCACCGCCATTTCCGGCACTGCCGGCTATTTTGGCGCTCTCGGCCTCCCGGCGCCGACCGTCACCGCTATCGTCGTCGGCCTGATCGAGCTGCTTGGCGGCCTTGCCATCCTCGTAGGCTTCCAGACCCGCATCGCCGCCTGGGTGCTCGCGATCTTCACGATCGCCACCGGGCTGGTCGCGCACACCGGCTGGGCCGACCAGATGCAGATGATCCAGTTCCTCAAGAACCTGGCCATCACTGGCGGCTTCATCCTGCTCGCCTCTTCCGGCGCCGGCGCCTATTCGATCGACGCCAAGCGCGCCTGATCTTTGCCTCCCAAGATCCCAACTGAAGCGGCGCGGAATTTTCCGCGCCGCTTTTTCGTTTTCCAATGCAGGCGTAAACTGCATCGGCTGACGGCAAGGGAGGTGGCCATGTTTCGCAACGCGTTGCTTCTGGTCTCGCGGCTCCTTCTTGCCGCGCTCTTCGTGCCGTCGGGCTTCCAGGCGCTCACCAACATCGGCGGCACGATCAACTATTTCACCGGTCTCGGCGTGCCGCTGCCGACTTTGGCGGCCTGGGGCACCGGCCTGTTCGAGCTGATTGCCGGGCTTCTGATCCTTGTCGGTTTCCAGACGCGGGTCGTGGCGCTTTTGCTTGCGGCTTTCTGTGTGGTTGCAGGTTTCATCGGCCATTACGGCCAGGGCGGCGAGGATGCGAGCCTCGCCTTCCTGCACCAGCAGATGCTGATGAAGGATATCGCCATTGCCGGCGGTTTCCTTGCGCTCGCCATGGCCGGCGCCGGCGCATGGTCGGCCGACGGGCGCGGCTTCGGCATCGGTGCCGAAGTGACTTAAGCCCGACCCTATTTCACCGAAACGCTCGGGCCCCCTTCGACCGCCAGCACCAGGCGGCGGTTGGTGATGCGCGCGAGCTGTGCCAGGCGGCCAGCCGGGCGCTCTCCGTAAAGATCGGCGAGCGAGGCCGGCAGCACCAGCGCCAGCGCGCCGTTGCCGCGGCTTTCCCATTTGAGCCTAGGCATCACGCCGGGCATTGCCGCGGTCAGCAGGTAGACCACGCGCATCATCGCCGCCAGCACGCGGGCCCGCTCGAGCAGCCTGGGCGGTGCCAGCGCCTTGATCTCGGGCGCGATGCCGTCGTTGAAGATGCCGTCATGGCGATAGGCGTTGGCCAAGGCCAGATAGGCGCGGCCAGGGTGGTCGACGCCGATGAAGGAGGCATGCGCGATGATGTTGAGCGACTGCCTGCCGCGATATTCGGGATGCGCGCGCCAGCCGATATCGGCGAGCAGGCAGGCGGCATGGCGGTAGCGCGCCTCGTCTTCCGTCTCGTCGATGCCAAAGGCCTTGAACGCCTTGCCGGTCCATTCGACCAGGTCATGCGCGTGGTGCACCGAGCGCGAACGCAAGAGCGCCAGTTCCTCGGCCGCCGAGATCAGCGGATCGGATTTCTGCTCGTCGGCGTCGAGCAGCGAATAGAGGAAGCCTTCGCGCACGCCCTGCGCCGAGACGACGATCTTCGAGGGCTGCATTGCCGTCATGATCTCCTGCAGCACGACGGCGCCGTAGGGCAGCAGCGAGCGGCGGTTCTTGGAGACGCCCTCGATGCCCCTCACCTTCTCGACCTCGCCCTTGGCCACCTGCTTCAGGAAAGCCTGCGCGCTGTCGGCTGAAATCTCATAGTGATGCATGACGCCGAGCGGGTAGTTGGTCATCTCCATATGCAGCCTGGCGAGGTTTCGCCAGGTGCCGCCGACAGCATAGAAGACCCTGCCCTGTCCGCTTTTGAGCAGCTTTGCCCGCGCCAGCTCCTGGCGCGCGATCTTCTGCGCCTGGACAAGCGAGTTCCTGGCCATGTCCTGCAGGCGCAAGCCGCCGAGCGGCAGCGTGATGCCATCGCCGATCGCTTCGCGATTGATGTCGATCAGCTCCAGGCTGCCGCCGCCTAGGTCGCCTGCGATGCCGTTGGCCGGATGGAAGCCGGATATGACGCCGAGCGCCGAATAATAGGCTTCCTGACGACCGGTGAGCACGCGGATCTCGGTCTTCAGAACGTCCTCGGCGCGATGGATGAAATCAGGACCGTTGCCTGCCTCGCGCGCGGCGGCGGTGGCCAGCACATACATGTGCTCGGCGCCCGCCTGGTCGGACAGCGCGCGGAACCGGCGGAATTCCTCCATCGAGCGCGTCACCGCCTCGGGGTCGAGCCTGCCCGTCGAAACGATGCCGCGGCCGAGGCCAGCCAGCATCTTTTCGTTGAACAGCAGCGTGGGCGAGCGCGCCAGCCCCTCATAGACGACAAGGCGGATCGAGTTCGATCCGATGTCGATGATCGACAGCGGCCGCCGGTCCTGAAGCCGGCCCTGGGAAACTGCGATCACGCGGCGCCGTTCTTCTTGCGGCGCTTGAACTGGGCGATGCGCTTGGGCGCATGCGACTTCAGCGCGTCACCCCGTCCGGAGAGGCTCGGATTGGTCATGAAATATTCCTGCGCGTTGAACGGCTCTTCGCCCTCCTCCAGCACAACGCGCCGGGAGGTCCCGTCAGCCAATACGTCGAAACTTTGCTGGTTGTCCATGATGTTGCCCAGCATGATCTGGCCAAGCACCTGTTCATGCACAGTTGGATTGGTGATGGGCACCAGGGTCTCGACGCGGCGGTCGAGATTGCGCGGCATCATGTCGGCCGACGAGATGTAGACGACCGCCTCGTCCGACGGCAGGCCGTGGCCGTTGCCGAAGCAGAAGATGCGGCTGTGCTCGAGGAAACGGCCGACGATCGATTTCACCCTTATGTTCTCGGAGAGGCCCGGCACCTGCGGCCTGAGGCAGCAGATGCCGCGCACGACGAGGTCGATCTCGACGCCGGCGCGGCTGGCGTCATAAAGCGCGTCGATGATGGTCGGATCGACCAGCGCGTTCATCTTCATCCAGATGCGGGCCGGCCGGCCCTCGCGGGCATGGACGATCTCCTCCGAGATATGCTTCAGGATGCGATTGCGCAGCGTGAAGGGCGACACCGCAAGGCGCATTTCCTCGGCCGGCTCGGCATAGCCGGTGATGAAGTTGAAGACCTGCGCGACATCGCGCGCGATGGTCGGATCGGTGGTGAAGAAGGACAGGTCGGTGTAGATGCGCGCGGTGACCGGATGGTAATTGCCGGTGCCGAGATGCACGTAATTGCGCAGCTTGCCGTCCTCGCGGCGCACCACCAGCGACATCTTGGCGTGGGTCTTGAGCTCCAGGAAGCCGAACACGACCTGGACGCCGGCGCGTTCGAGGTCGCGCGCCCAGCGGATGTTGGCCTCCTCGTCGAACCGCGCCTTGAGCTCGACAAGCGCCGTCACCGACTTGCCGGCCTCGGCGGCATCGATCAGCGCGCGCACGATCGGGCTGTCGTTGGAGGTGCGGTAGAGCGTCTGCTTGATCGCCACCACTTCGGAATCGGCCGCGGCCTGGCGCAGGAACTGCACCACCACGTCGAAGGATTCGTAAGGGTGGTGGACGACGATGTCCTTCTCGCGGATGGCGGCCAGGCAATCGCCGCCATGCTCGCGGATGCGCTCGGGGAAGCGCGGATTGTAGGGCGTGAATTTCAGGTCGTCGCGCGGAATGGCGACGATCTCGGAGATCTGGTTGAGCGCCAGCGGGCCGGTGAGCACGCTGATGCGGCTCGACGAGACGCCGAGCTCGCCGGCGACGAAATCGCGCAATTCGGCAGGCATCAGCGTGTCGAATTCGATGCGGATCACCGAACCGCGGCGCCGCCGCTTCAGCGCCGTCTCGAACAGGCGCACCAGGTCTTCGGACTCTTCCTCGACCTCGATATCGCTGTCGCGGATGATGCGGAACGTGCCCGAGCCCTTGACCTCGTAGCCGGGGAAGAGCTTGCCGATATAGATGCCGACTGCTTCCTCCAGCGGGATGAAGCGGACATGGTGCTTGCGGTCGGGCAAGCGGATGAAACGCTTGAGTGCCACCGGCAGGCGCAAGAGCGCGCTCATCGCCTCGCCATTCTTGCGATGGCGCAGCTGCAGCGCGATCGAGAAGCCGAGATTGGGGATGAACGGGAACGGATGCGCCGGGTCGATCGACAGCGGCGTCAGCACCGGGAAGACCTGCTCCTGGAAATGGTCTTCAAGCCAGGCCCTCTCTTCCTTGGTGAGCGCATCGCGGGTGATGCTTTCGATGCCCTCCTTGTTGAGCAGGGTCATCAGCGTCGACAGGCTCTTCTGCTGGTCCTCCTGCAGGCGTTCGACCTCGCGCAGCAGCTGCTCGAGCTGCTGCTCGGGGGTGCGGCCGTCCGGGCTTTTCAGGGCGATGCCCTCGCGCACCTGGCCGGCGAGGCCGGCGACGCGGACCATGAAGAATTCATCGAGATTGGCGGCCGAGATCGACAGGAAGCGGACGCGTTCGAGCAGCGGATGATGCTCGTTCAGCGATTCCTCCAGCACGCGGCGGTTGAATTGCAGCCAGGAGAACTCGCGATTGACGAAACGGTCGGGATTGCCGCCGTCCGGGCTGGCCGCCTCGACGGTGATGAACTCGCTCAGTACAGGCTTCAGTTCGTTCATGGTTTCCCGCTCTGCCCGCAACTTTCTGGGAGCGCCGCATATTGCCGTTCAGCGACGCTCTAACATTTGTTTGTGACGCATGATCGTCACGGAATCGCTCCGCGCCCAGCCGCATGCGCTTAACCGGCTCAACTTATCCTCTGCCAGGCTTTTGCGACAGTTTGATTTCATCGATCTTGCAAACTGGCCTGTTATGCTCCAGATGCAGGCTAGTCACACCACTGGCCAAACCCAATTGGAGACGACGATGGCAGGCGGCAGCATCCCCCATTTCCAGAACGACGCGGGCCATCCGGTCATCGAGATCGGCGTCAAGGAATTCATGTGCACCGGCGCCAACCCGCCTTTCGACCACCCGCATGTGTTCCTCGATATGGGCGACGACAATGAAAAGGTCTGTCCCTACTGCTCGACGCTCTACCGCTATTCGCCGTCGCTGAAGGCGACGGAAACGCAGCCGGCCGGCTGCCTCTATGTCGATCAGGCCGCCTGACCCTTTTTCCCAACCATGGCTGAAACACGGTCCCGGCAAATCATTATCGCCGGGGCTGGCATCGCCGGCCTGACGGCGGCGATCGCTTTCTCGACGCGTGGCTTCCCGGTAACGCTGTTGGAGCAGGCCAAGCAGCTCGAAGCGGCCGGCGCCGGGCTCCAGCTTTCCCCCAATGCGACCCGTATCCTGCGCCGGCTCGGCGTGCTCGATCGCCTGCTGGCCGACGCGATCCGGCCGGAAGCGGTGGTGCTGAAGGACGCAAGTAGCCTGCGTGAGCTGGCGCGCGTGCCGCTTGGGGAGGCTGGTGAAAGCCGTTGGGGCGCGCCCTATCTGGTGGCGCACCGCGCCGACCTGCAGGCGGCGCTGATGGTTGCGGCGGCAAACCGGCCAGATGTAGAGCTCGTTACCGGGGCGCGGGTGACCGGCATCGCCGCCGACCCGCAAAGCGTAACCGCGACTGTCGAGACCGAGGGCGAAACGACGCATGTCACGGGCGGCCTGGTGGTCGGAGCGGACGGCGTGTGGTCCTCGGTCCGCGCCGAGCTTGCCCGGACGGCCGGCTTTGCGGCAAGCCGCTTTTCGGGCGAACTCGCCTGGCGCGCGACGATCCCGGCGGAAAGCGCCGCCGGCCAGGTCTTTATGCAAATCGGCGCTGCCGACTGCGTCACCACCTTCCTGCATCCCGGCTTCCATATGGTCGCCTATCCGGTGAGCAAGGGCAGCGCCTTCAACCTTGCCGCCTTCACCAAGGGCGAGCGCATCGCCGAAGACTGGTCCGGCCATGCCGACCCCGCCATCCTCTCAGGGGCCGTGCGCGGCACGGCGGCAACATTGTCGAGGCTGGTGGCGCTCGCCGGCCCCTGGACGGCTTTCCCCATCCACACGGTCGAGCAGCGCCGCTGGACGATGCCGGAAGGCATCGCGCTGATCGGCGACGCCGCGCATGCCATGACACCCTTCGCCGCGCAGGGCGCGGCCATGGGGATCGAGGACGCCGCGATGCTTGCCGATCTGGTCGCCGATTTTCCTGGCGATCCCAGGCAGAGCCTGACCATCTGGGAGAATCTCAGGCGGCCGCGCGTCGAACGAGTGCTGAAACGCGGTGCGCTGAACCGTTTGGCCTGGCACGCCTGGGGACCGGTGGCGATCGCCCGCAACCTGGTGCTCGCAGCTCGGCCGGCGGAGAAGCTCGCGGCGGATCTGGACTGGCTCTACGGGTGGGAGGAGCAGAAGGTCGTGCGGCGGTAGCGCGTCTGGTGGCCGGATAGGCCGGCGGGACAGCACCCCCCTCTTTCCTGCAGGCCAGAGAGGGGTGTGACGGAACTCGGCGCTCGCCTAGACGAGCGCTAATCATACAACCCCATCGACCACCACAGCGAAACCGGCAGCGGGTTCCACCATCCCGTGCGAAGGCCGGCAACGCGCAGCCCAGCCGCCGTCCAGGTGTTGCAGCCGACCAGCGCGTTGAAATGACCGTTGGCTTCGTAGAAACGGTCATAGGTTGAATAGCCCGCATCCTCGATGACCACAGGCCCGGCGGGCCCCTGCTGGAAGCTCTCCGCGATATAGTCGAGCAGCGCTGCAAAATGCGTCTCGTCGATGTCGAAATCGGCGACATCCGGATGTGGCTCCTTGATCGCTCCCGCGATATCGACATGCATCACAGAGGCATCGAGCGTCAGCGCTTTCACCACCGGCGCGGCCTTCAGTTGCGACCAGGTCGGCGTCTCCAGATAGAAGGCGCGGCCACCCCAGCCGAAAACGATATAGCGCGCCTCCGGCGCTTCGATCGGCAGGCCGGCATCGGCGAGGAAGGCAAATCGCCGGCGCACGCCGTCGTCGAGGGGCACGGCGATGTCGGTGTGGATCGGGTTCTTCAGCACCAATATGTGCCGCGTCCCCTCGCCTTCGGCCATCGTCGCAGGCCAGAGAGGGCGCGGCACCAGCGTGCCGAGCGCGGCGGCGAGCAGCACCGCTCCTACGAGCATTGCCAGATATCGCAGGAATTTTCGCATCAGGCGCGATAAGTCGGCCGCATTTGCCGCAGCTTTCGAGATTGGCTGAAGCCGTTCGTGACTTCGTCATCCTCGGCTTCAGCCGAGGACCCACGCCCCCACCCCTGCCGCAAGCGCAACGGTGTGGAATTCTGAACCGCGGCAACGCCTCGATGTCACGGCATGGATTCCAGGGTCTGCGCCGCGTCGCTTCGCTCCTTGCTCCGCCCATACATGACGAAGCGGAGGCGCGCCGCCTCAGTGCAGGATCTGGCTGAGGAACAGCTTCGTGCGCTCATGGCGCGGATGGTCGAAGAACTCGGCCGGCGTGTTCTGCTCGACGATCTGGCCCTGATCCATGAAGATCACGCGGTTGGCGACCTTGCGGGCAAAGCCCATCTCGTGGGTGACGCACAGCATAGTCATGCCCTCTTCCGCCAGCCCCACCATCGTCTCCAGTACCTCCTTGATCATCTCCGGATCGAGCGCCGAGGTCGGCTCGTCGAACAGCATGATGCGCGGGTTCATGCAGAGCGAGCGGGCGATCGCCACGCGCTGCTGCTGGCCGCCGGAGAGCTGTCCAGGATATTTGTTGGCCTGTTCCGGGATCTTGACGCGCTTGAGGAAATGCATGGCGATCTCTTCCGCCTGCTTCTTCGGCATCTTGCGCACCCAGATCGGCGCCAGCGTGCAGTTCTCCAAGATGGTCATATGCGGGAACAGGTTGAAGTGCTGGAACACCATGCCGACCTCGCGGCGCACCTCGTCGATCTTCTTCAGATCGTTGGTGAGCTCCTTTCCGTCGACGATGATCTTGCCCTTCTGGTGTTCCTCCAGCCGGTTGATGCAGCGGATCATGGTCGACTTGCCGGAGCCGGACGGACCGCAAATGACGATGCGCTCGCCGCGCATCACCTTGAGGTTGATGTCCTTCAGCACGTGAAACTCGCCATACCATTTGTGCATGCCGACGATGTCGATGGCGACATCGGTGGTCGAGACATGCATCTTTCCGGCATTGACCTTGAGGTCTTCCGCGCTGACGGCGTTTTCTGATGACATGACCAATTTCCCCTTTTTATCTTTTGACTAGATGCGCACCGTCACGCGACATGCATCAGCGTTTGTAACCGGTGTCGAGCCGGCGTTCAGTATACATCGAATAGCGCGACATGCCGAAGCAGAACAGCCAGAACACGAAAGCGGCAAAGATCAGGCCCGACTTGGGGGTCTGCGGCGTCGCCCAGTTCGGATCAGCGAAATTCTGCTTCACCACGCCGAGCAGGTCGAACATCGAGATGATCAGCACCAGACTGGTGTCCTTAAACATACCGATGAAGGTGTTGACGATACCGGGGATGACCAGCTTCAACGCCTGCGGCAGCACGATCAGGCTCATCTTCTGCCAATAGCCGAGGCCGAGCGAATCGGCGCCCTCATACTGGCCCTTCGGGATCGCCTGCAGGCCGCCGCGGATCACCTCGGCCATATAGGCGGCGGCAAACAGCGAGACGCCGATCAGCGCCCGCAGATACTTGTCGAACGTGACACCCTCGGGAAGGAACAACGGCAGCATGACGCTGGCGAAGAACAGCACCGTGATCAACGGAATGCCGCGCACCATCTCGATGAAGACGATGCACAGCCACTTGACGATCGGCATCTTCGAACGGCGCCCGAGCGCCAGCACGATGCCCATCGGCAGCGACACGGCGATGCCGACGAAGGAGAGGCTGAGCGTGATGAGAAGTCCGCCCCAACGCGCGGTCTCGACATGCTCCAGGCCGAAGGCACCGCCGACCAGCAGGAAGAAGGCGACGATCGGCAGCGCCACGAACAGCAGGATGGCGTTCAACCCCTTGCGCGGCACGCGCGGGATCAGCATCGGCACCAGCAGCACCACGAACAGGATGGCGACCAGAATCGGCCGCCAGCGCTCCTCGATCGGATAGGTGCCGAACATGAACTGGCCGAACTTGGCGTTGACGAAGGCCCAGCAGGCGCCGGTCCAGCCGTCGGGCTGGATGCCGCCCTGCGCGGCCGTGGCGCAGACCGAGCGGTCCGGCCCGGTCCACTGCGCGTTGATGAAGGCCCAGTTGACGACCTGCGGCACGATCCACAGCACAATGGCGATACCGAGGACGGTGAGGACGGCGTCGCCAACCGAACCGATCAGGTTCTTGCGCACCCAGGCGATGGCGCCGCGCTCACCGGCAGGCGCCGGCTGCGCGAGCGTCATCTCGGTGCGCACCCAGGACATATCGTGTTCCTGCATGGCCTTACCTCTCCACCAGCGCCATTCTGGCGTTGACGATGTTCATGACAAAGGATGTCACCAGGCTCAGCACCAGATAGGCGATCATCATGATGAACACGCCTTCCACCGCCTGTCCGGTCTGGTTCAGCACCGTGCCGGCCGTGGCCGTCAGATCGGGATAGCCGATGGCGATCGCCAGCGAGGAGTTCTTGGTCAGATTGAGATACTGGCTGGTCAGCGGCGGGATGACGATGCGCATCGCCTGCGGGACAACCACCAGGCGCAGGATCGGGCCTGAGCGCAGGCCGAGCGCGCCGGCTGCTTCACTCTGGCCCTTGCTTACGCCCCTGATGCCGGCGCGCACGATCTCGGCGATGAACGCGGCGGTGTAGAAGGAAAGCGCCAGGAGCAGCGACAGGAACTCCGGCTTGATCCAGAAACCGCCGGTCAGGTTGAAGGTCGACTGTTTCGGGAAATCGAAGGTAAGCGGCATGCCGCTGAGCAGGAAAGCGAGCACCGGCAGTCCCACGATGAGAGCGACCGACGTCCAGAAGACCGGGAATTGCTGGCCGGTCGCCCTCTGCCGCTGTCGCGCCCTGTGGGCGACGAACCAGGCCATTGCGATGGCGAGCAGCAATGCGACGCCGATCAGCCAGGAACCGTCCCCCCAGATAGCGCGCGGCAAATAGAAACCACGCTGGTTGAGGAAGGAACCGAAAGGCAGATGGATGCTCTCGCGCGGCGCCGGAAGCACGGCCAGCACCCCGGAGTACCAGAAGAAAATGACCAGCAGCGGCGGGATGTTGCGGAATATCTCGACATAGACCGTGCAGATCTTGCGGATCAGCCAGTTTTGCGACAAGCGGCCGATGCCGACCGCGAAGCCGACGACGGTGGCAAGGACGATGCCGGCGACCGCGACGATGATCGTGTTGAGCAGGCCGACGACGAGCGCCCGGAAATAGGTCGAGTCCGACGTGTAGGCGATCGGCGTGTCGGAGATGTCGAAGCCGGCCCTGCTCTTGAGGAAGCCGAAGCCCGAGGCGATGTGCAGGCGCCGTAGATTGTCGATGACGTTGTCGACGATCCACCAGATCGAGCCGAACACCAGGATGATGACCAGCGTCTGAAAGAACAGGCTGCGTATTCTCGGGTCATTGATGAAGGAGCCGCGACTCGGCTCCTCGCGAAGGATTTCTTGCGAAGCCATGGACCGTCCCCTGAAAAGAGAAACCAGGAGGCAGACGACCTGCCTCCCGGATCACGTTTCAATCAGCGGATCGGCGGGCCGTATTGCAGGCCGCCCTTGGTCCACAGCGCGTTGATGCCGCGCGCGATCTTGAGCGGGCTGCCCGAGCCGACATTGCGTTCGAACATTTCGCCGTAGTTGCCGACAGCCTTGACGATGTTGACAACCCAGTCGTTGGAAAGGCCGAGATCGGCGCCGTACTTGCCGTCGGGCTCAGTGCCGAGAATACGCTGGATGTTGGGATCGGTCGACGTCTTCATCTCGTCGACATTGGCCTGCGTGATGCCGGCTTCCTCGGCGTTGAGCAGCGCGAAATAGGTCCAGCGCGCGATATGCGCCCACTGGTCGTCGCCCTGGCGCACGGCCGGGCCGAGCGGCTCCTTGGAGATGATCTCGGGCAGCACGACGTGGTCGGCCGGCGAAGAGAGCGTCAGACGGATGCCGTAAAGGCCGGACTGGTCGGTGGTGTAAGCGTCGCAGCGGCCCGCGTCATAGGCGGCGTTGACCTCTTCCAGCTTCTCGAACACGACGGGGTTGTACTCCATCTTGTTCTTCTTGAAGTAATCGGCGAGGTTGAGCTCGGTCGTGGTGCCGCTCTGCACGCAGACGGCGGCGCCCGAAAGCTGCAGCGCGGAGTTCACCCCCGGCAGCTTCTTGGCGTTGATCATGAAGCCCTGGCCGTCATAGTAGGTGACGCCGACGAAATCGAGGCCGAGCGCGCTGTCGCGGTTGCTGGTCCAGGTGGTGTTGCGCGACAGGATGTCGATCTCGCCCGACTGCAGCGCGGTGAAGCGCTCCTTGGCGCTGAGCGGCGTGAACTTGACCTTGGATGCGTCACCGAAGACAGCGGCCGCAACGGCGCGACAGAAGTCCGCGTCGATGCCTTTCCAGTCACCCTTGTCGTCCGGCGCCGAGAAGCCGGCGAGGCCGGTCGAGACGCCGCACTGGATGAAGCCCTTCTGCTTCACGGTGTCGAGCGTGCCGGCCGAAGCGGCGGACGCCATGAACCCGAGCGCGGCGGCGCCAAGGATGCCGATTGCAATGTGTTTCATGACCCACAGACCCTTTTCTGTTACAGGCGCCCCTGCTGCCAGGCGACACTTGATCTTTTTTCGTTTGTGAATGCAGCTCCCACTTCAAGGCCCACTCCCGGACCCGCATCGGTTGCCGATGCGCTGCCTCCCATTCACGAAACGCATCGAAGGCGATTATTCCTGTGAGGTCAAGGGAAATGACCGAATCCCGGGAGGTTTGAAAAGCAATTGCCGCAAATGCCTGAACTGCGCACAAGAGCGCCATGAAACCGGCAGGCCATGCAAACAAATCAGTCAAGTTGCGTCGTCGCGAATCCATGGCCAGGCAGCAAAATCCGCTTCGGCAATAGCGATGCTTTATTGGGCGCGCATGCCGTTGGATTGGCCCAGCGGAAGACCGGCTTTTGGCGGGCCCGGCGCGGTTGCGCGGGCTTGGCCGCCGCTTTATGGCTGCTCCCCAGACATCATTCGACCCCTTACATCAATTGGCTGGCGACGAACCATGAATAGACACGGCATCCAGATGGGCATCAA